>JBEKAA010000010.1:0-85344 GCA_050018455.1 Thermoanaerobaculaceae bacterium | reverse complement strand
TGCGCGACCGCAAACCTCGCTCCGACACAACCGACACAACCAGCGATCACGTCCACTCGCCTCACCAGCTGACCGGCGCAATGTCAAAAACACTCGCTTTCTCGTGGCCGGCAACAGTCCATCCGCGGCGGATCACTCCGCGGCCTCGACCATGTACTGCTCGAGCGTGCCGTCGGGCATCGTGAACGTCGTGACGCGCAGTGTTCTCTTCGGAAAGACGGCGCTGTACCGGCGGAAGGTCATGCCTCCACGCAGCGACTTCGACTGCTGCGTGAACTCCTTCGGCGCGCCGAGCGGCGCCAGGCTCGAAGCGAAGTCCGAGAGTGCCTGGATGGTGAAGTAGGCGTTCGCGTTCGCGGTGAAGAGCGTGCGGTCGATGCGACCCTGCTGCAGGCCCTCGAAGATCTTCCGGGCCTGATCGGTCGCTCTCTTCTTCTCGCCCTCCGATCCCCCGAGCAGCAGCTTCGCGATCTTGGTCGCGATCTGAACGGGCGCGTCCGTCGCATCGAGGTTGGTCAGCGCCGCGACCGCCGCCCCGTCGTCCGGATACACGGTGTTCTGCGCCGTGAAGCCGGACACCTCGCCCCCGTGCGAGCTCACCCGGCGCCCGTCGGTCATCCCGACCGACACCCCGAGCCCGTAGTGCGAGCCGACGCCGCTCGTCAGCTGGACCTCGGTCTCCATCTGCCGGTACGAAGCCGGCCGCATCACCGTCTGAGCGATCAACGAGACATCCCACGATGCCAGGTCGCGCGCCGTCATGGCGAGCTCGCCCGCGGCGAACATCCAGCCCGCTCCCTCCTTGGGCGCCGGGCGAAGCGGGCCGAGGGCGAAGCGCAGGGTGCGCTCGGGATCCCGGGGACCGAGGGCCGCCGGGTCGGTGTTGGCGACGGTCGTCATGTGCAGCGGAGCGAAGATGCGCAGGTTGAGGAAATCCAGCAACGGCATCCCGCTCACCTTCTCGACGATCAGGCCCGCGATCACGTAGTTCGTGTTGCTGTATTGCCACTTCGCTCCGGGCTCGAAGTCGAGCGGCTTCTTCGCCCAACGATCGAGGATCCCCTGCGGCGAGACGGGCTCGAGCATCATCGGCATCACGTAGTCCTGGGGCCAGAAGTCCTGGTAACCGGCGGTCATCGAAAGAAGCTGCCGGAGCGTGACCTCGTTCGCACGTGTGAGGTCCGGCAGCCATCGGACCAGCCTGTCGTCGAGCGAGAGCCGGCCTTCCTCGGCGAGCAGCAGGATCGCCGCGGCCGTGAACTGCTTGCTGATCGAGCCGATGCTGTAGCGCATCTCCGGCGTCGCCGAGAGCCCGCTGTCCAGCCTGGCGGTGCCGTACGCGTGGACGTACGCGATCGCGCCGTCCCTGACCACCGCGACCGAGGCGCTCGGCGCGCCCGTCTTCAGCAGCACCTCCGCGACGACGGTGTCGATCTCCGCGTTCAGATCCGCGGGTGCGGCCGCGCGGGGCGCCAACTGTTGACCGGCAGAGGAAGCGGCAACCAAAGCGGCGACGATGACCGCAACAGCGGACCACCTCGAGATCGCGGGCATACGAGTCCTCCTCGACGACTATCGCCTGCGATTCTACGTGTTCCGGGGTCCCGCCGCCCGCGCACGGAGAGGCGTTCGAAGGTTCGAAGGTTCGGCACGGGCAGGTAAACGGTCAAACGGAAAAGGTTAAACGGAAGACCATACACACAAGGCCATGGGCTTCCCGGGCCTTCGTCTTCCCTTTGACCTTTCCCCTTTCACCTTTGACCGCGCAGGTCTCAGAACCTTCAAACCTTCGAACGTGTGAACGTGTGAACGTGCGAACAGTCTCTCGCTCCTTCGCTCCTCCGCTCCTCCGCTCCCCTGCTCCGCTGCCGTCGCTCACGGCCGCCACGCCAGCGCGAGCCACCACTCGGTCCGATCGTCCAGCGGCTCGTCGAGGATCCGCGCCACGCCGAGGGTGAGGTGGAACCCCGGCATCTTCACGAGCGGGACGGGCCCGCTGGCAAGGTCCCACTCGAGCCCGGTCAGGCGCAGCCAGTCGCCCATCGACCCGTCTCGGTCCCAGACGCGGTGGCGCTCGAAGAACAGCGGCAGGCCACCGAGCGTCATCGTCGCGCGCTCGCCCTCGTGCTCGTCCCCCATGAGCGTCCCGACCGGCAACGCCGGTACCGCGATTCGGCCGGCCAGAGCGCTCTCCGGAAGCAGAGAGCCGTCCACGCCCCCGAGCTGCACGCGCTCGAGAGGGCTCGTGGCGTCCCGTACGGCGTTGCGCTGGAAGGAGAGCAGCAGACCGTCGCCCTCTCGCATGACGCCGACCTCGAAGCGGCCGCCGTACCGCCGCCACGAGTCGTCGCCGGTCCGCCCCGCCTCGAGACGTGCCTCGATGAGGTGCGGGAAGCTCCACTGCCCTATCGAGGGCGTGTTGGTGGCCCGCACGGTTGCAAAACCGACGTGCCGGTCGAGAGAGTCGCCGCCGACCGGATCGAGCCTGCCGAGCAGCGCACCGCCGCCGACCTCGAGGCCCCCCGTGTCCCAGCTCCGCTGCCAGGAAGCGGAGATCTCGCCGCCGCTACGATCGACGTCGAGCGCCGTCCCGATCCCGGGCACGCTCGTTGGCTGCTCCGAGGGGCGCTCCCGCGTCCCGAAGAGCTGCAGCGAGACGGTCACGGGCCAGCCGCGCCACGCGGCCGCGAGCGTTCCGCCGCGCGGGCCGGCGCCGCCGCCTCCCCCGACGATCGCGGCCACGTCGAGCCGGCCGACCACGTCGCCGAGGCGCGCGCCGAGCTCCCACGCGCTCGCCGACGGCGCCGCGCTGCCGCCGACGATCACGGCCGGCTCCTGCCGCCCGAGGCCGTACGCTCTGGACGCGGCCACCTCTGTTGCAGCCAGAGGGGGGGGCGGCGGCGGCGCGACAGGCCGCGCCGCGGGGGCCAGGTCGGCCAGCGACGGCCTGGCCTCCGGCGCAGGGGATACCGGCAGCTCCAGGCGGCGAAGATCGAGGCCGTCGGCGTTGAGCGCCAGGAAGTACACCGCCGACCCCTCGGGCGTCGGGGCCGGAGCCAGCGCCGCGCCGGTCGTCCGCGTGACGGCAGCCGGGGCGCCGGTGCCGCCGACCGGCCAGGAGACCACGTCGATGAACCCCTGCGTGCCCAGCGATGCGAACACGGCTTTCCCACCCGCGCCCCATGCGGGGTACGCGACGGTCGCCCCGTCGGGACTCGGGAGCACGATCTCGCGCCCGCCGACCAGCTCGCGCAGCACGAGCTTCCATGCGCCACCCTCGTGTCGCACGAAGGCGACCGTCGTGCCGTCCGGGCTGACTCGGGGCTGCGCACACACGACATCCACCGACGGCTGCGTGACCTCCGATACGGCGCCCGTGGCAAGGTCAACCTTCACCAGTTGCGAGAGGCCGTGCCGGTTGCGCACGCCAACCGCCCACGCGCCATCCGGCGATGGGTCGGCCTCGCGCACGTCGGCGAAGCGCGTGATGCGATGCACGCCGCCCGCCTCGGTCTCCCACCGGAACAGGTCAGGGTGGAGGAAACCCTCCGGGTCCGTTTCGAACCGAACGAAGAGGATCGTCTTCCCGTCTCGAAGGAAGCGAGGCGTAAACGGCTCCGCGCCGTTGCGCGTGACCAGCTCGCGCAGCGGCTTGCGAGGCAGTGGCTGCGCCCGGACCGGCGCGACGTCTTCCGGATCCCGCTTGAGTTGGCCCTCGATCCGAGCCTTCCACTTCCTCTCGCCTTCATCGTCCTCACCGGTCGACCACACGACCAGGCGCGACGGCCTCGTGCGGTCCCGCACCACGAGCGCGAGCTTTTTCGCGTCGCCGGAGACGGCCGGCTCGCCAGTGGTCCAGGCGAGCTTCTGCCACACCTCGCCCTCGACGGCCGTCGGGCCGAGTCTGCGCTCGGCCTCCACGGCGCGCCACGTCAGCTCGGCGCAGAATCGCTCGTAAAGCCTGGCGGGCGGCTCGCCGAACACGCCCTCGAACGCCGCGCCGAAACTCCGGCTCTCCCTGGCGGTCATCCGCGCCCACAGGTGCTTGAGGCTCTCGGGCCCGGAGCGTTCGACGAGCCACTCCAGGTACGCAGATCCCGCGAGGTACGCCATCGACATGCCGAGCCAGCTCTGCGAGTCGCTCGCCATCTGCTCGTACGTCGGCAGCGCGCCAGCGCGGGCGCGGTGGCGCAGGATCGCAGCTCGCAGATCCCCGTTGGGCCGCCCGGACCCGGTCAGCTTGCCCTCGACGAGGGTGGCATACCCCTCGTCGACCCATCGGGGGGCCTTCAGCGCGATCGGCCCCACCGGCAGCAGCGCCTCCGCCAACCGCTGAACCGGGTTGCGCGAGGGCCGCAGCAAGTGCACCAGATGCGTCTCCTCGTGCACGGTGAGAAGTTCGGTCCAGTCGGTGTAGAACCCGATCCCGGACGCCGGTCCCGGCGGGCTCGTCCAGAGCACCATGCGGGGCGAGACGAGCAGCGGAAGCGCCATCCCGTTGGCCTGCGCGATCGGATCGGACACCACGACGTCCACGACCTGCGGCGGCGCGTACCCGACCTCGGCGATCACGCGATCGCGGACGGCCTCCAGCCTTGCAGTCGCATGCAGCGCCCATGCTTCGGCCGGAGCCGTGTAGTGGATTCGGAAGTGCGGGGTCTCGAACGTCCGCCAGTCGGCGCTCGGCTCCTGGGCTGAGGCCGAGGTCGCCCCGGCGAGCAAAACCGCAACGCTCAGAGCGTGTCTCATCATGGCGAGAAAGTACCACGCGAAGGACGGCAAGACGGCCGCCCGGGGGGCGGCCGCTACTTCGGCATTGCGAACGAAAGGGCGCGCCGACTGCGCGCGCCCTCGTGGCGGCCCGAACCCAGAACTGGCCTACTTCTTGCGCAGGTGGACGTTGCCCGAGAAGCTCTTGGCAACGACTCTGCCGCCGGCGCCGGTGGAGAAGGACAGTTCCCTTCCCGGGCCGTACTCGCTTGTCCGTTTGGCCGCCGGGCCGAACTCGTTCGTGATGTTGCCGGAGAACGTGGTCACGTCGAAGTCCGCGATTGTCGCTGCCGGCAGCGTCAGCTCGACGGACCCGCTCACCGTCTTGGCATCGAGCCGCCCGTCTTTCGCGAGGCCCGCGTCGAAACGGATGTCGCCGGAGGTCGTCTCGATGTCGGTCCGGGAAACCCCATCGCCCTTGACCGAGATCGTGCCGCTCACCGAACCTGCCTCGACGTCGCCCTGGACACCGTTCAGCGTGATCCCGCCGCTGACGGACTTCGCCCGCCCCGGGGCGCTCGCAGCCGTGATCTCGATATCGCCGCTCACCGTCTTGGCGTTGAACCGCTTAGGCGCGCCGGCGACGGTGATCTCTCCGCTCACCGACTCGAGGTTCACCTCGCCACTGACCTTGCCCACCGTGATGTCCGCGCTGACCGTGTCGACCTCGAGCCCGCTGCCCAGCGGCACCATGATCTCGAGATCCGACCCGTCAACGTGGTGCGCGAAAGTCGGCAGGACCACACGAATGATCGTGCGGGCTCCGCTGCCGGTGAACTCCAGCCGCTCGGTGCCCTTGCCAAGCGTGCCGGTGACGGCGACCTGGTCCCGGTCCCAGCCGGTCACCTTGACCGAACCGGACACGTTGTGCACCTCCACCACTCCGTCCTTGGCCGCGGGCCGTTTTTCGTCCACCCGCTGCTGTGCGACCGCGGGAAACGCCGCGGCTGCCACCGCCAGTGCGAGAATTCCGATCCTCTTCATGGCCGTGCTCCTTTCCTCACCCGCGCGCCGGAAGCCCGGCCGCGCGTTGCAGCATGTCGATCTCCTGCCGGTACGCCGTCACCAGCAGGGAGGGCAGCTCCTGGTTGCCCGGATCCCGGGCCAGCGCGCTCTCCATCTGGTGCACCGCCTCGTCGATGATCCGGACGTTTTCGTCAAGGACCTTGAGCGTTGCGGGGGACAGCGAGCTCCTGCGGGCGTCCAGAGCGGCGAGAAGCTGCCGCCGGGCCGCCTCGTAGGTGCCCCGAGCCTGCGACAGCTCGAGCGACGCCGATGTGACGCCGGCCGCCATGCCTCTGCGACCCGACCCCGCGGGAGCCGTTGCCGCGTCACGCCGAGCGACGATCAGCGTCGTCACGATGGATGAGACAACCACCAGCGCGGCTGCGGCCGCAGCAAGCGCACCAAGATGATGCCAGCGATGGCGCCGTCCGGCGCCGAAACGCCCCTGCGTCACCGTTTCCCCCTGGATTCGTGCCGCGATCCCGGGCCACAGGTCGCGCGCGGGTTCGATGGACCGCGGGAGCGCGGCGGCGCCGGCCGCCAGCGTCCTCATTTCCGCTTCGACTTCCCGGCACGAAGCACAGGCCTCGAGGTGGAGGGCGACCGCGCCGCGGTCGGCCGCGGAGAGCGTACCGTCGACGAAGTCATCGAGCCGCGTTGCGATGTCCCGGCAGTTCATGGCGACAACACCTCCCTCAGAAGGCGCCGCGCTCGGTGCAGGTGCGCCTTGCACGTGCCCACCGCGAGGCCGGTGTGGTGGGCGATCTCGGCATGCTCCCAGCCCTGCACGTCGTGCAGCACGAACACGTGCCTGGCTTGCGGCGGGAGCGAAGCGATCGCCCGCTCGAGGTCCAGCGCGGCGCCGGGCCTCGCGGCAGGTACCGCCCCGGCGAACGGCTCCAGGTCGGCGGCCATGGTGATGCGCGCCTCTCGCCGCTTCCGCTCGCGCCGCTCGGAGAGGACGACGTTGACCGTCAGGCGCGTGAGCCACGTGGCGAACGCGCTCTCGCCCCGGAAGGTGGCGAGCTTCTGCCACGCCCGGACGAAGGCGTCCTGGGTCAGTTCTTCGGCCAGTGCGGCGTTCCCGCTCATTCGCAGGCAGAGGGCGTGGACGAGGCCGACCGTGGACCGGTACAGCCGCTCGAACGACCCGAGGTCCCCCGCCTGGGCCGCCCGGACGAGAACGCGCTCGTCGTCGCCGTCTGCGCTCATGACCACGCTCCAGGTGCCGGCTGAGACGGGCGCTGCAAGCTCGGGTGCCGTGTCCACGCCCGATTAGACGCTGGCGGCGCCTCTGGGGTTTAGTCGGGCGATCCGACGCTCCGGACCAAGCGCCGTCTCGACCCTACTTCGTCCCGCTCTCGACCGCGAATACCGGCTCCACGTCCACCGGGACATCGCGCAGCGAATCCAGCACCTTGGCCATCGCCGGCTTCACCGTGCCGTACGTCTTGACCAGTTCCTGCGCCCCGGTGTAGGACCCCTCGGCCTCGAGCATCAGGAGGTCGTGGGCGAGTGATTTGATCCCCGCCCCGAACTTCACGAGCACCGGCTTGAAACGCCCAGCGGGCGTCACCTCGATCGCCCCCTTCTCTAGGAGGTAGTTGGCCTCGATCACCACCCCGAGGCCGTGCGCGTCGGCGGCTCCGAAACGCGCCGCCCGGAAGAGCCCTGCGAGGTATGTCCAGGGCAGCGGCTGGACCACGCTCAGCGGCACGGTCCTCTTGTTGGCCAGCACGGCAAGCGTGTAAACGCCGAGAACGTCAGCCTTTGCCTCCTCGATCGCGCCGTAGAGCTCCTTCAGCTCGAGGCGGGCTTCGGTGTCCCGCCCGCCGACCCTGATCCGTCCCGGGCCAAGGCCGTGCGAGAGCTCGTGGAAGAGCACGTGGTGGAAATACGCCTCGAAGCTCAGGTTTGCGACCTCGTCCGCGGCCAGCGCGCGCGCGGCCACCGCCGTCAGGATTGCATCGTACTTGGCGTGCATCATGTTCTTGAGCAGCACCTTCTTGGAGCCCTTGGCCTCCCGCACGCGCTCGTCGTTGGGAAGGTTGAACGCCAGCGTCTGCACCCCACGCAAGGCGTCACCGCCCGTGAGGATCTCGTCGACGACCCGGATCGGAGACTCGCTCCCGCGCTTGGTGTTCTTGTGCTCGTCGGGGATCGGCAGCCGGCTCTCGAGGAACGGCAGCTCCTTCGTGTACAGAGCCAGCCGCTCGGAATCCTTCGGCTGCTCGACGCAGATGAACGCCTCGAACGCCGCCTTGTAACCGAAAAGCCCGTCCTCGTAGGTCTCGTAGGGCCCGATCGCGACCTCCACCGGGGAGTCGAGGTCCATCCAGGCGAGGTCTGAAGCGTAGTAGTCGTCCGAGAGGAACGCGTCCGCCCGCAGGGTGAGGAACTTCCTCAGGCTCGGGGCCGTGCTCGTCTCGGCTGCGGCCTTGAGCTCGGCGGCGGCCTGCTGCAACAGATCGCCGTACTCGTGCGCGTACGGCACCGCCACCAGATCGTGCCCGCGTCTCCGGATCACGGTTACGGGAGAGCTGAAGGCCTTGCGGTCGTCAGGGTGCGCCGCGAGCCACGTCTCGAGCTCGCCCTTGGTCATGTCCTCGGGATAGAAGCCGGCGCCTGCCGGATGTTTCGCGCTGCCGAGAAACGGCTCCGAGTCCTTGAGGCGGTCCCACGGACCCATCATGATCCGGTAGTAGTCCTTCGCCGCCTCGGCGTCGGGGCCCGCGAGCGACTGGACCCTAGCCGCGAACTCGGGGTTCCCCTGCCAGACCTGCCGCTGGAATATCGAGTCGACCAGCTTCGCGGCGCGCACGAGGTGCTCGATCGCCTTGCGGTCGCTCGCCGCGAGACCCGCCGTGTCGGCCGCAAGCGTCTCGCGGACGAATTGCGTCCGGCGCGCCTGGATGTCCGGCGCTACCTTGAGCGGTCCGTCGGGGGTCCCCGTGCTCGGCTTCGCTCCGCACCCCCATATCGCCATCAAGACCAGGCACCTGGCGGCGCACTTGCGAACGATCCGTTCCATTGCACACCTCCAGCAGTTCCCCAGCCTATCCGAGTTTCTCCACGACGTCGACAGTGGACGGAGGCGGCCATGATCGAGGCGTGCGTGCTGTACGTCCGGCCGCTCCTCGCGGAGAGCTCGGGCGGACCGCTTCAAAACCAATTCCCTGCTCTTCCGTACCAGTCGGTGTAGGATGCAGCGTCGGGAGGCGCACGAGGCACTGATGAACGAGGTCTGGAAGAAGAGGCTGACCTGGTTGTGGAACGAGTGGATCAAGTCCCTGCTCATCGTCCTCGTGACGGTAGGCGGGTTCCGCTCCGCCATTGCCGACTGGAACGACGTGCCGTCGGGCTCGATGAAGCCGACCATCCTCGAGGGGGACCGCATCGTCGTCAACAAACTGGCGTACGACCTCAAGGTGCCGTTCACCCGGTGGCGTCTGGCGCGCTGGACGACTCCCCAGCGCGGTGACATCGTCGTGCTGTTCTCCCCGGCCGATGGGAAGAGGCTCGTCAAGAGGGTTGTCGGACTTCCGGGCGACAGCCTGGCGCTTCGCAACGACCGGCTCTCCATCAACGGGAACCCGGTCCGTTACGGCCCTCTGACGGGGATCGAGGTCCGCGACTTCCAGCACGGCGACCGGCCCGCCAGGTTGCTCGCGACGGAGAAGCTCGGCGATCGCAGCCACCCGGTCATGATCACGCCCGAGCTCCCCGCAATGCGGTTCTTCGGCCCTGTAGCGGTCCCGGCTGGGCAGTACTTCGTCATGGGCGACAACCGCGACGAGAGCGGCGACTCCCGCGTGTTCGGATTCGTCGCGAAAGATGCCATCGTCGGCAAGGCAACCGCCGTGGCCGCGTCGGTCGACCCGTTCGACCACTACCTCCCCCGCTGGCGCAGGTTCCTGCGGTCCCTGAACTGACGGGAACGCGCGCGTGCGCCCCCCGCGCGAACCGCGAGCCGCCGGCCCGGCTCACGCCTACGCTAGACTCGATCCATGACCAAACGGCTGCTGGTCGCGCTGATCCTATGCGGGGCTCTCCGCACCGCAGAGGCCCGCGTCACGGGCCTCGAGATCCTGTCGCGCGAGGACGCGCTGGGGGGCGCCGCATTCGGCGACGTCGGTGCCTACGAGCGGATCGTCGGGCGCGTGCACTTCGCGGTTCCGGTCGGGAACCCTCACAATAAGCGGATAGTCGACCTCGACAACGCCGAGAACCTGAAGAACGGTGAGGTGGAATTCTCCGCCGACATCGTCATCCTCCGGCCGAAGGATCCGGCGCGGGGCAACGGCACGCTGCTGCTCGAGGTGCCCAACCGGGGACGCGCGCGCATCGTCGGGCTGGTGGACGGAGGCGACTGGAACGTCGCGGGCAGCGCCGGTGACGGGTGGCTGCTGCGCCGCGGCTTCATCTACGCGGCGCTCGGATGGCAGTGGGACGCCGCGGGGGACAACCCCCTGCGCCTTTACGCGCCTGTCGCGAAGGACCACGGGGGCACGATCACCGGCCTGCTGCGCGGCGACGTGATGTTGTCGAAAGCGATGGATGACATCCCGCTCGGTCACCTCATCCTCGGTACGATCGGCGGCGCGGAGTACCCGGCAGCCGCGCCGGACGACCCGCGCAACGCGCTCACGGTCCGCGACTCGCGCACGGCGCCGCGTCACGTGATACCGCGCGACCAATGGCAATTTGCGCACACGGTCGACGGCCGGCTGGAGCCGAGCGCGCGACATATCCATCTCAACGGAGGGTTCCAGCCCGGACGGATCTACGAATACGTCTACGCGGTGGCCGACCCGGTCGTCGCCGGGCTCGGTTTTGCGGCGGTGCGTGACTTCGCCGCGTACGCCAAGCACGACCGGGGAGCGATCGCGCCCGCGCGGCGTGTGATCGGCGAGGGTATCTCGCAGAACGGGCGCTTCCTGCGCGACATGCTCTACCAGGGGTTCAACGCGGACGAGAAGGGCCGGATCGCCCTGGACGGCGTGCTGGCACACGTCGCCGGGGCCGGCCGGGGCAGCTTCAATCTCCGTTTTGCCCAGCCGTCCCGCGACGCACAGCCCACCTCGTCGATCTTCTTCCCGACCGACGTGTTCCCGTTCACCGACCTCCCGGAAATTGAACCGGCGACGAACGAACGCGACGGCCTCCTGGCGCGCGCCAGCGAAGACAAAGTCGTCCCGAAGCTCTTCCTCTCCAACACGAGCTACGAATACTGGGGACGCGCGGCGTCGCTCACGACGACCACCGCCGACGGAAAGCGCGACGTCGCTCTGTCCGCGAACGTCCGCATTTATCATTTCACAGGCCTGCAGCACTTCAGCGGACCGTGGCCGCCAGCGCGTGGTGCGGGCGACCTCCTCGGCCAGCAACCGCAGAGTCCGCTCTCCGTGCGCTACTTCTGGCGGGCGATGATCGCCAACATGGACGCGTGGCTGCGCGGGACGGCCGTGCCTCCCGCGAGCCGTCACCCGCGGATCGCGGACGGCACGCTCGTGCCGATAAGCGCCTACGCGTTCCCGAAGATCCCAGGCGTCCTCGCCCCGCGCGACCCGAACGAGGCGTGGCGTCTCGACTTCGGCCCGGCCTTGCGCGACGGCGTGCAGAGCGTGCAGCCGCCGGGCGTGGGCAGCCCGTTTCCCGTGCTCGTGCCGCAGGTCAACGCGGACGGCAACGAGCGCGGCGGCGTGCGCCTGCCGGAGTTCGCCGCGCCGCTCGCGACGTACGCGTCGTGGAATCTGCGCGACCCCTCCATCGGGGCGCCCGGGCAGCGCGTGGCGTTCGAAGGGTCGTTCCTGCCCTTCGCGAAGGACGCCGCGGCGCGGCAGAATGCCGGTGATCCACGGCCCTCCGTCGCGGAGCGCTATAAGGATCGTGCCGACTACCTCAAGCGCTTTACGGGCGCGCTCGACGCGCTCATCCGCGAGCGCTTCATCCTGCCGGAGGACCGTAGCGCGCTGATCGCGCGCGGCTCGGACGAGTGGGATCAGGCGACGAAGTAGTCCGGCGCCGCCCGGCGGGCCCAGTGTCATACGCAAGAGCCGATTCAACGCGGGCCCCCGGCCCGCACCCTAACCCCCCCCCCGTCATTCTGAGCGAGCGCAGCGAGCGAAGAATCCCCCGGGAGTGCACAGGTTCGGTCGCTCGCGGGTTCGGGGAGATCCTTCGTCGGCTCGCCCCCGGCGGGCCTCCTCAGGATGAACAGAGGTGGCCGGGAGACCTTCCAGGCAATCCTCATGAGCCGCGGGCTCACCCCAGACCATGAAAGGGAAGGTGGGCAGAGGGTGTCGCACTGAAGAGACTCGGAAGCGGGCGGCCGCAAGGGCCGCCCCTACACCAACTCAACCAGACGTCACTGTGTAGGCGCGGGGCTTGCCCCCGCCCGCTGCTGACACCGAGTTGTCACTCCAAACCCGGACGAGTAGGCCGACGGACTTTCTGAACAATGACACCGAGCAGAAAAGCCTCACGGAGCGAGAATCAGTCGGCCCGGCGGCCGCGGTCCACGGCTCGCCAAGCGAAGTAAACCGGGATCCCGGTGAGCACAATCGCGAGGCCGGGCCACGTGGTCTCCGTCTTGTAGACGATCAGCACGACCGAGATCAGCGCCGCGACTGCGATGTACAGGGCCGGCACCACCGGGTAGCCGAAGGCGCGGTACGGGCGCTCGGCGTCGGGGCGCGTGCGGCGCAGGACGAACACGGCCGCGATCGTGAGGATGTAGAAGAGCAGCACCGAGAAGACGACGTAGTCGAGGAGGTTCGAGTAGACGTTGCCGTACTGCGGGGCCCCGGCCCCGTCGCGCACGAGGCTCCCCCCCGCATCGCGCAAACGAGTCCGCGGCAGAACCAGCAGCGAAGCCCAGACGCATTGGAGGACCAGCCCGACGGCCGGCACGTGGTTGCTGTTCAGCCGCCCGGTGCCCCTGAAGAACAGCCCGTCCTTCGCCATGGCCCAGTACACCCTCGCCCCCGCGAGGATCAGGCCGTTGTTGCAGCCGAACGTCGAGATCACGATCGCGACGGCCATGATCACGGCGCCGGCGTTGCCGAAGATGGTCTGCAGCGCCGCGGTCGCGACGCGGTCGTCGGGCGCGTGCTGGATCGCCTCGATCGGCAACGTCAACACGTAGGCAAGATTGGCCAGCACGTACAGCGTCACCACGAGACCGGTACCGGCTGCCATCGAGAGCGCCACGGTGCGGCGCGGGTCCTTCACCTCCCCTGCGGCGAAGGTGATGTTGTTCCAGGCGTCGGACGAGAACAGCGACCCTACCTGCGCGACGCACAGCGCGACCACCAGGCCGAACAGCCCCGAGGCAGCCGTGACCACCGGGACGAAGCCGAAGTCCGGCACGATCGCCGCGGCCCCCCGGGGCGTCCAGGCAGCGGTGAAGTTTGCGCGGATCGCGCCGCTGTTAGCGCCGAGCGCCACCCCGATCACGATGAGGGCCATGACCGCGAGCGTCTTGGTCGAGGTGAAGACGTTCTGGATCCGTTTGGCGAGCGCCAGGCCCCTCGTGTTGGTCCACGTGAGCAGCACCAGCATGAGGATCCCCACGAGCTGCTGCGTGGACAGGCTGACGGCGTAGGTCGCCGAAAGGTCCACCGGCGGGATGATCCAGTTCGTCGGCGAGATCGCCGGGACCAGGACACCCAGGAAGCGGGAGAACGCGACGGCGACCGCAGCGATCGTCCCGGTCTGGATCACGAGGAAGAGCGTCCAGCCGTACAGGAACCCCCAGAATGGCGAGTACGCCTCGCGCAGGAACACGTACTGCCCGCCCGCCTCGGGCATCATCGCGGCAAGCTCGCCGTACGACAGCGCCGCGACGACCGTCAGCAGTCCGCTCAACACCCAGACCACCAGCAGCCATCCGGCCGAGCCGACCTGGCGGGCGATGTCGGCCGAGACGATGAAGACCCCCGAGCCGATCATCGAGCCGGCCACGACCATGGTGGCGTCCAGCCGGCCGAGGCCGCGGACGAAACCGGACGAGGTTCCCTGCGAAGAAGCGGCGCGCTCTATCACTGCGTCCCCCGGATCGGCGATCCCGTGTCGCCGGTGCGTTGCCGAAAAGCTACCGAATCGTATCGGCCCGCTTGCCGGTGCGTCAACACGCCACACGAGTTGGATGTCGGGCGCGCCCCTGGATGAGGGCTATCCGTTCTGCGTAGGGGCGTGCCTTGCGTCCGCCCGTCGTCCGATCGGCACGTCCATCCCCACCGAGGGCGGCCGCAAGGGCCGCCCCTACCTGGGGATTAAGCCGGCATCGCTGTGTAGGGGCCGGCAGGGGCGCGGCGAGTCGCGTCCCCCCGGCGTTTGCGGGCGGCCGACCTCAGCTGGCGGGGATGAGGTGACGCCTCACCGCGGGGGTGGGCCGCGTGACCGCGATGCTGCCCGCCCTGGTCACGGAAAAGCTCCCGTACGAGACCACGAGGGTCCACGCATAGTTACCGGTCTGCGGGTAGGCGTGGGTCGGATTCTGCAGAGACGAACCGCCGGAACCGTCGCCGAAGTCCCAGAGATAGCTCGCGTCCCCCACACAGGAGGTGGCGCTGGCGGTGGCCTGGAAGGATACCAACTCGCCCGGGTTCGTTGACGCGGGAACCGTGGCGGTCGCGCTCACGCTGCACGGCCCAAACGACGTCGCGATGGTCTCGGCATGGCTCCCGGCGCCATTGTGGTGGTGGAGGAGCAGGATCCCCGAGGCATTGTCCGTCGTGTAGGCGGCCTGGTTGTAGCCCACCTGGATGAACTGACCGGGCAGGTCGGGGAAGATCGGCTGCCCCGATCCTGCGACCGCGAACGGTCCGCCAAACGACAATCCGGCGCCGGCCGGATCGAATGTGTGGGTCACCTGCGTGCCGCTCTCGCGGTTGAAGTAGAAGCTGAAGCGGCTGTTTCCGCTCGTCAAGCCGAGATCCGACGCCGCAACCGGAAGGACGATCATGTTGGTGTCCATCGGCACGGTGTCCAGCACGTCCGGGGTGACCCCGTTGAGCGGCATGAGGCTGCACTCGGAGGTCGAGATGTTGCACAGCGCGGCGACGAAGACATCGTCGTACACGGAATTGCCGGAGAAGTCACTGTAGTCCGTGAAGTACAGGTCGTAGTCGGGGGTGCCGTCGCCGTTGACGTCGATGTAGATGTCCGCGACCACCGGCACCGGACTCGACCAGCCTTGCTGGAATGCGACCCCGAAGTAGATCGTCGAGCTCGCGAGCGTGCCGCCGTTGGCCACCTGGTACTGGTAGTCGCTTGCCACCCCTAGGTACTGCGCATCGCTGACCGTCGGGTCCGAGTTGCTCTCCAACAGCTCGAACGCGCTCACCAGCGACAGGATGTCCGTCGGGTACGCCGTCCCGGTCGAAATCCCCTGCCCAGCGAGGTTGACCGTCGCGGTGCCCGAGCTGCCGGACAGCCCCACGGTCGACTGCAGTGCCGCCATCGCCGAGGTGGGCCGAGCGGCCGCGTAGACCGGAACCCCCAACGGGGAGCCCGACGGGGGCGTGAGCGTGATGTAGCCGTCCTCCTCGGAGAGCCAGAACCGCGGGTATGTCTCCGACGTCGTGCTGATGCTGGGGTCCATGGTGTGCCGCATCGCCGCGGCATTCGCGGCGAGCTGCACGGGGAACGTCACCGAGCCGTTCGGCGGCACGGTGAGGCCTGTCCCGTTCGGGAAGGAGAAAGAAACCCCAGGCACCGTCGCGTACGGTGTGAAACCGAGCGTGTACGTCTGCGCCGCGCTCGACTTGTTCTCGACCGTGATGTTCTTGCTCGCGGTGGCGGTCCCCGATACCTCGACCACACCGAACGACACGCTCACGAGCCCGGCGTCGTCCGCGTCGAATGCGACGGCCTGCGTTGCCGCTGCGGTCGCCACGTCGACGCGGCCCGCACCGGTTCTCCCGGTGCCGACGTACAGCGGAACGGAGTTCGGGTTCACGGTGACGTCGCGCACGGCGGTGTTCATCGCCAACGCCTTCAGCTCCTCGACGGTCCACGTCGGGTGCAGCTGCCGCAACAGGGCCATCGCGCCGGCGACGTGGGGGGTTGCCATCGACGTGCCGTCCATGTACACCCCGGCGTCCCCCGACAAAGCATCCACCGAGAAGATCTCGAGCCCGGGCGCCGCGATGTCGGGCTTCAACACCGCGTCGCCTGAGCGTGGCCCGCGCGAAGAGAAGTACGCCACCGTGTCGGTCATGCCGACCCTGATCAGCGTAGCGTTGACTCCCGGGCTGGGGAGCTGCCCCTCGAGCGTCTGACCATCGGCCAGCGAGATGAAGATGGAGGGAATCGTGATGGTCGGGTCGCTCCCCCCCATCACGATCAGGAACGACTCGTCCACGTTGTCGGCGACTATGACGGCGACCGCGCCGGCATTCTGCGCGTTCTTCACCTTGACAGTGAAGTTGCACGCGTCGGAGGCGCCGACATTGCGGTCCAAAATGGCGATGTTGCCGCTGACCGCGCTCCCGTTCGACAGCGGCGAGCAGCCGTCGTTCGGGGACGCATAGACCACGGTGCCGGTGATCGGCGTCGCAGGCAGATTCGGCCCGAACATTGCAGGCTGGGCGGAATAGTCCCCCGCGATCGCCGAAGGCGTGTTGACGCGCAGGTCGCCGTAGATCACGCCGGGATCGCCCACTGCGGCCACCCCGATCCCGCGCCCGGCGTTCCCCGGCGAGTTGACGACGAAGTACGCGTCGCCCGAGTTTCCGGCCGCCGAGACGACGATCACGCCGAGTTCCGCCGCGTTGTCGGCGGCCTGCGTGTCCGGGTCGTCCGGCGCGCCGTATTCGTAGCCGAGCGACATGTTGATGACGTCGAGGTGATCGGAGAAGTCGCCGTCTCCGTTGGGATCGATCGCCCAGTCGATCGCCTGCGTCACGAGGTTCGTCGTGCCGCTGCAGCCGAAGATTTTCAGTGCATAGAGCTGCGCTTGTGGTGCGACTCCGGGCCCGATCATGAATGTCGGGATCGGGGTACCGGCATTCCACGGACCCTGAAACGTGCTCCCGTCGGCGTTCTCCCCGTATCCGGCCAGGGTGCCCGCGACATGACTCCCGTGGCCGTTACAGTCCATCGGGTCCGGGTCGGGCGTGGGTGTCGTCGATCCGTCAACGCCTGAGGCGTCGTAGTTGTCGCCTGAGAAATCGTAGCCGCCCACCACCTTGGCCGTCGTCGGCCAGTCTGCGCTCACGTAGGTGCCGGAGATCGGGTAGATGCCGGATCCGCCGAAATCGTGGTGGAGGTAGTCGATGCCGGTATCGATCACACCGACCCTGACGCCTGCGCCGGTGGCCCCGCCTCCCACCCCTCCCCACACCTGGGGCGCGCCGATGAACGGCACCGAGGTGAAGTTGTCCAGGTGCTTCGGCACAAGCGGGTGGACCGCCTTGACCCCCGGCAGGGCGCGAATCCGGTCAAGCGCCGCCCCGTCGACTTGAACCGCGATGCCGTTGTAGACGCGCTGGACCCGGTAGATCAGATCGGCCGCGATCGCGGGGCCGGTGAGGACCGCCGCCATGTCCTGCTGGACCTGATCGAGGTGGGCGATGTGGGCTTGCGCCGCGGCGACGGCCTGCGCCGTGACCGGCGACGACGCCCGTGTGCCCACCGCCATGGTGCTCACCCCCGTGCTCTGCAGGTAAACCTCGACGGCCGGCGGGTCCACGAGCTCCACCATTGCGCCCACACGGCCGTCGGAGTTGACGGTGAACCCTTGCTGGATGAGCGCAGCGTTTGCAGCGCGACCGGGAGCTCCCAGGCCTACGTCTGCGCGCGCGTTCCCTGCCGAGTTGCTCACATTGACCACGTGGAAACCGCTCGAGGCCCCGCGAGCGTGCTCGCCTGACAGAAGGAACGCGGCCATAGTCAGGATCAGAACCGACCTTCGGATGCGAACCGACATCGTGGAACCCTCCCAGCCCGTGCCACGGGTCAGCCCGGCACTGCGAGCCGGGAGACGGCACCCATCCACCCCTACCGCCTCAACGCCGATTGATCCGCTACCGCGAGAGCTGAAGCCGCCACCACGACGAATCTAACGAAATCCCCTACCCGTGTCAAAGCGGCACTCGACCCTGTCCATTCCCCCCGCGCGCTCTTGACCAGACACGCCTGGACGGCCTAGCGTATGTTCGGGGGGGCCGAGAGACATGAATCGACCGCGAGCCTGGCACGTGCTGCTGCTTCTGCCCCTGGCGGGCGTGGCGGTTTGGCTCGTCGAGCGCGGTCGGACAGCCCGGGAAGACCCCGCGGCGGTCCTCGCGGCGCTGCGGGCGGCCGCGGGGCCGACGCTGCCCGAAGCCGGCGCGGCCGGCGCCACCGCCCGATCCGAGCCCTCCTCGTACACCCGCGACACGCTGTACGAGTACATCGACGGGGCCGCCGAGGCCTACCTGGCTCGCGGTTTCGAGCGGTGCGTGGCAGCGACCTACACCTTCGCGTCCGAGGCGACCGAGGGGCTCGACCTGACGGCCGAGGTGTACCGGTTCGCGGCGCCCGGCGGGGCCCGCGAGCAGATGGAGGCGGAGCGACCGTCCGACGCGAAGCCAGTGCCCGGCATGCCCGACGCCTTCGCCGACGCCACGACGCTCGTCTCCACCCACGGGGCCGACTACATCAAGCTCACCGCGCTGGGAACGGAAACCGCTTCCCCGAACGCGCTCGCTGCCGTTGCGGCGGCCTGGTTGAAAGGGCGGCCGTGAGCGACCCTTCCGCACCGAAGGTCACCCGCCGCGAGGCGCTGCTCCGACTCTCGTCGACGGCGGTCGCCGCGGCGGCCGTGGGCGCCGGCGTCGTGGTGTTCCACGACCGCCGGACCGTTTCGGCAAGCGCCTCTGCGATCCCCGATTGGCGCCTCCCGCAGGGGGACGCCGGCCCGGCGGCGGCGGCCCGCGGTGGGGACCCGGCTGCCAACGTTCGGCGGGCGGTGGCCGCGATGGGCGGGATGGAGCGCTTCGTCCGCAAGGGTGAGACCGTGCTCGTCAAGCCGAACGTCGGGTGGGACCGCCTGCCGGAGCAGGCCGCCAACACCGATCCGCAGGTCGTGGCCGAGATCGTCAGGCTGTGCCGGGCCGCGGGGGCGCGCCGGGTCGTGGTCACCGACATCTCCTGCAACGACCCGCGTCGCTGCTTCGCGCGCTCCGGAATCGAGGCGGCGGCGACCGCGGCCGGGGCGGACGTCATCGAGTCCCGCCGTCTGCGGCTGGTGACGGCCGCTCTGCCCGGGCTCTCGGCGGGGCTCGAGGTGATTGAGGAGCTGCTCCGCGCCGACCGCGTCATCAACGTTCCGGTTGTGAAGCATCACAGCCTGTCGCGCGTGACGCTCGGCATGAAGAACTGGTTCGGCGTCCTGGGCAAGGGTCGCAACCGGCTGCACCAGGACATCAACAGGGCGGTGGCGGAGCTCGGCGCCACCTTCCGGCCGACCCTCACCATCGTGGACGCGACCCGGGTGCTTGCCGCCAACGGACCCGTCGGAGGCAGCCTGGCGGACGTCCTGCCGGTGGGCGCCGTCCTCGCGGCGACCGACCCGGTGCTGGCCGACGCGTGGGGTGCCTCGCTCCTCGGCCGCAAGCCCGCCGACCTCGGTTTCATCGCCGAGGCCGAGCGCCGGGGACTCGGCCGCGCCGACCTCGCGCTCGTCAAAGAGCTGGGCACCACATGAAGACCGTGGGTTGTGGATCGTGGATCGTGGTTCGAGGAAGCGAGCGACTCGTGAGAGGCTGGGCCGCGGAGCGGTCTGGGGGCGCCGAGCCGCCAACCACAAACCACGAGCCACAAACCACGAACCCCGAACGACGATCATGAAATGGACAATCCGCATCCGCGTGCTCTACCAGGCGCTCTTCCTGGCGGCGTTCCTCTGGCTGCTGGCGCGCCTCGCGGCGGGGGACGCCCGCGACCTCCCGTACTCCGCCTTCCACCACGGCGACCCGCTCTCGGCGGTCGGCGTGACGTTCGGTTCGGGCACCCTTCCGGGCGCCCTGGTGTGGGCGTCTGGCCTGATCGCGCTCACGCTCCTGGTCGGTCGGGCGTTCTGCGGCTGGGCCTGCCCCCTCGGAACCCTCCAGCAGCTCTCCAGCTGGCTCTTCTCGCCGCGCACGCGGCGCGAGAGCCTGCAGGTCAACCGCTACCGACGCTGGTACGCGATCAAGTACTACGTCCTCGCCGCCCTGCTTGCCGGCGCCCTGGCCGGGACTCTGCAGACGGGCCTGTTCGACCCGTTGTCGCTGACAGCGCGCGGGCTGGCTTCGGGTCTGTGGCCCGTGCTTCCCGGCGGCCGGCCGGCGCCCGGCGGGTGGGTCGCGGCGCTGCTGCTGCTCGCAATTCTGGTGGCGAGCCGGTGGATCCCGCGCGTCTTCTGCCGGGGGTTCTGCCCGCTCGGCGCCCTGCTGGGCGTCTTCGCCCGGTTCGCCGTGTTCCGCATCCACCGCGCCGGCGATGCCTGCACGTCGTGCAAGCTCTGCGCGTTCGCGTGCCAGGGCGCCGACGAGCCGCTCGGGAGCCATCGGGCCGGCGAGTGCATGGTCTGCCTGAACTGCCTGCCCGGCTGCCCCGAGCAGGCGATGAGCTACCAGGCCTTGCCCTCCCTTCCTGCTCCCCCGGACAAGCCCGACCTCTCGCGGCGCTACCTTTTCGGCACCGTGCTCGGGTCGATTGCCGTCGCCCCGCTCCTGCGGGCCACCGGCGGCGGCCGCGAAGCCGCGCGCCCGCGGCTGCTCCGCCCGCCGGGCTCCCTCGGCGAGGCCGAGTTTCTGCAGCGTTGCGTCAAGTGTTCGCTCTGCCAGCAAGCCTGCCCCACGAGCGCGATCCACTCCGCGATCGGCCAGGCCGGCGTCGAGGGGTTCTGGACGCCGGTGGTCGTGCCGCGCCGCGGGTGGTGCGAGTTCGCCTGCACCCGTTGCGGCGAGGTCTGCCCGACCGGGGCGATCAGCCGGCTGACCCCGGCGCGCAAGACCGGGTACGACGGCAAGCCGCCGGTGAGCATCGGCACCGCCTTCGTGGACCGCGGCCGCTGCCTGCCGTGGGCGATGGGCACGCCGTGCATCGTCTGCGAGGAGATGTGCCCGACCGACCCGAAGGCGATCTGGTTCGAGACAGTCGACGAGGCAGGCCGCGACGGCGCGCCCCTGAAGCTGCAACGGCCGCGGGTCGACGTGGCCAAGTGCGTCGGCTGCGGCATCTGCGAGAACAAGTGCCCCGTCGGCGAGGAGGCCGCGGTCCGCGTCTACTCGGTAGGCGAGACGCGCGATCCCCTGAACCGGCTCCTGGCCGGAGGTCTGCAAAAATGAGCCCGATGTTGCGTTTTTCGTCCCGCGGACTTATCAATCCCTGCATGAGGAACGCTGCGCTGATCCTGGGGGTGCTCATGTTCACGAACATGGTCCGAGCCGAGGTCCGCCCGCCCGCCGTGGCGGGAGCCTTCTACCCTGGCGACGCCCGCCAGCTCGAGGCCGAGGTGCGGGGGTTCCTTGCCGCAGGGAAGGGGGCGGGCCAGGCGCCCGTCGCCGTGATCGCTCCCCACGCGGGCTATGTCTTCTCCGGCGCCACGGCGGGCAAGGCGTTCGCTGCGCTCGCGGGTTCGAAGCCTACCAGGGTGATCATCCTCGGTCCCTCGCACTACAGCGGGTTCGCGGGCGGCGCGCTGCCGGACCGCGACGTCACCGCGTTCGCGACACCGCTGGGCGAGATGCCAGTGGACCGCGAGGCCGTCGCCAAGCTCGCCGCGCTGCCCGAGTTCAGAGGGCCGGCGAACGCGCACGCGCGCGAGCACAGCCTCGAGGTCGAGCTTCCGTTCCTCCTGGCCACGGTGGGGCCGGTCCCGATCGTGCCGATCGTCGTCGGGCACGCAACCGATCGCGCCCTGGCGGTCGCCATGGCGCGACGACTTGCCGAACTCGTCGGACCGGGCACCATCGTGGTGGCCTCCTCGGACTTCACCCATCACGGGGCCGCCTACGACTACAGGCCCTTTGCGACCGATCGTACCCTTGGGCCCAAGCTGGTGGCGCTCGCCCGTTCGACCGCAGGTCGCGCGGCGGCCATCGACCCCCTCGGCTTCTCGCAGCAGATCGAGACGAGCGGCGACACGGTGTGCGGCGCCCGGCCGATCACGGTGCTGCTGGAACTGCTCGCCCACGCCTTCCACGGTTCCGGGGTCGTGGCCGACGTGACCACCTCCGCGGAGGTGAGCGGCGACTGGTCGCAGGTGGTGGCCTACGCCGGCGTCGACTTCACGGGAGGCTGGGGCCCCTGGCGCGACGATCCCGCACCGCCTCACCCGACCGAGCTGAGCAAGCCGGAAGAGAATGCGGTCGTGGAGCTGGCCAGGGCCACGCTGGCGACTCACCTCACCCACCAGGGGCAGCTTGCCGACTGGTTCGCCGCGCACCCGGTGGCCGGCAACCTGGCGGCGCTCTCCGGCGTCTTCGTCACCGTGAACAACACGGGCATCAAGGCGCGCAAGGAAGGGAAGCTGCGCGGCTGCATCGGTTCCATGGAGGCGCGCGAGCCTCTCGTCGACGCGGTGATCGATTCGGCCGTGTCCGCGGCCCACGACCCGCGCTTTCCGGACCTCGCCGCATCGGAGCTCGACGAGGTTGCCGTCGAGGTCTCGGTGCTCTCCCCGATGCACCCCGTGAGCGGCCCCGAAGACATCGTCCTGGGCAAGCACGGCGTCCTCCTGACGAAGTCCGGTCGGCGCGCGGTGTTCCTCCCGCAGGTGGCCACCGAAACCGGGTGGGACCTCTCGACGTTCCTGTCGGCACTATCCCAGAAGGCCGGGCTCGCCCCCGACGCCTGGCGCAGCGGCGCGCGCTTCGAGGTCTTCACCGCGCAGGTCTTCGGCGAGCACCAATAGCGGGGCACCCTCCGACGACGGACGGCCGTACCGGCAGCGCGGAGCCAGCCGAACCGCTGGCGTCCGGTGGCCCTTCGCCGCTCCCGTGTCGCGACCATAGACAGGTTCTCACAAAGCCACGGGTGATCCTGTGACGGTCGACGGGCGTATCCTTGCCCAGGGGAGACATCGTGGGCCGAGCGATCAGTCGCCGCGAGCTGGCAGGATTCCTGGGCCTCGGCCTGGCCGGGCTGGCCCGGGGCGCGGGCGCCGCTCCCAGACCTCCGCAGTCGCGCGGCCGCGTGGGGCTCGCGTCGCTGCGCCCCGGCGCGGGCGGCGGACCGCTCGATTCCGCCGCAGCCGAGCGGGCCGTGAGCGCGGCGCTCGTCGCGTGCACGGGGCTCGCGACGGTCCGCGACGCGGTCGCCGCCTTGTTTGCCGCCGAGGACACCGTCGGCGTGAAGGTCAACTGCCTCGCCGGGCGCGGGCTCTCGCCACGCCCCGAGCTGGTCGGGGCGTTCGCCGCGCTCCTCCGCCAGCGCGGCATCCCGCCGCACCGCATCATCGTGTTCGACCGATCGAGCCGCGAGCTCTCCCGCGCCGGCTTCACCGTGCGCCGGGACGGCGGCGACTTCCTCTGCTACGGCATCGACAACGACTACGACCGCGAGCCCTCGACCTCGGGCGAGATCGGCTCGTGCTTCGCCCGCCTGGTGTCGACGACCTGCAGCGCCCTGGTGTCGTTCGGCGTCGTCAAGGACCACGACCTCTCCGGGGTCTCCGCCGGCTTGAAGAACCTGTACGGCCTGATCCACAACCCCAACAAGTACCATGACCACAACTGCGACCCGTACGTCGCCGACGTTCTCAACCACCCGTTCGTCAGGGGCACGTTGCGCCTCGTGATCCTCGACGGCGTCACCGCGCAGTGCCACGGCGGACCGGCGTGCCGCCCGGACGCCGTCTGGCCCCTCGGCCTGGTCGCGGCCTCCACCGACCCGGTGGCCGCGGACGCCTGGGCGTGGAGGGTCATCGACGCCGAGCGTCAGAGGAGGGGCATGCCGTCGCTCGAAGCCGCCGGACGCCCGCCGCGTTTCCTCGTCACCGCTGCGCGCTACGGTCTCGGCGTCGGGGACCCGGCCGGCATCGTGGAGGTGCGCGCATGAGCGACGGCATGAACCGCCGGCAGCTCGCCGTGGTCGCCTGCGCCGGAGCCGCCGCCGCGCTCCTCCCGCGTCGGGGCGACGCCACCCCGCCAGCGGTCGGCGCTCCCGTCCCTCCCGACGACCTGCCGGCGCGCGAGGCGTCCTGGTACAAGAAGCTCCCGGAGGGTCGCGTCGAGTGCCAGCTCTGCCCCCGCGGCTGCCAGGTCGCCGACGCGGAGCGGGGCGGGTGCGGCGTCCGCGAGAACCGCGGCGGCGTCTACAACACGCTCGTCCACTCTCTCGCCTGCACCGTCCACCTGGACCCGATCGAGAAGAAGCCCTTCTTCCACGTGCTCCCCGGCTCGCAGGCGCTGTCGTACGCCACCGCGGGGTGCACCGTCGAGTGCAAGTTCTGCCAAAACTGGGAGATCTCGCAGTTCAGGCCGGAGCAGGTCGCCGCCACGTACCTGCCCCCGGAGGCCCTCGCCAGGATTGCCCGCGACAACGGCGCGCCGCTGCTGTCCGCCACCTACTCCGAGCCGGTCGTGTTCTGGGAGTACGTGCGCGACACCGCCATCGAGGGGCGAAAGCTCGGGTTGCGCTCCACGGTCGTCTCCAACGGGTACATCCAGGAAAAGCCCCTGAAGGAGGTGCTCCCGTCGCTCGTTGCGATGAAGGTCGATCTCAAGGCGTTCTCGGAGCGCTTCTACAAGGAGATCATTCGGGGAGAGCTCAAGCCCGTCCTCAAGTCGATCGAGACGATCAAGGCGAGCGGCACCTGGCTCGAGATCGTCGTGCTTCTGGTTCCCGGGCTGAACGACTCGGAGGACGAGGTCCGGGCTCTGACGCGGTGGGTCAAGACGAACCTGGGGAGCGAGGTGCCGCTTCACCTCACGCGCTTCCACCCGACGTACCGCCTCACGAACCTCCCGCCCACGCCGCTCGAGACGCTGGAACGGGCGTGGCAGATCGCGAAGGCCGAGGGACTCGCCTTCGCCTACCTCGGCAACGTCCCCGGCCACCCCGGCGAGAACACCGTCTGCCCGGGCTGCGGCGGCCAGCTGATCCGGCGGGTCGGGTTCCAGGTCATGGAGAACCGCCTCGCGAAGGGGCGCTGCCCGAGTTGCGCCCGCGCCATCCCCGGCGTGTGGTCGTAGAAGGGCCGGCGCAGACTCCGCGGCGATTCCTCCCCCGCTGGCGGGGGAGGGTAGGTGGGGGTTCTACAAATTGCTGCCTCCACCCTCACCCCGGCCCTCTCCCGCGCGCGGGAGAGGGTGAACGACAGGGCGGGGAGGAGCCCCGCCCAACCGGGATTGGGAGTTCAGCGCTACTTGGCCGGAGCGGTCACCACGGCGCGGCTCTTGATGTCGTACGCCTCGCCCGGCATGAGGATGTCGACCCTCAGGCCGTGGGCGCCGAGGCGGTCCTGACCCTTCTCGCCCGGCTGCCGGCCGACCTTCGCCTTCGAGGCGTCGATCACGACGACCGAGCTCTTGCCCAGCACGGTGAACGTCTGGTCGGGGCGCACCCAGACCGCGGCTTCCTCGTCCACGGCCACGCCGAGCAGGTCGGGGTGCTCGAGGATCACCGCCAGCAGCCGGTTCTCCCGCTGGCGCTTGATGAAGTGCTGGTCCACGATCACCCCGCGGAAGAACCCGAGCCCCGGCTTCAGCTCGACCGTGTTGGCCTTGATCACCGTGAAGTCGCCCTCGCCCGTGATCATCGGGTCGCTCTGGCACGCCGTCCCGGCCGACGTGCCGCCGACCGCCGCGCCGCGCTCGAACGCCCTCGCGATCGCCGCGCCGACCGGCGTGCCGAGGATCGCGTTCGTGATGCGGACCTGGTCGCCCCCGCCGAAGAAGATGCCGCCCGCCTCGGAGGCGCGCTGGGCGAAATCAGGCCGCATCGCATCGGCCTTTGTCTTGATGTCGAGCGAAACAACGTTCGTGCAGCTGTACTCCTCCTTGAAGAGCTTCTCGTAGTAGGAGGCGGCGTCCGCCTCCTCGGAAGCGGTCGGGATCGCCACAATCGAGGCCTTCGGACCGCCGGCCAGCTCGATGAACTTCGTCATCGCGTCCTTCGGCTTGTCGCCGCCGCCGATGAGGACCAGGTTGCCCTTGGGAGCCGGGCCGGCGGCGGTTGCCGCCGCCGCGACCATCACCGAGCCGATGAGAGCGAGAGTCCGCCGCATGGTGAAACCTCCTTGTCGAGAGGGAAGAGAAGGCTTGCCGGGGAATTCCCATGGGTGAGGGACCCGGTCGAGGCAGTTCATTGCTTGGTCTCCACCGCACCGAGCAGCGACTTGCCAGCCGCCTCGATGTGGGTGCGGACGGCGCGCTCGGCTGCAACCGGGTCGCGCGCGGCGAGCGCGGCGATGATCGCCGCGTGCTCCTCGACGTCGGGCTCGTCGCGTTCCGGGACCGAGGCGATCGCGACGCGAGGGACGTTGCTCCACAGCATCGTCGGAAACGCGGACCACAGCTGCGCCAGCGTCCGCACGAGGTACGAGCGCCGGCTCGCGGTAAAGATCACCCCGTGGAAGCGCCTGTTCAGCTCCCGGTACTCGGGCAGGTCCTTGGGCGTCTCGCACTCGGCCATCCGCGTCGCGAGCGCCCTCAGCTCGTCGAGTTCCTCATCCGAGATGCTCGTCGCCGCGAAGCGCGCCGCCATCCCCTCGATGAAGGACCGGCAGGTGTAGAGGTCCTCGACGTCGGCAACCGAGAACTCCACCACCCGGACCCCTCGGTAGGGCACGTGCTCCACGAGGCCCTCGGAGGCGAGCTTCTTGAGAGCCTCCCGAACCGGCATCTGGCTCACGCCATGCTCCTGGGCGAGCCGCTCCTGGCGCAGCCACTCGCCAGGCTTGAGGCGGCCCTCCAGGATGTCCGCGCGAATCTGCTCTGCGATCCACTGAGGAAGCTGCGTGTGCGCTGGAACGGTGGTTTCGTCCGACATCCGATCGTCTCCAATATTTGATATAAAATCCAAACCGTGCCGACGCTAGCCCACCACGCCGTACGAGTCAAGCGGGCCGCGCACGACACCGGCGGCAGCGCGCCGAGCCCACGGAAACGCCGTTCCCCCCATCGGCCGCTACTCGCGTCCCGCCCGAAGGAGAAGACATGACCCCGAAACCGGTGGATCGCACCCCGCTGTTCCTGGGCCTCTGCATGGCACTCGCTCTCGCTATGACCGGCGCAAACGACGCTCGCGCCTGCACCACCGCGGCGATCTCGGGCCAGGCGACCGCCAACGGCCGCCCGCTCCTCTGGAAGAACCGCGACGCCGACAACAAGCAGAACCAGGTCGTCTACGACGCCACCGGCCGCTACCCCTTCCTTGGCGTGGTCAACTCCGCCGACCCGGCCGGGCTCGACATCTGGGCCGGGATCAACGCCCAGGGGTTCGCGATCATGAACTCCGCCTCCTACAACCTCGACAAGGGCGACTCCGTCGCGGAGGGCCAGCTCATGCGCCTGGCGCTGCAGTCGTGCGCCACCGTGGAGGAGTTCCAGGCGCTGCTCGAGAAGACCGACGGCGGCCGCGACGTGGTGGCCAACTTCGGCGTCATCGACGCCAGGGGCGGCGCTGCGATCTTCGAGGCCGGCCGCAAGACGCACAAACGCTTCGATGCCGCCGACCCCAAGGTCGCGCCCAACGGGTTCATCGTGCGCACCAACTACGGCGACTCGGGCGACACCGAGGACGGCTCGGGCTTCCTGCGGCGCGAGCGGGCCACCTCGCTGCTCGACGAGCTCGTCAAGGCCAAGGCGCTCGCCGCCCCGACCCTGCTCTCCGGCCCCGCCCGCGACGTCGCCAACGTCCGCATCGGCTCGTACCCCGCCAAGGGCCTGCCGGAAGGCGCGCGCTGGGCCTACACCGCCGACAGCGTGTGCCGGTACGACACGGCCTCGGCGGCGCTGTTCGAGGGCGTACGCCCGGGCGAGGACCCGCTGCTCGCGACGCTGTGGGTCATCGTCGGCCAGCCGGTCACCGGCGCGGCGGTCCCGGTGTGGGTGCGCGCCGCGAGAGTGCCAGCCGCGCTCGCGCCGTCGCTCAAGGCCTCGGAGATGACCCAGGCGCTCGACGCCGTGCGGACCGTCTTCTACCCGGAAACCCGCGGCGAGCTGAAGAAGTTCATCCGCGCCGACGCGTTCGCCGCCAACGAGTCGGCAGTCGAGCCGCGCCTGCTCAAGGCCGAGGCGGAGAACTTCCGCCGCGCCGAGGCCGCCCTCGCCGCCTGGCGCAAGGAGGCGCCGGCGCCGCAAGAGGTGGCGCGCCTCCAGGACCAGCTCGCCGAGCGCACCCTCGCCGACATCAAGGCAATCGTGCCGAAGGCGGCGGCGAAGTAGCGCGCAGCGGCAGAGGCTTGTTCGAAGGTTCGCAGGTTCGAACGTTCAACAGCAGCAGGGGAGCAGAGGGGCGGAGGAGCAGAGGAGCAAAGGCGGCAAATTCAGACGGGCGGACTGGGCGACCGTGACCGTCATTCTCTCGGCAAGTCTCAGCAAATGGCAGGCCACGACTACAAATCAGCTAAATGCGTACCAGGCACCCAATGGCAGGTTCGAACGTTCGAAGGTTCAGAAGCAGCAGAGGAGCAGAGGGGCGGAGGAGCAGAGGAGCAAAGGCGGCAAATTCAGACCGGCGGGCTGGGCGACCGTGACCGTCATTCTCTCGGCAAGTCTCAGCAAATGACAGGCCACGACTACAAATCAGCTAAATGCGTACCAGGCACCCAATCAGGCACCCAATCACCCAATCAGGACCTGATCTGATCCGATTCGGTTCGGGCACCGACTCAATCGCCCGCGCCCCTCTACCGCTGCATGACGACCGTCGTCGGGTCGTTGGTGAGGTTGTCGATGACCGAAGCAAACGCGAACACCCCGTAGTCCCACTGCTGCACGGTGACCCTCGCGTACCCGTTGTCCATCGCGGTCTGGCCGGCCAGCTTCCGGAACGGCTCGACCGCCTGTGACCACTCGCCGCTCGCCAGGGCTACTGTGTAGTCCGTGAGCTTGTTACCGGTCCCATCGAACAGTTCCACGAGCACGCTCGCGGCATCGGGCCCCGTGTTCACGAGCCCGATGTTGGAGCGGAAGCCCGCGTTCTCGACCAAGCCGGGAAGATAGGCGGTCTGCCCGGCCACCCCGAAATTGGCGCTCCACACGGCCTGGAGGCTGTCTATGGGGTCGACGGCGGGGTAGTCCTGCCCCTGCGTACCACCCGGGAAGCAGGAGGCGCCGGGTGAGAGCTGATCGTAGGTGCGGGAGGCCACCCATACTTGGCTTTCCAGCGCGTCGACGATCAACGCCCCCGACCCACTCGCACCGAGTTGTCCCACGACGTCGGCGAGCAACAGCTGCGCACCTGGCGGAATCGAGGCCGTCGTGCTCACAACGCCGCTGGCGTCCAGGAAGACGACCTCGATGGGGGCGGGTCCATTCCTGGCGTTGAGGACCCAGACATCCGTGCGCCAGTCCGCGCCGTTGAGCCCGGCCACGTGACTCGCCACCGGCAGCCAGACGAGAGGGAAACTGGGCGTGAGCTGCTTGGTTACCGTCGTCGGATCCCCGGTGATGTTGTCGATGACCGAAGCGAACGGGAACACCCCGTACCCCGACTGCACCGTGACCTTCGCGTACCCGCTGTCCATCGCGGTCTGGCCCGCCAGCTTCCGGAACGGCTCGACCGCCTGTGACCACTGTCCGCTCGCCAGCGTCGACGTGTATCCCGTGAGCTTGTTGCCCGCACCGTCGAACAGCTCCACGAGCACGCTCGCCGCGCCGATCCCCGTGTTCACGAGCCCGATGTTGGAGCGGAAGCGGGCGTTTTCGGCCAACCCCAGGAGATAGGCGCTGTCCTGC
Organism: Thermoanaerobaculaceae bacterium; assembly: GCA_050018455.1. GTDB lineage: Bacteria > Acidobacteriota > Thermoanaerobaculia > Thermoanaerobaculales > Thermoanaerobaculaceae > RBG-13-68-16. The sequence goes on along the minus strand of JBEKAA010000010.1, from coordinate 55,687 downwards.
GTGTAGGGGGCCTGGCCGTTCGGGAGGCCGTACGCGGGGTCGAGGGCCGGGTAGTCCTGCCCCTGCGTACCGCCCGGGAAGCAGGAAGCAGTCGCCAAGAACTGGTCGTACGTCCGGGAGGCCACCTCCACCGGCTGGTCCGAGAGAACCTCGAGGGCCCCTGAGCCGGTCGTGCCGAGTTGCCCGACGACGTCGGCGAGCACCACCTGCGTACCCGGCGGAATCGAAGCCGTCGCGCTCGCGACGCCGCCGGCACCGTGGAAGTCGACCTCGACGTTGGCCGCGACGGCGCCGGGGTTGAGGGCGGCAACGTCGGTTCGCCACTCGGTCCCTCCGAGCCCGGAGGTGTGGGTCGCCACCGGCACCCACTTCGAGAAGGTCCAGGATGCGGATGGCCGCACGTGCAAGGCGCACAGCGAGACTCCGCCGGCGCCAGTGCTGTCGTCGACCCAGACCCAGAACGAGAAGTCGCCGCTCGTCAAGGGCGTACCCTGCAGCAGCCCGGTATGCGAAAAAGAGAGCCCTTGCGGCAGGTCGGTGGTTGGAGGGCAGCCTGGCGGTGGGCAAGGCGGACAACATCCGTACCACCACACGTAACCACCGGTACCCCCGGCTGCGGCGAACTGGAGCGTGTAGGCGGTTCCGGCCGTCGCGTCGGGCAACGGCGAGGTCGTTGTCACCCACTGCGCCCGCGCGGCGCCGGCGGCGAGCAAGGGGATGGTTGCGACGATCGCTGCGGACAGCCGCACCAACCTGGCCATCATCAGGTCTCCCGTCCGGCCCATCGTAGGTCGCCCAGCCTGCCTCGAGGATACTCCGGCATGGGAGCTCCGGGGGGCGCCACTTGCCCTGGGGCTCTTAGGCGGTCTGAGGGCGGCCTGCATAGGTACCAGGTATCACCTTCTCACCTTCTTGGCTTTCAGTGTGGTGGGTACGAGCCTAGCGGAAGGCGGTTCGAGCGCTGGCCGTTCGTGAGGACGGCCATCCTCGCGCTCCCCTGCCCCTCGGCCCCTCTGCTCCCCTGCCGTTGTTGAACGTTCGAACCTCCGAACCTGCGAACGTTCGAACCGTCTTTTGCCCCTGGGAGCGCTACTTCCCCGCCGCCTTCGGTGCAATCGCCTGGATCGCCGCGAGGGCGGGCGCAGCCGCGGCGATCGCGGCGCCCGGCGCGACGGCGACCCCGAGCGAGCGTAGGCTGCCCTCGAGGGCGACGAGCGTCGCGGCGACTTCCGCCGGGCCGATGTTGCCCATGTGGCCCACTCGGAACGCCTTCCCCGCGATCGGCCCCAGCCCGCCGGCCACCACGACGCCGCGGGCCGCCATCGCCTTGCGGAACGGGGCGTCCTCCACGCCGGGCGGCAGCAGCGCGACCGAGAGCGTGTCGGCGCGGCAGTCCGGCGCGGTGAACAGCGCGAGGCCGAGCGCCTCGAGGCCCGCGCGGAACGCGCCGGCGATCGCGGCGTGCCGGGCGAAGCGGGCGCTCAACCCCTCGGCCCGCACCATGCGCAGCGCCTCGGCGAGCGCGAAAATCTCGTTGACGCACGGCGTCGAGTAGTACCGCCCCGGGTCCTCCATGATCGGAAGCCAGCGCAGGACGTCCGCGTAGTAGGCGGGGACCGACGCGCGCTCGCGGCGCCGCGCCATCGCCCGCGGCGAGAACAGGCAAAGGGCCAAACCCGGAGGGGCGCCGATCGCTTTCTGCGGCGCCGTGAGCACCACGTCGACACCCCAGGTGTCGCACGGCTCGTTGATGCCGCCGGTGGCGCACACTCCGTCCAGGATCACGAGCTCCTTGCGCCCCCGGAGCAGCTCGCAGTACGACACCGCCGGGGCGGCGGTCCCCGTGGACGTGTCCACGTGGGTGATCATGACCGCGGCGTACGAGCCGGCGGCGAGCCGCGCCGCCAGCTCCTCGGGCGCGACGGCCCGCCCCCACTCCGAGCGCACGACGTCGGAGAGGATGCCGAACGCTCCTGCGAGCTCGGCGCAGCGGTCGCCGAAGTAGCCCTGCGAGACCACGAGGATCTTCTCGCCGGGCGCGACGACGTTGACGAGCGCCATCTCCATTGAGAGGGTTCCCCCGCCGGCGACGATGAACGGCTGGCCCTCCCCGCTCTGGCAGAGCCACCTGAAGTCGGCGATCGCGGCGCGGAACGCCTCCACGAACTCCGGCGCCAGGTGCGACACGGTCGGCCGGGCGAGCGCTCCGAGGATGCGGGGGTGAACCGGTGTGGGTCCGGGGATCATCGTCAGCGTCTCGTCGATCATGGCTCAGCCTCCCTGGGACCCGTATTTTAGCTCCCGAGGCTCGCAGTGAGCCTCGTGCGGCTTGACTCCGGCGCGAACGCGATCTAGCTTCCATTTGCGCACCGGCCGGCCCAGGGGGGTTTCCAGGATCCTCGTGCGCGACGTCCTTGACCTCAAATTCGGCAGGGCGGACGAAGGTCGTGCCGGGAACACACAAGGCGCTCGACGACCTTGCCGGAGCAGTGACGGGCGCCGCGGAGGTGCGAAATGCGACTGTGCCGGATCGAAGTTGCGGGCGTGCCGCGCTGGGGTGTGGCCGAAGGCGAGCTGGTGACGCTCTTGGCCGCGTCGCCGTGGCACGACACCAAGCGCATCGGCGGCGCCGTGCCGCTGGCAACCGTCAAGCTGCTGCCGCCGTGCGAGCCCACGAAGATCGTCGCGGTCGGCCTGAACTTCCGCGCCCACGCCGCCGAGATGGGCAAAGCGCTGCCCACGGAGCCGGTGCTCTTTCTCAAGGCGCCCTCGTCGCTGCTCCCGCCCGGGGGTGCCGTGGTGCTGCCAAAGCAGTCCAAGCAGGTCGAGCACGAAGGCGAGCTGGCGCTGGTGATCGGCGCCACTGCCGCGCATGTTCCGGCCGCGCGCGCACTCGACTACGTGCTGGGTTACACCTGCCTCGACGATGTGACCGCGCGGGACATCCAGAAGCGCGAGCAGATCTACGCCCGCGCCAAGGGGTTCGACACCTTCTGCCCGGTCGGACCGTGGCTGGAGACCGGGGTCGCCGACCCGCAACGACTCGACATCGAGCTACGCGTCAACGGCATTCGCAAGCAGAAGGGCACCAGCGCCGACATGATCTTCACGGTCGCCGAAGTTGTGGCCTTCGTCTCCGACATCATGACGCTCTACCCCGGCGACCTCATCACCACCGGCACACCGCCCGGCGTCGGCCCGCTCGCCTCGGGCGACCAGGTGGAGGTGGAGATCACCGGCATCGGCACGCTGCGCCACACTGTCGCCTGAAGGAGCGGAAAGCACACGAAAGAGGGCCACGCGCGGTCAGCATGACCACGCCGTGAAGGCGGATTTGTTCGATTCCGCATCGGCAACATGAATCATCTTCCTACCTGCCGGTGCGGTCGCTCCAAGCTTCGTGAGCGCCTGTTCGAGCCAAGGCCGACGAGCGCGAAGGCGATTGTTTTCGCTCTCCTCCGCTCCTAAGCTGGTTCTGAACCTGCGAACGTTTGAACCTGCGAACCTCCGAACTCTCCCTCAGTTCCAGTGCGTCACGGCCGGCCAGACGAGCGCGAGCAGGGAGAACGCAAACAGTGCGACCTGCAGCGACCAGTTCCACTTGAACCAGCGCTCGTAGGGGATCTTGGCGAGCGCGAGCGTGCCCACGGTGACCGCCGAAGTGGGAAGGATCATGCTGTTGAAGCCGGCGCCGAGCTGGTAGGCAAGCACCAGCGTCTGCCGCGTGATCCCTGAAAGGTCCGCCAGGGGCGCGAGCAGCGGCATCGTGAGAACGGCCTTGGTCGAGCCCGACGGGATGAAGAAGTTGAGGATGCACTGCAGCACGTACATCGACTGCGCGGCCAGGATGCCGCCGAAGTGCGAGGTGACCGAGGCCATGCCGTAGAGGATCGTGTCCAGGATGTGCCCGTCCTCCAGAATCACGACGATCCCCCCCGCGAACGCGACGATCAGCGCCGCGCTCGCGAGGTCCTTGGCGCCCGCGATGAAGGACTTGGCGAGCTTGTTCGGCCCGATGCCGCCGGCGATGCCGCAGGCGAGGCCCATGGCGAAGAAGAGGCCCGCGAACTCCACCATGTACCAGCTGTAGACGGTCGAGCCGACGATCAGGCCGACGACGGTGGCCGCGAGGACGAGCAGGCACAGGCCGTGGCGCCAGGTGAACACAGGCTGCGCGGCCTCGGCGCTGGCGAGGTCCTCGCGGCGCTGGCGGTCGAGCTCGTACATCACCGACCGCTTCGGATCGGCCTTGACGCGCGCCGCGTAGATCATCACCCAGACGATGGCCAGCGCCGTGGCGAGGGTCCAGATCACGATGCGGTACTTGATCCCGGAGCCGAGCGGCACGCCCGCGATCCCCTGCGAGATCTGCACGGTGAACGGGTTGAGGAACCCGGCCGAGAAGCCGACCCCCGCCGCCACGAACGACAGGCACACGCCCACGATGGAGTCGTAGCCCAGCGCCAGCGACAGCGGGACGAAGATGAGGGCGAACGGGATCGCCTCCTCCGCCATGCCGTATGCGCCCCCGAAGAACGAGAACACCGTCATCACGATCGGGATGATCAGAAAGCTCCGGTTCCCCAGCAGCTTGACGAGCTGGTGGATCCCCGCCGCGATCGCCCCCGTGTCGTTGAGGATGTTGAACGCGCCCCCGACGATGAAGATGAGCCCGATGATCGCGCCCATGCGCAGGAAGCCGCGCATCGGGGCGAGCAGGATCGCGGCGACCTGCGGCTTGCTCGGCTCGACGTGGAACGTCCCGGGGACGACCACCTCCCGGACCGAGCCGTTCACGTTCTCCTTCTGGCGCGTGTACGAGCCGCCCGGCAGCACCCAGGTGGCAATCGCAGCAAGCAGGATCAGCGTGAACGCGATCACGAAGACGTCCGGGCTCTTCTTGGTCATGGGGGTTCTCCCTGTCGCGGAGTATATTATATCTAATCAGGGCGCCAGGCACGCAGTTACAGATGAAGCGCGCCCGCAGAAACAACCGCCAACAAGACGGAGCAGCGGGCGGCCGCCATGTACGAATCCTAAGCGCTACGGTAACGGCCGGCGCGTCGCCGCCGCCAGAAGCGGCTCTGCGATACGGTCCGGGCCGGCCTCGCTCACCTCGAAGACCTCCGCGGCGCTCAGGCACCACCGCGACACCACCGCGGCCAGACAGGCGTGGCGCACCACCAGAAGGAGCGGAACGTCCCGACCGACGAGCGTCTCGAGGTCGCGGGACCACCCGGACCCGGCCAGCTCCCACGGCCCGACCTCGTCCACGACCAGAACGTCCACTTCGGAGCGAGCGAGCGCAACGCGACCGAGCGCGAGTCCGTCCTGGCTCACCCAGAAGCACTTCTCCTCGAGCCATCCCGGCCGCGGCTCGCGACAACCGAAGGGGAGGCTCTCACCCGTGGAGAGGTCCAGGATGTCGAACGAGAAGCGTGTCCCGTCGCGGAGCGTGCCCGGCGCCAGGATGCCGCCGACCTTGAGGCCCGCCGATCGAAGACGCTCGACGGCCTCTGCGGCGAGCGTGGTCTTCCCCGACCCTCGCTCCCCGGTCAGGATGACCACCCGGCTCTGCGCGGCGTCGCGCGTGAAGCCGTCCACCAGGGCGTCCAGCCTGGGAAGGATCGAGGCGAGCGCTGCAGCCGGCCGCCTCACGAGGTCGCGGCCGGAAGGAACGCTCGCGATGATCTCGGGGAGCGTGGCGAACGCCGCCTCGGCGGCGCCGAGCAGCGCTCCCGCACCGTGACGCTCGAGGGAGGCCCGCAGGCCCGGGTGCGCGAGCTCGACGTCGATCGCCGCGAAGCACGCGGCCACGAACACCGCGCGCAGCGTCATCATCGCCGCGACGGTGAGCGCCGCGGGCAGCGGCGCGCCGGATCCCAGCCTCCCGACCAGCGCGGCGGTCGCCGCGATCATGATCACGCCGACCCAGAAACCCGGGCGCGCCAGCCTACGCAGGGCCGCTCGGTAGCGCAGACCGGCACCGGCGAGGACAACAGCCATGCCGATGCACGCCGTCGCGAGCGAAGCACGGGAGAGCGCCACGAGCCCGATGGGGAGCGCGGCGAGCGTGAGCACGAGGAAGAACAGCCTCGGCGTGACCCGGACGGCCGGCCGCGACAGGCGGACCGGCACCGGCGCGAGCGCGGCCGCCCCGCCGTCCAAGTCCTGCGTGGAGGCGCGGCCCCCGACGCGCCACCCGGTGAGAGCGGCTGCGGCGCCGACCGTCATGTTGAGCATGGCCAGGGCCGCGAGCGGTCCGACCGCGCCGAACGGGAGGGGCCCGAGCTGCTGCGCGGCCAGCGCGACGAGCTGGCGGTACACCTCGATCAGGTTGGCGCCGTAGCTGAGCAGCAGGCTGAGGAGCATGTGCAGCAACGTCCACGACATCGCGAGGACCCCGCCGATCAGGCACCCGAGCAGGCCTCCCCTGCCGAGGCCGAGGCCCAGTTCGAAGGCGAACCCCTCCATGCTGATCGCGAGCATCGGGCCGAGCAGCACGGCGCTCGGTGAGGCCGACTTCATGATCGCCGCGACGAGTCCCGCCCGAGCGACGACACCCCGCTGCCCCCACCTTCGCTGGGCGCCGGACACGAGTAACACCGCGATCGCGGTAAGCGCGTGGCCGCGGAACGGGACCTTGAGATTGTGGAGGAAGCTCCCGAGGATGATCTCCGACGCGGCCCACACGCTGCCCAGCGCAGCGGCTCGCAGCCACCGCGGATCCGACCGCCACTGCCGCGCGCCCGGCCGTCCGCTCATCCGGTCCTCCGTCCGCCGCAGACCTTATACCAATTCACTGCCCGTCGCAGCGAAATCGTTACCCCCGCGACGGCAGGAAGAGGTTCAAGCAGTCCCGTGACAGGATCTCCCCGGGTGAGCGCCGCGGTCAGAACCAGTAAGGAGCGAGCGCGTCGAGGAGGCGGACGGCCACGAGGCGGTTGCGGCCCACGATCTCCTCCTGCCGGGCCAGTGGCTCGAACGCCGGGTCGGGGTCGTGCAGGGCGGCCGCCGGCTTGCCGCCGAGCTGGGCCGCCCACCGCTCGGCCCACGCCGGCGGGATCGCCTCGGGGACCGGCAGGTCGTTGACCACGAGGTAGAGGATCGCCCACACCCGTGCGGCGGCGTGCAGCGAGTAGCCGCCGCCGAGGGTGAAGAGGACGCGTCCACCGGTGAGGGCGTCGGCCAGCTCCAGGATGCGGTGGAAAAGCCGCTCGTAGTCCCTGGTCGTGAGCGCGAGGTCGGCGAGGGCGTCGTCGAAATGGGCGTCGGCGCCGGCCTGCACAACCAGGACCTGCGGCCGGAACGCTTGCAAGGCCGGGGGGACCACCTGTTCGAACACCTCCAGGTAGCCGTCGCCGGTGGTGAACGGCTCAAGCGGCAGGTTGATCTTGAGGCCCCGACCCATCCCCTCCCCCAGCTCGTGGATCTCCCCGGTTCCCGGGTACAGGTACTGTCCCGATTCGTGCAGGCTGATCGTTTGCACCTTTTCGTCACGGTAGAAGATCGCTTGCACGCCGTCGCCGTGGTGTACGTCGATGTCCAGGTAGGAGACCCAGAGACCGCTCGCGGTCAGGTGCCGGATCGCAATCGCGAGGTCGTTGTAGACGCAAAACCCCGCCGCGCGCGCCGCGCGGGCGTGGTGGAGGCCCCCCCCGAACTGCAACACCCTGGTCGCGCGCCCCGAGCTCAAGAGACGCGCCCCGGCGAGCGTGCCGCCCACAATCGCGCGCACCGCCGGGTCGATCCCGGGGACTGCCGGCGTGTCGGGCGTCCCCAGGCCCCACGCTTCGAGGTCGGCGACCGTTTCGCCGGCCGATACCGCCTCGACGACAGCCACGTACACCTCGCCGTGGACGGTCAGAATTTCCTCGCGGGTGGCGGGCTCCGGTTCCGTCCAGCTCACCTGGTGGCCGAGCGCGGCCAAGAGGTCGAGCGCCATTTGCTGGCGGGCTGGGGAGAACGGGTGCTCGGCGCCGAAGTCGTAGCTCCCGTACGCTGGTGTGTAGATCAGCTCTGCCATGGCTTCTCGGTCGGCCACATGACCTCGAAGCCCGCTTCCCGCAGCGCCGTGGCTAGCGGGCGCGTCTCGAGAGTGTCGACCCGCAAGACCGTCCGCACCTGTCCGGCGCCTTCCGGATAAGTCAGGATCGAGTGGATGTTGAGCTGGCGCTCGGCGATGAGGGCGGTCAGGCGCGCGAGGCCGCCCCGCTTGTCGGGCAGGCGCAGTTCGAGGCGTCCCGACGCCTTGTCCACGCCGGTGAGGCGGAGCAGGGCGTCGAGCAGGTCGATGCCGGTGACGATTCCGACCAGGCGCTCGCCGTCGAGCACAGGCAGGCAGCCGATCTTGAGCGCGCGCATCGTACGGGCGGCGTCCTCCACCGGATCGAGCGGATGGGCCGTCTGCGGCGGATGGACCATCGCGTCGCGGACCAGGCCTTTCGGCTGCGCCGGAGTGAGGCAGAGACTGCTGGTGGCGGTGTGCACGTCGCGATCGGTGATGACGCCGATCAGGCGGCCGCCCTCGACCACGGGCAGGTGACGGACGTTGCGGGCCTGCATCACCTCGCACACGTGCCCGAGCGTCGCCCCTGGCTCGGTGGTGATGACGGCGGTGGTCATGATGTCTCGCACGAACATTCGATCTCTCCCCGGCCGCCGCGTCGGTCCGGCCGCGCTCCCCCCTGCGATTCTACCTCCGCCGCACCGCTCAGGCGGGGCGGGTGACGGCGACGTTCAGCTCCCCTCCCAGCGCCGCCGGCGAGGCCTCGGCCGCCTCGACAAGCTCCGCCTCCAGCTCCGCGAGCCACGGCAGCTCCTCGATAAGCTGCGAGAGGCGGCACAGCAGTTCGACCTCCCCTCCGTCGTTCGGGACGTCGACCGCCTTGAGCATGCCGCGAACGTCCTGGTCGGTGAGCGGCGTGATCCGCACCACCGCCAGCCGGCCGGCCCGCCCGAGAACGACGACCGGGCCGAACACGTGATGCTGGCGAACGCTGAGTTCGAGCGGCGCGCCCCCACCCCGCCGCGGCGAAGCGCCGGCGACCGGCACGCCGAAGCAGGAGAGGACCTCGGCCGCGCTCTGGGGCGTCAGCCGGAACGGCCCGACGCCGACGGGGATGTCCTTTACCGCGGCCTCGATCACGGCGCGCGCGCGGGCCGGGTCCGCATTCTCGTACCACACCAGGCGGCCCGGCGGCTCGCGCCGGTACGCCGCGTATGCCACCGCGTGCGCCAGGGCGCGGGCCGCCGCTTCGGGGAAACGGTAGGAGGGGAACATCGTCTTCCGGTTCGCGATCGCGCCCTTGCCCTCGAAGGCGAACTTGACCAAGCCCGCGGCCCCCATCATCGAGAGCAGGACCGGCTTGGCGACACCGGTCTTGTGCTCCGCGCCGATCATGCCGCGGCGGATGCCGCGAGCCACGAGCTCCGGCTCGCACTCGCCGACACACAGGAAGATGGCGATGACGGCATGAACCTGGGGATCCTCGAGCGCCCGCTGCACTGCCATGCGGTAGTCCTCGGCGGCGGCCAGGGGCCCCAGGTCGACGAGCCCTGCCTTCGGCACCTCCAGCCCGCGCGCCTCGCAGGCGTCGGCCGTGATGGTGACCACGCCTCCGGAGTTGCCCACAATGGCGACGCGGTTCCCGGCCGGCAGCGGCTGGTGGGCCAGCAAGACCGCCGCGTCGAAGAGCTCCTCGAGGGTGTCCACCCGGATTACGCCGGCCTGCTTGAAAAGCACGTCCACGTCGACGTCCGAGAGCGGCGTCGCGCCGATGTGGGCGCGGGCCGCGGAAAGGCCTGCGAGGCTGCGTGCGCTCTTCACGCACAGCACCGGCTTGCGCCCAGTGACCCGGCGCGCCACGCGCGCGAAGCGGCGAGCGTTGCCGAAGGCCTCGAGGTAGAGCATGGCAACGTCGGTCGCCGGATCTTCCTCCCAATACTGAAGGAGGTCGTTGCCGGAGACGTCGGCCCTGTTCCCCGCCGAGACGAACGTGGAGAAGCCGAGCCCACGCTCGGCCGCGTACTGCAGGATCACGACTCCGAGCGCCGCCGAGTGCGAGAAGAACCCGACGCGTCCCACCGGCGGCAGGTTGGGCGCCAGGCTTGCGTTGAGGCGGATCTCGGGGTCAGTGTTGAGCAGGCCGAGGCAGTTCGGGCCCACGAGGCGAGCGCCGTGCGAGCGCACCACGTCGACCAGGCGCGCCTGCAACTCCGCGCCGTCGGGCCCTGCCTCGGCGAACCCGGAGGTCACGACGACGAGCCCGTTGGCCCCGGCGCGGAGCGCCTCCTCCACCACCGGGACGACCTTCGCGGCGGGGACCGCCACCACGACCAAATCCGGCTTCTCCGGAACCTCGGCGACGCTCGGGTACGCACGCACGCCGTGAACCGACGCCGCCTGGTGATTGACCGGGTACACGGTCCCGGTGAAATCGCTGGCAAGGATGTGCCGGAAGATGAGGTGGCCGACCCCGCCCGGCTCGCGCGAGGCACCCACGACGGCCACGACGCGGGGGCGAAGGAGGCGGGCCACCGAGTTGGCGCAGGCGATCCGCTCCCGCAGCTCGGCCCGTTCCCTCACCACGGCCGCTCCCGCCACCGGGAATTGGACGTGGTAGGTTCCACCTTCCAGCACCCGGGTGGACTCGAAGCCCGAGTCCCGGAAAACGTTGATCATGGACTGATTCTCGAACAGGATGTCGGCCTCGAACCCGACGAATCCGACGCCGGCGGCGATTCCGGCCAACCGCTCGAGGAGGAGCGTGCTGATCCCCCGCCCCTGGAACTCGTCGTCCACAATGAACGCAACCTCCGCGGTGTTGCGGGTGCCGAACCCGACGTAGTTGCCGAAGCCGACGACCCTGACGTCGGGCTCCTGGCCGACCACGGCCAGCAGACAGGCACGGTCACGGGGGTCCTCGCCGCAAACGCCGTCCAGAAACAGGGCCGGCGCTTGGGCCATGGTGCCCATGAAACGCATCCGGAGGCTCTCGGCTGAGGCGCGGCTCATCATCGCTTGAATGGCAGGACGGTCCGCAGGGGTGCCCAGCCGCAGCAACACGGTCTGCCCGTCACGCAGCAGCACGTACTCGCTGAACTGCCTGGCGTCCGTGATGATCCTGAACATCGAGCGACCCTCCCGCGATCTTGTTTCAATGATAACCCTGATTCCCGGAGCGGTTCCCGGTCGGGAGGGCGCGGAAGCGGCCGCCTTCGGGAGGTTTCACCCGGCTTCAGGCTGACACTTCGACGCCCCTCGCCGGCCTGACGCGGGTGATGTGTCTCGTCCGCCCATCCCCGAGGCCTCCTCACCGACCGGCCCGTCGCCAGCCCCATGAGGACCTTGACTGAGCCCTCCCCTCGGCTATCATCGATCAGGATGATCACGGGGGGAGACGAAGTTCCTGTCGCCGACGTCGAGGTTCCGCGACAGCATCCCCATGTCCGCTTCAAGGTCGGGAGTCGTCGCGGCACGCGACCCCCAAACGAATACGGCATCGCCGGCCGGCTTGGAAACAAATTGGGATCTCGCTGCGTTTTCGAGCCCGGATTGAGGAGGCCAATGTGAACACGTTCCCGATCATGCTGGGAGTGCTGTGCGTCTTCGCGATCGGCTACCGTTACTACAGCGCGTTCCTGGCTGCCAAGGTGCTGGTCCTCGACGATCGCCGGATCACGCCCGCGCACGTCTACGAGGACGGACACAATTACGTGCCTTCACCGAAGTGGGTGCTGTTCGGCCACCACTTCGCCGCCATCGCCGGCGCCGGTCCGCTGGTTGGACCGACGCTGGCAGCGCAGTTCGGTTTCGCGCCCGGCTTGTTGTGGTTGCTGATCGGCGCGGTTCTCGCCGGCTGCGTTCAGGATTTCACCGTGCTGGTCGCCTCGGTCCGCCACAAAGGGCGCTCGCTCGCCGATATCGCCCGCGGCGAGATCAGCCCGTTCGCCGGTTTCGCCACCATGGTCGCGGTGCTCTTCATCCTGTTGGTCACGCTGGCCGGATTGGGCATCGTCGTGGTCAACGCGCTGTCGAACAGCCCCTGGGGCGTGTTCACGATCGGCATGACGATCCCCATCGCCCTCTGCATGGGGCTGTACATGTTCAAGAGCACGCCGGGCGTGATCAAGATCGCCGGGCCGAGCGCGGTGGGCGTCGTCTTCCTGTTGGCGGCCGTGATCGGTGGCCGCTGGGTGGCCGCCACTCCCTTCGCCACGCACCTGACCTTCACCGGGCATCAGATCTGCCTGCTCATCATGGCGTACGGGTTCATCGCGTCCGTACTGCCCGTGTGGCTGCTGCTCGAACCGCGCGACTACCTTTCGACCTACCTGAAACTCGGTACCATCGCGGTACTGATTCTGGGTGTGTTCATCGTTCACCCCGACATCCAATTTCCGGCGTTCACCTCGTTCGTACATGGGGGCGGCCCGATCATCAAGGGGCACCTGTTCCCATTTCTCTTCGTGACGATCGCGTGTGGCGCCATCTCCGGCTTCCACTCGCTGATTTCGTCCGGCACGACGCCGAAGATGTTGGACAAGGAGTCCGACGCACGCTTCATCGGGTACGGCGCCATGACCATGGAATCCCTGGTCGGCGTCGTCGCACTGATCGCGGCCTGTTCGTTGAACCCTGGCGACTACTTCGCCATCAACACCACGCCGGAGGTATTCCAGAAGTTAGGCTTGCATATCGCGAACCTGGACGTGATCTCGAAGGAGGTCGGCGAGCAGCTTGCTGGCCGCACCGGCGGCGCCGTGTCCCTGGCTGTGGGCATTGCCCACATCTTCAAAGGCCTGCCCGGCATGCAGACGCTCATGGGCTACTGGTACCACTACGCCATCATGTTCGAGGCGCTGTTCATCCTGACCACCGTCGACACCGGCACCCGCGTCGCCCGCTACGTCATGCAGGAAGTCCTCGGCAAGGCGTACAAGCCCTTTGCCAATACCGCGTGGCTGCCGGGAAACCTGGTCAGCACCGCCATCATCGTCAGCGGATGGGGTTACCTGATCTACACGGGCTCGATTTCGACGATCTGGCCGCTGTTCGGCACGGGCAACCAACTGCTGGCCACGATCGCGCTGGCCGTGGCCACCACCTTCCTGATCAACATGGGCAAGGCCAGGTACGCATGGGCCACGGCGGTCCCGATGGTGTTCGTCGGGGTCACTACCCTCAGCGCGGCCGTGCTTTCGATTCGCAACATCTTTTGGCCCATGGCGATGAAGCCCGGCACCCATTTTCAGGGCATGCTGGACACGGTGTTGATGGCGATCTTCGTTCTCGGCGTCGTGCTGGTGATCTTCGAGGCCGCCCGCCGGTGCTGGAAGACGCTGCACGGAGTTCCGATTCCAGCGGAGGCATTTGGGCCGCCGGTCATCCGGGAGGTCGTCGAGAAGGGAGACGCTCCCAATCCCGCGGGGCCACCGATGGGTTGCTGTTAGTCGCCTCCTGGCCTTGCGCCCATCGCGTGCGGCCGAATAGGCCGCGGCGCTCCCTTCTTGCGGAAGCAAGACCGTGATGCCGAACGGCTGGCTCTCTCCTTGCCGAGATTCGATCGACGAGAGTGTGAACGCCCGGTCGCCGTTCCGCCCCGCCGCCTGGTGAGGGTCCTCGTCGACCGTCCTGGTCCACGGCCTCGAACCGGGTAGCCGGCGGCCTTTCCAATGCCCCCTGTGTCGCGATGCAAGGGCGGCTACGGGCCCCGGCCGAGAGCAGTCCCGCGAGACACCCGGACCCCGCCGGGTGTCTCGCGGCTGCCGGAACGGTGGTGACCGTTCACGCTCGAACTAGATGAAGAATCTCGTGCTCAGCGCGATCTGGTTTCCCTTCAGCTGGGCGTTGGTGCCAAGGGTGACCTGATCGTGCAGCCACTCCAGACCCACCTGGTACTGGCCGAGCGACCACTGGAGCATGCCCACTGCCTGCTGGTTCTTGACTCTGCCGGCCGTGCCCACCCACTCGAGCACGTCGTTGCGGTTCGCATTTTCGGCCCCGTAGAACGCGAAGACGCTCCACCGCTTGGTGAGGTCGTAACCGAGCTGCAGCCAGCCGCCGACGTCCTTGATGTCGCCGAACTGCGTGAGGTCGGTGAAGTTCTGGCCGTCGGCCTTCGACGTGTAGACGTTCCCGTGGATCAGGAACGAGCCGATCTTGTAGCTCCCGCCGAGTTCGGCGGCGCTGCCGTTCAGCGAGTTGTCCCCGTGCTGCGCGGGGTAGGAACCGCCGACGCCCTGGAGGTCCTTCTCGTCGTAGTGACCGACGACGTAGAGCTTCCAGGCGTTGCCCGCGCCGTCCTTGCCGGAGAAGTTGAGCCTGGCGTCGAATTGGCCGCGGAACCCCACGTTGCCGAACGTCTGGTTGTTGAGCTCGCCTGCGGCCGGCCCGCTCCACGAGCCCTCCATCGCCGCGAGGTCGAGCTGGATCTTCGTGGCCGCGTCCGCGGGGGTGAGGCTCTGGTAGAGGAAGACACCCGGGAACCGCCACCCCGCCATGCCCGCGGAGCCGTAGCCGAGCGGGAAGGCGATGTGGGAGAGCGACTCCGGAACCTCGCCGAAGAACGGCGACCAGAACTGCCCGATGCGGATCGTCGTCCCGCCGTTGGTCAGGTCGGTGTATGCGAGCCTGATGCGCGCGATGTCCTGCTGCCCGCTGAACGCGCCGCTGCCGACGTTGCCGCCGAAAAAGTCGCCCTCCAGCAGGGCGCCCATCTTCCACCCGTCGGCGGTCTGGGGACCGTCGAATGCGAGGGTGAGCCGGCTGTTGCGAATGTCGCCGCCGTTGAACCACTTGCTGGTCGCGTAGTTGGCGGTCGGCCACTCGGCGTTCTGCCCGTTTCCGAACCCCCCGTCGAAGTTCGCATCCTCGGCAAAATAGGTCGCGCTGAGGAATCCCTTGATCGTCAGCGTCTCCTTCCCGCCCAGCTTGACCGCGATACCCTGCTCCGGGGCCGTCGTGGCCCCCGCAGACGCCGCCGCGCCGGCCGGGTCGGCGGCTCCGCCGCCGTCTCCGCCTGACGCGTCGAGCGGCTGAAGTAGCGCCGAGGTGACCCCCTGATCGGCGAGTTGCTGTGCCGCCGCGGGGGTGCTTGCTCCCACGGCCAACATCGCGACTACGGTGGCGAAAACAACGAACAACGGTGTTCTTGGCGACATTTCGCCCTCCTTTCGGGCATGAAGCGTGTTCCCAAACCAATAATTCGGGCCACTTGGGTGAACGGAGATCTTCCCCTTCACTTCCCCTCCTCCTGAACCATCACCCGGATCGTTTCGACCACCTCGGGGTTGGCCAGCGTTGTGACATCGCCGGTGTTGGCGTGGCTGGAGATGGCCCCGAGAACGCGGCGCATGATCTTGCCCGAGCGCGTCTTGGGCATGTCGGGAACGATCCAGACGTGCTTGGGCCTGGCAATCGGGCTGATGGCATCGGAAAGGGCCTTGGCGATCTTCTCCTGAAGCTCCTTGCTGGGTTTGTATCCGGGCTTGAGGGAGACGTAGAGCTCCGGGACCCGCCCCTTCACCTCGTCGGGGATGGGGACCACGGCGGCCTCGGCTACCTCCTCCACGGTGAGGGCGGCGCTCTCCAGCTCCTTGGTGCCCAGCCGGTGGCCCGCCACGTTGATCACGTCGTCGATCCGCCCGAGGATCCGCACGTAGCCGTCCGCCGCCAGCACGGCCCCATCGCCGCAGAAGTAGGGCCAGTCGTGCCAGTCCTTGGAGTTCTTGTCCTTGCAGGCGCGTTCGAAGTACTGGCGGACGAAGCGGTCGTCGTCCCCCCAGATGGTTTGCATCAGTCCGGGCCACGGGTTGCGGATGCAGATGTTGCCGGCCTTGCCGACGCCGGCGGCCAGCTCCTTGCCTTCGTCGTCGTACACAATGGGGTAGATGCCAGGCACACCGGGTCCTGCGCTGCCCGGTTTCATAGGGGCGAGCGCCGGCACGGTGCTGCAGAGGAACCCGCCGGTCTCCGTCTGCCACCACGTGTCGACGATGACCGCCTCCTTCTTGCCGACGACGTTGTAGTACCAGCGCCAGACCGCGGGCTCGATTGGCTCGCCGACGGTGGTCATGTGCTTGAAGTGGTGGTTGTACTTCAGGGGCACGTCCTCGCCGGCGCGACGCAAGCCGCGGATGGCCGTGGGGGAAGTGTGGAAGATATTCACCCCGAGTTCCTCCGCGATTCGCCACGGACGTCCGGCGTCCGGGTAGGTGGGGATACCCTCGTAGATCACCGATGAGGCCGCCAGGGCGAGAGGCCCGTAGACGATGTAGGAGTGGCCTGTGATCCACCCGATGTCCGCCATGCACCAGTACACGTCTTCGGGATGGATGTCCTGGATATACTTGGAGGTGCCGGCCACGTACGCCAGGTAACCACCGGTGCTGTGCTGCGCGCCCTTCGGACGACCGGTGGTGCCGCTGGTGTACATCAGGAAGAGGATGTCCCCGGACTTCATCCGCTCAGGCTCGATCCTCTGGCCGCGGTACTTCGGGAGGATGTCGTTCACGACGAAGTCCCGGCCCTCGACGACTGGCGTCTCTGCGGAGTACTTGCCCGGGTACCGCTCCCAGATGAGGACCTTTTCGGGCGGTTTGCCCAATTTCTTGGCCGTTTCGTAGGCGATGTCGGCCTGCTTCTTGTGGTCCAGGAGCTTGCCCGAGCGGTAGTAGCTGTCCATCGTGATGAGGACGCGGCTCTGGGAATCCTCAATGCGCTCGCCGCACGCGTTGCCGGAGAAACCGCTGAACACTTGCGAGTGGATCACGCCCAGGCGGGCGCAGGCCAACATCGTGATCGGCAGCTCGGCAGTCATGGGCAAGTGCAGCGTGACCCGGTCACCGCGCTTGAGGCCGCAGAAGTCCCGCAGCAGGGCGGCAAACTCGTTGACTCGGACGTATAGCTCCTGGTAGGTGATGTGCTGGATGGCCTCGGTCTCCAGCTCGGGGACGAAGTGGATCGCCGTCTTGTTGCGGTACTTGGCGAGGTGGCGGTCCACGCAGTTATACGAGGCGTTCAGCTCGCCCCCGACGAACCACTTCCAGAACGGCGGATTGGAGGCGTCCAGCGTCTTATCCCACTGCTTGTACCAGGTGAGCAGGTCGGCGTATTCCTTGAAACACTCCGGAAACTTCTTCTCGCCGAAACGTTCCAGGATGTCCGCATCCGTCATGTTGGCCTGCGCGATGAACTGGGCGGGCGGATAGTAGTACTCCTCCTCTTTCCAGTGGACCGCCATTTGGGCTTCGTTGACTTCGGTGCTCTCTCGGTTTGCCATCTTCAGGTCTCCTTGTCGTGTGACCTAGGTTCGTGTTGGAAGCCCGGGGAAGGGACGTTTTGCTCCCTTCCCCGGGGAGGGATCCTGGACATAGTGGCTTGTGGCCTCGACCGTTCCTCTCCACTTCTTCACGTTCTTCACGACCCCCATGGGCCAGACCGTATGCCCGTAGACCTCGTTGAGAACCTGAGCCAGGCCGGCGCATACTGCGGAGAGGCGGCAAACGCGGCCGGCGGCGGGTACTTCTTAACGTCCACCTGCAAGGTCTCGATTGCCCAATTCGGTTTCTCAGATGCCATCTGGCCAGCCTCCCTTTCGATCAGGCCCTGCCGCCGGCAGGGCCAAGCACTTGCTGTCTAGTATGTGATTCTCGCGCGCTGCACCCCGTACTGCTTCCGATTCGCCCCGCCCGGGCGCACCACGGTCATGCGCCGCTGCCCGCCGGAGCCGATGGCCGTTTCGCAAGGAACTCGAACACGAGAGCAACGACTGCCAGCGCCCCGGCCACGTAGAACGCGGCCTGGTAGTTCTTGTACTGATCGAAGAGTTTGCCGCCGATTTTGGGCCCGATGATGCCGGCGACCCCGTAGGCGGTGAAGAGGATGCCGTAGTTGATGCCGGCGTTCTTCGTGCCCCAGAAGTCGGCGGTCGTCGACGCGTTAACCGACAGTTGTGTCCCGAAGCACCAGTAGACGATGAAAACCATGACGTACAACATCGCGACGGTGCCGCCGGTCAGGTACAGGAGCGGCATGGCCACCGCGGAGATCGCGACCATCAAGCGAAGGACGTTGAGCCGTCCGAGAGCATCCGACATCCAGCCTGAGAGGACTCGGCCCGAGGCGCTGCCAACGGCTCCGACGAACAGGGTCATCGTCTGGAGAGCCTCGCTCGGGATCTTCATGCTCTTGGCGAAGGGAACCAACTGGCTGATGACCATGAGGCCCGCCGAAGTGCCAAGGGCATAGGCGATCCACATGAAGTAGGCCGGCGCGGTGTGCCACATTTGACCCGGCGAGAACTCGTAGGTCGTCGCCGCCGCCTTCGATGCCGGCGCCGGCACCCAACCCGCGGGCCGGTACCCAACCGGCGGGTTCTTGAGCAGGAAGGCTCCGATGAGGGTCATGCCGAAGAACACGACCCCGAGAACGGCAAACGTGGTGCGCCATCCGTAGGTTGGGATCAGCCACAGGTTCGCCATGGGCCCGAAGATCGCCGACCCGCCGCCGTAGCCGGCCACTGCGAGGCCGACGGCCAGTCCGCGCTTGTCCGGGAACCACTTGGCCATGACGGGAATCGGCGTCGCGTAGCCGAAGCCGTTGCCTATCCCCACCAGCACGCCGAAACACACGATGAGGTAGGTCAGGCTGCTCGTCCTGGTGCAGAGCAGGAAGCCGAGCGTGAGAAAGACGCTGCCCGTAACGGATATGCGAAACGGCCCGAACTTGTCCTGCAACCGGCCCGCGAAGATGAAGCTCAGCGCGAAGACCACGATGGCCACGGTGAAGACCGTGGAGGTGTCCGCCCGCTTCCAGCCGAACTCTTTCTCGAGCGGCGCGACGAAAACGCTCCATGCGTAGAGCGAACCCAGCGCGAGGTTCATGCAGAGCCCGCCCACCACGTGCCACCATCGATTCAGGTGGCTTCCCGATTGCGCACCGACGCTGTTGCTCATTCTCCCCCCCTTTGCCCGACGTCCCTTCCCGGGACCGTCCACTCCATACTGAAATGCACCGCGTGAACTGAACCCCCGCCCCAGCGACAAATTACGCGGAACATATGCCGATTAATTCCCGGTGTCAAGAACCCCTAAACCGTTGAGACTCCATGGCCTGCTCGTGCAAGTTGGCACAAAATCAAGATGAGGCGCGAACGGTTTTGTGCTTGTGAAAGTCAACACATTTCGCTGTTCACAAGCGCGCCGGATTATGGGCGCACGGTCTGGGCGCTCGCAGAGCACCGGCTGTGGGTGTCGTGGGAGGGCGGTCAGGCGAGGATCAGCGCGACGACACCTTCGAGGCCTTCGCGGTCGTCCTCCTCGAAGTACGCGAGTTCCTCCGCGTCAACGTCGAGAACGCCCACGATGGCGCCGGAGCCGTCGCGGAGCGGCACCACGATCTCCGAGCGCGAGCGCGGGTCGCACGCGATGTGGTCGGGGAATGCGTGCACGTCGGGGACGATCAAGGTCTCGCCCCGGTCGATGCCGGCCCAGCAGACGCCGGTGTGGGCCTTGAGCACGAGGCAGGCCAGCGGGCCCTGGTACGGGCCCACGGTCAGCTCGCCGTTGCGAAGGAGGTACCAGCCCGTCCAGAGAAAGCCCGGCAGCTTGGCGTGCAGGAGCGCCGCCGCAGTCGCCATCCGGGCCTCGGGATCGCGGGTCGCGCCGAAGAGCTCTCTCAGCTGCTCGACGACCCGCGCGTATCGCGCCTTCTTCTGGCGAGGCTCCATCGATCCCTCCCCGTGCCGCATCCTACTCGCGGCGGCGGCGCGCCGCCAAGAGCAGCGCCGCGGCGGCACCAACCTCGAGAGTGGCAATCATCTCGCCGCCCCAGGCGATTCCCGCCCAGAGGACCACGAGCAGTCCGACCGCCAGGGCGGCGACGGCGGCTCCGACCTCGTCGGCAGCGAATCCGCGCCCGACTCCGCGCGCAGACGACCGTCCTCCCGCCAGCGAAGCCACCGAAGGAAACGCTGCGCCCGTCAGCGCGCCGGCGAGGAGGAGCAACGGCACGATGGCCGCTCTGGGGAACGCGAGGGGCGCGCCGCTTCCGATTGCGAGCGACACCGCGGCCCCGCCCGCAAGCAGGCAGGCCAGAGTCCTCTCCGAAGGCGCCAGCCAACGGCCTCCGCCGGCGGCTCCGGCCGCCGTTCCCGCCATGAACGCCGCCGAAAGAGCGCCGATCTCGCCGTACACCGAGCCCATCGTCCCCTGCCAGCACGCCAGCAACAGCAACCACCACCCCATCGACGCGAACCCCACGACCGCACCCGAACCTATGCCGAGAGAGACACCCCGCGCGCCGCAAATCAGGAGGACCGCGACGGCCAGTACGAGGCAGGCGAGGAGCGGCACCGGCGAGCGCCCCTCCAGAGCCCGCGCCGCGGTCAGGATCGGCGGCGCTCCCCTCGCCTCGTGCAACGCTGCCGCCAGAAGGACGGCCCGGGGGCGCGGGGCGGTGTTCGCCGGGGCGCTCGCGTTTCGCAGGAACTCCCCGAGGGGCCCCGCCCTCCCCGGATCGAGGAGGAGCGGCAGGACGTCGGGATCGAAGTCCGGGTCACTGATTCTCCGCTCGCGCCACCGGGCCGCGATCGTCGCCGGATCGATGGCGAGTCCCCCCGCCGAGCGACCGGCCACAAGCAGCACCTCCTCCCCCGGAATCGCGCTCGCCGCCCGGAAGACTTCTCTCAGAGTCGCCGACAGGACGGCGAGGAGACGGCCCCCGCCACCACCGAGGTAGGTGTCGCTCACGCCGACCCTCACGACCAGCACGCCGCCCGGGGCCAGGGCGCGCTCGCAGACCCGGAAGAACTCGACGGTTCGGGTTCGGTTCGCGCGCAACGTCGTCGGGTCCGGGTCGGCGAGCACCACGAGGTCCCATGGCCCGCGGTCCCGAATCACGCGGAGCGGGTCGCCAGCCACGACCGTCAGTCGCGGGTCGGCGAGAGCACCGGTGAGAGGCGGCCCGAACCAGCCCGGCAGCGCTGACGCAAGACCGGGATCTTCCTCGGCGGCGACGAGCCGGGCGACCGGGTGCCGGAGCATCGTCACGACGCTGCCGTCGGCGAGAGCGCCGACCGCCGCCACGCGCGCCGGGTTCGGGTGCAGCAGCATCATGAGATGGGCGCGCGCGACCGTCGAGTAGCGATCCGGGAACGTCGCCGCGAGCCTGCCGTTCGCGTACAGCGCCGCCGGACGTCCGGATGCCAGCTCGAGACGCTCCATGCGGGTCTCGCGCCAGTCGGCGAGCGACCCCAGGCGCCCCGAGAAGCGCCAACCCGCATGGGCCAGCGCCCGGTCCCCCGGTCCGATGAGCACGAGACCAACCAGCAGCGGAAGCGCGGCGAGCCGCGGGCGGCCTTCAGCCGCCAGCCAGATGGCTCCGCAGACGCCGGCCGCCATGCAAACCGCCCCCGCGGACCCGAGCGGAGCCAGCAAAAACGTGAAGGCGAGGCCACCGACCGCCGCTCCGCCGCTCTCGAGCGCGTACGCCGTGCCGGCCTCGTCTCGGGAGGCGAAGCGGCCCGCCGCCACCGGGAAACACCACCCGCCGACGACCGCCGGGGCGACGACCGCCGACGCCCAGAGCCAGGCGCCACGCCACGCCGTGCCGGCCTCACCGACGCCCGCCCCGCCGAGAGCAGGCGAGAAGCGAATCAGAACGACCCCGAGCGCCGCCAAGACCAGAACCAGGACCGGGCCCGCGGAAACCAACGCTCCGAACGAGCGCCGCGCTCCGACCCAGGCGCCGAGTCCCATCCCGGCAAGCCAGAGCGCAAGGACGGCGCCCCACGCCAGCTCCGAGCCGCCCAGGGCCGCCATCGCCTCGCGGAGGAGCACCGCCTGGGCGACGGACGTCCCGAACCCGAGAGCCATCAGAGCCGAAGCGGGCGCGCTTCGCGAAAGTGTGTAGTGCACGGTGCGATTATCGCGCGCGCCGTCGCGCCCGCGCTCGACCTAGGAGTCTGTTCGAGTACGCGGGTGCGGGCGCCTCCTTACTCGGACACGCTTCTAGGCATGCACCTGGGAGTATCCGCCTGACCTTGACAAACAACTCAAGCTGAGCGATATGGAGAGCATAAAGTCAATTCGGCGGCAAACGCTCGGACGACGGTAGTCCACGCACGATTGCGAGAGGAGGGCTCCAGGCGTGATCGGCACGACGGTCTCTCATTACTCAATTCTCGAACGCCTCGGCGGCGGCGGGATGGGGGTCGTCTACAAGGCCGAGGACACGCGCCTCAAGCGCTTCGTCGCCCTCAAGTTTCTTCCGCAAGAGCTCACCAGCCACCCGGCCTCCCGCGAGCGCTTCGCACACGAGGCGCAGGCTGCGGGCTCGCTCGATCACCCCAACATCTGCACGATCCACGAGATCGACGAGACCCCCGACGGCCAGGTCTTCATCTGCATGGCGTACGTGGACGGCGAACCGTTGCGGGCGAGGCTCGCGCGCGGGCCGATGACCGTCGAGGAGGTTCTCTCCGTCGCCATCCAGGCGGCCGTCGGGCTCGGCCAGGCTGACCGGAACGGCGTCGTCCACCGCGACATCAAGCCGGGCAACCTGATGCTGACCCGCGACGGCACGGTCAAGATCGTGGACTTCGGTCTCGCCTCGCTCGCCGGACACGCGCACCTGACCCTGAGCGGCCAGGTCGTCGGCACGGCGGCGTACATGTCGCCGGAGCAAGCCCGCGGCGACGCGGCCGATTGCCGCTCCGACCTCTGGTCGCTCGGCGTCGTGATCTACGAGATGCTCTCCGGCCGCCTGCCGTTCGCCGGGAAAAGCGATGCCGCGACGCTCCACGCCGTCGTCTACGACGATTTTCGCCCTCTCGCCGAGCTGAAGCCGGACCTCCCGCCGTCGCTCCTCGCCGCCGTCGGGCGATGCCTGGCGAAAGATCCGGCCGTTCGTTACCAGACCGCCGCGGAGCTCGTCGCGGACCTGGAGAACGTCCGACGGGCGCTCGGTCTGGCAACAGCGCCGACCCTCTGGGATCTGCCCAGCCAGGGGCCGGGCAACCTGCGGTTCCGGGTCCGGGCGCAACTGCGCCGCGCGCTTCGGCCCGCGATCGCGGTGCCGGCGGCCGCGGCGGTGATCGTTGCCGCCCTGCTTGCGGCGACGCCCACAGGACGGAAGGTGATCAGGGGCGTGCTGCACATTCAGGCGGTCCCGAACCAGCAGCACATGGCGGTGCTTCCTTTCGCCAGCGTCGGCGAGGACCCCGCCAACCGGGCGTTCTGCGACGGCCTGACCGAGATCCTCACCAGCCAGCTGACGCAGGTCGAGATCTTCCAGGGCTCCTTGTGGGTGGTGCCCCAGAGCGAGCTCAGGGCACGAGAGATCAAAGCGCCGAGTGAGGCGCGACGGGCCTTCGGAGCCAACCTTGCGGTGACCGGGTCTGTTCAGCGCAGCCATGACGGCGTTCGACTGGCGCTCAACCTCGTCGACACCGAGAGGTCGCGCCAGCTCCGTTCGCGGGTCATCGACGAACCCCTCTCGAACCTGAGTGCCGTCGAGGACCGGGTCCTCGAGGCGGTCATGGGCATGCTCGAGGTGGAGCTGCGGCCTGAGGCGCGCAGGAAACTGGCGGTCGGCGGCACGGCCAACTCCGAGGCGCAGGACGCGTACCTGCACGCCCTGGGTGCCCTGCACAACAACCAGGGGCCGTCCGATCCCGCGGTCGCCATCACGATGCTCAAGCGCGCCGTGGCACTCGACCCGAAGTTCGCGCTTGCGCACGCAACGATTGGCGAGGCCTACCTCGTGCTGTACCGGAACACAAAGAATCCGGCTGCCGTCGAGGAGGCCGTTGCAGCCTGCCGAACGGCGGCGCGGCTCGACGAATCACTGCCCCAGGTCCTGGTCACGCTTGGCTTGATCGGCATGGTTACCGGGAAGTACGAGGACGCCGTCACGGCTTTCCAGAAGGCCCTCGCGCTGAACCCTTCTGACGCCCAGGCTCTCGTCGAGCTGGGTCGAGCCTACGCAAAGCTGCAAAAGGTGGCGGAAGCCGAAGCGGCCTACAGGAAAGCCATCTCGCTCCAGCCCGACTACTGGCTGGGCTACTCGCGCCTGGCACGGTTCTACTGGCTCCAGAGCCGGCACACCGAGGCGGAGCACGAGTACCGGAAAGCGCTCGAGCTGACACCCGAGAACTACCTGCTCCTCAACGATCTCGGCGCGCTCTACTTCGATCTGTCGCGCTGGGACGAGGCACGCCTCATGTTCGAGCGCTCGGGCGATGCGAGGCCGAACTACATCGCCTACTCGAACCTCGGGACCATCGCATACCGGCGCGGCAACTCACGGGAGGCCGCCGCCATGTTCGAGAAGGCTCTGGCCATTGACGACCATGATTACGTCCTGTGGGGGAACCTCGGCATCGAATATCGGCAGATTTCGGGCCAGGAGGCCAAAGCGCGACAGGCACTTTCCAAGGCGATCGAGCTTGCCACGAAGAGCCTTGCCGTTGACCCCCGCGACACCCAGGCCATCGTGGACCTCGCGAGCTACCACGCGACGCTTGGTGACAGGGAACAGGCGCAGGTCTACCTGCGGAAGGTCGAAGCGGAAGGCAAGAAGGAAGCCGACCTTGCCCGCCAGATCGCCCTGGTTTACGCGGAGCTCGGCGACCGCGGGCGTACGCTGGCGTGGGTCGCCACGGCCTTGGGGCTCGGCTGCCCCGTCGCCGAGGTCGAGGCGGATCCTTCGCTGCAAGAGGTCAAGACCGACCCCCGATTCGCGGCTCTCATCAACGCCCAGAAGCGGAAGGGAACGAATTGAGGAAGGCTGAACGAGCCTAGGGAGGAAACAACATGGAGGCAGTCAAGAGGCCCAGCTGCGAGGAACGTGGTTGCATCCACAAGGTGGTCATCTACAAGGAGGGGTGCAAGTACCGGGTCGAGCCCGGCCGGCTCGTGGTCCACCCGGAAGCCGTCGTGAGCTTTGTCTCTTTGGTGCCGGGTTCCGAGATCATGTTCCCCGAGGCAGTTGCGAAAAAAAAAACGAAGAGGGAACCGTCTTTGCAGTCGGGAGGAATCTGGGTTCCTACCCCTACTCGGTCTACGTCCCGGGTGAGGGTGGCGGCGACCTTGCCGAGGGTGGCTCGTCGCCGAGAATCATCGTCGCAGATGCCTAGGAAACCGTCCGGCTGACAGGGTGCGGTCGCGCTACGAGCGCCGCGGGGCCGGTTGCGAGGCGGCGCGACGAGGCCGATGCTCCCCCATCGGCAAGGAACTCCGCCGGGCGGCCTTCCAAGCTAGAATGAGTCGCCGCGCAAGGCGGTTCCATTAGCAGGAGGAGGGGGCGCGATGGCCGAAACCCAGCACGACCTTGTGATCATCGGGTCCGGACCCGGCGGCTACGTGGCCGCGATCCGGGCGGGGCAGCTCGGCCTCGACACCTTTGTGGTCGAGAAGGACCCCTTCCTCGGTGGGACCTGCCTTCACCGCGGCTGCATCCCGACGAAGGCCCTGCTCCACACCGCCGACCTGCTCCACCAGGCCCACGACGGCGCCAGGTTCGGCGTCGTATGCGGCGAGGTGAAGCTCGACCTCAAGGCCGCGCAAGCGCACAAGGCCAAGGTTGTGACGAAGAACTCCAAGGGGGTGGAGTTTCTCTTCCGGAAAAACAAGGTCGCCTGGGCGCAGGGCACCGCCAGGTTTGCAGGCAACCGAACGGTCGAGATCGCACGGCCCGACGGCTCGGTGGACAAGCGCCTCGCGAAGAACATCATCCTGGCGACCGGCTCCCGCTGCGGGGACCTGCCGTTCGTCAGCGCGGACGGCGACCGGGTCATCAACTCGGATCACATCCTCGAGCTGGCGGAGGTTCCTCCTCGGCTGCTGGTGCTCGGCGCGGGGGCGGTGGGGATGGAGTTCGCCTCGATCTTCGCGCGCTTCGGCTCCCAGGTCACCGTCGTTGAGCTGCTGGATCGCGTGCTGCCGCTCGAGGATCCGGACGTTTCCGCCGAGGTGAACAAGGCGTTCCGCCGCCAGGGAATCACGGTCTACACAGCCACGCGCGTGGAGGAAGCCAAGGTCGAAGGCGGGGTCGTGCGCTGCAAGGCGGTGACCGCCAAGGGCGAGATGCTGCAACTCGAAGCCGAGCGCCTGCTGCTTGCCGTGGGCCGGGAAGCCAACTTCAAGGGGGTCGGCCTCGAGAACACGAAGGTGCAGATCGAGCGCGGCCGCATCGTTGTGGACGAGTTCTGCCGCACGCACGAGGAGGGGGTGTACGCGATTGGGGACCTGCTCCGCACCCCGTGGCTCGCCCATGTGGCCTCGATGCAGGGCGTCCTCGCCGTCGAACACATAGCCGGGGCCGACCCGCGCCCCATCGATTACGACCGGGTTCCCTCCTGCACGTATTGCTGGCCGGAGGCGGCCTCCATCGGGCTCTCCGAGCCGAAGGCGCGCGAGGCCGGGTACGACGTGCGCACCGGGGTGTTCCCGTTCTCGGCCAGCAGCAAGGCGTCGATTCTCGGCGAGTCGGCCGGCTTCGTGAAGATCGTCGCCGAGGCGAAGTACGACGAGATTCTCGGCGTTCACATCGTCGGCCCCCACGCGACCGAGCTGATCGCCGAGGCCGAGGCCGCGCTGCGCGGCGAGCTAACCGCCGAGGACTTGATTCACACGATCCACGCCCACCCGACGCTGCACGAGGCGATCCACGAGGCTGCCGAGGGCGTGCACGGGCAGATGATTCACTTCTAGAGGAGTTAACAGTTGACAGTCGACAGTTCACAGTCAGAAGCAAAACGGAACGTGGTCAAGACCAAACGAGGTTTCAGCATTCTGCTTTCAGCCTTTGACTGTCAACTGTCAACCGTCGACTGCCGACTTTGAACGAGGGGGCACACATGCCGGTCAACGTGTTGATGCCGCAGATGGGCGAGTCCATCACCGAGGGGACGGTCGTCCGCTGGTTCAAGAACGAAGGTGACGAGGTCGCCAAAGACGAGCCGCTGCTCGAGATCTCCACGGACAAGGTGGACGCCGAGGTGCCGGCCCCGGCGAGCGGGAAGCTCGGCAAGATACTCCACGGCCCGGGGGCCACTGTCGCGGTCGAGACCGTAATCGGTGTGATCGACCTGGCAGGCGAAGCGACCTCGTCGGCGCCTCCACCCAAGGCGGAGCCGGCCGCGGCTCCGGCGCCGCTTGCGGTTGCGACGGTCTCCTCGGTTCCGGTCGCGCCACCTCCGGCTTCTGCCGCTCTCGGATTGGCCGAGCGTCCGGCGGGCGAGGCCGAGGCCCTTCGCCAGCGCTCCTCGCCGCTGGTCCGCCGCATCGCCAGCGAGCACGGCGTGGACCTCGCCGCCGTGCCCGGGACCGGAATCCACGGCCGCGTGACCAAGGACGACATCCTCTCCTACGTCGAGGCGGGCAGGCCCGCACCGCCGGGATCGGCCACGCCTAGGGCCGCCGCGCCGCGCCTTGCGCCCGCCCCGGTGCCGCCGAGCCACGGCACTCCGCCGATCTCCGGCGCCACGCTCGGTCCGTCCGGGGCCTTCACAGGCGGGGACCTGCGCGAGCCGATGTCGATCATGCGGCAGAAGATTGCCGAGCACATGGTGGCATCGCGACGCACCTCGCCGCACGTGCACACGGTGTTCGAAGCGGACATGTCCAGGGTCGTCGCGCTGCGCGAAGGCGGCCGCGACGCGTTCCAGGCGAAGCACGGCCTGAAGCTCACCTACACGCCGTTCTTCCTCGCCGCCGTCATGGAAGGGCTCAAGCGGTTTCCCGTCGTCAACGCCTCGCTGGACGGCAACGAGATCGTCTACCACCGCCACGTCAACATCGGCGTCGCCGTGGCGCTGCCTCACGGCCTGATCGTGCCGGTCGTCAAACACGCCGAGGAGTTGTCGCTCATAGGGCTGCAGCGCGGCGTCACGGACCTCGCGGCCCGCGCCCGCAATAAGCAACTGAAGCCGGAGGACGTCCAGGGCTCGACGTTCTCGGTCACGAACCCCGGCCCGTACGGCGGCCTGTACGGGCTGCCGATCATCAACCAGCCCAACGTCGCCATCCTGTCCACAGGCGGCATCCAGCGCCGGCCGGTCGTGGTCACCGACGAGATGGGCCGCGAGTCGATCGGCATCCGTGACATGGTCTACCTGGCTCTCTCGTTCGACCACCGGCTGGTCGACGGCGCGACAGCGGACCAGTTCATGGCCGTCGTCAAGGCGGTCCTCGAAGCGGGCGAGTTCGACCTCGACTGAGAGACCGTGGTCCGTGGTCAGTAGTTCGTGGCCCGAAGAGACACGGAGAGGAGCTGAGGGGCCGAGGAGCGGAGGAGACGAGCCGCGCTGCCGGGCTCGCAGCGGTGCGCGAACATGCGGGCAGTGCTACCGCACGTCGCGGACCTCGTACCAGCCGTCCGGGCCGCGAAGGAGCCACGCGGATCCACCCGGTGTTGCGACACCGATGAGTTCGGACAGCGCCTGGGCCTTCGTCAGCCATTGGGCGAGGACCTTTGAGAGACCCTGGCCATCACACAGGTCGGCGAGCTGGCTACCGGACTGGCGCCCGGTCACGGGGTCGAGCGTCTCGACTGTGCGCTCGCTTCCACCTGTCAGGACGAGCAGGCGGCCGTCGGGATTGGTCCGGGCATCCCGGACCGGGGCGCCTGCCCCGGCGCAGCGCCAGCGCGGCTCGCCCTTCTCGAGGCCGCTCGCGACGGCCGTCCCCACCGCATCGATCGCGACGACGACGCCGGTTTGAAGGTCCACGTCGGCGATCCTCCAGCCGCCGCCGCTCCCCTCTCGCTTCCACGCGACCCCGCCGGGGGAGCGGTACCGCATCAAGCCCCCGCCCTTGAGCGCCAGCAGCATGTCGTCGGCCGAGAGTGCGACAAGGCCGGTGAAGGCTTCCGAGCCGCGCGCGAGCAGTCTCTCGCCCGCGAAGCGGTACGTCGCCGCCACGCCGGCCCCGAGCGGGATGTCGTCCGCAAGGCCGAAGAACGCACGGGCCGGGCGATCGAGGACCAGGAAACCGTATACGCCCTTCCCGTCCAACGTGAGGCGGCTCGTGTCGGTCGGGAAGAGTTCCGAGATGCCCGAGTTGGGCCACGCCAATCGCTCCCGGCCCTCCACGCTCACCGCTACGAAGACGACCGGCATGTCGTTCACGTCGTGCGTCATGTAGAGGATCTGGTTCCCGCGGAATTCCAGAACTGCAGGGTCCTTCCCGGGGATCTCGAAGGACGCCGACGGCGCCGCCGCGTTCTCGGCCGGGTAAACCGAGAGGGCGGCGCCTTGCAGCACCGCGACGCGGCCGTCTGCACGATTGACCGCCACCGTCGTCGTCGCCCCCGGAAAACGAGGCACCGGCGGTGCACCTGTGGCCGCCGCGGTCAAACCGAGTGAGACCGCGCAGGCCACTGTCGCCGCCAGGAGACCGAGGGAAAATGGAAAAGGGAAAACGTCAAAGGGAAAACCAGGAGGCGACGGAAAAGATCGGGTCTTGCTTACTCTCGTCTCCCGCCTTCCCTTTGACCTTTTACCTTTGACCTTTGCCCCAACCGTCGTAGACCTTCGAACCTTCGAGCCCCTGAACCAGCCCTGTATCGGACTCATCGGCCTCCGCCTCTCCCGCCCGCCCTGCCCGCCAGCCCCGGGTCGTCTTTCCACCCGCCCGGCAGATCGGTCGAGGCCCCCTGCCGGGGGTGCAACACCCCGCGCGCGTCGCGGTGACATGAGAAGCAGTCGTCGCGAAGCGGATGGTCGGTCGGTCGCGGGTGCGCGCCGGTGTGGACATGACAGCGCAGGCAACGTGTCTCGGCCTCACCGACACTGTGGTCCGGGTCGGCGGGTAGGCGCGGCGGTTTGCCCGACGTTGCCCACAGCGCCACCGCCCCGAGGGCAGCGACCGCCGCCAGCCGGAGCAGGAGACTCCTCGATGCACGCATCGGCGCTATGGTACCCTCCTGCGGCGATGCGAGGATTGCTTCGCGATGCCGCCCTGATTCTCGCGGCCGTCCTGGTGCTGGGGACCGCGGCGAATCTCGTGCCCAGGCGCCACCTCGCGTGGTGGGGCAAGGGTCACGAGCCGCCGGCCTCGGGGATCGACTTCCAGCTCATCGACGCCGGCTCCGCGGACTCGATGCGCACCTCGCTCCCGAGGATCGTATTCCTCGACACGCGCTCCGAGGCCGAGTTCGCGGCCGGGCACGTGCCCGGCGCGCAGGCGATCTCCTACACCGATCTTCAGAAGCAGCTGACGGCCGACCTTCTGGCACGGCTGCGCTCCGCCGACGCGGTCGTCGTGTACGGCGCCGGCGAGGAGACCGACATCGAGCAGCTGCTCGCCCAAGAGCTCCACCGCCGCGGGCTCCCCCCGCCGAACGTACTGATGGGAGGCGTGCCGGCCTGGGGGGCGGCGGGGCTGCCGCTCGAGCGAGGGGAGGCCCGGTGAGCTTCCTGCGGAACCGCTGGTTGCACCGGCTCCTCGGCCTCGCGCTCGGTGGTGTCTTCCTGTACGCCGCGTGGGGCAAGATCCTCGACCCGCGACCACTGGTGACGATCATCTGGGGGTACCGGATCCTGCCCGCGGGCCCGATCGACCTGATGGCGATCTACATGCCGTGGCTCGAGCTGCTTGTCGGGCTTTGCCTGGTGCTCGGCTTCAGGCGACGCGCGGCAGCGCTCTGGGCCACCGCACTGCTCGTCATGTTCGAGGTCGCGCTCGGGATCAACGCCCTGCGCGGTGTGGACGTAGCCTGCGGCTGCTTTTCGGCGAGCGCCCAAGAGACGCACAACTCGTGGTTCCTCGTCCTGCGCGACCTCCCGATGCTCGCCGCAGCGCTGGTGATGCTGCTCCTCCCGCCCCGACGCGACGTTCCCGCGTCCGACTGAGCGGAACGGCGCGTTCGAACGCTCACGAGTTTGAAAGTTCCGGCCACAGCGTGTGAGGTCAAACGTAAAAGGGAAAAGGTCAAAGGGACGACAAAGATGAAAGATGACGGAGCGTCCGCGCGGAATCCGTCTTGGGTCTTCCCTTTAACGTTTGACGTTTCCCCTTTGACCTCTTTGCGCCGAATCTGCGGACTTTTGAACCTTCGAACGCATGAACCTGTAGACCTTTGAACGCGGTGGCCTACGGGTGCGTCTCGACGACGACCTTGCGCTCCGAGCTGCTCGGCTCGCGCACCAGGCTCGGGATCAATTCGTCCAGGTCGAGAGTCGCCCAGGCCGCGCGCGTCAGCTCCTGGCCGGCCCCTCGCCAGGCAGCGTTGACGACCTTGATGCCGCGCCCCTGAAGGCCCACCGCCGGGAACACGAAGTCGCTGTCCGAGGAGACCAGGACGGCCACGTCCAGAGCGTCCGACCACGAGAGCTCGTAGAGGTCCGTGATCAGCGCCGACTCGACCCCCTTCTCGGCCGACCACACGAGCGGCTGCGCGCACGAGGGGCAGGTACCTGTCTCGTACCCGCAGTTGCGGCAGCGGATGTGGTCGAAGCGCCGCCGGCGCTCGAGGGTCACGACGCTCGTGCCCGGCTGCCGCTCGAGGAAGTTCTCGAGCCAGCGGCGCAGGTTCTCGTCGTCCGGGTCGCACGATGCGTAGACCCGCATTCCCTGAAAGTCCAGGTCGTCCGAGAGCGGCAGCGTGCCGAGCTTCTCCAGCAGCACGGCGGGCAGATGGGCCCAGTTGCAGCGCGCCTCGCCGGCGCGCTCGTTCCATCGGAGCTGGAAGTTCCAATAGTCGACGAACACATGCACGCGCTGCATCAATCCCCCTTTAACCATGTCGTCCGCGCCGGACGGCGCCGGGGCGGTCGGTTCAGCTCTTCGTTCCCTGCCAGCGCAGTACAGGCTGCCGGGCCGCCCTCACCTCGTCGAGCCGCTGCACTGGGGTGGTGTACGGCGCGCCCTTCACCAGCTCCGGGTTTTCCCGCGCCTCCCGGGCGATCGCCTTCATCGCGGCGATGAAGGCGTCCAGCTCGTCGATCCCCTCGCTCTCGGTGGGCTCGATCATGAGCGCGCCGTGGACAATCAGCGGGAAAGACATGGTCGGCGGGTGGAAGCCGTAGTCGAGGAGGCGCTTGGCGATGTCAACGTTCTTCACGCCGGACGCGGCCTGCAGCGTGTCGTCGAAAACCACCTCGTGGAGGCTCGGCCCGTCGTACTGCAGGTGATACTCGCCCTCGAGCCGCTTCCGGATGTAGTTCGCGTTGAGGACCGCCCCTTCGGCCATCGACTTCAGGCCGTCGCGCCCGAGGGAGCGGATGTACGCGAGCGCTCGAACCAGCATCCCGAAGTTCCCGTAGAAACCGCGCACCTTGCCGATGCTCTTCGGCCGGTCGTAGGACAGCGTGTAGCGTCCGCCTGTCTTCTCGACGGTCGGTACCGGCAGGTACGGCACCAGCGCCCGGGAGACCGCAACCGGACCCGCCCCGGGCCCGCCCCCGCCGTGAGGCGTCGAGAACGTCTTGTGCAAGTTGATGTGAAGCGCGTCGGCGCCCATCTTCCCCGGGTACGCGATTCCCACGAAGCTGTTGAGGTTGGCGCCGTCCATGTACAGGAACGCGCCCTTCTCGTGGAGCAACCGGGCCGCCTTGACGATCTCGGGCTCAAACACCCCGAGGGTGTTGGGGACGGTGACCATGAGCGCGGCGACGTTTCCGCTCTCGAGGTGCGTCGCCAGCGCCGCCAGGTCGAGCGTCCCCTGGGGCGTCGACGCGATCTCTACGGTCTCGAAACCGGCGAACACCGCCGAGGCCGGGTTCGTCCCGTGAGCCGAGTCCGGAATCAGCACGACCTTCCGATGCTCGCCCCGGTCGGCCAGCGCCTTGCGGATCATCAGCATGCCGGTGAGCTCGCCGTGCGCCCCCGCAGCAGGCTGCAGGGTCACCTTGGGCATGCCGGTCACCGCGACGAGCGCCTGCTCCAGCTCCCACATGAGCGCGAGGGCCCCCTGGACCTGGTCCTCGGGTTGGAGTGGGTGGAGCTGCGCGATGCCGGCCAGGCGGGCCAACTCCTCGTTGATGCGGGGGTTGTACTTCATCGTGCAGGAGCCGAGCGGGTAGAGGCCCTCGTCGACACTGTAGTTCCACTTCGACAGGCGCGTGAAGTGGCGCACTACGTCCACCTCGCTCACTTCGGGAAGCCCCTCGATCTCCCCCCGCAGGAGGGAGGCCGGCACGGTCGCGGACGGATCGACGGGGGGCACCTCGAGCGCAGGCAGTTGGTAGCCGACGCGGCCCGGGGAGGACCGCTCGAAGATCAGCCGCTCGGGCTCGCGCAACGACCTCGGACCGTTCATGCGCCACCTCCGAGCCTCGTCGTAGCCTCTGTCGTTTGCATGAGCTGTCGGCTGTCAGCTGTCAGCTGGTTGGCCGGCTGGGATGTCGTCCGGTTCTGCGCTCTTGCCTCTTCGGGTGGGCGGCGGAACTGTCGACTGTCGACTGTCGACTGGGCGAGCGGGCGGCGGAAAACTGTCTTCACGCCAGCCTCCCCAGGGCGCCCAGGAGGCGATCGCACTCCTCACGCGTGTTCCGTTCGGTGGCGGCAACCAGAAAACCCCTCGGCCACGACGCGCCGAAGCGGGCCGTCGAGACGCCCCCGAGCACGCCCTCGGCCTTGAGGCGCGCCAGGAGTCCGTCGGGGTCGTCGTGCAACACGAGAAACTCGTTGTAGGTCGGGCTCTGCGGGAACGCGAGCCGCGCTCCGGCCCCTGACCCCTGAACCCTGACCCCTGCCTTGAGGTATTCCGCCGTTGCGTGCGACGCGAGCGCCACCTCGCGAACACCCTTCCTGCCCAGCAACGACAGCACGATCGTCGCCGCCAGGGCCATCAGTCCGTGGTTGGTGCAGATGTTCGAGGTCGCCTTGGCGCGTCGGATGTGCTGCTCGCGGGTCGAGAGCGTCAGTACGAAACCGCGCCGCCCGCTCGAATCCACCGTCTCGCCCACCAGGCGCCCCGGCATCTGGCGAACGTGTGTCTGCTTGCTCGCGAAGAATCCCAACAGCGGGCCGCCAAAGGCGGCTGGGATTCCGAACGCCTGCATCTCGCCGCACACGACGTCGAAGCCGAACCGCCCGCCGGGGGCGAGCAACCCGAGCGATGTGGCCTCCGCGACCGCGTGCACGCCGAGCGCGCCAGAACCCGCGATGGCCGGGCCGAGCGCGCTGAGGTCCTCGACCACACCGAGGAAGTTCGGCGACTGGACCACCACAGCGCAGACGTCGTCGCCGAGCGCACCCGCGAGCCCTTCCGAATCCACCTGGCCGTCGGCGCCACAGCCGACGCGGGTGATCGCCACCCCCATCGGCTCGCAGTAGGTCGCCAGCACGGCGCTCCAGTCGGGGTGAAGGGCGCCCGCCACCACAACCCGGCGCCGCTTGGGCAGCACCCGGGCCGCCATCATCACGGCCTCGACCACCGCCGTCGCGCCGTCGTACAGCGAGGCGTTGGCGACGTCGAGCTGGGCGAGCTGGCACACGAACGTCTGGAACTCGAAAACCGCCTGCAGCGTGCCCTGGCTCACCTCGGGCTGGTACGGCGTGTACGCGGTGAAGAACTCGCCCCGCTGCAGCATCGCATCGGCGACCGCCGGGGCGACGTGGCGGTAGACGCCCGCACCCAGGAAGCTCGCGAAACACTCGGGCGCCGAGTTGGCGACGGCATACGCCCAGAACTGCCGGCGGACCTCCTCCTCGCTTTGCGCCGGCGGCAGGTCGAGGGCGCCGCAGCGCACCTCGCTCGGGATCGAGGCGAACAGCTCGTCCACCGACGCGCACCCGACCGCCTCCAGCATCTTCCGGCGATCGTCGTCCCCCGCCAGGTAGCGGTGCATCAGTGCGCGCCCTCTTCGGCGAGGAACGCCTCGTACGCGGCGGCGTCCATGAGCCCGTCCGTCGCGCCGGGAGCGACCGCGACCCGCACCAGCCAGCCCCCGCCGTAGGGGTCCTGGTTGATGAGCTCGGGGTGGGCCTCGAGTTCGGCGTTGGCGGCGGAAACCCTGCCCACCACGGGGGCGAAGACCTCCGAGACGGCCTTCACGGACTCGATGTTGCCCAGCGCCGCCCCCTTGTCCACCTTCTTGCCGGCGGCGGGAAGCTCGACGAAGACGACGTCGCCCAGCTGCTCCTGCGCGTACTGGGTGATCCCGACGGTGGCTTCGCTGCCAGCGACCTTCACCCACTCGTGCGTCTTCGTGTAGAAGCGATCGTTCGGTTGTGCCATGCCCTGCTCCTCTCGCAATCCGCTACCGCGCCCGGCGGTAGAACGGCATCTCCACGACCTGAGCTGCGACCTTCTGATCCCGAATCTCGACCTCGAACGACGAGCCGACCTCGGAGAGCTCCACGGGAACGTACCCCATCCCGAGCGCCTTGCCGAGCGTCGGCGAGTGGGTGCCCGAGGTGACCTCGCCGACCTCCTTGCCGCCGGCCCAGATCGGGTATCCGTGCCTGGCGATGCCGCGGCCCTTCATCTCGAAGCCCGTCAACTTGCGGCGGATGCCGTCCCCCCGCTGCCGGAGGAGCGCCTCGCGCCCGAGGAAGCCGCCCTTGTCAGCCTTGACGATCCAGTCCAGCCCGGCCTCGAACGGCGTCGTCTTGTCGCCGATGTCGTTGCCGTAAAGTGGCATGCACGCCTCGAACCGGAGCGTGTCCCGGGCACCGAGGCCGGCGGGGACTATGCCGAACTCGGCCCCCGCGGCGAGCAGCTTCCGCCAGATTCGGGGAGCGTCACCGGGCGCCACGTAGATCTCGAAGCCGTCCTCCCCCGTGTAACCGGTGCGGGCGATGACCGCCGCGGCACCGTCGACCGTACCATGGATGAACCGGTAGTACTTGATCTCCCCGAGGTTGGTCGCGGTCAGCTTTTGCAGGGTCGGGAGTCCCTTCGGCCCCTGGACGGCGATCTGCGCGTAGTCGTCCGAGCGGTCGACCACGTCCGCGCCGTCGAAACCCACCAACTGGGCGCAGAGGTAGGCATAGTCCTTGTCCTTGTTGGCGGCGTTGACGACAAGGAAGTAGTGATCGTCGGACATCTTGTGGACGAGGAGGTCGTCCACGAAAGTGCCGCGCGGCGTCATGAGGCCCGAGTACTGGGCGCGACCGACGGTGAGCTTCGACGCGTCGTTGCACGTCACATACTGGACGAAGTCCAGCGCGCGACGTCCCGTCACGTCGATCTCACCCATGTGCGAGACGTCGAAGAGTCCGACGGCGGTACGTACCGCACGGTGCTCGTCCAGCACCCCCGTGTACTGCACGGGCATCTCGAAGCCGGCGAACGGCACGATGCGCGCCTTCGCTTCAACATGGCATTCGTACAGAGGGGTTCGCTTGAGGTGTGGATCGTCCATCGGCCCTCCCGGCGCGGACACGCCGATTGTGAAGCGTATCACCACCGCGCGCAGACCGGCAACACCACCACTGGAAGGTACCCGCCGAAGCGTTCAGGGATTTGCGGGGCAGAAGGAAAAAGTCAAACGTCAAAGGTCAAACGGAAAACGCGAGGCATTACGGCAAAGGGTAAGCCCGTATTGTCTTCCCTTTGACCTCTTCCCTTTTACCTTTGCCCTCACTCGCCTCGCCCCGAACTTTCCAACGTGTGAACCTTCGAACCTGGGAACCTGGATCGGCGCGATCAGCTGGAGGGGCGGGGCGTGTGCTGGGGGTCGTGACGGACAGGCCTGTGGGCCGGACCCTTTGCCTGGCCGCTGCCCACGAGGTGCTCGAGGAGAGCCCAGCCGATGGGAAGCCCGCCGGTCGGATCTGCAAGGCGAGCGTCGAGGTCCTCCACGGGCAGCGAGATAGTCACCATCCCCGGGTCGATCGGGCGGCTCCCACCCGAAACGGGCCACCGCAGCTCGTAGTACAGCGCCGGAACCCGGGTCCAACCGCTCTGGCCCACGTTGCCGAGACGATCGCCCCGGGAGACTGCCTGTCCTCGCTTGACCAGCACCTCGCGCAGGTGACCGAAGACGGTCGCAACCTCGCCACCGTGATCGATCACGACGACGTTGCCGAAGCGCGTCCACTCGTTGGCCTTGCGCTCTCTCATGCCGCCGGCGAACAACACTCGACCCGCGCCGGTCGCGTGGACCGCCTCGCCTTCCGGGGCAGCGAGGATGGTCCCGTACTGCGCCACCGTCTTGCCGGTGAAGGGGGACTGCCGCCAGCCGAAAAGAGAAACGGGGACGGCGGTGAGACGGTCGAGCGGAGGCCCCATGGGCATTGCGGGGAGCGGGCACCGGGGCGAACCCCCTCCCGCCTCGGCCAGCGCGGAGCCCAATGCCTCAAGGCGGTCCCCGCCCTTGGAGATCCAGTCCAGGATCTCTCGGTCGCTCGCACCCTGCTGAGGCGGCGGCGGACAGGTTTCCTGCCACGAGCTGCTCGCGGCCCCGAGTGCCCACGCCGCGCGACGGCTGCGCTCGATGAGGTCGTAGGCGCGGCCTGCCGCCGCGAACGCCTGCTCGCGAAGCGATTCGCCTTGAGCCTTCAGGGCACGGTTCTCCCGTCCCGCCGCGTCGACGGTGAAGGAGGTCAGGAGGCCCTTGAGACCCACCGGGAGAGCGCTCATCACGACCAGGACGAGGAGTCCGGCGAATCCGAGCCCGATGAGAACGCGGCGAAGACCGCGCCGCGTCAGCACAAGCCGGCGGAACCGGCCGCTGCCGCCGGGGTGCCACTGCACCTCCCACAGCGTCCCGTCGTTCAGACCCACCGCAGCACCTCGACCGGCTCTCGGCGCGAAGCCCGACTCGCGGGCAGCATTGCAGCCAGCACGACCTCGATCATGCTCAGCCCCAGTACGACGGCAAGGTCCCCCGGGAGGAGCCGCAGCGGGATCGTGTCAACCATGTAAATGCTGGCGATCTCTGGGGGAAACCGGGGGATGCCCAGCGCGGTCAGCACGAGCACGACGAGCACGCCCAACCCCACTCCCGCGACGACGCCTGCGCCACCGAGAGCCGCCCCCGCCAGGACGAGCGTCCGCCGGACCAGACTCGGCGGGCCTCCCAGCGCGAGCAGCACGCCGAACGCCCGCCGCTTCTCGGTTACCATGACCACCAGAGCGGACGCCACCTCGAATGCACCGACCCCGAGCACGAGCGAAAGCACCAGCCCCAGGGAGATCTTCTGCCAGCGCAGCGCGGCGAACAGGTTGCGGTTGCTCTCCTGCCACGTCGAGACGATCGATCCCTTGCCGCACGCCGCTTCGACCCGGTCGCGCAGCGCCTCGGCCCGGTCCGGATCAGCAAGCCACGCCTCTAGGCCGCCCACAGGCAGCGACGACACGCGGCGGCGCAGGCCGGCCAGGTCCGCCACCACGAACCGCTCGTCCAGCTCGGCAAACCCGGTCGAGAACACCTGAGAGATCCGCACCGTGACGGCCCGTGGCGCGCCTCCGGTCACCACCTGGAGCGCCAGCACGTCGCCTTCGCGCGCGCCCAGCCTGCGCGCCACTCCGAGTCCGACGGCGACCGGCAGCGGCCCCCGGACATCGGCGATCCGGGCGTGGGCGAAAGGCGGCGGCGAGGCGCTGGCGCGGACGCTGACCAGCTCCGCGCTGCCCACGGCGCGCGGGAAGAGCATCCCGGGCAGATAGACGACGGCGCCCACCCGGGTCACGCCCGGGACCGCGGCAACACGGGCCGCCGCCGAGGCAACCTGCTCCGCCGGCAGGCCGGGCGGCGTGAGGATCACCAACTGACCGCTCGCAGCCAGCACTCCGGCCCGCAGAGCCGCAGAGTAGCCGCTCATCAGCGCCAGCACCACGACCAGCGAGGCGACGCCGAGCGCTACGGCCAGTAGCGCCGCGAGCGCGCTCGTTCTCAGAAGTGCGGTCCCGCGCCTTCGTAGCAGCCTCGCCGCGATGAACCAGGCCGTTCGCACGCGGCGATGATAGCCTCAAAAAAGAGTTCCGCTGTCTTTGCCGCCTCGATCAGCGATCCGCAACCGGTGCCTCCGGGGCGTCGCTTCCGCCGGGGGCGAGCGCGGCGGCGGCCGCGACTCCGGCCGCGAGGAGCAGGAGCACGAGAGCGTCCCGCAACGCGGACTCCCATTCGGCGAGCGACCAGAGACTGCCGACGAACCACCCCCACACCACGGCGGTCGTCAGCCACGTCCCCCGCCCGCGGTCGCCGGCGGCGCCGGGCACGACGGCAAGCGCGACACCCAGCCACGGACCGGCGGCTGCCACGGCGCCGATTCCGAGGCCGACGAGAGCGACACCCCGCGCGCGCCCCATGAAGCGCAGAAGCTCTCGGAGCCCGTCCGCCGCAAGCCCTCCAAGCCAACCGGCGAGCACGGCTAGCGAGGCGAGCGCCGGTACCGCGAACGTCAACCCCGCCACCGACAGCAGCCACTCACCGGGCTCCAACCGACCCGCCAGCACGCCAGCGGCCAGCGCCGCCGGCAGCCAGGCGGCGGGCGCACGCCCAGCGACCGCGGGAAAGCGCTGGGCGGCAAACAGCAACCCGCCCAGCGATATCGTCACCGCCGTCCCGAACGCAAGTTCGCCGACCCACGGGCGGACGCCGGGCTGGAACGCGGGCGGCGCGAGCGCGGACAGCCACGGCAGAAGAGGCATCAGGAGCGCCGCGGACCAGCCGACCAGCTGCCGCCAGAGCAGAGAGGGAGATCCGGGTACCAGATGCCGCGCCGCCGCCCCCGCGAACAGCAGGCCCACCAGCACAGCTTCCACGATCGGTCTTTGCCGGGACGGCCGGACCGGCAGTTCGCCTCCCGCCGGCAGAGCGCCGAGAAGCCTCGAACCGTCGAGCAGCCAGTCGCGGCGAGCGAGCCGCTCACGCTCCTGAGCCGTCCCCGCGTCACGCCCCGTGAGTGCACGAGCCGCACGTCCGGAGAGCCGAGCGCCCGGAAGCCACGGAGCCGCTTCGATCCGCCACTGGATCTCGCCTCCCCCGTCGGGCACCCAGGCACGCACGACCCACATCCCGTGAGCGGGCTGCCAGAAGACGGTCCATCCCCCACCCACCCTCTCCCAGCCGCGAACCTTGCCCCAGAGCACCCCCAGGGCGGGGAGCGTGGCCTCAGCCCGCTGGGCGGCGGACGCGGGCGACTCCGGCGCCGGCTGACCACGAGGAGGAACCGGCACCGTCAGCGCTGCCGCGCCGAGGACGACGGCGCCGGTTCCGGCGAGCAGGAGCTTCACTCGCGACGTCGAGGCCATAGCAACAAGACCACCCCGACCGCGACCCCCAGCAAGGCGATGCGGTCCCACTCCGAGCCGGCCGGAAACGACGCCCTCCTCACCAACGCTTCGCACGTCCCGCGCGCGAGCACGGCCCCTCCGACGCCCGCGTACCGAGCCACCACCGCGAGCCCGGCCTGAAGCACCAGCTCGAGGGCGATGGAGGACAACAAGGGGACCGCGGGCAGCGGGTGGAGGAGTGCGCCGGTGGGTGCGGCGAGCAGAGCCGCCCCCCACCACCCGACCACCGGAGCGGCCAGCGCCGGCAGCGCCCCCCGGAGCAACGGCTCCTCCACGAGGGCGGGAAGCCACGACTCCGCAAGAAAGCGGCTCGCCCCCATGTCGGCGGGAACCGGCGATGTCACGGGCATCCAGCCGCCGGCCCCGAGGATGAACGCGCGGCCGGCCAGCGTCAGCCCGGCCAGGGCCACTCCTGCCGCGGGGCCGAACCGAAGCCGCGAACGCGGCAGGTCGGTCCAGGCTGGCATCACCGCGATCACGGCCGCGAGCACGACGCCCTGAAGCGGAGCTGTTGTCAGACTGTCACCAGCGAAGCCGCCCGCGAGCACGACCACGATCCCATAGACGATCCCGCGGAACGGCGCGACGGTCTCGCGGTACGCCACGGCCTCAGCTCCCGCGACCAGGACGCCGATCACCAGGATCGCGAGGCCGAGCATCGCCGGCCGGCGGAGCGTCCGGAGCTCGGCCATGCGTCCTGTTACGACGCCGAGATCGGTGCCGAGGGGATGGACCAGGCGCCGCCACGACACCACCGTCGATCCGACCATCTCCAGCTCCAGCTCGCGCCGCCAACCCGACGGGAGCGGCCCGGGACCGCCGACGAACCAGGCCCGTTCCCAGGTGTGGCCGCCCTCTCTCCAGCTCTGGGCGCGGACGAGATGCCACGCCGCCGGGTCGGCGACGGCCTGGGCCACCGCCGCCTCGACGCGGGCGCGCGCAAGCGATGGGAAGAGGTCCGGTCCGGGGGCCGTCGGGACCGGCCTGCGCAGCGACCACACGAGCCCATCGACCGTGATCTGGGTCTCGCCGCCGCCGGGGAAGACCACGCGCCAGCGCAACGCGCCGCCCTCGCTCCGCGCCAGGCTGACACCGCCCGGTCCCGGTCTGGCCCGCTCGAGCGCCCACGCCAGCTCCTGGTCGCCCTCGAAGCTGGCCGTCGGCTCGCCTATCGGGTCGTACCCGAGTCGCACCATGGCGGCACGCGCATCGGATGCGGCGCGGGCTTCCCCGCCGACCCCCCGGCCGCGCACCAAGGCCACGCCGGCTACGGCCGCGGCCCCAGCCACCGCGACACCGATCATGTATCCGAGACGAATCACTCTGTTCAGTTTACGGCAGACCGGCGCCATTCGCTAAACTCCATGCCATGGGTCGCCCGCGGTTCCGCACGCTCGCGCACGGTGCCGACTTACGAGTCGCGATCTGGGGCGACGACGAGCGCGAACTCATCTGCAACGCGGTTCGCGCCACGATGACCCTGGCCCTGGGCACGAATATGCCCTTCGAGGGCCGGCACCGGGTCGCGATCCGGCCTTGGCCGGAGGACCTCGCGTCCCGGCTCGTGCGGGCCGTGAACGAAGCCCTGTTCGCTCTGTACGTGCGCCACGAGGTCGCGACTGACTTCGAGGCGACCGCAGGCGGGGCAACCCTCGAACTCGGCCCGCTGCCCGCCGGCGTTGTGCCCGAGCTGGAGGTCAAGGCCGCGACGTACCACGATCTGCGCCCGCGCCGGCGCGGCGACCGCCTCGGGGCGATGCTCACCCTTGATGTCTAGGCAAGCTTTCCGGCCGCGTCCTTGAGGGCGTCGACGTGGTGGAGGCTCTCCCAGCGGAACTCGGGCTCCGACCGGCCGAAGTGCCCGTAGCTGGCGGTGATCCGGTAGATCGGCCGCAGCAGGTCGAGCTCCTTGATGATGCCGCGTGGCGTCAACGGAAATACGTCGCGCACGAGCCTGGTGAGCCTGTCGTCCGGGAGCA
This sequence comes from Thermoanaerobaculaceae bacterium, assembly GCA_050018455.1. Classification (GTDB taxonomy): domain Bacteria; phylum Acidobacteriota; class Thermoanaerobaculia; order Thermoanaerobaculales; family Thermoanaerobaculaceae; genus RBG-13-68-16. The sequence continues at coordinate 13,510 of JBEKAA010000010.1, read as the reverse complement.
CGCCGGTGCCGTTGGTGTCGACCATGACGGAGACCGGGTCCGCGACGCCGATTGCATACGCGAGCTGCACGAGAGCTTCGCGCGCGAGCTTCGCCCCGACGATGTTCTTGGCGATGTGGCGGGCCATGTATGTGGCCGAGCGGTCCACCTTTGTCGGGTCCTTGCCTGAGAACGCGCCGCCGCCGTGGGGAGCCCACCCGCCGTAGGTGTCCACAATGATCTTGCGGCCCGTCATGCCGGTGTCCGACTGCGGGCCGCCGATGACGAACTTTCCCGTCGGGTTGACCAGGAACCGGGTCTTCGAGTCGACCAGCTTCTTCGGCAGCACCGCGAGGCCGACCTTCTCGATAATTTCGTCGCGCGCCGCGGACGTGATGCGGTCGCCCTTCCGGTTGAGGATCTCCTCCGTGTGCTGCGACGAGATCACCACGGTGTCGATGCGGTGAGGCCTCCCCTCCCGGTACTCGACCGTCACCTGGGACTTGCCGTCCGGGCCCAGGTAGGGAAGCACACCCTTGCGCCGCACCTCGGCGAGGCGCCGGGTCAGCTTGTGCGCAAGGGTGATCGGGGTGGGCATCAGCTCGCGCGTCTCGTCGCAGGCGTACCCGACCATCAGCCCCTGGTCGCCGGCGCCGCCGGTGTCGACCCCTTGGGCGATGTCGCCGGACTGGCGCCCGATCGCGTTGAGGATGCCGCAGGTGGCGTGGTTGAAGCCGTACCTGGCGTCGGTGTAGCCGATGTCGCGGATCAGGCCGCGCACCAGGTCCTGGACGTCGACCCACCCGTCGGTGGTGATCTCGCCGCCGACGATGACGAGCCCGACGGTGATGAAGCTCTCGCAGGCGACGCGCCCCTGGCCGACGCGGTCGGCCTTGATGTCCTGGCGCAGCACCTCGTCCAGCACCGCGTCCGAGATCTGATCGCAGACCTTGTCAGGGTGACCCTCGGTCACCGACTCCGACGTGAAGACGTGAATTCCTCGGTTGTTCACGGTCTCTCTCCATTAGGCGGGGTTGGGCCGTGGCCCACCGGTCCCTCGCGCGACTGTGCATGACAGTATACGACCGGCCGCGCGGGGACCGCTGCCGTCACTCGGTCCCCGGCGCCGCGGGTGTCGACGTCGGCGGCAGCGCGACGAGCACACGGGCACGCTGTCGAAGGCGTCCGACCTCGAGGCCGTACAGCCGGGCCTTTTCCTCAGGCAGATTTCGCAGCCTGTGCTTCCTGAACGCGAGGCCCGCGAGCAACCGGAGGATCTCGCGCCGTTCGTCCCGCCGCCCCCACCAGTCGGAGCGGATCCGGCGCCTGTAGCTCGGCATCACCTCCGCAACCCATCGCGGCAGTACGCCGAGCCTCACCTCTTCGGCGAGCTGACCGGCAAGCACCCGCCGCTCGTACGAGATCGAGAAGCCGAACACCCCGAGGAGAACGGTCAGCCCGACCCCAGCGAGCGCCAGGTTGCAGGCGACACTGCGTTCGCCCCAGCTCGCCCAGCACGAGACCGCGCCGAAGACGAGCAGCGCCCCCAGCCCTGCGGCGGCCGTCACCGCGCCCAGGACGGCGGGGATCCGCAGCTGGGGAGGCGCCGCGAGCCTGGCCAGGCCGATGCCGGCGCCGAGCGACGCGCCGACGGCTGCGTGGAGGAGGCTCAGGAAGACAAGCGCTGCCGCGCTCGGCTGCCAGGCGGCCCGTGTCACGACGAGAAGGTGCATGCCCAGCGAGAACGCCAGGCCCGCCATGACCCCGAAGACGGCGCCGCTCGACGGCCCCTCCAGGAAGCGCGAGCGAGCGACCGCCGCGACCGGCAGCGCCACGCCGAGGCAAGGGAGCGCCACGGCAAGCGCAGGAAGGGCCAGCCAGAGCTCCGGGACCGGGCTGCCCGCCCCGGGGGCGCCCAGAAGGTGCGGCAGCCGAGCGCCTGCCGCCGCCAATACCGCCGGAACTGCAAAGCCCCACGCTGCGACCCCGGCCAGCCAGGGCACCAGGTCGAGTTGGTAGCGGTCGAGCCACAAGAACAGGAATGCGGCAACGCTGAGGACCGCCCACGAGGCGACAGGGACCGCCAGCGCCACGCTCACCGCCGCACCAGCTCCCCCTCGGGCAGACCCTCGCGGCTGAAGTACAGGCTCGCTGCGTCCGCGTCACGCCGGATCTGAGCCACGAGCTCGACGCTCGAGGCGAACACCATCTCCTCACGGAGACGCCTGAGGAAGTAGAGCCGGACGGGTTCCCGGTAGACGTCGCCGGCGAAGTTGAGGACGTGGCTCTCGACCGTGACGTGGTAGTTCTCGTACACGGTAGGACGCACGCCGACGTTGGTCACCGAAGGGAACACGCGCGAGAACGACGGAATGTCCACCGCCGTTACATAGACGCCGTGGGCCGGCAGGAGCTCGTTCTCCACCTCCACGTTGATCGTCGGGAACCCGAGCTTCCGCCCCATCCGCTCGCCCCTGTAGACGCTGCCGTCCACGAAGTACGGACGGCCGAGAAGGCGCCGCACCTCGTCGGCGCGCCCGTGGGCGATCTCTCGGCGGAGCCGCGTCGAGGAGATCATCTCGCCGCCCTCGAGCAGGGGTTCGACACCGACGACCGAGAACCCCAGATCGTGCCCCAAAACGGAGAGGAAGTTCACGTCCCCCATCCGCTCGGCGCCGAATCGAAAGCTGGTCCCCAGCCTCACCTCGGCCGGGGCGAGCCTGTGAAACAGGAACTCCCGGGCGAACTCCGCGGCGGTCGTTGCGGCGAATCTACGGTCGAAGCCGAGCTCGACCAGCGTGTCCACCCCCAGCCTGTCCAGGAGCTGCGCCTTCTGGGCCCTCGTGGTCACGAGCCTGAGGCCCGACTCGGGGCGAAGTACCTTCTCCGGGTGCGGGTCGAACGTCAGCGCCACGGCCGGAACCCCCAGCTCCCGGGCGCGCCTCACCGCTCCCGTCAGGAGCAGCTGGTGACCGCGGTGGACCCCGTCGAAGTTGCCGATCGTGACCACCCCTCCGCGGGGCAGGTCGGACGACGGAGCCGGATCGCGGAGAATCTCCATAAACCCTAGCGGCCGCCCCCGGCGGGCCGGAGCGTAGGAAGAAGGGGCGGGATTGCCGGCGCACGGCGGGCGGGCGCGGGCTCCACGACCCTGCAGATCTTCCCGACCAGGTCGAACGCGTAGGTCTTCTCGATCCGGACCTCGACGAAGTCGCCAGGGCGGGCGCTGCCGTCCGAGAACAACAGCCGGCCGTCGACCTCCGGCGCCTGGCGCCGCAACCGTCCCTCGAGCAGGTACTCCGACTCCGGGCTCGGGCCCTCCACGATGGCGGCGACCTGGCGTCCCTTGAGCGCCCTGTTGCGCTCGCGGCTGACCCGCGCCTGCCGCTCCATGAGGTGCCGGCGCCGGCGCTCCTTGGTGCGCGCCGCGACGGGATCGCCGAGCGAGGCACCGGGGTTCTCCTCCTGGAACGAGTACGTGAAGACCCCCATGTGATCGAAGCCGACCTCCTCCACGAACGCCTCGAGCTGGGCGAACTCCGCGTCGCCTTCGCCGGGGAACCCGACGATGAACGTGGTCCGCACGGCAAGTTCGGAGACCGTCTCCCGCGCCCGGGCGATCAGCTCCCTGTAGCTCCTCGCGTCGCCGCCGCGCTTCATCAGCTTGAGGACCTTGCGGGAGGCGTGCTGCAGCGGGATGTCGAGGTACGGCACCAGGCGGCTCTCGCGGGCCATCAGCTTGAAGATCCCCTCGTCCAGCGTGGCCGGGTACGCGTACAGGAACCTGACCCACCCGATCGTCGTGCCGCGAAGGAGCTCCTCGAGCAGCCGCCGGAGCCCGGAGCGTCCGAGCCCGAGGTCCTCGCCGTAGCGCGTCGTGTCCTGAGCGATGAGCACCAGCTCGCGCACGCCCGTCTCCTCGAGCCTACGGGCCTCCTCGACCAGCGAGGCCGGCGTGCGCGATCTGAACGCCCCGCGCATGCGCGGGATGTGGCAGAACGAGCAGGGGTTGTCGCACCCTTCCGCGACCTTGAGGTAGGCGTACACCCCGCCGGTCGCCAGCAGGCGCGGCTCCGTGTGGTCGTACAGCTTCAGCGCACCGTGCTGGTCGGGCAGGCGCGTCCGGCCAAGTCGGCCGAGCACCGCCTCGGGGATCCGGTCCAGCTCGTCCAGGCCGACGAAGGCGTCGATCTCGGGGATCTCGGCGGCGAGCTCCGCGGCGTAGCGCTGCGCCATGCACCCGGCCACGATCAGGCGGCGCAGGCCGCCGCCGGTCTTCCTCTTCGCGACCTCGAGGATGGCGTCGATGGACTCGCGCTTCGCGTCCTCGATGAAGCCGCAGGTGTTCACGATCACGACCTCGGCGTCGTCGGCGTCGGTCACGATCCGCGCGCCCCGCTCCACCAGGTGACCGAGCATGACCTCCCCGTCAACCAGGTTCTTGGCGCACCCGAGCCCTATCATTCCGACCTTGATCGATTTCGGGGCGCGCGACGTACGCGCGGCCTTTTTCACGGCGAAAGATTCTAACATCGCGCCCCAAACCGCTCATTCCGGAGGGACTTCGCCGGCGGTAGCGTTCGAAGGCTCAGTGGCGGCAGAGGTGCTGAGGAGCAGAGGAGCCAGGAAAGGCAAGACCACGTGCGGAGTTTCCAGCTCCTCCGCCCCCCTGCTCCTCTGCTCCTGCGCTGATTCAGGCTCGCGGCGACGGCGCTTCCTCGCGCGGGGGGCGATGCCGCTCGAGCAGGCGTTCCAGATACCGGGAGCGCATCTGGCGGCTCGCCACCGCCTGCTTGACCGGAGGCAATCTGAGAATGGCGCCTAGGACCGCAGCCATCGCGCGGTGGCTGGCGAGGTAGCGGCGGTCGAAGACGAGATCTGCGAGCGTGCCCCTCTCGATGGCCATGAGCACGACGCGGTGAACCGAGTCCACCGGCGTGATGACCCGTTTCGGCCGCTCCCGCAGGGTGATCGCTTCCTTGGCGCAGCCGCGGACGCACACCCCGCAGCCGAGACACAGGGCCTCGTCGAGCCTGGCTCTCCTCCTCGCGGGGCGGCGCGGGTCGTGGGCGGAAACCAGGCTCAGGGCTCCCACCGGGCAGGCGCCCACGCACTGGCCGCACCCCGCGCAGGTCTCGGAGTCGAGGTCCGGGATGAAGTTCGTGGTGTGCACCGGGTGCAGCACCGAGAACCTCCGCTGCGCGATCAAAGCCTCGCAGCAGCAACCGCAGCAGTTGCAGATGAAGCTGACGCTCTCGCGGACGTTCTCGCCGAACTGCACGAGACCGCGCCCCCACGCCACATCGAGCAGGTCGAGCGTCTCCGCCGCGTCCGCCCGGCGCGCGAAGCCGTGCCGGACCAGCGAGTCCGCGACGCCGTTGAAGGTCATGCAGATCTCCATCGGCGCGGCGCATGCGCGGCCGACGTGCTCCATCTTGTGGCGGCAGTAACAGGTCCCGATCCCGATCGCCGAAGCCGTGCGGATGACCTCGCTCGCCCGCTCGTAGTCCAGCACGTGGAGGGCGTTCGCCTCCGAGAGCGCCGGCTCCTGGACGAACGCCCGGCCCAAGTGCGTCTCGCCCCGGGCGAACAGCTCGCGGATGAAGTCGTCCTCGACGTTGAGGTACTGGTAGAAGAGCTCGGCTAGCAGCTGCTGGTCGATGTCGTCCCGCACCCTCATCATCGAGAACTCGAAGAAGCCGGCCATCGGCGGCGGCAGCGTATAGGTCGTCCCGCGTCTCCCGTGCGCGTCGAGCTGCCGGCGCGCCTCGGCTTCCGGCATCTTCCACGCGGCCGCGGCGTCTGCCGCCGTGAACGGCTTGATCGGAAGGAGAGCCACCAGCGCAGCCTCCCGCTCGGAGAAGAGGACCGAGAGGATCCTGAACAGAAGCTCCGACGGGGGCGCCCCCTGAGGGAAGCGGTTCAGCCGCTCCGTCAGGCTCGCGTACCCGGAACGAACGGTGTGGTGCGCCATCGCTCCCTACTCTAAGGAAAGGGTACAACAGCACCGTTCGAGAGTTCGAACGTTCGCAGGTTCGAAGGTTCGAAAAGGAGAAGGGAAAGGTCAAAGGACAAACGTCAAACGAAAGACGAATACGGAAAACGTAAAGGCAAGAAGGTACCAGCTCGCATCTTTCCTTTGACCTTTCCCCTTTCAGCTTTTCCCTTTTCCCTCCCTGGACGTGGCTCGCGATTGGATCGAGGCAGGGCGTTGGCGGAATGCGTGTAGCCGCGCCGCCGAGAGTGGGCCAGATGCAAGGAAGGGGAGCGGCGAGCAGCGGAGCGTACTCGGAGGGTACGTGAGCATGCGAGGCGCGATCCTGACGCTGCAGATGGTCCGATATCGGTCGCGCATTCATGGGTAGAGACGGTTGATCATGCGGGGGTACGGGATCGCCTCCCGCAAGTGGGAGAGCCCGCACAGCCACGTCACAACCCTCTCGATCCCCATCCCGAACCCCGAGTGCGGGAACCCTCCGTACTTGCGCACGTCGAGGTACCACTCATAGGCCTGTCGCGGCAAACCGTGATCGGCGATGCGCTTCTCGAGCAGTTCGTACGAGCCGATGCGCTCGCTGCCGCCGATGATTTCACCGTACCCTTCGGGCGCGATCATGTCGACCGCCAGAGCACGCGTGGCATCGTTCGGGTCCGGCTCCATATAGAACGCCTTGATCGCCGCCGGGTAGCGCGTGATCATGATCGGTTTGCCGGACTCGTCGGCGAGCGCCGTCTCCTCGTCGCCGCCGAAATCGTCGCCGAACGTGACGTCGAACCCCTTGTCCTTGAGCTTCTCCACGGCATCGCCGTAGTCGATGCGCGGGTACGGCCGCCTCGTCGCAGGCTCGAGCACGCTGGTGTCGCGCTCGAGCCGCTCGAGGTCTTCCTTGCACCGTTCGAGCACGCGGGTGACCAGCTCCGAAACGAACTCCTCGGCGAGATCCAGGAGCGCGTCGAAGCGCATCCAGGCGATCTCGGGCTCGACCATCCAGAACTCCGTCAGGTGGCGCCGCGTCTTCGACTTCTCGGCGCGGAACGTCGGCCCGAAGCAGTACACCTTGCCGTGCGCGGCAACCGCCGGCTCGAGGTAGAGCTGGCCCGATTGCGAGAGGTACGCCTTCTCCCCGAAGTAGTCCGTCTCGAAAAGGGTGGAGGTGCCCTCCGCCGCGGCCGGGGTCAGGATCGGCGAGTCGATCTGGACGTAGTTGCGCCGGTAGAAGAAATCCCGAATCCCGAACGTCAGCTCGTTGCGCACCCGCATGACGGCGTGCTGGCGCTTGGAGCGGAGCCACAGGTGTCGATTGTTGAGGAGGAAGTCGGGGCCGTGCTCCTTGGGCGTGATCGGGTACTCGGGGCAGAGCTGGACGATCTCGAGCGCCTCGACCTGGAGCTCCACGCCTCCGGGGGCGCGCTTTTCCTCCTTGACCATCCCCGCCACGCGGAGCGAGGACTCCTGGGTGGCCCGCTCGGCCTCGGCCCAGACCGTCTCCGGCACCCCGGGCTTGAACACGACCGACTGGAGGTAGCCGGACCCGTCGCGCACGACGAGGAACCGGAGCTTGCCGGAGGAGCGGGCGTTGTAAAGCCAGCCGGACACACGCACCTGCTCGCCGACAAGCCCCGGCAACTCTCGGATCTCTGCGTCTCGCATCGCAAACCTCCGTCAGGGCAGGCATTGTAGCGCACGGTCGCAACGCTCCCGCGCGGCAACACCTTGGGCGCGAGGTGAGTTCGCACTACAATGCAACCATGCCGGCGCACCGCTCGGGGTTGGGCCAGCGGGGAACGGACCGTGCTGCCGGCAGGGAGAGAACGATGGATCACGTGCAGTCCCGGCGAACACGGGTGCTCGTCGTCTTGCTGGTCATCGGCGCAGGCTTTGGCGCCGCCTCATGTCACCGCCTCCTGTCCACCAGGATCGCCACGATCGAGAACAACCTCGTCCAGTACGACGGCAAGCCGGTCACCGTCTACGGCAAGGTCAAGGAGCGCATCGACCTCCCGACGGTCAAGTGCTACGTGGTCGACGACGGCACCGGTACGATAGGCGTGGTCACCGTGAAGGCGCTCCCCCACCTGGGAGATACCGTGCTCGCGAAGGGCAAGGTCAACGCGTCCTTCAAGATCGGGAAGCGTCCACTGATCGCCGTGATCGAGCCTGCACCGGCCCCCACGCCACGCCCGAAGGCCCCGCCCAAAGGCCCGCTCCCTTCGTAGCGCCCGTTGCATCTGTGGAGCGCGCCCTCCGGGCGTGCTCATGGACGTTTCTACTGGCTCGGAGAGAGCACGCGCGGAGCGCGCGCTCCACAGAGACGGAGACGCACGGAAATCGGGCGGCCGCTACGAACGACCGGGTTCCAGCCGGGTGAACACCCCTTCCGGGCGAAGCAGGTCGCGGCAGCGCAGGAAGAGCACCCGCCGCACCGTCCTTCCGTCGCGTCGGATCACGAAGGGAGACTCCTCGCTCACCGACTCGAAGATTTGACGCAGGCTGTCCTTCTGGCCGTCGCGCTCGGTGACGAACAGAAAGTCCTTCCCGCGCAGCGTCTCCGGCAGATACCAGTAGAGCGAGGCGAGCCCGTGAATACCCCCGTGCACCCTCGCCAGCCTCGTGGGCATCCTCCCTTTCGAGAGGAACGCGTAGAGGTGAACGTCGGTGTAGCTCTCCGAGGCCATCATCTCGCCCGGAGCCAGTCGCCGCTGCACCTCGGCGACGACCTCGTCGTTCGCGACCGCGGCCGCCAGCGTGTCGGCGAAGGCCCCGCGCGCCGTCCCGATAAGCGGCCAGTCTACGTCGAGAGCCGCCGTCGCGAACGCCACCAGACCGACCGCCGCCACCGAGATCGCGATGCCCAAGCCGGCGCCCCACGCGACCAGCCGGCGCGGCCGCGGGACCGTGAGCGCGAGGACGGCCGCGCCGAGCACGATTCCGGGTGCTCCCCAGTGCGGCGCGACGTCCTCCCGCAGCGCCACGTACCCGAAGAACACGAAGGGAACAGCGGCCCCGACGAGCACCGCGTTCCACCCCGCGTCGCGGCGGCGCCACGCCTTCCACCATCCGGCCGCCATCGCCACGAAAAGAGGAACCGAGACGAGCAGCGCCGAGAACGCGACGAATGCCATCAGGTGAACCAGCGTGAACGCGCCGCGGTCGTGCCGCTGCTGGAGCTGGAAAGAGAGGTTGGCCCAGTCGTGCCGAGCGCCCCAGATCCACACCGGCGCGGTGATGACCACTGACAACAACCCGGCGAGGTACGGCACCGGCGTCCGCAGGTGGGCGCGCACCTCGCGCCGCATCAGGATGGGAATGAGGACCGGCAGGACCAGCACCGCCGGGAACTTCGCCAGGAACCCGAGGGCGACCGCGACGCCGAACCCCCACCACGCGCGCCGCTCCCCCTGCGCGATCGCGACCGCCGCCCACGTTGCTCCGAGGTACCCGGCCATCATCCCGACGTCGGTCGAGGCGTAGAACGACCCGAAGAAGAACAGCGGCGTGGCGTGGAGCAGCAGGTACGCCCACACGGCCTCGCGGGGGCCGCCGCCGAGCCGGCGCACGAGCGGCAGAAGGAATGCGCCGATCAGCAGGCTCGCCAGGATCGCGGGACCCCGCACGGCGAGGCGCGTCTCGCCGAGAACCGCCCGGAACGGGATCGGCGCCAGCATCATCATCGGCGGCTGGTCGTAGGTCGCCCAGTCGGGGTGGCGCGAGCAATCCCAGTAGTACGCCTCGTCACCCGACACAGGCAGGACGATCGCGAGCACCGCGTGCACCACCACGAACGCCACCAGCAACCAGAGGTAGCGCCCTGTCGTCCATGCGGCGGGACTGGTGGGTGCTGTTCCTGTTCTTCTCAACTCGTCACTCTCAACGGTCGTCCCCTAACCACCGACCATCGCCGCGGGAAGAGAAGGGGCAAAGGTGAAAGGTAAAAGGGCAAACGAAAGGCGGCACTTCGCGACGACTGTCGGAGGGTCTTCCCTTTGACCTTTGACATTTGACCTTTCACCTCTCCCAGCCGAACCTTCGAACTTCCGAACGTCCGAACGATTTCTGCTCCTCTGCCCCTCCGCTCCTCTGCCCCTCTGCCTCGCCTCACTCCAGGTTCGCGCACTGCTCGCGCAGCTTCTCGAGAGCGGCCTTCGCCGCGACGACGCGCTCCCCCATCCCGGCCTCGCGGCACTTCGAGCCGGAGGTGTTCACCTCGCGCAGCAGTTCCTGCAGGAGGAAGTCGATCTTCTTCCCGACCGGCCCGCCCTCGGCCAGCAGCGTGTCGAAGTGCGCAAGGTGCGCCGCCAGACGCTGCACCTCCTCGGAGACGTCGGCGCGATCGGCGGCGATCGCCGCTTCCTGGAGCAGTCGGTCCTGGTTGACCTCGGACCCGTCGAGCAGGGTGGCGAGCCGCTCCCGCAGCCGGCCGAACAGGGCCGTCCGCACCTGCTCGTTGACCTCGGCGAGCCAGCTCCGGAACGAAACGAGCTCGGCGAGATCGCCGTTGAGCTGTGGAAGCAGAGCTACCGCCTCACGCTCGCGCTGCGCGACGAGAGCGTCCCGTGCACGCCCGGAGAGATCGAGCAGCGCCCGCTGCTCCTCGGCGGTGAGGGCGAGCTCGCCCCCGCCCTCGGCGAACCCGGGAAGAGCCAGAAGGTCCCGCAGCGCGAGCGGCGCCAACTCCAGTCCAGCGGGACGCTGCTCGAGCGCTTCCATCAGCTGCGAGGCCAGCTCCCAGTGCAGCACGAGGCCTGTCCCGGACCGCACGAGCGACCGCAGCTCGACCGTCACCTGGACGCGGCCGCGGGTGAGACCGCCCGAGAGCACGGGCCGCAGGGCGGCTTCGAGCTCGGCGGTCTCGATGCGCGGGTGCGTCCGCAGCGTGACCTCCAGGAAGCGTGAGTTCACCGAGGTCATCCGAACATCGGCCGCGAGGCGCTCCGAGAGATCGCCCTGCGCCTGCCCGAAACCGGTCATGCTCCGCAACACGCCTGCCATCGATCACCCCTTCCGGCACGGCCGTGCCCCTCGTGGTCATGGTAGATTCGGGACGGCAACGAACGAGCCGTCCCCGCGACCATGACGAGCGCACCACCGACTGCCGAGACCCAGCGCGCCGTATCGTACACCGCGCGGATCTGGACGTTGCACCTCTGGGGCGCCCGCCCCGGCAGCCTCGACGTGGCGCTCTCGCTGGCCGCCCTCGCCCTGGTCGCCGTGAGCCGCTTCGCGCTGCTGCCGTCCGGACCCTGGGAGTGGGACGAGACGCTGTTCGCGCGCGGCCTCCTGCGGTTCGACCTGCCGGCGCACTTCCCGCACCCGCCGGGATTTCCGCTCTGGATGGCTCTCGGCCGGCTGGCGCTGCCGTTCGTGCCCGATCCCCTGACGGGTTTCCAGCTCCTGTCCGCGGCGGCCTCGTGCCTCTCGCTGTTCCCGCTCGTCGCTCTGGGGCGACGCGCCTCTCCGGCGCCGGTCGCGGCCACGGCGGCGCTCGCGGTCCTCTTCGTGCCGGGCGTGTGGCTCCATGCCGGGCGGGGGTTCACCGACACGGCGGCGGCGTTCCTCGCGCTGTGGGCTGCGGCGCTGGCGGCGTGGGGCCTCAAAGGGCGGCGCGCCACTTCATTCACGCTGCTGGTGACGGCCGCTTTCCTCGTGCGCCCCGTCCTGCTGCCGCCGCTCGGACTGCTCTGGCTCGCCGGGGCTCTCACGGTCCGCCCGCGACGCCGCGTGCTGCCGGGCGCGCTGCTCGGCGCGGCCGCGACCGTTTTGTCCGTCGTCGGTCTCGTGCTCGCGCAGGGGAGCTGGAAGAGCTTCGTCTCGGCGTTCGCGACGCACGCCGCGACCCACGCGCGCAACCTGGTCGAGCACAACCCCGGCGGCGTGCTCGACCTCGGGATCGTCAACGGGTTCGGCGGGCCATGGTTCACGGCGGGCACGGCGGCCCTCGCGCTGCTCGGCGTCGTGGTCTGGGCGAGGAGGACGGGCCGGCGCTCCGCCGCCGCGTGGCTCGCGATCATAACCGTCACCGTCGCCCAGCTCGTCTGGCTTCAGAACCGCCGCTTCCCCCGCTACGCGGTGCCGCTCCAGGAGGCCGCGGCGCCGCTCCTCGCCGCCGCCGCATCCTCCCTCGCGCCGCCGGTGGCGGCCGCCGGCGGCCTCGCCGCCCTCGGAGCGTCGTGGCTGCTGGGGGCTTATCTCCCGGTTGCCGAGCAGCACCGCACCCACCTGCCAGGATGGGACGCCGTTCAGGCCGCCGTGCGCGTATCGAAACAAACCGGCGATGAACTGGTCGTCGAACCCGGCCTCTACCCATTCCTCTCGTACCAGGAGGAGCTGGATCGGAGTGCGGGCCGCGCCTGGCAGTTCAAGTGGCACCTCGCTCCGTCCAGCCCGGACTCGAGGAGCCTGCCGGGCGGCCCGTACGTCCTCGCCACGGAGTACCCGTTCCACTACTTCGGGTCGCTCTCGGGGAACGAGAAGCGCTTCGCGATCGTCTCGGAGGAGCTGCGTCCGTTGACACAGGGCCGTTTCCTCAACGCCCTCGAGGCCCGCGACGTGGCGCTGCCCGTGCGCGGCTGGTGGTTGCCCGAGGCGGTACCGGGAACGGCGGAGAAGTTCATGTGGGGCGGCCGCGAGGCCGAGATCCTCGTCCCGCCGCTCCCGCCGGGCGCCGGCCTCCTCGTCGACGTGGTCCCCTACCCGGGCCCGGCCCCGCTCGAGCTGCTCGTCGACGGCGCGCCCGCCCTCACCCTCGCCGGCAACGCCCCGCGCGCGCCGCATGCGCTCGACGCGAGGCTCTTCCTTCCGGGCAGGACCAACCGCCTCGTCTTCCGCCGCGCCGAGGCGTACTCCGCCGGAGGCACCGACACGCGCAAGCTCTCGGTCCAACTGTGGGGGATGAAGTTTCAGAGACCGTGACACGTGACCACTGGTTCGTGCAGAGGAGCAGAGGTGCGGAAGAGCACAGGAGCAAGGATCGTCTTGAGGTTCGGAGGTTTCCCGTTTCGAAGGTCCTGAAGAACGCGAGCGAGCCCCCGACCGTCGGAGCATCACGCTGCTCCCCGCCCATGAGCGGCGCATAATGAAGAACGGATATTTCAGGAGAGGTGCATGGCGGCTCCAAAAGACGTCGTGAAGCTCGTCGAGAAATTCGAGCACAACCTCGCCTCCTATCGGGCTGGGGGCTACAACGAGGCTCAGGTGTGCGACGAGTTCATCGACCCTTTGTTCGAGCAGCTCGGCTGGGACATGCACAACAAGGAGGGCCACGCCGAGGCGTACAAAGACGTCATCCACCAGGACGCCATCCAGATCGGCGGCACCACCAAGGCGCCGGACTACTGCTTCCGCATCGGGGGGACCCGGAAGTTCTTCCTTGAAGCGAAGAAGCCGGCTGTCAACATCAAGGACGACCCGGACCCTGTAGTGCTCCCCCATAGTCAAGCCACCTTGAGTCCTTGTTGGGCGCGGTACTCGGCGGGGCTGACGTAGCCGAGGGCCGAGTGCGGGCGCCGGGTGTTGTAGCGGTGAATCCAGGCG
>JBEKAA010000009.1:0-129975 GCA_050018455.1 Thermoanaerobaculaceae bacterium | reverse complement strand
GCTCGATGCGCAGCCCGAGCGACGCCTCCGAGCCCACGGGGCAAAGAAAGAAAGCCTCCACGCAGTGGACAAAGCAAGGGACCGCGGGGACGAGCAAGCGCTGAAGGTCGCGGAACCCGTGGGGCACGAAAGACAGCCTCCACGCAGTGGAAGCAGCGGGCCCACGATGCGCAGCCCGAGAGACAAATCCGAGCCCGCGGGGCAAATGAAGACCCGGGCACGGAGTGCAAAAGAAGCGGAGGCCGGCGCCTCAGCGGGCGGCTGCCAGGTCGGCCACCCGGTGCACAGTGCCGCCCCGGATGACCAGGCGCACCGTTCGCATCGCGGCGATGTCGCTGGTGGGGTCGGCGGCGACCACCAGGAGATCCGCGACCTTGCCTGCCTCGACGGTGCCGAGATCCTTGCCTGCCGAGCCGAGGGCGAGCGCCCCCGTCCGCGTCGAAGCCACGAGCACCTGCATCGGCGTCATGCCGTCGGCCTGCATCGCCTCCATCTCCGCGTACACCGCGGGCCCGTGCAGCGTGAGCGGGTTCCCGGCGTCGGTGCCCATCGCGACGGGGATCCCGGCGGCGGTCACGCGCTTCAGGTTTGCGGCCATGACGGGGTTGGCCGCGTTGACGCGGGCGCGGGTGCGGTCGTCCTTCTGCTGGACGACGGCCGGGTCGAGCGTCAGCGATGCGGTCTCGGCGACGTGCGCAAGCGTGACGGGGTCGACGCATCCGTTGGGGTCGTCCACGACCGGCGGCGTGTGCGTGGCGGCCGCGTCGAACATCCGCAGGTAGCCGCCGACCACGGTCAGCGTGGGGCAGTAGATCGTGCCGTTCGCCTTGGCCATCGAGATGAACTCGTCGTCCACCGGCAGGTCGTCTACGCTGTGCACGAGGATCTTGGCGCCTGCCCGCAGCGCCTCCTTGGCTTCCTTCAGCCCGGTGGCGTGGACGATCAGCCGCAGGCCGAGCGTGCGGGCCTCGTCGGCGGCCGCGCGCACGACGGCGGCCATCTCCTCGAACGGCCGCTCCTTGACCATGATGAACCAGACATTCACCGCGTCGGTGCCGTTGGCCGCCAGGTAGCGCACGCCCTCGCGCGCAGTCTTCTCGTCGGTCAGGTAGATGAACTGGCGCTCCGCCGGGACGTTGAGCCAGTGGTCGCGGGTGGAGAGCAGCGGCCCCGCTGCGGCGACGTGGGGCGCGTCCGGATTTTCCGCGGTGCGAGCGCGCAGGTCCCAGCTCCACGGGTAGCCGCCGACGTCGAACACCGCCGTCACGCCCGAGCACAGGTAGGAGCGGAGGAAGCGCTCCGGGTGCTCGCGGAGGCCGGCCTGCACCTGATCGTACGGGTAGCGGTCGCGGAGGTCCAGGGAGTCGGGCCGCCCGTCGGCCCACCCGGTCTGACCGAAGTGCACATGGGCGTCGATCAGCCCAGGCGTCACCCACGAACCCCTGACGTCGAGCACCTCGGCGCCTGCCGGCACGGGGCACGCCGCGCGCGTCCCGGCGCAGGCGATCCGGCCCTCGCGGATGACCACCACCGCGTCCTTAACCGGCGCCGCGCCGGTCCCGTCCACCAGCGTCCCGCCCACCAGCGCCCTCACCGCCGGCGCATTGTTCCCGGCGGCCGCGAACGAACCGGCGGCCATCGCCGCCACCATCAGGACCACGATGTTTCGGATCTGGCGAGAACTGCGTCTCATGTGCGCCTCCTGTGCAGGGTGAATCATACCGCTCTGTAGCCGAGGTCGTTGTGGCGCTCCGTGCTTGGGTTCTTTTCTTGCCCCGTGGGCTCGGACATCGAGCGCAGCCCGAGCGACACGCCGGAGTGAGCGACCGAGCAGGCCAGACCGGCGTGCGGACCCTCGCTGTTCCCTGCCTCCGCTGCGCTCCGGCAGGGCCAGCGTTTCCACCCGCCGCTCTGGCCGCTCGGTGCCCGCACGCTCGGGCGCCATATCTCCTCGGCCCGCGGGGCGGATTAACCCCCGCCCCCGCACGGCTTGGCGAACTCGCGGTGGCGATCCGCGCTGGGGGCGCCGCGGCCTCGGAGCAATCGCCGCTTCATCCGAGGGGCAGATCAAAGCCCCCGCCCGCAGCGCTGCGAGCTTCGCAACGTCTCATGGCTGGGTGGGGGGTGGCGGGGAGCTGTCGGCTGTGAGCTGTCAGCCCCGCCGTGTGGGTGTTGCGGACCACGTAGCGTTCATTGTCTCCGGGACGATCGACACAACCATCGTTGTACGATATTCTGATCGATGGAGGCGGCAATGGCGACGGTCAAGGTCTCGCCCAAGTACCAGGTGGTGATCCCGCGCGACGTGCGCGAGCGGCTCGGGATCAGGGTCGGGGAGGACGTCCAGATCTTCCTGTACGACGGGCGCATCGAGTTCGTGCCGGTGCGGAAGGCGCGCGAGATGCGCGGGATGCTGAAGGGCATGGATACGGCCGTGGCGCGCGACGAGGACCGGCTGTGATCCTCGTCGATTCCTGTGGCTGGCTCGAGTACCTCGCCGACGGTCCGCGTGCGGACGCCTACGCGAAGGCGATCGAGAAGACCGCCGACGTGCTCGTGCCGACGGTCTGCATCCTCGAGGTCTTCAAGAAGGTGCTGCAGGAGCGCGGCGAGGGCCCGGCGCTCGAGGCCGCCGCGCTGATGCAGCAGGGACGGGTCGCGCCGCTCGACGCCGGCCTCGCGATGAACGCCGCGAAGCTTGGCTCGGAGCTCGGCCTGCCGCTCGCGGACGCCGTCATCCTCGCGACCGCCAGCGCCCACGACGCCGTCGTCCTCACCCAGGACGCCCACTTCAAGGGCCTCCCCAACGTCCGCTTCGTCTCGTCCTGACGACGACCCCCACGTTCCCACCGCAGCCCGGCTTCGAGCCCCCTAGCGCTTCGTGGAGTGTTTCGTCGGTTCCGCCGCAGGTTCCGGCAAGTCGAGGATGAAGCCATCGCCGGGCACTTTGGCGGCTGAGGCCAGGAGGCCCTCCCAGCGATCGTCGCTGCCATCGGGTGAAAGCGAGACGAGTACCGGCGGAAGGCCGATAAGCTCGGTTTCGATGATGGCCAGCGCGCGCGTTCCGCCCGCCGACCAGCCGATGGCAAGAAACCGGTAACCAAAGTACTCGTTCCTGCGTTCAGCGTCATTCACCCATGTCGCATCAGGGATCGTGCGCAGTACCTGGCCATCCCTGGGGCGGATGAGCTCCACTCCGCCCTCCAACGCTCCGGGAGCGCGCGGCGTCCTTCGGAACGCGATTGCACCCCCTGGAGATGGGACGTCCATCCTCCTGGAAGGCTCTCTTGGCGCGGGAAGCTCACCGTCGTAGAGCAGTCGATTTGCCTTCAAGTTGAACGGGAAGGTGACTGTCGGTCGCCGGTCCCATCTTTGCCATGTACCATTTCCGGCCAGTGAGAGGGCCGGAGCAGTTCCGTTTTGTTCCATGTCTTGCTCGAATTCGAAGACGACGGAACCGAAGGACCAGTCTGTCCCGCCACAAGGGCTGGCCACTGGATTCTCGCGGTCGGGTTTTGGGAGCCAGCCTGCCTCAACCCACCGCCGAAGACGGTAGGCACGTCGAGGCCAGAGAGATTGGATAGAACTGCAAGCCCGGCTCCAGGTTCCGCCGCGACGTCCAGCGGTGGAAGACGCTACGGCCCCCTCCCAAACGGTGTCAAATACGAGGCTGCTTTCTTCTGTGAGTCGGGGATGCAGCCAGTGCTCGTCGAACTCCATGGCTCCGCAACCTCCTGTGCAGCCGATGCTGTCCGAGCGGAAAACCAGCGTCAGGACAGGGTCGTCGGGGAAGAGTCGGACAGTGCGCAGGGCCTTCTTGTTTTCCTGGGGTCGAGAGATTCCTTCGGCTGCGAGCCGCCACACGAGTTCGTGCGTCGCTTTGTCAATCACGACCAGGGTGGTCTTCTGGCAGAAGTCACAATTGGTTGTGATGTCGACGACTGCGACGACAAACGAACCGAAACCCCTGCCGAAGCTCGTCATCAAGGCGTCGACAATCTTTGCCTGGTAGAAGTCCAGATCGGCTGGATCGTCTTGCTTGCTCGGATCGGTCCTGTCCGCCCGGTACCCGGGAAACGCGAGGTCGATTACCTGCTTCTCGGTGAGCCCACAGTCGGATGGGAGGACGGACGTTTTCGTCGGCTCGGGGGCGGGCGCCTGAAACGCGGACGCAGCCAGCAGAACCAATGCACTTGTCAGAATCATGCTCCAAGTCTAGACCCAATTCGCCGCTGCCGTGCATTTGCAGGTCGTCGTCCGTCTTGTCCCTGAGCCGGGTGAGGGAGTGGGGATAACTGTTGATGGTGAGTTCCTTGCTGCCGTGCTGGCGGACGGACCTCGACAGCTCCTTGTCTCTGTGGAACGCGCGCTCCGCGCGTGCTCTTGCGAGCCCCCGCATGTGACTTTAGAGCACGCCCGGAGGGCGCGCTCCACAGCAACAGATGTGTCGTTTTTCGTCCCTTTGCTGGGTGGGGGGTGGGGGAAACTGTCAACTGTCGACTGTCAACTGTCTTCGGGTGGCGGGGGAAGACTGTCAACTGTCGACTGTCAACTGCCTCTCAGTCCACCGTCAGCGTCTTCGACAGGTTCCTCGGGTAGTCGGGGTCCATCCCCTTGGCGACGGCGAGGTGGTACGCGAGGAGCTGGAACGGGACCGTGCCGACGATGGCGTACTCGAGGTCGGAGCCGACCGGGAGCGCGACGAAGTGCGACGCCTCGGACTGCAGCTGCCGGTTCGGCGCGGCGAGCACGGTGGCGTGGCCGGCGCGCGCGGTCACCTCGGTGACGTGGTTGGTGAGCATCTCGGTGCCGGAGGGCGGCGCGGTGAAGAACACCGGGGTGTCCTCCTCGACCATGGCGAGCGGGCCGTGCTTGAACTCCGAGGAGAACATCCCCTCGCACGGGACCCCCGTCACCTCCTTGCACTTGAGCGCGCCCTCGAGGGCGACGCCGTGGCCGAGGCCGTAGCCGAGGATGAAGAGCCGGTCGCAGCCGACGAACTACTTCGCCAGCTTCGCCATCGGCTCGTCCGTGCGCGCGATCGCCTTCTCGATCCACGCCGGCGCCGCGTCAAGCTCCTCGATCGGCTGCCCGCCGACGGCGGCGGCCAGCGCGATGAGGGCGATCACCTGGTTGGTGTACGTCTTGGTGGCCGGGACCGAGATCTCCCACCCGCACGCGAGCGGCAGGTAGACATTCACCTTGCGCGTCAGGGTCGACCCGAGGACGTTCACGAGGCCGAGCGGTGTCACTCCCCGCGGCGTCGCGAAGTTGATCGCGTTGAGCACGTCCTTGGTCTCGCCGCTCTGCGAGACGTAGAGCGCCACGTCCCCCGGCCTGAGGGCGGGGCCGTACTGCTCGATGAACTGCTGCGGCAGCACCGGCACTGCCATCACGCCCGCAAGGCGCGCCCAGAACGTCGTGCCGAGCACGCAGGCGTGGTACGAGGAGCCGGACCCCACGAGGAACAGGCGCTCGGCGCCGCGCAGCGTCTCGACCATGCGCGGCAGGTGCTCGGAGGCCTCGAGCAGGTGGAGCAGCTCGCGCGCCACCGCCGGCTGCTCGTGGATCTCCTTGAGCATGAAGTGCGCGTACCCGCCTTTCTCGGGCGAGCCCATCCCCTCGCCGACCTCCTTCGCGGGCCGGATCACCTTGCTGCCGTCGGCGACGTGGACGATGCGCACGCGGTTTGGCTCGAGGACGACCATCTCGCCGTCCTCGACCGGGATCACCTTGCGGGTCAGGGGCAGGATCGACGGCAGGTCGGAGGAGCAGCAGGTGAAGTCGTGCCCGATTCCTACGACGAGGCCGGATCCCTTCTTTACCGCGACCAGGCGGTTGTGCTCGCGGTCGGTGACCACGAACGCGAAGTCGCCGGCGAGGTCGTTGTAGGCGGCGCGCACCGCCTCGGGCAGCGCGAGGCCGCGCTTGACGTAGCGCTCGACGGCGTGGACGCACGACTCGCCGTCGTTGGTGCCGCGGACGGTCATCCCCTCGGCGAGGAACTGGCGCCTCAGCTCGGCGTTGTTGACGACGTTCCCGTTGTGGGCGCCGACCATGGTGCCTTCGGAGTCGAGGTGCGGCTGGGCGTTGGGGATCGAGGGCGCCCCGAACGTCGCCCAGCGGAGCTGCACGATGCCGCGCAGCCCCTTGAGCTCGACGAAGCGGAGCTTGTCCGCGACCTCCTGCACCCGCCCGACGTCCTTGCGCAGGTCGATCCGGCCGCTACCCTCGACGCACGCCGCGCCGACCGAGTCGTAGCCGCGGTACGCGAGCCGCTTCGCCGCCACGGTCAGGGTCTCGCCCAGGGGGCGCTCGCTGGCGCAGACGATGCCGAAGATGCCGCACATGGGGGACCTCCCGACCCGAGCCGAACGGGCACGCCCGCGAGATGACCCCGTTCTCGGCGCCCTCTCGCGGGCGAATCATTGTAAACCCGCTAAGATTGTCCGGTGACCGCGATTCAATTTCCGCGCGCCGCCGGGGCCGGGTACTCGCCGGACCTCGAACTGCGCCTCGGGGGCCTGACGGTCCGGGGCACCTCGGTGGCGGCGCGGGCGACGGCGTTCGCGGTGCCGGCGCTGGGCGTCGCCCTGGATGTCGGCCGCATGAGCCCGACGATGGCGGAGCAGCCGGTCGTGCTGCTCTCCCACGGTCACCTCGACCACCTGTCGGGCGTGCTGGCGTACCTCAACGTGCGCGCCCGCTTCCATTCCGGCGAGCCGACGCGGCTGGTCGCGCCGGAGCCGGTGGCCGCCGCGCTCCGCCAGGCGCTCGCGGTGATGCCGGGAATGGAGTCGGTCCGCAAGCGGCTGCGCCTCGAGGACGCCATCGTCGGCGCCGCGCCGGGCGACACGGTTGAGCTCCCCGGAGGGACGGCGACGGCGTTCGCGCTCGACCACGGCGTGCCGGCGCTCGGGTGGTCGCTGCGGAGGAAGCGCCGGCGCCGCCCGGACCTCGTGTACGCCGCGGACGGCAGCACCGCGCCGTTCGCCGACGATCCGGGGCTCCTGGACGCCAGGGTCGCCATCGTCGAGTGCACGTTCGTCGAGAAGAACCGCAGGGTGGCCGCGCGCCTGGCGAAGCACGCGCACTTGAAGGACTGGATCGAGATCGCCGCGTCGCTGCGCTGCGATCACCTGGTGCTGGCGCACCTGCCGCCGCTTTCCGCCGGCGAGATCGCCGAGCTGGTCGCGCCGCTGGCGGAGCTCTTGCCCGGCCGCCTGGTCGCCTGGGTCAGCTGACCCTCGCCATTTCGGAGGGTGGCGTCGCCGGCGTCGGACCTCTGGCTGCGTTGCGCTTCGCGGCCTCGCGTCCTCACGTAGCCTCCGGCTACGCTCCGGCGTGGACCGCTCGCGCGCCTTGCCATAGGCCCAACGGCGGCGACGCGGCTACACGCCGTGGCGCGAGGCACTGCCTTTGGTTGCCCGGTCTTGTCGTTCGCAGCCCCCGATCCCAGGACGGTGACCCCGGTCTCTTCGGCAGCGCGGCTCCACGCACCCCGCCGTCGTTCCGGGGTCTCGTCGTCCCTTTGACCTTTTCCCTTTCACCTTTGACCCCGCGGGTCTCTGAACCTTCAAACGTGCGAACCTGCAAACGGTCTTCGCTCCTCTGCCCCTCCGCTCCTCTGCCTGCCTCTTCGGACCCCGGACCCTGTCTCTCGCGCCGAACGCGATCGCGACCCATCGTGATGCGGAATTGCTGTGTTCTCTGAAAATAGGCAAAATGACACGATTTGGTGTGTCAATCCGCACGATTACCCCTTGACAGGACACGTTGCGATGATGAGAATGCGCACGACGGTCGGCGAGCGTGAGCAGGCGTGCGGTTGGCGGTTGTTCTCGGATTGACAGGCGATTCCGGTTCGGGTCCAGGCCCTGGAAAGGGAACGGAAGGGGTGCAGCGCATGGCGGAAGCGAGACCGGTCGAGGGGACGGGGGCCGAGCCGGCGCACGACCGCGGTCCGGGGCCTGAAGCGGCTCCACGGGGCCCCGTTCATGCGCCGGCCGAGCGCGGCGCAGGCACCTACGAGCGCTACCGCATCGAGGTCCGCCCCGCCCCCGAGATCGCGAACCACCCGACGAAGTTCCGGGTCAAGGTCAGGAAGCACACGCTTGCCGCGATGATCCTCCGCGAGGTCTTCGACCCGCGCACCCCGGTGAAGGTGGCGCTGTCGCGGCCGTGCGTGTACGGCGTGTACGGCCGGCCGGTGGGCGGCATGGCGCCGATCCACGCGAAGTGCGTGGGCTGCCTGCGCTGCTCGACCCAGTACCCGGAGTTCATCACGATCGTTCCGAACCCCCGACGGACCGAGCTCGGCGACAGCTACCTGAAACCCGACCACGTCGACACGATCAACTACGAGTCGGGCGTGGGCCACGTGCCGGTGCGGGGCGCCGGCTACCGCGGCGAGTTCGGAGGGGACGGGTGGGACGGGATGTGGACCGACATGTCGGAGATCGTCCGCCCCACCCGCGACGGGATCCACGGGCGGGAGTTCATCTCCACGTCGGTGGACATCGGAGAGAAGCCCTCGTTCCTGCGCCTGGACGAGAGGGGGGACGTCGTCGGTTCGGTGCCGCGCCTGGTCTCGCTGCCGGTCCCGTTCCTCTTCGACGCGCCGCCACGCTCGGTCGAGACCCGGGCGCTCCTGCGCGTGCTGGCGGGCGTCGCCGAGCGCGTCGAGACCCTGGTGATCGTGCCGCTCGCCGCCGCCATCCGCCACGGGCTCCACGGCGACCACGTCGCTCCCCTCGTCGCCCACGAGGAGGTGTCCCGGGCGGCGGCCTTGCCGCGCGCCCCGCGCGTTGCGTTCCTGGACGGGTGGGACGAGACCGCGTTTGGCGAGTTGCGACGGCAGTTGCCGGATTCGGTCGTTGGCGTGCGGGTCGGTTTCGACGAAGACGTTCCGGGGCTGGTCCGGGCGGGCGTCAGGGTGCTCCATCTCACGGCCGACTATCACGGGCGCGCCGCCGGCCGCTTCGTGGGGGACGCGATCCAGGACGTGCACCGCGCGCTCGTCAACGCCGGCGTGCGCGAAGAGGTGACGCTGGTCGGCAGCGGCGGCGTGGTGCTCGCGGAGCACGTCCCCAAGGCGATCATCTGTGGGCTCGACGCGGTAGCGCTGGACATGGCGCCGCTCGCCGCGTTGCAGGCGCGCTTCGAGGGCGATGCGCTCGCCCGCGACACGGCGCGCGTGCGGCTCCCGCGGCTGCCGCTGGCGTGGGGCGTCCAGCGGCTGACGAACCTCGCGGGGGCGTGGCGCGACCAGCTCCTCGAGGTCATGGGCGCAATGGGCCTGCGCGAGGTGCGCCGCCTGCGCGGCGAGCTGGGGCGCTGCATGTTCCAGCGCGACCTCGAGCGCGAGGCGTTCGGGGAGATACAGGGGCCCGGGGTCCGGGGTCCGGGATCCGAAGAGCGCAGCAGAGGGGCGGAGGGGCCGAGGAGCAGAGGAGAAGGGCTGGGGGAGATCATGCGGCCGGCGGAGCACCACCCGTGGGCCGAGGGTGCGACGGTCGAGGAGAAGGTCGTCGCCAAGCACAGGAGCGCGATCCGGCGCGGCTTCGCGGTTCTGCCGACGCTCGCGTTCGGGCGGCCGCCGGCGCTCGGGGACGCGCGCTGGACCGACGACCTGATCCTCGCGACCTGGCGCCAGGCGGGGACCGGGGCGCCGCCCGACAACGGTCTCGAGCACCGTGTCGGTCGGTCGAACGGAGGGTTCGACCGGCTGAGCTTCGTCGAGCGGCCCCGGGAGGCGTGGCTGCCGGAGCGGGCCGCGGTGGACACCTCGATCCCGCTCAACCGCCGGCCGTACGACGCGAAGGTGGAGATCCCGGTCCCCTGGTACGGCGGCGGGATGTCGTTCGGCTCGGTCTCCGAGCAGGTGATGCTGTCGCGGGCGATCAACGCGCGCAACTGGCGGACGTTCACCTCGACCGGCGAGGGCGGGTACCCGGTGTCGCTGCTGCCCCTGAAGAGCCACGTGATCACCCAGGTGGCGACCGGGATGTTCGGCGTGCGCGAGGAGACGATCCAGGCCGCGCCGATCGTGGAGTTCAAGTACGCGCAGGGGGCCAAGCCCGGTCTCGGCGGCCATCTGCTCGGCGACAAGGCCACCACGGTCGTGGCGCAGATGCGCGAGAGCGTGCCGTGGGTGTCACTTTTCTCGCCGTTTCCGTTCCACTCGGTGTACTCCGTGGAGGACCACAAGAAGCACATCGACTGGATCAAGACCGTCAACCCCGGGGCACTGGTGTCGGTGAAGGTCTCGACGCCCACCGACGTGGACATGGTCGCGGTCGGCTCGTACTACGCCGGGGCACACATCATCCACATCGACGGCTCGTACGGCGGCACCGGCGCCGCGCCGGAGATCGCGAAGAAGAACATCGCGATGCCGATCGAGCTCGCGATCCCGAGGGTGCACCGGTTCCTGGTCCAGGAGGGAATCCGCGACGAGGTCACGCTGGTGGCGTCGGGCGGGATCCGCACGGCGCACGACATCGCCAAGGCGATCGCGCTCGGAGCCGACGGCGTCGTCCTCGGCACGTCCGAACTCGTCGCGCTGGGGTGCACGCGCTGCTCGAACTGCGAGCGGGGGCGCGGTTGCACGTTCGGCCTCACGACCACCGACCCGGAGCTGTCGCAGTTCGTGGACCCGGAGTGGGGCGCGGAGCGGCTCGGCAACCTCTATCGCTCGTACCAGCTCCAGCTCGAGGAGATCCTGCGGCGGCTCGGGCTCGGCAGCGTGCGCGAGCTGCGCGGGCGGACCGATCTCCTGCTCTACCGCGGAAGGGAGGCGGCACCATGAACCGCGAAGATCTCGTCAGGGCGCTGATCGAGTCGCGGCGCGACCTGGGCGAGCCGCTCCCGCCGGGAGCCCGCAAGGCGGACGCCGAAGGCGGGTGCGGCGTGATCGGGATGGCCGCCAGCGTGCCGGTCGCGGGTCGCCACCTGCTGCAGGCGCTCGCGCAGATGCGCAACCGCGGCAACGGCAAGGGGGGCGGCATCGCGGCCGTCGGCCTGGACCCGCGGTTCTTCGGCGTGGACCGGGGGACGCTCGAGCGCGACTATCTGCTCGCGGTCGCGCTGCTCGAAGCCGGGGCGCGCGAGCAGGTCGAGCGCGAGTTCGTGGAGCCGGTGTTCATCGTGGACCGGGCGGTCACGATCCCCGCGCCGGCCGACCACCGGGCCGTCGGCCTGGAGGTGCCCCCGCCCGAGGTGGCGTGCTACCTCGTCCGCGTGCGCCCCGAGGTGCGCGAGACGTTTGCCCGAGCGCACGGCCTCGCGAACGCCGAACCGGGCGACGTCGAGGACGAGATCGTCTACCGGAACAGCTTCGCGCTGAACAAGGCGCTCTACGCCTCGACCGGGGACAAGCGCGCGTTCGTTCTCTCGCACGCGAGGGACCTCATCGTCCTCAAGCTGGTCGGGTACGGGGACGACGTCATCCGCGCGTACGGCCTCGAGGATTTCACCGCCCACGTCTGGATCGGGCACCACCGCTACCCGACCAAGGGCCGCGTCTGGCACCCCGGCGGGGCGCACCCCTTCATCGGCATGCACGAGGCGCTCGTGCACAACGGCGACTTCGCCAACTACGCCTCGATCTCGAGCTACCTGGCGCAACGGCGGCTCCACCCCCTTTTTCTCACCGACACGGAGGTGGCAGTGCTGGTGTTCGACCTGCTGAGCCGGCAGTACGGCTACCCTCTCGAACACGTGATCGAGGCGATGGCGCCCACCACGGAGCGCGACTTTACGCTGCTCCCGCCTGACAAGCAGCGGCTGTACAGGATGCTGCAGGCGGTCCACATGCACGGGTCTCCCGACGGGCCGTGGTTCTTCCTCATCGCGCAGTCGCAGCAGCGCGAGCGCGCCCACCGGCTCATCGGCATCACCGACACCTCGATGCTGCGGCCGCAGGTGTTCGCGCTGCAGCGGGGCGAGGAAGCGATCGGGTTCGCGGCCTCGGAGAAGCAGGGGATCGACGCCGCGCTCGCGAGCCTGGCCTCCGAGGACGCGCGGTTCTGGCCGCGCGCCGACATGTACTGGAACGCCCGCGGCGGCTCCCACACGGACGGCGGGGCGTTCATCTTCACCGTCAGCGAGACAGGGGGCCGGCCGGACCTCGTGTGCACCGACAAGTTCGGCCGCGCCATCCAACCCGACCCAGGGAAACTGATCCCTTCGGCGGGCGGCCGGGCGGCGGTGGCCCAGCCGGTGCCGCTCCCGGCGGACGGGGAGCCCGAAGCCCTCTTCGCGCACGCTGTCCGGCACCTGCCGGGATGGGGGTACGGCGACCTGCGGCGGTACCTGGCCGCGGTCGAGGGGCTCGCGACCGACGGCGACGGGGTGCGCCGGGCGCTCGCCACTCTCACGTTGCTCATCGACCGCCGTATCCCGACCGGCCGGCTCAAGCGAAGCGCGGCGATCTCGCTGGTGGACGAGAGCTTCGCGCGCGTGATCGAACGGATACGCGACGGCCATCGCGCGTTGCGGGGGTTCGCCTGGGCGGACGCCCGGACGCCGCTGCCGGCTGCCGGCGACAGCGCGACCACGCTGGTGGTGGACGCCCGCGATTTCCCCCAGGAGGGACCGGACTCCCTTGCCAGAGCGATCGTGGTCGCCGCAGAGCGCGGCTTCCGGCGCGTGCTCGTCGCCCACGCACGCGGCCACCGCTTCATCGGCTGCGGCCTCGGCCCCGGCACCTCCGGCGTGAGGATCGACGTGTACGGCTCGCCGGGCGACTACCTCGGCTCGGGGATCGACGGAGCCGAGATCATCGTGCATGGCTCGGCGCAGGATCAGCTCGCTCAGATCATGAAGGACGGCACCCTCGTGGTGCACGGCGACGTCGGGCAGACGTTCGGCTACGCCGCCAAGGGAGGGCGAGCCTTCGTCCTCGGCAACGCCGCCGGGCGGCCGCTCATCAACGCCGTCGGGAAGCCGCAGGTCGTGATCAACGGGACGTGCCTCGACTACCTGGCGGAGTCGTTCATGGCCGGCGATCCGCTCGCCGGCGGCGGCTTCGTGGTGCTGAACGGGGTCGCGTTCGACGAGGACGGGACGATCGTGGACCTCCCGACGCCGTACCCGGGCGGCAACCTGTTCTCCCTGGCCTCCGGTGGCGCGATCTACGTCCGCGATCCGTACGCGCGCCTCACGGAGGACCAGCTCAACGGGGGCGCGTTTGGCGGCCTCTCGGCGGCGGACTGGGCCCTGATCGCACCGTGCCTCGAGGAGAACGCCCGCCTGTTCGGAATCCCCGTGGAGCGCCTCCTCGCGGTGGACGGCCGGCAGCTCGCGCCGGAGCGGGTCTACCGTAAGATCCGGCCGGCCGGGCACGAGGCCCTGCAGCCCGAGGAGGCCTGGGTGCGCAAGGCTGGCTGAGCGGTCCGCGATTGACGCTCGTGTGCTCCGAAACGATCCCTTGACTTGAGACTACGCGGCGGACACACTCCGCCGGACGCCACTGGAGGGAGTCGAATGGACAAGAAACAGGTGCTCGAGCTGTGCAAGAAGGAGGGCGTGCGGTTCCTGAGGCTCGCCTTCACCGACATCGACGGCATCATCAAGAACGTCGAGGTCCCGGCCTCGCAGTTCGACAAGGCGCTCGACGGGCAGATCATGTTCGACGGGTCCTCGATCGAGGGTTTCACCCGCATCGAGGAGTCCGACATGCTGCTCAAGCCGGACCCGTCGACGCTCGCCATCTACCCGTGGCCGACCCCATACGGCCGAGTCGCCCGCCTCGTCTGCGACGTCTACAACACCGACGAGACGCCGTTCGCCGGCTGCCCCCGTCTGGCGCTCAAGCGCGTCGTAGAGCGCGCCGCGAAGCGCGGCTGGACGATGATGGCCGGGCCCGAGGCGGAGTTCTTCCTCTTCCGCCGCGACGAGAACGGCAAGCCCAACCACGAGGTGCACGACGTGGGCGGGTACTTCGACTTGACGCCGGTGGACCTCGGCGAAGAGGCGCGCCGCGATGTCGTCGAGGTGCTCGAGCGGATGGGATTCGAGGTCGAGGCGGCGCACCACGAGGTCGCGCCCGGCCAGCACGAGATCGACTTCAAGTACGCCGACGCCGTCAGCACGGCGGACAACATCGTGACCTTCCGCTTCGTGGTCAAGAAGGTGGCGATGGACCACGGGCTGCACGCGACGTTCATGCCCAAGCCGCTTTACGGCGTCAACGGCTCGGGGATGCACACGCACCAGAGTCTGTTCGACCGCAAGGGCAACAACGTCTTCTACGAGCCGAAAGGGCCCTACCAGCTCTCGAAGATCGCGCGCGGCTACATCGGCGGCATCCTCGACCACGCCCGGGCGTTCGTGGCGGTGACGAACCCTCTCGTCAACTCCTTCAAGCGCCTGGTGCCGGGCCACGAAGCGCCGATCAACGTCGCGTGGTCGGAGAAGAACCGCTCGCCGCTGGTTCGCGTCCCGGCGAGGCGAGGCACCGGGACCCGCTGCGAGGTGCGCGTGCCCGACCCGTCGTGCAACCCCTACCTCGCGCTCGCGGTGATGCTGGCGTGCGGCCTCGACGGGATCGAGCGCGGGCTCGACTGCGGCGAGCCGGTGAACCGCAACATCTTCGAGATGTCGGAGCGGGAAAAGCGCCGCCTGAAGATCAAGGAACTGCCCGCCAACCTCAACGAAGCGCTCGACAACCTCGAGCGCGACAGTGTCGTGCGGACCGCCCTGGGCGAGCACATCATGTCGAACTTCCTGCGCAACAAGCGCGAGGAGTGGCACAGGTACATCTGCACGGTGCACGAGTGGGAGCGCGAGCAGTACCTGGAAGAATACTGACGATCGGAAGACCTGCGGTCGCCCGATGGCGCCGCCGATAGCGGACCGTCTGCGTTGTTGCGCTCGCCCGCTCGCATCCTCATGTGGCCTCCGGCCACACTCCGGTGCGGCGGGCTCGCGCGCCTAGCATCCGGCCCACTCTCGGCGGCGCGGCTGCACGCCCGCTGCCGTCGCCCTGCCGGCACGAAAACGCTTCGCTCGGCGGGGCGCCGCTGGCGTCGGACCTTCTGCGGCGTCAGGCTCGCGCCTCGCATGCTCACCTAGCCTCCGGCTAGGCTCCGCTGCTCGCCGCTCGCCTTCCTTGCATCTGGCCCACTCTCGGCGGCGCGGCTACCCGCCTCGGGCGCGCCGCCCTGCCGCAAGTCCTTCTCAGGGCCCCTCTGACCGGCCGCCCGCCGCCAGAACAGCTGAGTTCGGGCAAAGCAGGAACTGGGTCAACTGGAGTCGCGTTGCTGGCAGTGACCGGGCCACGGCCCGCGGGGTTCCGTTACAAGCGTGGGAGCGACTTCTGCCAGTCCTGAAACTCCTTCCTGAGGCACTCATCGAGGGCTTTGGTTTCCAGCAAGAACAACCCTTCTCTGGGTTTCGTTCTTGAATCCGTCAGCATAACGGTGACCTTCTTCCCGTCCCATCTCAGCACCTCCTGCGCCGTCAGCTGCAGGCCGAGCCCGAGGGTGGACCCACTTGCGTGGGGAGGACCGTAGTTTGCAACTGCGAACTTCTTGAGCGACTCAAGAGCATCCGGTGCGAAGTGAAAGGCCACCCCGGCAAACTCCCACCAGATGAAGATCACCTCCGCCCGGCCGGTCTGGCCGGCGATGGTGAACTTCGACGAACACCAGATCGAGCACAGTCTCCCGTCGTGGCAGCCCTCAACCGGGACCTTGGCACTGAGGTCTTTCGCAGAGGCGCCGAACGGGACGCCCCGGAAGCCTGTCGGCTCCTGCGGCCACGGCGTCTGAGTCTGGGCCCGGACGATCCCTGCGAGAGAAACCAGCACGGCGACGGAAACCTGCATCGCACCGGACCGCGGCATTGGTTCCTCCCGTAGGCCTCGACGCTCTCGCCTAGACCGCACGGTCAGAATACCCCAATGCCATCGGGTCGCGGGCTCTCGTCCCTTTCTGGCGACAGATCACGGGTCACGGACGATAGTCGTGGCCCGCCGCCGGTCACCTGCCCTGGTCACTCCTCCTGAGAATCGCGCGACCCGATGTCACCGCCGGCGGCAGCTGAGGGAGCTACCGCACAAGGAGGAGGGAAAGCGCAGTCGCGCCGAGGACGACCCAGATCACGTCGACGCGGAGCCGGAGAGCAACGGCGGCGGCGAGCGCGAGAGCGACCTCGAACGGGCCGATGAAGGCGCTCTTCGCGACCTGGGCGAGGACGTGGAGGAGCATGGCGATGAAGGCCGCCAGCAAACCGCCCACCGCGCTCTGAACGACCCGCAGGTGGCGGAAGCGCGCGAAGTGCGGCGCGATCAGGGTGAGGAGGAGGGACGAGGGCAGGAAGATGCAGACGGTGGCGAAAATCGAGCCGAGAACGCCGCCGACCTTGTAGCCGATGAAGGTCGCGGTGATGATTACGGGGCCGGGCGTGATCTGCCCGAGCGCGAGCCCGTCGATGAACTCCTTGGGGGTGAGCCAGGCGTGGGCGGCGTTGTGGACGGCCTCCTGGAACATGAACGCGACGGCGGTGTAGCCGCCGCCGAACGCCACCAGGTTGATCTTCGTCATCGAGAGGCCGAGCGTGGGCAAGCTGGGCGAGACGGCGCGCGAGGCGATGATGGCCGCCGCGTAGGCGAGCGCCACCGCACAAACCGCGAGGACGGTCCGGCGGTAGCTCCCGGCGGGCGGCGCAACACGCTCCACGCCGTTGTGGCTTCCGCTTGCCTGGGGCTGGTCCGGCCGCACGACACCCGCCACGACCCCGCAGGCCGCGGCGCCGAGCAGGACGAGCAGGGTATCGGCGCCGCCGAAGAACCCCCACGCCGCGAGCCCCGCGATGACGAGGCCTCGCCAGTTCTTAAGTGCCGGTTGCGCCATCGAGAGGATGGACTGGACGACGATGCCTACCACGGCGGCCCCGAGCCCGCGGAACGCCGAGTGGACGATCGGGAGCCCCTCGAAGTGGAAATAGGCGGCGGAGAGGCCGAGCATGAGCAGAAACGCCGGCGAGTTGTACCCAAGCATCGCGAGGAGAACCCCGATGCCGCGGTGGAGACGCCAGCCGATGTGGGCGGCGGTCTGCGTCGCGATCGGCCCGGGGAGCATCTGGGCAAACGCGAGCGACTCGCGGAACTCGTCCTCGGTGAGCCACCGCTTGTCGTGCACCGTGACCTTGCGGATCTGCGCCACGATCGCCGGACCGCCGTAGGACGTCGCGCCGATCCGGAGAAAGGTGCCGGCCATCCGCCATCGACTTGGCGCCGATCTATCCAACGGAACCCCCCGCGGAGTGTGCGGCAGCGGGTTTCCTCCCGTCAAGACGCAGTCGCAGAAAAGCTCGGGAAGGTGCCGACCGCAACCCGGGTTCTGGGATGCGTCATGGACCAGGAGGCGAGGATCGCGAAGGAACTGGACCAACTCGAGACCGGGGCGGGATTCCTGCATCTCGCCGAGACGGGTCTCGTGCGCGTGACTGGAGCGGGGCATCGCGACACCTTGCAGCGGGTGTTGAGTCAAGACCTCCGGACGCTCGTTCCGGGCGGGGGTTGCCTCGCGCTGCTCCTGGCGCCCAAGGGGCAGTTCCGAGCGATCATGGCCGTCTTCGGTGGCGCCGCCGAAACGCTCTTGATGGCGCCGCCGGACCGAGCGGGCGAGCTGGCCGAAGCCCTCCGTAAATATCTCCTCCTTTCGCGGTGCATTTCGGAGCCCGTTCCGGACAATGAGGGGGCGACGGCGCTCGTGGGGGCGAGGTGGGCGGAAATCGCGGCCGCCCTAGGGGCGGATCCTGGTGTTCTGACTGCCGGCGGGTGGCACTCGGGCACGTTCGACGCGCGCTCGGTGACCTGGTTCGGACGCTTGATGCTGGGAGTCCCGGGAGCGGTGCTGGCGGGTGCGGATGAGGCCGTCCTTGAGGCGCTCCGCGCCCAGGGTGTCGAGCCGGTGCTCGCGCAAACGGTAGAACTCGACCGGATCAGGCGCGGTTCGCCGGCGTGGGGGGCAGAGCTGACGGAAACCGTGCTTCCCCCCGAGGTCGGAATCGACGCCGAGACGGTCTCGTACTCCAAGGGGTGCTACATCGGGCAGGAAACCATCGCCCGGATGAAGACGTACGGGCATCCCACACGGACCCTTGTGGGAGTTCGCCAGCTGCGCGGCGAGGCCGCTCCGCCGGGGCTACCGCTGCCGCTTGCGCCACAAGGGGAAGACAAAGCCTGCGGAACGCTCACGAGCTGGGGCCGGCACCCCGACTACGGCGGCGTCGGCCTGGGGGTGGTCCGCAGCGCGCACGCCGTTGCCGGCAACCGCTTCACCGGTGCGGGCCGCGAGTTCGAGGTGGCGGGCTTTCCGCTCTGGTGATCTGGCGTTCGGAGGTCCATACGTTCGACAACAGCAGAGGAGCAGAGGAGCGTGGGAGCAGAGGAGCGAGAGACATGGCTGTCAGGTCGTTGCCTTTTCCCCTCTGCTCCTCAGCCCCGCCGCTCCTCTGCTCATGCCCTCGCCCGACCTTTGAACCGTGCGGGCCTCCGAACGTTCGAACTTCCGGAACCCCATCACTCCCACTCCACGTTGAACAGGTGCAGCTCCGGCGAGAGACCGGCGGACAGCGCCTTCCGAATGGTTCGCGCGCCGGGGCCGAGGCGGTGCCTGCGCGAGAGGTGTGTCAGGACGAGGTGACGGTTGCGGAGTCTCGGCGTGAGTTCCGCCAGGTCGTCGAGGTGCATGTGGCCGAAGCGGCGCGCCCGCTCCCGGTCCGAGGGGCGCAGGAACGTGCACTCGACCACCAGCACCTCGACCACCGCGAGGAAGGGCTGGTCGGCGAACACCTCCGGGCCGGTGTCCGCGAGGTAGGCAAGGAGCGATGTGCGGACCTCCTCGGTGATGGTCTCGCCGCCGTCGTGGCGCTGGCGCAGCTCGGCGGCGTCGATGCCGGCGAGATCGGGCCGCAGGCGGCGCCGCACCCACTCGACGCAGCACCCGAGCGTCTCCACCCAGTGGGACGTCGCGAAGAAGCGCAGGTCGAAGCCGGGGCGCAGAGCCACGGTCTGACCTGCCCGGACCGGGATCACCTCGGCGTCGTACGGCTTGCCGCCCTCGAGCCTGGCGCAGGTGGCGAGCAGCTCGCGCACGCCGTCGGCCAGGGATGAGGGCACGTAGACCTTGCCGCTCGGCATCCCGTTGAGCTGTCGTTGGCTGGCCCACGCGGGCAGCCCGATGACGTGGTCCATGTGGCCGTGCGAGACGACGACGTGTCCGAGGGGAACCAGCGCCCGCGCCGGCCGGCCCGCGTCGAGCGCCAGCCGGAGCTGGGGGAGGAGGATGAGCGAGGCCTCGCCCGCCCGGGAGCCGCCTGCCACCCGCAGCTCCCCCCAGGACGTTGCGAGGCGGATTTGCCGCATGTGGATGAGAGTGCCTGCCCGGTTGCGGTATTGTCAACCTTGACGGGCCGCGTGCGTCATCTGGGGTATGGCGAGCGTTGCGCGGCGGGAGATGCCGTTGGAGCCCGAGGAGGAGCTCGAGCTGGTCGAGTCAGCACAGCGGGGCGACCGCGACGCCGCTGGAGCCCTGCTGGAACGCCATGAGCTGGCGGTCTTCCGGGCTTGCCGGAGGCTGCTCCCGCAGGGCGAGGACGTCGAGGGCGCGGTGCAGGAGACGTTGCTGCGGGCCCTCCGGAGCCTCACCCGGTTCTCCGGTCAGGGGAGCTTCGGCGGCTGGCTCATCGCAATCGCGGTGAATCTATGCCGGGACAGGCTGCGGCGGCGGCGACTGGTCCCGTTCCAGCCGCTTGAAGTCGGCGACGACGATGCGGCGGACCCTATCGCCGTGTTGTCGTCGTCGGAGCCCAGCCCGGAGCGGGTGGCCATGGCGCGGCAGGCCGTGGAGCGGTTGCGCCGCGAGGTGGCGCGGCTGCCGAGGCGCCAACAAGAGGTGTTTGCCCTGCGGTTCTTCGTCGGACTTGACCTCGCAGGGATTGCGGAAGCACTGGCCGTGGATGTCGGCACGGTCAAGACGCACCTGCACCGGGCGGTCCAGCGCGTGCGGGCGGCGGTCGAGGAGGCGAACCCATGAGCATCGAGCATCTCACTGACGACGAGATGGATCTCGCGTTGATCGGCGAGGAGCTATCCGCCGGAGCGGCAGAGCACCTTTCCTCCTGCCTCGTCTGCCGCCGCCGGCGCGACTCGTTCCTGGCGGCCGTGGACGGCGCGCTCGGCGAGGATCCGGACGAAGCGACTCGGACCCGTGTTCGCGAGCAGGCGCTCACGGCGTGGAGCGGCACGAGCCGGAAGCCTCACTGGGTGCGGTGGCTCGCGGCGGCCGCCGCGGTCGTGGTACTCAGCCTGCTTCCGCTCGTGCGCAGCGAGTTCGTGTCGCGTCCGGAATTCAACACCGATGCCGTTCTTACCGAGGTGGACGACATCCTGTCACGGGACCCCCTGAGCGCAGTGGCATCCGAGGAAGTCGTGGAAGCCATTGTCCCGGCCCCCGATGTGGACGGAGAAGGGAGCTGGTCATGAGTGGCCGTGCTGCGAAGTGGTTGGTTGGTTCGGTTCTGGTGCTTGCCGGCGGGGTCGCGTCCGCCCAGCCTTTCAGCGTGCCCGTGGGGAAGTGGTGGGAACGGCCGCGAATCGCGGCCCGGCTCGGCATCACCTCCGAACAGGTGAGCAAGCTCAACGCCGCGACGTACCCGCACGCCAAGGCGATGATCGATCTCAAGGCGACCGTGGACAAGGCCACGCTCGACGTCCAGGCGGCGTCCGAAACTGAGCCCTTCGAGGCCGAGAGAGCCCGCGTTGCGTTCGGCGTGCTCCAGCAGGCGCGTCAGAGGCTCGAGGCGGAGCGATTCGAGATGTTGGTCAAGGTGCGCGCGATCCTCACACCCGACCAGTGGGGCCGGCTCCAGGAGTTGGTGCGCGAGAGGCGCGAAGAGAACGCGCAAGGCAACCAGCCCACTCCGGGCGCCGGCCCGAAGCGCAACCAGCAGCCCCGGCGTTATCAGGACTGAGCGCAGGACGCCGGCCCCAGCCCTTGGCGTGTCCGGCCGGTCGACGCGGTGGATCGTTTGGCGGCCGGTTCAAACGCGGTACAGTGTCGGCATGGCCTGTCCACCTGGTTCGAGGTGCACACCCGTGACCGGCCACTGGCCTACCGGGGTTGCGACGTGTGCGGCATAGCCGGCGTCTGCATGCCTCGCGACGTGGAGGCGTCCGCTTCGTGTCTCGCGGAGGCCCTGCGCAATCTCGAACACCGTGGGCCGGATGGGCGGGGAACGTTCGTCGAGCCGGCCGCGGTCCTGGGGATGCGGCGCCTCGCGGTCATCGACCTGGTCACCGGTGATCAGCCGGTATTCAGCGAGGACCGCAACGTCGTCGCCATTCTCAACGGCGAGATCTACAACTACCTCGAGCTGCGGGACGGCCTGCGGCGGCGCGGCCACACCCTCGCCACCAGGACCGACACCGAGGTGCTCGTCCACCTCTGGGAGGACGAAGGCGCCGCCTTGTGCGCGAAGCTCCGGGGGATGTTCGCGTTCGCGATCTGGGACCGGAAGGCCCGTACGTTGCTGTTGGCGCGCGACCGTTTCGGCAAGAAGCCGCTGTACTTCTCCCAACTGCCGGGCCACGGCCTTGCGTTCGCCTCGGAGCTGAAGGGGCTCCTCCCGATATTGCGCGGGGCGGGGACTCCTCCCCGCCTTCGCGAGCAGGCGATCTACGACTACCTGTCTCTCGGGGTGGTCCCCCAGCCGGACACGGTCTACGACGGCGTCCGCGCCATCCTGCCCGGGCACTGGCTGAGCTTCCGCGACGGCGGTCTGCGCGAGGTTTCCTACTGGCAACCGGAGTTCGGGCCGAAGGCGTCGCTCTCGTACCACGAAGCGCAGGAGCATCTTCGGGACAGGCTCTCCGAGGCGGTCCGGCTTCGCCTCCGGAGCGATGTCCCGGTGGGGGTCTTCCTCTCCGGAGGCGTCGACTCCTCCGTGGTCGCCTTCGAGGCGGCACGCCATCTGGGCGGGATGCTGCGGACTTTCACCGTTTCCGTCGCCGACGAAGATCTCGACGAGGCCCCGGTCGCCCGCCGCACCGCCGAGGCGCTCGGCGTCGAGAACGTCGTGATGCCACTCCACGTGGCCCCGCTGGACGAGCTGCTCAGGATTGCGCGGCACTTCGACCAGCCGTTCGCCGACCCCTCGGCGATCCCGAGCCTGGCTGTCTCGCGCCTGGCGCGCCAGCACGTCACGGTGGTCCTCAACGGCGACGGGGGCGACGAGGTCTGCGGCGGGTATCGCAGGTACCTTGCCGCGAAGGCGCTCGGGCGCGCGAGCCGCGTGCCGGCGCTGGGGCCGGTGATGCGGGTCGCGCTTTCTCGGGTCGGCGCGACCAGACGCCGCTCAGCAGCGGGCTTGCTCCGGCGCTTCGGGCGCGGGCTCTCGCTGTCGGCGGGTCAGCGCTATCTCGTCTGGACCGCGGATCTCCTGCTCGAGGAGGACAAGACGCAGGTCTGGCGCGGAGCGCCGCAGCGGCCGACCGAGGCGTGGGTCGAGGGCCGGCTCGAAACCGGACTGTCGGCCATGGACGCGCAGGTGGCGGGCGACCTGCGGATCAACCTGCCGTCCGACCTGTTGGTCAAGATGGACATGGCGACGATGGCGGCGTCCCTCGAGGGTCGTTCGCCGTTCCTCGACCACGAGGTCGCGGAGTTTGCGCTCCGCCTGCCGGATTCGTACCGGGTGCGCGGCCGCCGGCTGAAGGCGGTGCTGCGCGACGCGTACCGCGACCGCCTGCCGCGGGAGGTGGTCACGGGAAAGAAGCGAGGGTTCGAGGTCCCACTCGCGGCTTGGTTGTCAGGCGATCTCCGCGAGGTGGTCCTCGACGCTCTCGTCTCGCCCGGGTGCAGGGTGTCGGAGTTCCTCGATGCGGGGTTCGTGCGAGAGGTCGTCGAGGGGACCGCGATTCAGGAACGCAACCGTCCGGGGCTCGTCTATGCGCTGCTCGTCCTGGAACTCTGGCTCCGGGAGGCGGCGTGACGGCTCGCCCTGCCGTCACCGACTGAGTCCTCTGGCGCCGCCGGCGTCGGACCATCTGCAGCGTCAGGCTGCGGCGGTACGGATCCTCACGTAGCCTCCGGCTACGTTCCGGTCCGACCGCCTCGCCTTCCTTGCATCTGGCCCAACGGCGGCGGCGCGGCTACCCGCACGCTGCCGACCGCAGAGGGGCGGAGGGGCAGGGGAGCGGAGGAGCAAAGGACTGTTCGCAGGTTCACACGTTCGAAAGTTCGAAAGTTCAGAGACGAAGGCGAAGGACGTTGGGAATAGGGTGTGGGTTGGGGGGTTGCTTTGCCCTAAGTGAACCTTCGAACCTTCGAACCTTCGAACCTTCGAACCTTCGAACCTTCGAACCTTCGAACCTTCGAACGGTCTTCGCTCCTCTGCTCCTCAGCCCCTCCGCTTCTCTACCCGCCTCTTCGGACCCCGGTCTTCCTGGCGGGTCTCGC
Source organism: Thermoanaerobaculaceae bacterium (assembly GCA_050018455.1). Classification (GTDB taxonomy): domain Bacteria; phylum Acidobacteriota; class Thermoanaerobaculia; order Thermoanaerobaculales; family Thermoanaerobaculaceae; genus RBG-13-68-16. The sequence goes on along the minus strand of JBEKAA010000009.1, from coordinate 106,504 downwards.
TCGGCAGCCCGGCTAGAGGCTATACTCCCGCGTCATGTTTCCGTTACGGGACTCGGTTCCCTCGTCCCGCCCTCCCGTGGTCAATGTGCTGCTGATCGTGGCGTGCGCGGGGGTGTTCCTGTTCGAACTTTCGCTCGGGCCGTACCTTGAGCGCTTCATACGCGTCTATGCCTTCGTACCGGCGCGGTTCTTCCATCTCCTGACCGTCCGGGGAGGCGTGACGCTCGGATTGAAGAGCGCGCTGCTGTCGATGTTCCTTCACGGCGGTTGGCTCCACCTCATCGGCAACATGTGGTTCCTGTGGATCTTCGGAGACGCCGTCGAGGACGTCCTGGGACACGTGCCGTACCTGCTCTTCTACCTGGCGTGCGGCGCCGCGGCGGCGATCGGGCAGGCGGTTGTCGCACCCTCGTCGGCCGTTCCGATGGTCGGCGCCTCCGGCGCGATCGCCGGCGTTCTCGGCGCGTATCTGGTGTGGTTCCCGTGGGCCAGGGTCAGGACGCTCGTCTTCCTCGGGTTCTTCTTCACGGTCGCCGAACTGCCGGCGCCGATCTTCCTGATCATCTGGTTCGTAGTGCAGTTCTTCTCGGGCACGCTGGCGTTGGCTGCCGCAGGTCCGACGGCGGGCGGCGTCGCGTGGTTCGCCCACATCGGCGGTTTCCTCGCCGGAGTGCTGCTGGCGCTGGTGCTGAGGGGGTCGGCGCGAGCACACCCGCGGCCGAGATACGCTTCCTACGGAGAATGAGACATGTCCGACCATAAACCGAACGTTCCCCTGTTCGACCTGACACGGCAGTGGCCCGAGGTTTGCGACGACGTGCACGCCGCGCTCGAGTGCGTCTTCGCCACCCAGCAGTTCATCCTCGGGCCGGAGGTCGCCGCACTGGAGAAGGAGTGCGCCGCCTACCTCAGGGTCAAACGCGCCGTGGCGGTGTCCTCGGGGACCGACGCGCTGCTCGCCGCGCTCATGACGCTGGGTGTCGGATCCGGCGACGAGGTGATCACGACCCCGTTCACCTTCTTCGCCACCGCCGGTGTGATCCACCGCCTGGGCGCGCGCCCTGTGTTCGTGGACATCGACCCGCGCGACTTCAACCTCGACCCCGGCAAGGTGGCAGCCGCGGTCACGGCGCGCACCAAGGCGATCATTCCGGTGCACCTGTACGGGCAGGCCGCGGACATGAAGGCTCTGGCGGCGGCGCCCGGCATTCCGCTCGTGGAGGACTGCTGCCAGGCGATCGGCACCGAGTACAACGGCGTGCCGGTCGGTGGGATCGGCGCGCTCGGCTGCTTCTCGTTCTTCCCGACCAAGAACCTGGGCGCCTTCGGGGACGGCGGCCTGGTCACCACGAACGACGAGGCGCTCGCGGACAGGGTGGTCGACATGCGCGTCCACGGGATGCGGCCGAAGTACGTCCACCACTTCGTCGGCGGGAACTTCCGGCTCGACGCGATGCAGGCGGCCATCCTTCGCGTCAAGCTGCGGCGGCTCCCCGGTTGGATCGCGAAGCGCCAGGCCGGCGCCGCGCACTACCGCGAGCTGTTCACGAGCGCGGGACTGGTCGGGACAGTGACGTTGCCCGCCGAGCTGCCGGGTCGCGGCCACACCTACCATCAGTACGTCGTCCGCGTTCCGGAGCGCGACGCGGTCAGGGAGCACATGGCCAAGGAGGGCGTCGGAGCGGAGGTCTACTACCCGATCTCTCTCCACGAGCAGCAGTGCTTCGCCGACCTGGGGTACAAGAAGGGCGATTTCCCGAAGTCGGAGAAGGCGGAATCCGAGGTGCTGGCGTTGCCGATCTTCCCCGAGCTGCGGGCGGACGAGCGCGAGCGCGTCGTGGCCGCGATCGCGGGGTTCTTTCGCTGAGCCCGCAGAAGAGGGCTTGTCCTGCTGGCGACGGGTCGGGTGGGGCTCGTTAGGCCTGCTTCACCATCCCCACCAACCCACCAGCACGTGCTGTTGACACTTGGCGCGCACCCGCGCACCATCCGGGACACGAATGAGCTCGTTCCTGCCGGCCACGCCCCGTTCGCGACTGCCTCTCGCGCTGGTTGACGCAGTCGTGCTGAGCGCCGCGGTGTGGCTGGCCCACGTCGTGCGGTTCCCTGCCGGGCTGGAACGGACATCGAAGTGGCAACAGCTCCTGGCCCACCCGGGCCTTCTCGCGACGGCCATCCTCGCTATGTGGGCTGCGGCGGTGGCCGCCGAGTTGTACGAGCCGATCCTGCTCCGGCGGCGCGGCGAGGTCATCGCGAGGGTTGCGCTCGCGGCCGCCGTGTGGGGTACCGCGCTGATCCTCGCGACGTACGTCGAACCCAGCTGGAGGTTCGGCAGGGGGCTGCTCCTCCTGACCACGGTTGCGTGGGCGGTGGCGGCATCTGTCTTGAGGTTGATGACGGCGGCGTGGCTTCGTCGTCGGCCGCGCCCGCGGGCGCTCGTCGTGGGCGATGCCGGCGCCGTCGAGGAGGTCTGTCGCAAGCTCAGGGACCACCCGCTGGCGTCGTGGGAACCGGTGGACGGGTCCGCCCTGACCGCGACCGAGGTGGTGCCCGAGACCGATCGCGGGGGTGTTCAGCTCGTCGTGCTGGTGGGTCCTGAGTCCACGAGCGGCGGCTTCGCGGGCGACCTGGCCTCGCTGCACTTCTCCGGGGTGCCGGTCGTCGTGGCGTCCGAGATGTGGGCGTGGCTCGACGGCAGGCTGCCCGTCGAAGATCTTTCCCCCGCAGCGTTCCTTCACCAGCCCGGGTTCGGGGTCATTCACTGGGAGCTCTTCAACCGGGTCACGCGGATTGTTGACGTCGCTCTGGGCGCGGTGCTGCTGGTGGCGTGCCTGCCGCTGGTCGTCGTCGCGGCGCTCGCGATTCTCGTCTTCGACGGCTGGCCGGTCTTCTTCCTCCAGACCAGGGTCGGGCAGTTCGGGCGGCGGTTCCGCGTCGTCAAGCTCCGCACGATGCGAACCGACGCCGAGGACAACGGTCCCGCGTTCGCGCTTCCGGCCGATCCTCGGGTGACGCGGCTGGGAAGGGTCCTGCGGCACCTCCGCGTCGACGAGCTGCCCCAGCTCGTGAACGTGATCAAGGGCGACATGTCGCTTGTGGGCCCGCGCCCCGAGCGGCCCGAGTTCGTCGCGCAGCTGGCGGGTGCGATCCCCTACTACACCTTCAGGCTCGCGGTCCCGCCCGGGCTGACGGGGTGGGCTCAGGTCCACATGCCGTACGCGGTGACTGAGGCCGAGCACCGTCGAAAGCTCGAGTACGACCTCTACTTCATCCGCGAGAGGTCATTCGGCATCTACCTGCTGACGCTGCTCCGCACGGCGAGCGTGGCGCTGGTCGGGACCCGGCGGTGAGCCGGGTCGCCGCGAGGCTGGCTCGCAACGTCGCGTGGCTCGGCGTGGGCGAGGTAGTGCTCAAGGGGGCCATGTTCGTCGCCGGCGTCCTCGTCGCCCGCGGGCTGGGGCCGGCCGCCATGGGCGCGTTCACGGTCGCGTACGGCGCGGCCGTGATGCTCATGCTCCTCCTGACCGCCGGCCAGGTGGAGGTCGTGATCCGGGAAACGGCTCGCCGGCCCGAGACGGCGCGCGGCCTGAGCCGTCTGTCCCGGGCGTGGCAGCGACGGGTGGCTGCCGTGGTTCTCCCGATCGCAGTGGTTGCGGCGGCCCTCGTCCCGGACGGCGTCCTTCGGTGGACTCTGATCGCGTTCATCCCATACGGCTGGCTGCGCAGCTCGCTGATCAGCCGCGGGGCCGTGTTCAAGGGCCTCGATCGGATGGAGGTGGAGGTCGGCGGCCGCACCACGGAGCTGGGCTTCGCCCTCGCCATACTCGCGGTCCTGACCTGGACATCGGCGCCCGTCTGGACAACGGGCCTCGCGTTCTCGGTCGGGGCTGCGGCCGGCGCCGCCGTGGTTGTGCGGGCGCTCCACACGCTGCCCCCTGGGGTCGAACCCGAGTTCGACGGCGGCTACCTGGTCCGCGAGGGCGCCATCTTCCTGGTCTTGAACTTGGGTCTGCAGGCGATGTTGAGGGTCGACACCTTCCTGCTGGCCGGTTTCGCCTTCGCGAAGGAGCAGATCGGGCTGTACGGCGTCGCGGCCGCGCCGGTGTGGGGCCTGCTGGGCGTCGCGCAACTCGTCGCGGTTGCGTCGTACCCCACCCTGGCGAAGGTCGCCACGGATGGCCGGCTCAACGGGCGGCGCGTCCTGGCGATCGCCTTCTGCGGCGCGACGATCGGCACCGTACTCGCGACTGCGCTCACGATCGTCAAGGTCCCTCTGGTCCGCCTCGTGTTCGGGCCGCAGTACCTCGGCGCGGTGCCCCTGATGGCGGTGCTCGCCTGGGCGCTGCCGGGGGCCTGCGTGGGGATGCTGATGGGAGTCATTGTGGCGGCATGCGGGCGACAGCGATGGGGTATGGGCACCCAGGGTTTCACCATCCTGATGGTGATCGTGGCCGATCTCGTGGCCATACCGCGCTGGGGGCTTCTGGGTTGCGCCTCGGTGGCTGTGGCGGCGTGGTCGGCGGCGACGCTCGTCGCCGTGACGGTCGCAACCATCGCCGTCCGCAGGCCGCGCCGGACCGGGGGCACGCCGCCGCCGGTGGAAGTGGAATGAGACCCGCGGAGTTGTCGTCGGCCCGGGTCGGAGTGGTCGTCGTGCACTTCGGCGATGCGGCTCCCACGGATGAGTGTGTCCGGGCCCTGCAGGCCGACGCGTCGAGGTGCGCCAGGCGGGTAGTGGTCGCTGACAACTCCGGCAATCTCGATCCGGGAGCCCGGGTGCCTGCCGAGGTCTTGCGCACCCGGGACAACCCGGGCTTCGGGGCGGCGGTCAACGCCGGGGTCGCGTGGCTGGGCCCCGGCCCGTGGGATGCGCTGATCGTGCTCAACAACGACATCGAGGTGGCCTCCGGATACCTCGACGCCGCGGTCGCGGCGCTGCGGAGCCCGGGCGTAGCGGTTGCGGCCGGTCCGCTCTATCTGGACCGGCCAGGAGGCCGGCTGTGGTACGCCGGCGGCAGCGTGAACTGGGTCACCGGCACCGTCCGGCAGGCGACGTCGCGCACTGCGGCGAGCCGCGGGCGGGAGGTCGGGTTCGTTCCCGGGGCGGCGTTCGCGGTCGGCCCGGAGGCGTGGCGGCAGTCGGACGGCTTCGATGGGAGTTACTTCCTCTACAACGAGGACGTGGACTTCTGCCTGCGGCTGCGCCGTCGGGGTTGGCGCCTTCTCTACACGCCGACCATGGTCGCGGTGCACCGTCTGGGAGCGGTGACGGGGTCGGCGGCGCGCTCGCCTCTGTACCTGGAGCTCATGGCCGCGACCCGGCTGCGGCCCTTCCGGCCTCTCGCGTACCGCCTCTACCTGGCGGTCCTGCACTCGGTGTATGCGCTGGTCCGTGCGTCCGGGTACCGCCTCTTCGTCCGGGGCGTCGCCGGGGGCGCAGCCGCGGCGGCGATCATGCGAGGGCAGCGCAGGGCGCTGGCGACGCTGAAGGCAGGTCCGCGGCCGCAGTAAGGCGCCGTCCGAACGCCCCGGATTCTTGGCGCGGGAGGGTTTCGGCGTCCTGGCACTCCCCCTTGACAACTGCCAGCGCATGCCCTAATCTTCTGGCAGTCTCGCCGTGGGACTGCCAGTCGGGACCGCGACGGGAACACGTAAACAATAGAAAAAGGGAGGGTTGCGCGCATGAACGTTCGTCCACTCCATGACAGGGTTCTCCTCCGCCGCCTCGAAGAGAAAGAGGTGGTGAAGGGCGGGATCATCATCCCCGACACCGCAAAGGAAAAGCCGCAGGAAGCCGAGGTCGTGGCCGTCGGTCCGGGAAAGCTCGACGACAACGGCAAGCGGATGCCGATCGACGTCAAGAAGGGTGACCGCATCCTGATCGGCAAGTACTCGGGCTCGGACATCAAGATCGACGACCAGGAATACGTCATCGTGCGCGAGGACGAGATCCTCGGCGTGCTGGAAAAGTAGGGGAGGCGCGAGATGGCAAAGCAGATTGTCTACGCAGAGGACGCCCGCCAGGCTATCCTGCGAGGTGTCAACAAGCTGGCCGACGCGGTCAAGGTGACGCTCGGCCCCAAGGGGCGCAACGTCGTTCTCGAGAAGAAGTTCGGCTCGCCTGTGATCACCAAGGACGGCGTCACGGTGGCCAAGGAGATCGACCTCAAGGACAAGATGGAGAACATGGGCGCGCAGATGGTGCGCGAGGTCGCCTCCAAGACCTCGGACGTGGCCGGTGACGGCACCACCACCGCGACGGTCCTCGCCCAGGCGATCATCCGCGAGGGGACCAAGAACGTCACCGCCGGCGCGAACCCGATGGAGTTGAAGCGCGGCATCGACCTCGCCGTCAAGAAGGCGGTCGAGGCCATCACCAAGCTCGCCAAGCCCGTCGAGGGCAAGGCGATCGCCAACGTCGGCACGATCTCGGCCAACGCGGACGAGGAGATCGGAAAGATCATCGCCGAGGCGATGGACAAGGTCGGCAAGGACGGCGTGATCACGGTCGAGGAGTCCAAGACGATGGACACGCAGCTGGAGATCGTCGAGGGCATGCAGTTCGACCGCGGCTACCTGTCGCCGTACTTCGTGACCGACGCCGAGCGCATGGAAGCGGTGTACGAGAACGCCAAGGTCCTTCTGTTCGAGAAGAAGATCTCCTCGATGAAGGACCTGCTGCCGGTCCTGGAGCAGGTGGCCAAGCAGGGCAAGCCGTTCCTGATCGTGGCCGAAGACGTCGAGGGCGAGGCTCTGGCGACCCTGGTCGTCAACAAGCTGCGCGGCACGCTGCAGGTGGTGGCCGTCAAGGCGCCCGGCTTCGGCGACCGCCGCAAGGCGATGCTCGAGGACATCGCGATCCTCACCGGGGGCAAGCTGATCTCCGAGGATCTCGGCATCAAGCTCGAGAACGTCAAGTGGGAAGACCTCGGGACCGCCAAGAAGGTGACCGTTGACAAGGACGACACCACGATCGTGGTCGACGACGCCGACACGAAGAAGAAGGAAGCCATCTCTGGCCGGGTGAAGCAACTCCGCAAGCAGGTCGAGGATACGACCTCGGACTACGACCGCGAGAAGCTGCAGGAGCGGCTGGCGAAGCTCGTGGGCGGCGTGGCGCAGATCAAGATCGGCGCGGCGACCGAGACCGAGATGAAGGAGAAGAAGGCGCGCGTCGAGGACGCGCTGCACGCGACCAAGGCCGCGGTCGAAGAGGGGATCGTCCCCGGAGGCGGCGTGGCGCTGCTGCGTGCCCAGGAAGAGGTCGAGAAGCTGCTCAAGGAGTACAAGGGCGACGTACGCACCGGGATTCAGATCGTGGTGCGTGCGCTCGAGGAGCCGACGCGGCAGATCATCCACAACGCCGGCCTGGACGAGGCGGCAGTGATCGTGCGCGACATCCGGAAGAAGGGCGGGAACATCGGCTACAACGCCCAGACGATGGTGATGGAAGACCTGGTCGAGGCCGGCGTCATCGACCCCGCCAAGGTCACCAAGAACGCCCTCCAGAACGCGGCGTCGATCGCCGGGCTGATGCTCACCACCGAGGCTCTCGTGGCCGAGATCCCGGAGGAGGACAAGAAGGGTCCTGCGATGCCGGGCGGCGGCGGCATGGGGGATATGTACTAAAGACGGCGTGGCCGGTGGCCGGTGGTCAGTCGCCGGTCACCGAACAAAACAGAAACGCAGGGGCCGGGCTTGTCCCGGCCCTTTTGTTTGCTTCTGTGGAGCGCGCGCTCCGCGCGTGCTCTCTTGGAGTTCCGCCTATGCGTCAAGGGCGCTCCCGGAAAGTGCGGCCCAAAGAGGCGAACCGTGAGCTGAGTCGAGGGCGGGGAGCGATGCCCGCCCTTGTTTTCAGTGCACCGTGCACCGGGTGGGGGAAAGCCTGGATCTACCAGCCCCCTCCCAGATCCCTCGCGGAGCCCGCCCTGAGCGGAGTCGAAGGGCTCGGGATGACACCTTTGCTCTACGACGGACGGCAAACCGGTATGAGCTGAAGGAACCGGGATTCGACGGGGGTAGGGACCGGGCTCGTCCCGGCCCACTTTCTTTCGACGACGCAGCCCGGAGCAACCGCCGCCCTCCCTGACCCGGGGTGAGGCAGGACCTCCCGGCCCTCCTGACCTCCCCCGGCGTCGACACGTCGTCGTGAATGACTGGCCGGGACCCGTGCGGTCTCGGTCCCGGCGAGCGTTCTGCGAGATGGAAGGCGGCTCCCGGCCGGCCGTGTCTCCGGCGCAAGGTCGCGCCGCCCCCGGGCGGACACGGGCACGGTGCTGGAGGACCGCGAGGAGGATGGCATGAGGAAGAACGCATGTGTCGTCTGTGCCGTCTGTCTCGGCGTGGCGCTTGCCGCTCCGGCGGAGCCGCCGAAATCCGGCGTCGGGGTCTCTCAGCAGAAGGTGCCACCCGTGCCGACCGTGCGCACGTGCATCGACGTCGTCGTCGACTCGTTCACCGCCACACTGTTCAGCACCCAGGTCGGCACACCGGGGATCGAGTTCCCCACCGATACCGTCACGCTCCTGGTGGTGCTGAAGAACGCCGGCAACCTGCCCCTGCCCGCCGACGCCACCATCGAGCTCCGTTTGTACCGGAACAACGAGCTCCTCACGATCCCCACCTACACCAACATCCTCGGGGCGCCCGGCAGCCGCTGGAGTTGGGCCTACAAGGCCACGTTCACCCACGGCGTTCCGACGATGTTCATGGCCTACGCGGCGCAGCCGCGGTACCAGGAGTGCGACCCGATCAACAACAACACCGCGAAGCTGACCATCAACGAAACGCTCCTTCATCCGGCAAGAAAGACGTTGCACCCGCGGTGACGGGTGGCCGGTCATCGGCTCGAATCGGAGAACCGAACGGCCCGGCCCGCCCCCGCCGTCTCCTTCCCGGTCGGGCGCCGGCCTGGCCCGCGGGAGGTGTGCGGTTCTGATTCCCGCGGACGTTTCCCACATGAAGGGAGACACGCCGATGAAACACGCAGTCATTGTGAGCATGATGGTCCTTGTCGTGGTGGCGGCCGCTGCGGTGGCCGCTCCGCCGCCGGTGGCCCAAACCCAGGCGGTGAAGAACCTTGCGCAGATGCCGGTCGAGGAGCTGCAGAAGCTCCAGCCGCCGCCAGGGGCGAAGATCAAGATGCAGCTGAGGTCGATGCCGTTACAGGCGATGGTGTCCAGTGGGCCAGACCTCGTCAACCACCAGGGCGAGTACTGGACGGGCCCTGCCTACGGCTCTGCTCTGGGCTTCGCAGGTGCGAACTTCCCCGGCTGGAGAGGGATCTGGGTCTTCGAGAACCGGGGCCAAGCCACCGCCCCCGGCGGCTGGAAGGTCAACGTGGCGTGCGAAGTGATGAACATATCCCCGGGGACCCCACAATATGCCTTCTACGCGCAGCGGTGGTGCTCTTACGCCGAAGGGGTCTTCACCTATTCGGCTCCGATGCCCAAGGGGGCGATGACGCCCGGGAATCCCCCGTTCGTCAAGACGTTCACGGGCTATCCACTTTGGCCATGTTCCGCCGGCCCGAACGCGCCGCATCCGAGGATGACCGTGACGGTCGACTACACCAACGTCGTGCCCGAGGGACCCCAGGGGGAGGCCAATAACGTGTATCAGAACGATCTGTGTATGACCCAATAGCGCGAGCAGGGTGGTTGTCGGGGGAAGACGAGACGCTGGCGCGCAGCGCCGGAACCGGAACCGGAGATGGCGGCCGCAGCGATGCGGCCGCCGCAGTGTGTGCAGCGGGGGGCGGGGAGCGTTCCCCGCCCGCTTGGTCATTGCGAGGCGCCCGGGCAGCCGGAAACGGGCCGGGCAACCAAGCAACCTCCCGGCATCATTTAGGTCGGGGCGGGATTGCGTCGTCGTCGCTCCCGTGCGCTCGGGACTCCTCGCAATGGCATGCACTTTCAAGGCCCGGGGTGCGCCTCGACACACCTTGTCCGCCGGGTGTGCGATTCCGGTCCCGGCGGACGTTCCCGCTTCGAAGGGAGACAGCGCTGATGAAACGAGAAACCGAAGCGACCCTTTTCGTCGCTCTCGCCTTGGTGGCGGCTACCGCTACCGCTGCCCCTCCGCCGCCGAAGTCACAGGCCCAGACGGTTTCTGTTCTCCTCCCCGACATCTGGGTCCAGGAGGTGTGGATCGGCAAGAGAGAGGACGGAGAAGGGGTCGAGCCCGGGCTCCAGCCTCTCGGCCACGAGCCCAATGTCGGGGAGCCTGTTTCGCTGGGGTGCGATGTCCGCTTCTCCGGCAACGTGCCGCCCAACGTCTTCAACATCGCGTTCTACATCGACGACGCGAAGACGTGCGGCGAGGGCCCATTCATGGTTCCGAACCCGCCCACGACCCCAAACACACCAGTATGCGAGTTCAGGTGGCAGTATCCTCCGGGGAAGGTCTTCATCAGCTGGGTCGCGCACCAGGCCGGCCCGCACACCTTCAAGTGCGGCGTCGACGTGGACAACGTGGTCACCGAGAGCAATGAGCACAACAACTTCCGGTCCGTCTCGTTCACGGTCCCGCTCCCGGCGGGGGCGTTCAAGCCCGAGGACCTCAAGGCCACCACGGTGAAGCGGTTCCCGCCCGGACCGCGGATCGTCGGCCCGTGATCCCGTTTCGCTGCGACGCGACCGCCGAGCCTCCATGGCAACCCCGGCCCGTTCCCTCCTACGGATGGCGGCGGGCCACCTGCCCGCCGCCACCGTCCGCCGCCTCGAGACGCCGTCCCGTCACTGCTGGGCGCACGGACCAGTCTTCTCGATGAACGTGACGTACATGATCGGTGTGAAAGAGCTGTCGCACATGCCGCCGCCACCCACCTGATCTGCACCAGTCGCGACGAAGCCCAGGTTCAACGCCGTCTTGTTGATCCACGCTCTGACCGGCGTCGTGATGTCCACGCCGGTCCCCTGGAATGGAGCGGACCAGCCGCTCAGCGGGTACAGGATGGCGTTCTGCGGCACCTTGTACCTGTTCCAGTTGTTGACGTCAGCGTTACTCAAAGCGACCAGCGAGCCCGCACAGAAGGGCCCCCCGTAGGTCTGAGCGTCGCCCGGGAGCAGCGTCGCGCTCTCGACATCTCCGTTCTTACCCTGGAAGACCGAGAGGTCGAGCGTGAGTCGGGTGCGGAAGATGCAGAACCTATAGTGGGCATCGTTTTGGAAGAACTCATACCCAGTTTCGGCTCGTCCACCAGGAAGCTGGTAGTTGGCCTGGCATGAGCCAATGTTGTTGGGATCCCGGCACTCGAGAATCGCATTCTGGAATTGCACGGGTATGTTCTCGACGATCTTTTTGGTCTCGATGACGGCGTGGACGAGCCCGCTCGTGGCGCCCTTCTGGGCGTACCAGCTCGTGACGCGGACCCTGTAGTCGCCCGCGGGCTCGCTGCAGGCGACGCCGTCCCAGATGAGCCACGAGCCGTCCGGTCTCTTCTGGGCGGCGCCGTCGAGCATGGTCGTGACCTTGGTGCCGTCCGCCTTGAGCAGGTCCACCGTGAAGCCGTCGTCCGGCTTGGTGTCGGAGGTCCAATTGATCATGAAGGTCTCCCCGACCTTCCACGTCTCGCCGGACATGGGTTCCAGGATCTTGACGGGCGGGGCCTTCTCCAACACCGGTTTGAAACCGGGCGTGGGCGTGAGCTGCGCGACCTGCCCGGGCTGCGGCTTGAACCCCCCGGATTGGCCCTGGGTGGCGATGGTGAACTGGGCGCTGTTGCCCCACGTCGAGCCTGAGACCCGCACCTTGATCTTGTACTGGCCGTCCGCGACGTTGGCCGGAATCGGCGTCCACTGGTAGGAGCCCGAGTTGGGAGCGGCGTTGTCGATGACCTGGACGGTCGTCGTGTCCGCGGGGTCGATGAGCAGGATCGAGGCGATGGCGCCGCCCTGCTTGACCCACTCGATGGCATGGGAGCTGCCCTTGATCCAGACATCGTTGGCCGCCGGCTTGGTCACGGTGATCGACCCGGCGAACACCTGTCCACAGGCAAGCAGCGCGAAACCGGCGGCGATGAGAGCGATGCGTTTCATTGGGAACTCCTTTCCTCATGGCGGGGCCGCATCGCTCCGCCCACGTTTGTGCGAGGCCGGACTACGGCGCGAACCCCTGCAGCTTGGCCGGATTCTGGATGTTCCCTCCGATGACCCGGACGGCACCGCCGCCCAGGAGCCGGTACTCACCGTCCGGGCAGCGGGTTCGAGGCCCGCTGCCAAACTCGAAGTAGAGCTGGCCGCCGGAGATTACGACGTGTTGGCCGTCGGCGGTCCTGGCTCGGAGCTCCTTGCCCGGAGGCTCGGGCTGAGGGTTGAACCCCTGCTTCACCCAGGGAGGGACGATGTGTGCCGCCAGAACCGGCAACCGGAAGCCGTTCTTCAACGGGTATTCGCCGTCCGGGCAGAGGCTCCTCGCCCCACCCGGGCCGACGAAGAACAACTGATCCCCACGGACCATCACCCAATCGCCGTTGGTCAGCTGACCGTAGAGCGGCTTCGTGTCGGGCAACGCCGCAAAGCGCGTTGCACTCGGCGTTGGGGTGGCTTGCTGGGCCTGCGCCGCCGCCCCCGTCAGGAGGACCAGCGTCACGGCCGTTATGAGGCTTGTGGCGGCAATTGCCTTTCTTCGAGTCATCGACGTCCTCTCCTTCACGCCGGGCCTGGTACGGCTCGGAGCTCACTGGTTCGCGAAGCCGACGATGCCGCTGCCCTTGGCTTTGACCGGTCGGCTGTCGCTGCGCCGCTTCAGTGGAACCTCAACGGGCTGCCGGGCCCGCCGTGCGGCAGCACCCACGCCCCTGTGCCGGGATCGAACCTCGCCTGCCCACCCAGCAGCCTGGCGAGCAACTTCAGGGAGATCGCCGGGTCCGCCGGCCGCAGGAGCAGATGCTCCTCATCGTCGATCATCACGTCCTGGCCGCCGATCCCAAGCCTGAAAGCGTTCTGCGAGGCGAGCTTCCCATGGGCCGCATGCTCGGGGTCGCCTCCTGGCCCTAGCATGGAGAGCATGCCGGGGTTGACGAGGAGCACCCCGTTCGGGCCGGGCTGGATCTCGTACCTGTTCTTGACCGGGTCGTACCGCCCGGTGCCGCCGAGCGCCCTCGCCAGGTCGCTCAGGGGCACGAACGGCAGCCCCTTGCTCATGACGAGGTTGGCGGTCACCAGTGAGGCCGGGCGCCACGGCGATGGTTCGATCCCGGCGGTCGCGCTGACGGCGGCGACGAGGCTCGCCATCACCACAGCGGCTCTCAGAAACGTTGCCCGACGAAGGGTGTACGGCCTCATGTCCCTCTCCAATCTGATGGCGCCCGGTCCGTTCCGGCGCCCTCTGCACGGGAAACGTCGGGAAGACGCCCAACCGCACGCCCCGGCCTTGGAGGAGGTGCGCGGAGCTGGACGTCAGAGCCACACGCCGGGCGAGGTGGGGCGAGGCTGGCCGGGCAAGCCGGCGCCCACAACCGGGGGCATCGGCGGCGCCGGCGCGGCGTCCGGCTTGCGCTGGGCGCCCCACCGCAGGTTGAACGAGCCGACGATCCGCCGCTGGAAGCCCGGCGCCGGCGTCTGCGTGCTGGCCCGGCTGCGGTTCCAGTCGGCGGCGACCTGGAAGGCGAACAGCGATCCGGCCCAGGGCGGCGTCAGCTGCAGCAACATCTGGAACTGCTCGGTGGTGGTCTTCACGGCGCTGGTGTCGTTCTTGACCTCGATGTACGCGCCTCGGGGCGTCACGGTCATGAAGAGGCCCGTCAGGGTGAGGGTGGGCTGCAGCGAGAGCATCAGCTGGTCCGTCCGCCCCACAGGCGGCGCCCCTTCGCTCCGCGTGCCGGAGAGCAATGCCGCGACCGTCAGCGCCTGGGTCAAGGAGCCGTTGGCGCTCAGGGTCGCGCTCTTCACGGTCTGGTCGGCGGCGGGCATGTTGTCGTCACGCATCTCCTGCCACGAGAGCGCCTGGGAGAACATGAGCCGGCCGGGGACTTCGGTGAGCGTCATCGTCGCGCCCTGCTGCGCGCGCGAGACGGCGGGCAGGGAGTGCGCATCGTCCGCCTCTCCGGTGGTGCCGGTCCATGTTCCCACCACGGAGAGGTTGACGTTGCTCCGCAGGGGCATGACGAGGTTCAGCATGGCGCCGTCCTCGGTCGCCTTCGGGCTTGGCGCCCCGGAGCCGCCACCGCTGGAAAGTCGGTGGAGCTGCAGCGAGACCATCGCGCGGCCGAGCTGCTTGCTCAGAGAGAAATCGCCGCCGACACGATCGGGCAACGCGCCGGGGGTGAGGCCCTGACTCAGGGGGTTGGAGAACGTGGCCTCCGTCTTGCGGAGGTTGGCGGCCAACGTAAACGTCCCGAGCACGCCGGTCGCGCCGAGGTGGAACCCGTTGCCGCTCTGCTCCGGCGGGCTCTGCGCCCCCTGCGGCTCGACCTTGCTGTGCGCCCCCTCGAAGAGGAGCGTGAGGCCCGAACCCACGACGAAACGCCCGAACACGCCCACCGCGTTGCCGCGGACGCCGGCGTTCTCGGAGCCGACCTCGCCTTCGTTGCGCAGGACGACCGCCCGCAGCAGGAATCTGGTCGGGTCCCACGGAGCCTGGATGCCGATCCCCTTGATGTCCTGCGCGAGACTCGGGCTTCCGTTCGCGCCGGCCGACTCCGCGGCGAACGTCTGGTAGTAGGAGATCGAGCCGACCGGCGTGGTGACCTTTGCCTGGGCGCCACCGCGCGCCAGGCCGGCGGCGAGGAACTCGCTCTGGTCGAGGAAGTCCGGAGGAGAGTAGCCGAATCGGCCTTCCTCCTTGTACCCCTCCTGGGTCGCACCGAGTTGCATCTGCCAGTTCTTGCTCTCGGCCACAGTGCGGTAAGGGGGCTCGAACTCGCGGCGCCCGCCGAGGTCGGCCGTGGCTTTGACCTGCGAAGCTCCCGAGCCGATATCGGTCTGGCCGGACAGTTGCAGGCGCCCGGCGTCGCCGTGGACCGTCCCCTGATCGCTGGTCTCGGTGCCGCTGCCCATGGCGGCGACCTGCCAGTCGCGCCGCGCCGCGTCGGCCGTCGGGGACACGGACGCCGCGTCGGCCTGCAGCCCAGGGGTGACGGTGAACGCCGAGCGCGTGACCGCCCCGGCGAGCGAGATCTGCACGGTGTGGGCCCCGGCGGAGAGGGGCTCCAGGCACGCGTACGCGATCGAGCCCTCGCTCAGGGCGGCCGCGCCCGTCACGTCGGTGGTATCGACGGTCAGCACGACCTCCTCCGGTTTGACGGCGCCGCTCCACTGCACCTCGATCCGGGGTTGCGTCTCGGCCACCGTCGCCCCGTCGGGGGGAGTGATGCCCGTGACCTGTGCGCCGAGGCTCGCGAGGACGACCTGCGGGCCCGGCGCGGCGAGCGAGGACTGGATTTGCAGCTCGGTTGGGGGGGTCGTCCCGCGCCGGCTTCCGTCGGGGGCAAGCGCGATCACGCGCACCTGCAGCACGCCGCCGGGCGCCATGCCGGCGGGCACCAGGTAGCGCTGTCGGAACGTGAGGGCGGCCGCGAAGGGCTCGCCTGTGTCAGGTTGCAGAAACTCGACCCGGTAGGCGAGACCGGGCGAACCTCCTTCCCACCTGATCACCGTGCGTTTGGTCCTGGCGTCGCTTTCCGGCGCCAGCATCCGCAGCTCGGCGTGCTTGGGAGGGATGGCAAACCGCCGCCACGCAGTCGGCTCGCCCGAGGTCTCGCCCGGGAAGATCGCCTTGACCCGGAAGCGGTGTACGCCCGCGCCTATCGCCTCGACATCCTGCGGACCCGGCCTCCACTCCGACTCCGAGAGCCGCACGCGCATCGGAGAGGGGATGTCCTGACGTTCAATCTCGATCTCGTAGCCCGACGCTGCGGGGACGAGCGACCAGCGGAAGAGCGGTGCGACGTCGCCGAACACCGTGTTGTCGGGCGGGGCGAGGATCTCGAGCTGGCTCCTGCTCTCGAGGGACTGGATGACGCTCACCGGATCCGTGACCAGCTCCTGCGGCTGCTCGACCGCCAGCTCGAGCCGGTGCTCGCCGGTGTAGGAGAGCGGGATAGGCACGTTGGCCTTCACCTCGACCGGCATCCCGCCCGAGGCGTTGACGATGAACCGGTCGAAGGGGACGCCGTCGTAGCGCCACGAGCCGATGATCGTGCCGAGACCCGTGGTCGCCAGCAGGCCGCGGGGGAAGAGCGGGTTCCCAGGGGCGACGAGGGTGAACGGCCGCGGGAACACGATCGCCGCGGTCGTCACTCCCAGCGGCGCGGCCAGCGAGGTCGTGGGATAGACGAGCACGATCACGCCCTGGGATGTCCGGGTGCCGTCGGTGTTCGCCAGGTCCAGCTGGTACGGCCCGGGTCGGGCCCCCGATTGGAGCGTCGCCAGCACCTCGGCCAGCGTGGGCGAGATGACGGTGGTGCGCAGCACCTGGAGGGAGGGTGAATGCGAGCTTGCCGTCGCGCCGGGCCGGAAGTACTCCCCTGCGAGCCGGAGCACGGCATTCGCGGCCCCCACGGCCAGGGTGGGGGGCGCTACGGCGTGGATCACGGGCGGCGCAGGGACCACCGTGAACATGAGCAGCGCGATGTGAGTCCCCGACACGCCCGAAGCTGTCCCGCTGAACTGGGCGGCGTAGGTCCCCGGCGGCGCCGTGCCTGCCACGGCGATCGTCACGGTCTGCGTGCCGCCTGCGGCGACCGCGAAGCTCGCCGGACTGAACGTCACGCCGGCGAGGATGGGCGAAGCCACCGTCACGGTCCCGCTGAAGCCGTTGAGGCCTGTGACCGAGACCGTCACACTTCCGGACGTCGCTTCCGTGAGGGAGAGGGCGCCGGGGTTGACCGCCAGCGTGAAATCAGGCGGAGGCGTGACCTGGAGGGTGAAGGCAGCAGTGCGGGGGGATGGCACCGCTGCCGCAGTGCCCGTGAACGTCGCCATTACGTCGCCCGGGAGCGCGGAAGCCGCCACCTGAACCGTAACCGTCTGCGAGCCGCCTGGTGTGAGGGTGAAGCTGCCCGGAGCGAAGGTCACGCCGGCGAGCGCCGGTGCTGTCACGGCGATGCTGCCTGAAAACCCGTTGAGTCCGGTGGCCGAGACCGTGACGGCGCCCGAGGCGCCTGCCGCGACGGTGAGCAGCGACGGGCTGACGGAGAGCGAGAAGTCCGGTGGCGCCAGGATCGTGAGGAGGAACGACGCCGTGCGCGGGCCGCTGAACCCGGTGACGGTGCCCGTGAAGGTCGCGGTCAGGCCGCCCGGCGACGCGGAAGCCGCGACCTGGACGGCAACCGTCTGCGTGCCGCCGGGTGTGAGCGTGAAGGCGCCCGGCGTGAAGGTGACGCCGGCGAGCGCCGGCGCGGACACGGCGATCGGGCCCGAGAACCCGTTGATGCCGGTCGCGGAGACGCTCACCGTCGAAGAGGACCCCGGGGCCAGGGAAAGCGAAGGTGGGCTGACCGCGAGCGTGAAATCGGGGGCGGCGGCGACGACCAGCGTGACGGGCACCGTCTTGACGCTACCTGCGGACGGCTGGAACGAGAACGTGACCGGATAGGTTCCGGGCGTCGTGCCGGCGCCCGCCTGAACGGCAAAGGTGGCCGGCGGAAACGAAGGCGGTGCTGAGATCGCTGTGGAAGGCGCGAAGATCACGCCGGCGGGCGCCCCCGAAGGCGTGACCGTGACGCTCGAGGCGTTGAAACACGCGTTCGGGGTCGGCGACGCCGTGAGGCTCTGACTGGCGCCCCCCGGGACGAGGTTCAGCAAGAGCGGCGAGACGGCAGGCGTGAAGTCGCCGTCCGAGACGTTCACGGCGAGCTGGATCGTCTTGTCCACCCCTGCCGTCACGTCGACGATGCGGAGGCTCATGAGCTGTACCCCCGGCGACGCGCCGCTGGCGCTGACCGTGAAAGGCACCGTCTGGCCCGGGGGCATCTTATTGGCGGTCAGCGCCACGGGGGCCTCGGTGAGGCCGGCGGGCACCACGGTAAAAGATAGCTTGGGTGTCCCGGCGTAGCCGTTCGCCGGCTGCAGGACGATGCCGTTGCTGTTGGGCGGGCCTCCGTTGCACAGGCTGATGCTGGGCTGAGTGAACGAGGCCGTGATGTCGGGCGGGAGGACGATAACGCTCATCGGGAACGTCTTGTTCGTCGCCGAAGACGCCGCCAGGGTGCCGTTGTAGGTGCCGGGAGCGGTGCCGGCGTCCACGGAGAACGTAAAGCTCGTCGGAAAGTAGGTGGGCGGCATCGCCTGCTGCGGCGTGCCCCACGTGATCCCGGAAGGGAACCCGGAGAACGAGTACTGGATCGAGGTGTTGTACCCCGGGTCGGGGGTCGTCGTGACCGTGACGTTGCGCGACCCGCCCCAGGCGATCGAGACCGGGTTGGGCGCGGCCGTCGAGGTGTACGACGGCTGGAGGATCTGGACGCTGATGCTGCCCGTGCCGATGCCGGCCGGCGCTCCGCCCGTCGACATGAAGACCGAGAGGGTGCCCACGCTCGCGCCACCGCTCGCCTGGAACCGGAACGTTGTCGTTGCCGAGGTCGCACCCGCGGCGTACGTGAACTGCACGGTGGACGGCACGGTGGTGAGCCAGGACGGGATGGGTCCCGCCAGCGTGGTGAAGAAGACCGTGCTCGTGCCGGCGAAGGTGGTCGCCGGGAACGTCATGTTCAGCGTGATGAAGCCGCTCGTCTGGGTCGGGTACATCGAGACGCTCGCCGGGATCGGAGTGATCGCCGCGGCGGCCCCCCGCGCCCCGAACACGGCGGCAGCGAGGGCTGCGGCGATCAGGAGCGACGATCCCCGTCGAGCAACGTGCGGCGGCGTTGAGCTGCAGGGCCGTGTCTCGACGTCGGCCTCACAGATTGGGCGAAGCACGTCCTGACGTTGCGCCGCGCTGTTGGGGGGGGTCGTCCGATTGCGACGTGATCTGTCAGGCATGTGGACCTCTCGCGTGTCCGAGAAGCGTTGATGTCATCCTTGACGCGGCTCCGACCGCGCCGAGGGTTGATGGCTCACACGAAAAACGTCTAAACCCTGGCAAACCGCACGGGCGTCCGGGCGATCGTCAACGCCAACCTCCGAACGTGAAGAACACCCTCAGCGAGGAGGGGTGCGACAAGGGCGGGTGCGAACCCCGGGAGGAGGGGAAGGCGCACGTCCGGTACAGTGCCACCTCCGCGTTCAGAGCTCGGGCCGGTTGCGACTCGGGAGACCAGCCGAATCCCTGCGGTGTCTTCTGGAAGCCGGGTTCGGGAAGGCCGAGCCGCTGCAGAATCAAGACGAAACGTTTGTCGGAGCGCATGAAGTCGAACGCCGGTTCCCCCTTGACGCGAAGGAGGAACTCGTCGTGGGCCGCGACCGCCCGGTCGAGCCATGCGAGGGCCGAAGGTGCATCGCCGAGCGCTGCGTGGGCCCGCGCGATCAGGGCCGGCGGGACGTACTCGTGCGCCGCGCTCCCCTGCAGCCGCTCGAGCCGCCAGCGCCACGCGGCCTTGATGCCCCCGCTCGCGTAGGCCCGTCCGAGAGCGGCGGCATCGTCTTGAGACGAGCCCGAAAGCACCATCGCGTTCTGCCAGTTCGAGACGACGTCGTCGTTCTTGCCCTGTCTCTCGTAGGCCGACGCGAGGAACGTGTAGGCGAGATGAAAGGCCGGCTCGATCTCGAGCGCCTTACCGAGCTGCTGGACGGCTTCGTCACGGCGCCCGGCTTCGAGGTAGATGCCGCCAGCTATGGCGTTGGCGGGCAGCGAGAGGGGATCGGTCTCGAGGGCGCGCCTGATCTCGGCGACCGCTTCCTCATGCTGCCCCAGTTGGCCGAGCAGTTCGGCGTACCAGATGTGAGCCGTGAGACAGCCGGGGTTCAACTCCGTGGCCTTGGCGAGCTCCGCCTCTGCCGCGGACCAGTCCCAGTCGTGGTGCAGGCGGACGGCCCCCAGGGCGGCGTGGGCGTCGGCGAGGTTGGCGTCCAGATCCAGCGCTTGCAGTGCGGCGCGCTGCGCCTGCGCGTAGGCCTCGGCCGGAGCGGCCGGCGACGGCTCGAGGCCCGCGAGGACGGTGAAGGAGTCGGCAAGACCTACGTGCGCGAGCGCGAATGAGGGGTCGGACTGCACGGCCTGCTGGAGAAAATCGACGCTCTTCCGCACCGATGCCGGTGTCCACTTGTTCCAGAAGTAGCGGCCCTTCAGGTACGCCTGGTAGGCCTCGGCCTTCGTCGTGGGGCGCCAGGCGAGCGTGGCTTTCTCCGTTGCCGTGAGGCGGATGCGCAAGGCGCGGGTCAGCTGCTCGGAGATGGAGTCCTCGAGCTCGAAGATGTTGGCGGCCTTGCGGTCGAACGTGGCCGTCCAGATCGGCGCGCCGTCCACCGTGCTGACGAGCTGGGCCGTGACGCGGACGCGATCGGCGGAACGCTGGATCCGACCGTCCAGCAGGGCTTCGACGCCGAGGCTCCGGCCGACGTCCTGGAGGTCGGGACGCGCCTCGGCGTAGCGGAGGACGGCGCTGGTCGGCCGGACGACGATTCCTGGCAGGTGGCTCAGGCGGTTGATGAGGGCGTCCGCCATCCCGAGCCCCAGGTAGTCGTTCTGACCCTCCTTGTCCAACGCCTGGAAGGGAAGTACCGCCACGGAGCGGATTCCCGACGGCTGGAGGGCCGGGCGATCCGAACCGTCGCCGAGGAGGAGAACTGCCAGGACCGTAGCCACGACGGCGACGAACAACGCACCGGCTGCGGCGAACTGCCAGCGCGACCTGGCCGAGAGCCAGCGGGCGATGGAGCCCCGCGCCGGCACTCCGCTCCGCGGGAGCGTTGCCGCCGGGGCGGCGGCGTGTGCCTCGTCGAGGCCTGCGGAGCCGGGGGCGAGCCAGCTCAGCAGAGCGTGTTCCATGGCGCCTGCGCTCGGGAACCGGTCGCCGGGCGCCGGCGCCAGCGCGCGCCCGATGACGGCGACGATCTCGGCGGACAGGTCGGGGCGGACGTCCCGCAAAGGCGCGACCGCACCCTGCCCATGCCGCTCCCTGAGCTCCTGAATCGTCGCCGCCTCGACGGGGTACCGGCCGCTGACCAGCCGGTACAGCAGGACGCCGAGGGAGTAGATATCCGAAGCCGGGCTCGGCGACTCCCCGCGCAGGAGTTCCGGCGCCATCACGATGGGGGTGCCGAGGGTTCCGGCTGGTCCCCGGCGGGTATGAGCGTCCTCGATCTCCGCCCCGGCGCCGAAGTCCATCAGGACGATGCGCCCGCCGCGCTCCCGCATGACGTTGGTGCTCTTGACGTCGCCGTGGACGAGACCCGCGGCGTGGACGGCGGCGAGCGCCCGGCACAGATCGCGGCCGATGAGGGTCGTCTCCTCGGCGCTCAGCGGCCCCTCGCGTGTGAGCCAGTTCTCGAGCGTCTGGCCTGCCACGAGGTCGGTCCACAAGCCCACGCGGTCGTCGTGGACATCGGCGCCGTGCACCGTGATGACGTTGGGGTGGCGAACCCTGGCCAGGCGCCGCGCCTCCTGGATGAACCGGCGGCGGGCGGAAGCCGGCGCTCTCTGCTCGGGCCGCCTCAACTTGAGGGCAACCTCACGGTCGAGGAGCGAGTCGTAGGCCTGGAACACCTCGCCGAAGCTGCCTTCGCCGAGCTTCTCGATGACCTTGAGATGACCCCATTCGAACAGCACCGTCTCCGGCGTCGGCCTCCGGTGGGCCCCGGACGACGCCGGGTCTTCCAGGGCCGGCCCGGTTCCGTGCAACGAGCGGTACGCGGACGCAACCGACTCGACCGTCTTGAGGTGTTCCAGCTGGGCTTCGTCGTCCGGGCTCGCGACGGCGCACGCGTTCCAATCCACCGGGGTCTCGTCGGCAATCGCCTCGGCGATTCGCAGGAGGAATTCGCTATCGGCGGGCATCCATCGCCTCCGCGAGTCGCACCAGGGCTCTCGCGACCATCATGCGGGCGGCGTTGGCGGAGGGGCTGCCCGTGGCCTCCGCGATCTCCGGGAAGGTGTAGCCGAACTCGACCCGCAGGATCACGGCTTCCTGCTGAGCGTCGCTCAACTCTGCCAGGGCTTGCTCGTACGTCTGCATGGTCTCGCGGCCGATCACCTGCTCGACCGCCGGCGGGGCACAGTCCGGCAGCTCCTCGGACATCTCCTCCGCGCCGGGCCTGCGCGCCACTCGGCGAATCTCGTCGCGGACGGCGTTCAGCAGGATGCTTCGCAGGTAGGCGAGGAAGGCCCCTTCCCTGCGCGGCTCGAAGCGTCCCACCTGGTTCAAAGCTCGAAGGACCGACACCTGAACGAGGTCATCGGTGTCAACCATGCCTCGCGCCCTGACGGGAAGGCGACCGTGCGCCCAGCGCCGAAGGGCCGGCAGGCATCGCTTGACGAGGCGCTCCGTAGCGGCCGGATCACCCCTCCGGATCAGCTCGAGCAGCGCAGCGGTGCTCTCCGTCTCTCGATACGCGACGGACTGGGACGCAGGAGAAGCATGTGCGTCGGCCACGAACCGCCTTTCGGTTCAGCTAGTCGCAAGATTGTACTAGCCGGTGCAGCATCACTGCAACTCCCCGAGATTTCCAGTGATTCAACTATAGTGCGGAAAAGGAGATTCTTCAATAGCCGCCTGCCACCTGAAAGCTCTTCGCCGAGAATGGGTGCACCGCTCGCGGATCGGCTCGGCGCAGGGCACGAAGGCAGCGGGCGGCGATTGTGGCGCAGGCCCCATTCCCCGGCGCGCTATGATGGCGGCGCTGCCCGGCAGCGGCGCGGGCGGGACCGAACGGACCCGATGCCACCCATTGACGACGGAGTAGGCCGGCGCGAGGCGGGCGCCAAGATCCTTCACGACCTTCGGGAGCGGGTGAAGGAGTTGACGGCGCTGCACGGGACCGCGCGGATCCTCCAGAACGACCTGCGGGAGATCGGCGAGCTGCTCGACGAGGTGGTGGCCCTGATCCCTCCGGCGTGGCAGTACCCGGAGATCACCTGCGCCCGGATCGTGTTCGACGAGAGCGAGGTGTGCTCGGCCTTTTTCGCGACGTCGCCGTGGCGCCAGTCGGCCGAGTTCCGGACCGCGTCCGGCAAGGCCGGCCGTATCGATGTCTTCTACACCGAGAGCGCGCCCGAATCGGCCGAGGGCCCGTTCCTCGCCGAGGAGAGGAACCTGATCAACTCACTCGCGGAGATGCTGCGCTCGTTCCTGGAACGAAGAGAGACGCAACGGGCCCTGCAGGCGGCTCACGCCGGGCTGGAGCGCCGGGTAGATGAGCGCACGGCGGAGCTGGTGTCGGTCAACCGTGAGCTGCAGGAGGAAATCGGCGAGCGGAAGCGGAAGGAGGAGCGCATAGGTTTCTATCGCGAGCGGCTGCGCTCCCTGGCGGCCGAGCTCTCGCTCGCGGAGGAGGCCGAGCGGCGCGCGATCGCCTCGGACCTCCACGACCATATCGGCCAAGCGCTTACCACTCTCAAGATGAAAGTTCTGGAGATCCAGCGCAGCATGGCGTTCTCGGGCTACGAGCAAACCCTGGAGGAGATGCGCGCGCTGCTCGACCAGACGATACGTACAACGCGCAGCCTGACGGTCGAGATCAGCCCGCCGGTGCTGTACGAGCTGGGGCTCGTGCCGGCGATCCAGTGGCTCGGCGATCAATTCAAGCGCAAGCACGGCCTCGCGGTCGAGGTCCGCGCCGGCGACGTGGGTGAGCAGGCCGACGAGGTCGTCCGGATCACGGTGTTCAAGGCAGTTCGGGAGTTTCTGGTCAACACGGTGAAGCACGCCCGCGCCCATGGGGTCACCGTGGAAGTGACCTCGAGCGGTGGCCAGCTCATCGTGCGCTATCGCGACGACGGGGTCGGCTTCGACCCTGCGGTGGTGGAAGGCCTGGGGACAAGGACCGACGCCTTCGGGCTGTTCAACGTACGGGAACGGTGCGAATACCTGGGTGGGCGGGTCGGCTTCGAGTCGCACCCTGGGGGTGGCGTCGATTTCTTGCTCGAGTTGCCGCTCAAGGTGCAGCTGCAGAGGGAGAGTGTGCATGCCGGTGCGCATCGTCATCGCTGACGACCACCGCATCGTCCGCGAGGGCCTCCGCCATCTCCTGGAGAAGCGGACGGACTTCAAGGTCGTCGCCGAGGCCCCGGACGGGGAGTCGGCCGTCCGCCTCGCGAAGGAGCTTTCGCCGGACATCGTCATCCTCGACATCTCGATGCCCGGCCTGAACGGCATCGAGGCGACGCGCAGGATTCTCGCCGAACGCCCCGGGGTCCGGGTGCTCGCGCTCTCGATGCACTCGGACCGCCGCTTCGTCATCGAGACGCTGAAAGCGGGCGCTTCCGGATACCTGTTGAAGGACTCCGCCTTCGACGAACTGGCCCGCGCCATCGAGGTCGTGATGGCTCGCGGGGCGTTCCTCTCGCCGGCGATCACCGAGATGGTGGTGCGCGACTACGTGGCGCAGGCGGGCGGCGACGGCGCGGCCGCCTTCTCGGTGCTCACGCCTCGGGAGCGGGAAGTGCTCCAACTGATGGCGGAGGGGGAGCCCACAAAGGCCATCGCCGCGCGGCTCGCGGTCAGCGTCAAGACCGTCGAGACCTACCGGCAGCAGATCATGGAAAAGCTCGACCTGCACAGCGTCGCCGAGCTGACGAAGTATGCGATCCGAGAAGGCCTCACCGAGCTCTAGCCCAAGGCGCCGCCGATAGCGGACCATCTGCTGCGTTGCACTCGGCGGATCGCATGCTCACGTACCCTCCGGGTACGCTCCGCTGCTCCCGCCTCGTGCGCCTTGCATCTGGCCCACTCTCGGCGGCGCGGCTACCCGCCGTCCGCCATTGCCCTGCCTTCCGAGACGTGTCGTAGCCGTGCCCTGACCCCGGAGCCCGGACCACTGTTCTGGGAGGGAAAAGGGGAGAAGTCAAAGGGAAGACGAAGATCCGGAACAACCCCCGCCTTGCGTTCTCGTCTTCCCTTTGACATTTTACGTTTGACCTTTCACCAGCGTCCGACGAACTCCTTGTCTCTCATAACTCTTCACTCTCAACTCTTCACTCTGAATTGTCTCTGGCTCCTCAGCCCCTCTGCCCCTCTGCCTGTCTCTACGGACCACTGGCCACGGACCACGGTCTTTGAGTGCCCGGGGAAGGCGCGGGCGGATCCCGGGCTTTTCGAAGCTGCGCCCAGGGTTTTCCCCGATTTTGCGACGAGCCCGTAGCTCGTAGGCTCTTTTCGGCGCGGTGGGCCGCAGGCAGGCGGCCCGGAAGGAGGAGCGATGCACTTCGACACTGGAAACACCGGGTTCATGCTGGTGGCTGCCAGCCTCGTCATGCTGATGACCCCGGGCCTGGCGTTCTTCTACGGCGGGCTCGTGGGTCGCAAGAACGTCCTCGCCATCATGATCCAGAGCTTCTTCTCGATGGGGTGGACGTCGGTGATCTGGTTCATCTGCGGCTATTCGATGTGCTTCTCGGGGGACGTCGGCGGCATCATCGGCAATCTCAACCACGCTTTCATGATGGGTGTGTCCTCGACCGACGTGCTGCCGACCAACAACATCCCGTTGTTCGTGTTCGTCGCCTACCAGATGATGTTCGCCATCATCACGCCCGCCCTGATCACCGGCGCGTTCACGAACCGCGTGAGATTCGTGCCGTACCTGCTCTTCCTCACCGTCTGGCTGCTCTTCGTCTACTTCCCGATGGTGCACATGATCTGGGGCGGCGGGATCCTCCAGCGCTGGGGCGTGCTCGACTTCGCGGGCGGCATCGTGGTGCACGCGATCGCGGGCATGGCGGCGCTCGCCTCGGTGTTCTACGTCGGCAAGCGCCGGGTGGTCGAGAAGGGACCGCACAGCATCCCGCTGGTCGCACTGGGGACCGGCCTGCTTTGGTTCGGCTGGTACGGATTCAACGCCGGCAGCGAGCTCAAGGTGGACGGAGTCACGGCGCAGGCGTTCCTCAACACCGACACGGCGGCCTCGTTCGCCGCGGTCACCTGGTTGATCATGGCGTGGATCTTCGAGAAGAAGCCGAAGTTCCTCGGGCTGCTCACGGGCTCGATCGCCGGACTCGCAACGGTCACACCCTGTGCCGGCTACGTCACCTTGCAGGTGTCGGTGCTGATCGGGATCGTGTCGGGAATCGTCTGCTACGGCGCGATCAACCTGAAGAACCGCATGCAGTGGGACGACGCGCTCGACGTCTGGGGCGTGCACGGCGTCGGAGGTTTTCTCGGGATCGTGATGTTGGGACTCTTCGCGACCACGGCGATCAACGCCAACGGCGCCAACGGGCTCTTCTACGGCAACTCGAGTTTCTTCGCGAAGCAGCTCGTCGCCGGCGTGATGTGCAGCGTGTACGCCTTCCTGTTCTCGTACGTCGCCCTGGCCTTGATCAACAGGATCACGCCGGTGCGGGCCGGCCTCCACGAGGAGGAGATGGGTCTCGACGCCTCGGAGCACGGCGAGGAGGCATACCTCGCAGATTGAGGCGCCAGGCGGTTCTTGAGCGCTCGGGCACTCGGGCGGAGATTCCGCGCGAGTGCCCGTTTTCCGATGCGGAGGAAGGCGATGAGACCACGACGCGGAACGGTCGCTCTCGCTGCGGTGGCGTCGATCGTGCTGGCGGCGACTCCTGCGCACGCGCTCGACGGCAGCCTGGACCTCAGCGCCCAGTCGGCCTACATCTGGCGCGGGATGGTGCTGAACGACAAGCCGGTGTTTCAGCCCTCGCTCAGCCTGTACGAGGGCCCCTGGTCGGCAAGCGTCTGGAGCAGCATCAACCTCACCTCCGACAACGGCTACAAGGGCGAGACGAGCGAGATGGACTACTGGCTCGCATACACCTCGGCCGGGAGGGACGTCGACTGGACGTTCACGTATTACGCCTACACCTTCCCGCACACCGCGAGCTTTTCGACTCAGGAAGTCTGGGCGAACGCGACCTTCAAGACGCTGCCGTTCTCCCCTTCGCTCACGGCGATTCGCGACGTGAAGGCGATCAAGGGGTGGTACTACCTGCTGACCGGCTCGCAGAGCCTCGGGTTGCTGAGGACGGGCGCGTCGGACGGATTGGTCCTGACCCTCAACGTCGGGCACGGCACGAAGGAGTACACCCGTGGATACTTTCCCGACCTCGAGCTGGACAGCGTGACCGACTACGGCGCCCGTCTCGACTGGCCGTTCAAGGTCGGTCTCGGAAAGCTCAAGTTTGACGTCCAGTACACGAATTTCACGGACTCGGACGTCTACACACCGGGGTTTGAGGGCAAGCGCGCCAACTTCGTGGGCGGCGTGGTGTACTCCATCCCTTTCTGAGCGAAACCAGTGCCGGGAGTATGGGTTGCGAAGTCCTCTCCGGAGCAACTCTCAGCTGGGCGGCACGGTAAAGCGGCAAAGGGCAAACGGTAAAGGGAAAAGGGAAGACGGAAGACGGAGAACTCCCGGCGAGGAACGCGGCCTCGGTCTTGTCTCCCGTTTGACTTTTTCCGTTTACCCTTTCACCTCTTGCTTCACCGGGAGCTCGACGGTGAATGTCGTTCCCTGGCCGACCGTGCTTTCGACCGACACCGTGCCGCCGTGCTGCTCGACGACGGCCTTCACGATGGAGAGCCCGAGGCCCGTGCCGTCGCCGGTGTGCTCGCGGGCGTTGGCCGAACGGTAGAACTCGTCGAAGACGCGGTGCAGGTCCTCGGCGGGAATTCCGATCCCGGTGTCGGCGACCTCGATGCGGAGCTTCCCTTCGGTGTCGAGCAACCGGATCGTCACGCGGCCGCCGCGCGGCGTGTACCGGATGCCGTTGCTGACCAGGTTTCCGACCAGCTGCTGCAGGCCGGCGGGGTCGCCCTCGACCGGGTTGAGCCCTGGGGAAATCTCGGTCGCAACGGTGACGCCGGCGCGGGCCGCCGCCTCCTGCAATGCTCCCACGACGGCTTCAACCAGTTCGTCCGGCCGGACGGCAGTCGCGTCGACCGTGGCGCGGCCTTCCCGGGCGCGGGAGAGCGTGAGGAGGTCCTGGGTGACGAGGGACAGCTCCCGAGCTCTCCGTTCGGCGCGTTCCATGAAGTTTCGGGACCGTTCGGGGAACTCGCCCGCGAACCCGTCCAGCACCGTCCGGAGCAGCATCTGGATCGCAGCGAGCGGTTCCTTGAGCTCGTGCGCCACCTTCCGCATGTACTGGGACTTGGCGCGCTCGGCGCTGCGGATCCTCTTGTACGCGGCCTGCAGCAGCTCGTTCTTGTGCCTGATGTCGGCCGAGAGCTGCACCGTCTCGCGCTCGTAGGAACGCTGGTGGGCCGAGATCGCGCTCGCGATGTACGCCGTGAGGAACAGTGTGCTGCCAAGCACGAAGAGCTGGGTGACGACGAAACTCCCGCTCCGAAAGGCGCCTTCAACCGGGAACAGCCCGAGAGGCACGTGGGGCAGGGCGCCGAGCCACTCGCCCAGGCCGACCCCCGAGATCAGCGCGAACCCGAGCGCGGCCTTGAGGAACGTGGCCGGGCGGGAGAGGAGGATGCTCGCGATCACGACGTGGAAGACCGAGTAGAAGATGAAGGGGTTCTCGATGCCACCCGAGAAGTGAACCAGCGCGGCCACCGCAACGAGGTCGACCGTGATCTGCGCGCTCGCGAGGGTCGCGGCCCGGGCCACGACGCGTTGGGGGTCGAGCCCCCAAAGCTCGCGCGGCACCAGCACGTCGTCGAGCGTCGCCCGCCGCACGGGCGCGCCGTCGCGACGGCGCCGCCGCGCGACGGGCAGCGCGAGCGAGCGGACCAGTCGGCCGAGCACGAGCCACAACCGCGGGAGCTGCGCCGGGGCGAGCGCCACCGCGGCGAGCGCGCGCATCGCCGGAGAGGGCGCGTGCTCGGGTCCGTCCGGGCGGGCAGTGCCGAACAGCGGGCTCACGACCGCCAGCAGCATGTTGTAGAGGGCGAGGGCCCCCATCACCCACCGGATCGGAACCGAGGCTACCGTCACCCCCAGCGGCCCCCTCACCACCTCGACGGCGGCGGTGACCGCTACGATGGCCAGCCACCGCAGCGTGATGAGCCACCTGGTGCGCTCGACCAGCTCCGCCGCCGCCGGCAGCATCCTCGGTTTGTCCAGATCCCCTCCGTAGCGCCGACCGGGCATCCGTGAGCCGGCGGCGCTCGGATGAGACTTTACTGCGGCCCGGGCGCCGATGGGAGACGGCCGCGCCGGGAACCGGCAGCAGAGGAGCAGGGGAGCAAGAAACCGTTCGAAAGTTCACACGTTCAAACGTTCGAAAGTTCAGAGACGAGAAAAGAGAAGACCGGGAATATGGCAGGGAGCAAGAGGTTGCCTTTTACTTAGGCGAACCTTCGAACCTTCGAACCTTCGAACCTTCGAACCTTCGAACCTTCGAACCGTCTTTGCTCCTCCGCACCTCTGCCCCTCTGCTGATGACCGGACGGTATCAAGCCTCGGTCGGAGGGGGATCCGGAATCGTGAACATGAACTCGGCCCATCGGCCCGGCTCGGAGGCGGCGCGGATGCGGCCACCGTGAAGCTCCACGATGCGCCGACACGTGTAGAGGCCGACGCCCGAACCCTTCCGGTCCCGCAGCTCCGGCGTCTGCAGGCGGGAGAACTTTCGGAACAATCGGTGCTTTTCGCTCTCGGGGAAGCCCGGGCCCTCGTTCCAGACCGAGACCGAGAACGACTCGGGGGCGCGGCGCGCCGAGACCCGGATCTCGCCGTCGGGGTTGCCGTACTTGGCGGCGTTGCCGAGCAGGTTGACCAGCACGATCTTCAGCAGGTCGGCATCACCGCGGACCGGTAGGGACCCCGCCGGGAAATCGCGCGTCAGGCGGTGGCCGTGCTCCTGGAACTCCGAGCGGACGATTTGAACGGCTGGCTCGATGACGTCGTTGACGAGGTCGACTCCGGGAGCGATCGATGGCGCGAGATCGCCGCTCTCGATGCGGGCAAGGTCGAGGTACTCGCGCAGCAGGCCCAGCAGGTACCGCGACTTGCGCGCCATGCGCTCGACGACCTCGATGTGGCGCGGGTCCATCGCGCCCAGGTAGCCGCCGGTGAGCGCCTTTGCGTCCATGACCATCGAGGCGAGCGGGTTCTTGAGCTCGTGGCTCACGAAGCCGAGCATCTCCGTGTAGGCGTGGTTCGCCGCCGTGAGACGCTCGATGCGCCACGCCTTCTCCACGGACTGCGCCAGGCGCTCGGCGATCGCGAGGTGCAATCGAACCTGGTGATCGTTGTAAGCCCGGGGGCGCCGGGAGCTGCGGAACATCACCCCGACGGGGCGGCCGTCGACGGACAGCGGGCAGGTCATGGAGGAGCGCACGCCCTCGCGCGCCAGGAGCGCGGTGGAGGCGCTGCCCGGGTGCTCGGCCAGGTACGACTCGAGGTCGTCGATCACTCGTGGCCGGCCGCTCGAGATCACGCGCCCGAGCGAGGAGCCCTGCAGGGCCTCCGTGTAGCCCTTCGAGAGCAGAACCGGGTCGTAGGAGGCGCGCGCGTAGTGCGACACGAGCCGGTCCCCGTCTTCCAGGAAAGCGACGCCGATGCGGTCGCACGGACAGATCTCGCGGGTGGCGTCGAAGACGAAGTCCATGACGTCGGCGAGGCCGGCGTTCGCGGCCACCTTCTGGTTGACGGTCGCGAGCACCCGGCTCTCCTCCGCGGAGAACTCGACGAAGTCGCGGACGGAGGCCGGGAGGTCGAGATACCGCAACGTCGTGACCGCTGACTCGTCCTTCATGGCCAACCTCCCCTGCCCATGGTCCCACACCCCGAGCGGCCCGCCCGACCGCCTTGAAGTGGGAAATGCCGGGCGGGCGCCCGGCATTTCCGGAAGATCTCGGCGGGGACGGGGCTACGTGATGTACTTCCCGCGCGGGGTGTACGTGGTGTGCAGGAGGTGGTGGGCGGTGTGGCCGTTCGGGCCGTCGGTCAGGAACTCGTTGTAGAGCCTGATCACCGCGGGGTTCTCGTGCGACTTGCGCACCTCGTACCCGGCGTCCTCCGCGTAGATCGCCTTGGCCCGCGCAGCGCGAATCGCGGGGGAGGTCGGGATCGGCATGCCGCCGCCGCCAAGGCATCCGCCGGGACACGCCATGAACTCGATGAAGTGGCACTCGGACAGCTTGCCGCCGGCCTTGATGTCCTCGAGGACCTTCTTCGCGTTCGCGGTCCCGTGGGCGACCGCGACCTTGAGCGTCGCTCCCGCCAGCCAGTCCCAGCTGTCGAACGGCAGGTGCTTGTTCGTCTTGAGGAGGTCCGGGACGGGCCCCACCCTCGGGATCGTGAGCTCGACGTAGCGAACCCCGTCGAAGCCGCGCACGGGCAGGATGTTCGCGTGGTCGTAGAGGCTCTCGACCTTGAGCCCCGAGACCAGCTCGATGACGGTCCGCAGCGCCGCTTCCATTACGCCGCCGGTGGCGCCGAAGATCACGCCGGACCCGGTTGCGGTCCCGAACGGATCGTCGAAGTCGCTCTTCGGCATCTTCGGCAGCTCGATGCCGGCCTCCTTGAACATCTGCGCGAGCTCCCGGGTGACCAGGCCGTAGTCCACGTCCTTGTAGCCGGACGAGGCCATCTCGGGGCGGTTGCACTCGAACTTCTTTGCGGAGCACGGCATCAGCGCGACCGTGACGATGTTGGCCGGGTCGAGGTTGTTGAGCTTCGCGTAGTAGGTCTTGATCACCGAGCCGAACATCTGTTGCGGGCTCTTGGCGGAGGACATGTGCGGCAGCATTTCCGGGTAGAAGTGCTCGATGTACTTCACCCAGCCGGGGGAGCACGAGGTGAACTGCGGCAGCGCGACCTGCTGCTTCTCCACCAGCGCCTTGTAGAGCCGCAGGATCAGCTCGGTGCCTTCCTCGATGATCGTGAGGTCGGCGGTGAAGTTCGTGTCGAAGACCTTGTCGAAGCCGATCGCCCTGAGCGCCGAGTTCATCTCGAACGTGAGAGGAGTCCCGGGCGGCAGCCCGAAGCACTCGCCGATAGCGGCGCGCGGCGCCGGTGCGGTCTGGATCACGACGTGCTTGGTCGGGTCGTTGATGTCGCGCCAGACGTCGTCGGTGGGGTCGGCCGCGCCCAGGGCCGCGGTCGGGCAGCGGTTGATGCACTGCCCGCAGTTGATGCAGACGACCTCGGCCAGGGGCTTGTCCATGAACGTCGAGATCCTGGTTTTGTCGCCGCGGTGCACCGCCTCGAGCACGCCGACCTCCTGGAGGTCGATGCAGGTGCGCACGCACCGGCGGCAGAGGATGCACTTGTTCATGTCCCGCTGGACCGAATATGAGGATTTGTCCAGCTCCGAGGTTGGCTTGTCCGGGTGGCCGAAGCGGAAGAAGTCGACGCCGTACTCCGCGGCGAGCGTCTGCAGCTCGCAGTTGGTGTTACGGAAGCAGGAGTAGCACTCGCCGTAGTGCTTGGAGAGCAGGAGGTCGAGGATCCTCCGGCGCGACTGGCGCACCTTGCGGGTGTGCGTGTGGATCTTGAGCGGCGAGGTGATCGGATACGCGCAGGCGGCCTGCAGCGTGCGCTGGCCCTCGACCTCCACAACGCAGATCCGGCAGACGCCGGCGATGCAGAGGTCCTCGTGGTAGCAGAGGGTCGGGATCTTCACGCCGATCTGCTTGGCGGCCTCAAGGATCGTGGAGCCGAGCGGCACCTTGACATCCTGGCCGTCGATCGAAACCGTGACGAGCGCGCCGATCGCGGTGCCGTCGATCGGCATCTTGACGAGGTGGCCGCGCTGGCTGACGGGGGCGCGGGAGGTTGCTGTGTTGGCCTTCTCTTGGTCCGACATGCTGGGCTCCTTCCGCCTCACCGCGCCAGGCCGGAGGTGCGGCCCATGAGCTCGCCCTGGAAGTGGGAGACTATGGACAGGAACGCGTTCGGGCTCGACTGGCCGAGGCCGCACTTCGATGCGATCTGCATCACCTCGCCCAGCTTGGTCAGCTCTTCGAGGTACGCCGCCGAGCACCGCCCCTCTTCCAGCATCTCGATGCCTTCGAGGAGCTTCGCGTTGCCTTCGCGGCACGGGGTGCACTGGCCGCACGACTCCTCGACGAAGAACTCCATGAAGTTCTTGGCGACCGCCAGCATGTCCCGTTGCGGCCCGAACACCATCACCGAGCCGCCGGTGGAGACGTCCTCGTAGCTGAGCGTCCGGGCGAACTCGGAGGAAGGGACGCAGTGCCCGGAGGCGCCGCCGATCTGGACCGCCTTCGCGTTCTCGCCCCCGACCTCGCGCAGCAGCTCGCTCACCATGATACCCATCGGGAACTCGTAGACGCCGGAGCGGGCGCAGTCGCCGGAGACCGAGAAAAGCTTGGGACCCGTCGACTTCTCGGTGCCGATCGAGGCGAACCACGCGGCGCCTTTGGCGAAGATTGCGGCGACGCACGCGAACGTCTCGACGTTGTTCACGATCGTGGGCTGACCCATGAACCCCGTGTCGACGGGGAACGGCGGGCGGTTGCGCGGCTCGCCGCGCTGCCCTTCGAGAGATTCGATGAGCGCGGTTTCCTCGCCGCAGACGTAGGCGCCGGAGCCCATGCGGACCTCGATGTCGAACGCGACCGCCTTGCCCATGACCTGCGGCCCGAGAAGCCCGGCCGCGCGCCGCTTGGCGAGAGCGCTCTCGAGCGGTTCGCGCAGGTAGGTGTACTCGCCGCGCAGGTAGACGATCCCCTTGGCGGCGCCGATGGCGATGCCGCCGATCGTCATCCCGGCGAACACGAGGTCCGGGACCTCGGTGAGGATCACGCGGTCCTTGAACGTCCCGGGCTCGCCTTCGTCCGCGTTGCAGATGACGTACTTGGCGTCCCCCTTCGCGGCCGCCGCAAGGTTCCACTTCACGCCGGTGGGGAACCCCGCGCCGCCGCGGCCCTTGAGCTTGGACGCGGTGACCTCGGCGACGATCTCCGCGCGGGTCTTGGCGACCGCCGCCGCGAGGGCGGCGTTCGGGTCGATGGTCGAAAACGTCACGAGGCCTTTGCGGTTGGCGCTCATGCCCTGGCCTCCTCGTGTCTGTTGTCGTGCACGGCGAGCGGTCCGAAGCTCTTTCGGCAGAGCTGCAGGATGTCGTGGACCTTCTCGGAGGTCACCGATGTGAAGACATGGTCGTTGACGAGGAGCGCCGGCCCCTGGTCGCACATCCCGATGCAGTTCGCCCACTCGAGCGAGAACTTGCCGTCTTTGGTCGTCTGCCCGAACTTGATGCCGAGATCGTTCTCGAGCTGGCGCGCGACCTTCTCCTTGCCCACCATGTCGCAGGAGATCGTCCGGCACAGCCTGATCACGAACTTGCCCTGGTAGTTCTCGCCCAGGAACGCGTAGAACGTGACGACGCTGTAGACCTCCACCGGGTGAATACCGAGGTGGTCGGCCACTTCCTGCATCGCGTACTCGGAGATCTGGCCGTACTCGGCCTGAACGTCCTGGAGGACCGGGATGAGTGACGAGCGCCCGGCGCCGTACCGTTCGACCAACCGGCCGATGTCCTCCTTCAAACGCTGCTGCTCGGTCAAGAGCATGGCTTCACCTCGCCCTCTTCGCCAGCAACTCGTTCACCTTGCGCACCAGGGCCGCCGGCTCGATCGGCTTCTCCTGGAAGTCGTCGACCGGCACGAGATCTTCGTCCTTGTCGTAGGAGTACCCGGTGACCTTGCCGATGCTCGTCAGCATCAGGATCGGGGCTGCGAACCCCGAGCGTCGCAGCTCCTGCGCCATGGCGATGCCGTCGTCGGCCTGCTCCATGATCACGTCCAGGATCAAGAGGTCGGGCTTGGCCTCGGCGACGGCCTTCATGCCCTCGGCGCGGTTGTACGCGCAGACGACCTTGTGGTGATCCCTCTCGAGGAAGAGGCGACACGCCTCGACCACGTCAGGATCGTCGTCCACGATCAGAATCGTTGCCATCACGCTCTCCTTTCACCGCCTTCGAAGGGTTGGGGGCCCGCTTCGATCGTGTCCGGTGCAGGGGCCACGCCAGCATGCAGCCGGGCCGCCGGTCAGGCCATGTGAACGCTATCACAAGAATCCCGCAAAGGGAACCCCTTGAGCCATTTGTGAGCTTGAGACCTGCTCGCGTTTTTGCCCGCCCGTTCCGCGGGCGTGTGGTGGTTCCACTGCGTGGAGGCCTGGGTGTCTTTCCCCTTGGGTGCGCGCCCTGGCAGGTGCGCCGTACCCTGTCATTCTGAGTGCGCGCAGCGAGCGAAGAATCTCGCAAGAGAGCAGGATCTCGCCTTTCTTTCACGGCGTGGAGGCTTTCTTTCTCACCGATCCCGCGGTGGCCGAACGCGGGCCTGCGCTGGTGGCGCTGTGCGCCCCCCGGGCGGGTTCTCTTCCTGCACCTCGGGTTCGCGGCCCGGTGGTGTCATGTGAGAGCGACATACGCGGCAATGGTTTAGGGATGCCTTGATTTGGTAACCTCAACGGTACTAGAGTAGTCGGTGGTCTGTATGGGTGCCCGCACTCTCGACGGGCTGAGAGCACACCATCAGAACCTGATCCGGTCAGAACCGGCGGAGGGAACAGACCAGCGGCGCAAGAAGGCCACCTCCGCTCAGTTTCGCCGAGGTGGCTTTTGGTTTCTCGCTCACACGGAGGTGTGGTATGACGCAGCTCAATGACGCACTGGAAGGGCGGTTGACGGCCGAGATGGCGGCTGTTGCCGAGCACGAGGGGTTGCCTGCCGAGACGGTCCGCGAGGGGGTTGCGGGCGGCCGGGTCGTGATCCCGAAGAACGTCAAGCGGCGGTTCGCGCCGATGGGCATCGGCGAAGGCCTCTTCACCAAGGTCAACGCCAACATCGGCACCAGCCCCTCGCATCACGACCTGCGCGAGGAGCTGCGCAAGCTCAAGGTGTGCGTCGACGCCGGTGCACACGCGGTCATGGACCTTTCAATCGGCGGCGACCTGCGCGAGATCCGCCGTGAAATTCTCGCCGAGTCTCCGGTGATGGTAGGAGCCGTGCCGATCTACGGTGTCGCGGTAGGGCTCGAGCGCGCAGGCAAGAGCATCGAGAGCATGAGTTCCAACGAGCTCTTCGACGAGATCGAACGCCAGTGCGAGGAAGGGATCGACTTCATCACGGTCCATTGCGGCGTGACGCGGAAGGTGCTCGATGAGCTCGCGCAACAGCCGCGCGTGCTCGGAATCGTGAGCCGCGGGGGTTCGCTGCTCGCCCGCTGGATGGCCGCCAACCGCGCGGAGAACCCTCTCTTCGCGGAGTACGACCGCCTGCTGGCGATCGCCCGGCGTTACGACGCGACCTTGAGCCTGGGCGACGGTCTGCGCCCGGGCTCGGTGCTCGACGCCTCGGATCGCGCTCAGATCGGCGAGCTGCGCGTCCTCGGGGAGCTTCGCGAGCGGGCATACGCTGCGGGCGTGCAAGTGATGATCGAGGGTCCCGGGCACGTGCCGCTCAACCAGATCGTGGAGAGCATCGCGACCGAGAAGCGTCTGTGCAACGGGGCGCCGTTCTACGTTCTCGGCCCGCTGCCCACGGACACCGCCGCGGGCTACGATCACATCGCGGCGGCCATCGGCGGCGCGATCGCCGCGGCCGCCGGGGCCGACTTCCTCTGCTACGTGACAGCGGCGGAACACCTCCGTCTCCCGACCGTCGAAGAGGTCCGGGAGGGGGTCGTCGCGGCGCGCATCGCCGGCCATTGCGCCGACATCGTCAAGCTCGGGGAGCGCGCACTCGCGCGCGATCGCCGCATGTCGGAGGCGCGGGCCGGCCTCGACTGGAACGGCATGTTCGCCAACGCGCTTGACGGCGTCCTGGCACGCCACAAGCGAAGCGAGAGCGAGGACGCGGACCGCACCGTCTGTACGATGTGCGGCGACCTCTGCGCGATTCGGTCGTTCGAGATCTACAAGCAGAGCGAGAATCGATGATCGCGACCGAGTTGCTGGCCAGAACGGCGGAGTCGCTCGCCCGCATCCGAGCGGCGCGGCCGCTGGTGCACAACATCACCAACTACGTCGTGATGAACTCGACGGCGAACGTCCTGCTTGCCCTGGGTGCCTCGCCGGTGATGGCGCATGCCGTCGAGGAGGTCGAGGAGATGGTTGGAATCGCAGGCGCGCTCGTGCTCAACATCGGCACGCTCTCGCCGGCCTGGATCGAGGCGATGCACCGCGCCGGCAAGGCCGCGCGGAGGGCCGGAATCCCGACGATCCTCGATCCGGTCGGAGCCGGGGCCACGCGCCTCCGCACGCGGACCGCGCGAGAGTTGCTCGCCGAGGTCGCGCCGGCGGTCGTCCGCGGCAACGCGTCGGAGATCATGGCACTGGTGGACGCCGGCGCGCGGACGCGCGGCGTGGACTCGAGCCGCGCCGGAGAGGACGCGTGCGCGGCGGCGCTCGAGATCGCGCGCGCTCACGGCTGCGTGGTCGCGATCACCGGAGTCGTGGACCACGTCACGGACGGAAGGGGCTGGCTCCACGTCTCGAACGGGCATGCGCTGATGTCGCGCGTGACCGGAACCGGCTGCGCTGCGACCGCGGTGATCGGCGCTTTCTGTGCGGTCGAACGCGATCCGTTCGCTGCGGCAGCCGGCGGCCTCGTCGTATTCGGCATCGCCGGAGCCCTCGCCGCCTTTGGTGATCCGCGTCCCGGCACCTATGCGACGCGTTTGATCGACGCTCTCGATGAGATCTCGCCCGAGCACGTGGTCACGCTCGGACGCGTCGCCGAGGAGTCCCCGGGATGAGGGGCGCGGTCGATTACTCACTTTACTTGGTCACCGACCGAGGACTGGCCCGGGGACGACCGATCGAGCACGTGGTGAGCGCGGCGGTGGAGGGCGGCGTGAGCGTTGTGCAGATCC
Organism: Thermoanaerobaculaceae bacterium; assembly: GCA_050018455.1. Taxonomy (GTDB): domain Bacteria; phylum Acidobacteriota; class Thermoanaerobaculia; order Thermoanaerobaculales; family Thermoanaerobaculaceae; genus RBG-13-68-16. Next base: position 68,709 of record JBEKAA010000009.1, on the reverse strand, counting down.
GCGAGAAGGAGTGCGGCGCGGCCGAGTTCCTTGCCCTCGCATGCCGCCTGCGCGCGAGCCTGGAGGGCGCGGGTGTTCCTCTTGTCGTCAACGACCGCGTCGACGTCGCGCTCGCCTGCGGTGCTGCCGGGGTGCACGTCGGGCAGGAGGACCTTCCGTGCGAGGTGGTCCGCCGGCTCGTCGGCGATTCCATGCTCCTCGGTGTCTCGGTTGCCACGGCCGGCCAGGCCGCGGCGGCCGAGAGAGCGGGCGCCGATTACGTCTCCGTCAGCCCGATTTTCCTGACCCCCACAAAACCCGACGCCTGCAACGCGGTTGGTCTCGAAGGGCTGTCCGAGATCCGGAGCGCCGTCCGCTTGCCTGTGGTCGCGATCGGCGGGATCAACGCGGCGAACGCCCCCGAGGTGATGCGGGCGGGGGCCGACGGCGTCTGTGTCGTTTCGGCGATCATGGCGGCGCCCGATCCGCGGCGCGCGGCGGCCGAACTGCGCTCCGCCGTCGGGACGGTGGGCCGAAGGCCGCGCCTATGAGGCTCGGCGACCTCGGTGAGTTCGCCTTGATCCGGCGAATCGCCCGCGAGTCGGTCGTCGCCGGCGCTCATGTCGTCAAGGGCATCGGCGACGACTGCTCGGTCACGACCTGCCGTGGGAACCTGCTGCGCCTCGTCACCACGGACCTGCTGATCGAGCGTGTGCATTTCCTTCGCGACGGCGTCACGCCCCGCCAGCTCGGCGCCAAGGCGCTCGCCGTGAACCTCTCCGATATCGCCGCGATGGGCGGGGTGGCGGGCGACGCCTACGTCTGTCTCGCGCTTCCTGACGACCTGACGGTCGAGTACGTCGAAGAGATGTATCGCGGCATGAAGGGGACGGCTGCCGCCTTTTCGGTCAACGTTCTGGGGGGTGACACCACCGGATCGAAGGCCGACCTGGTCATCAGCGTCACGGTGACCGGGGAGGTGGAGCGGGCAGCCGTCCTCTACCGTTCCGGCGCCCGCCCCGGTGATCGGATCTACCTCTCCGGTCCGGTCGGCGACTCGGGGGCCGGGCTCGACGCGTTGCTCACCCGCCGCGGCGGAGGTGAGGTTGACGAGCTCGTTCGCCGACACCTCGAACCGATTCCGCACCTCGTTCAAGGCCGGGTGATCGCGGCCTCGCGCCTCGGCCACGCGATGATCGACGTCAGCGACGGAGTCGCCATCGATCTCTCGCACATCTGCGAGGAGAGTGGCGTCGGCGCCATCGTCCACGAGGACACCCTCCCGATATCCCCGGAGCTCGCCGCCTACTCTCGGCACTTCGGCCTCGACCCGACGTCGTTCGCCCTTGGCGGGGGAGAGGACTACGTGCTGCTCCTCACCGGAGAGGACTCGCTTGGATCCGTCGCCGCCACCGCTGGCGTGCGATTGTTCGAGATCGGTCGGATCATCGAAGAACCTCGGATGTTGTTGCGGCGAGCGGACGGCAGCGCATCGCCTCTGGAGCCTCGCGGATGGGATCACTTCAAGAAGACCGACCCGTTGCGTTGAGCGTCGCCGGCTCGGATTCGAGCGGCGGCGCCGGGATTCAAGCCGATCTCCGCACTTTCGCCTCGATGGGCGTGTGGGGCACCTGCGCGATCACCGCGGTCACCGCCCAAAACCCTCGTGAGGTCGGCGCCGTCTACCCGCTGCCGCCCTCGGCGGTGAGCGACCAGATTGCCGCCGTGTGCGCTTTCTACCGGATCGGAGCGGCGAAGACGGGAATGCTCTGGTCCGCGGAGATCATCGAGGTCGTCGCCGATGCGTTGGCTCGCCATGCACCGGACGTCCCGCTCGTGGTCGACCCGGTGATGGTGGCGACCAGCGGCGGGCGCCTGCTCGAGGACGCCGCCGTCCGCGCGCTCACCCAGCGGCTGCTCCACCGCGCCTGCCTCGTCACGCCCAACCTCGCGGAGGCCGCCATCCTTGCGGAGGTCGATCGCATCGCGTCGGAGACTGAAATGGCAGCCGCCGCGCGGGCGATCGCGCGTCGCTTCGGTGTCCCGACCCTCGTCAAGGGCGGTCATCTGAGCGGCGACCCGGTTGACGTTTTCTGGGACGGTTCCGGGCTGCACCGCTTCGGTGGTCGTCGCGTCCGCGCTGCAACTCACGGAACGGGCTGTACGCTCTCGGCCGCGATCACCGCCGGTCTCGCCCGCGGAGTGGCGTTGAAGGAATCGATCGCCTCAGCCAAGGAGCACGTGACGCGTCTGCTGGCCGGCCTCGCCGACAGTGGCCGATGAGCCGCTGCGCTCGTATCCAACAAGGCGTAAGGTCGGCGCAGGCTCGAAAACGCGGGCTTCGAGGTCCCGGTTTCTAACCTGGCGTCGGTCCAGCCTTCCGGGGCAGGTCAGCGGCCTCGACACCCGTTTCCAGATCCGCGCGTTGGGGACCCGCGGCTTGCGGGCCGCTCGTATCATGGAGGCGTGGACGGGTTGACCTTCGGATCCCGGCGCTCGAACGCCGTGCGAGACGCATGGACGGTCGCGGAAGTGGCCGCGTTCTTCGGGCTCCTCTCGTCGTACATCTGGCTGTGGAAGGGGACGTTTCCGGGGGATCGGGCGCTCGCCGCGGCGCTCTACGTCGGGCTCGGCGTCGAATCGCACCGGCGGCGCGGCGAGTCGCCTCGGGAGATGGGATTCCGGCTCGACAACCTCGCCCCTTTCGTCCGCCTCGCCGCGCGGTGGCTGGCGCTCCCGCTCGCGGCGGGGGTCGCCGCGGGCCTCGCGCTCGAAGGGTGGGAGTTCCCGTCGCCGGCGATCTGGCCCCTCAACATCGCCTGGAGCGTCGTGTGGGGTACGGCGCAGGAGTACGGGCTGGCGTGCGTTTTCTACCGCCAGCTGCGCGACCTCCTCCCGGCGCGGCCAGCGACGTTGGCGGCGGGCGCGATCTTCTCGCTGCTTCATCTCCCGAACCCGCTTCTCATGGGCGTAACGCTGCTGATGGGTTTCGTGGCCTGCATGCTCTACGAGCGCCACCCGAACGTCCTCGGGCTCGGGCTCGTGCACGGAGCGACGTCGTTCCTGCTCGCGAACTCGCTCCCAGGCTGGCTCACCTTTGACTGGATGGTCGGCCCGCAGATCCTCCCCCGCGTCCTTCAGCTGTTCTGAGGCCGCCGCCCCTGCGGGCACGCGAAGCTTGCCGGGTCCGAGGGCCGTGCGACTCCAGGGACGCGCGACATCCGCTGGGGAGGGCCTCCGCTGAGTTGGAGTGAGGCGAAACCGCGCAACCCCAGGGAGTTTCTTCGCTCGCTGCGGCCGCTCGGAATGACACGAACTGACGGCTCAGGCCCGGCGCTTGCGGCCGCCGGGCCCCTTGCCGACCGTTCGGCCCAGCCGCACGATGCGGCCGCTCAGGCAGGTGCCGCACTGGGCCGCAGTCTCGCGGATGCAGGCTTTCGCCGGGTAGATCTCGTACAGCGCGCGGTACTTCGTCGGAGTGAGGTTGGGCATGACGACGTTGGCGCCGCGGGCAAGGCCGAGTTCGCGGCCGCTCGCGAGGTTGAGGGTGGCGAGGGCCGTCGTCGACGGGATGTTCGCGTCGGGGTCGACCAGGCGGGCGAGTGCGACAACTTTGTAGGTCATCAGTTCGGTGTTCGGGACCTGCTCGCCGGACGGGGCCTCGGGCAGCTCCCCGCGCCCGAGCGGGGTCCCCGGGTGGGGGAGGTACGGGCCGACGCCGATCATGTCGAGGTCCATCGTGGCGAACGTCTCGAGGTCGTGCGCGAGCGAGGCGTACGTCTGTCCCGGGATGCCGATCATCACGCCGCTCCCGGCTTCGTACCCCAGCTTCGTCAGGCGGCCGAGGATGGCGAAGCGGTCGGAGGGGCGGCCGGGGAGCGGGGGGTGGATGCGGTCGTAGAGCGCCGCGTCCGACGTCTCGAAGCGGAGCAGGTAGCGATCGGCGCCCGCCTCGCGCCACGCGGCGAGGTCGTCGTCCGGCCGCTCGCCGAGCGACAGCGTGACGGCGAGCGCGCTCTCGGCCTTGATGCGGCGGACGAGATCCGCGAGCCACTCCCTGGTGATGCCGTAGTCCTCGCCGGCCTGGAGCACGACGGTCCCGTACCCGAGCGCGACCGCCTGCCTCACGCATTCCATGATCTCGTCGGCGGTCATGCGGTACCGGACGAGATCGCGGTTGCCGACCGAGATCCCGCAGTAGGCGCACCTGCGCACGCAGTGGTTGGAGATCTCGACCAGGCCGCGCAGGTGGACGGCGTCGCCGACGTGCTCGCGGCGCACGGCGTCGGCGCGGCCCCACAGCTCCTCGAGCGCGCTCTCGTCGTCCTCTCGCAGCCAGGCCAGGATCTCGGTGCGATTCAGCACGCAGTGAATCCTATCGAGGGCCAGGGGAATAGGTCAAACGGAAAACGGAAAAGGTGAAAGGGAAGACGAACGAAGGGAGACCTGTTGAAGGAGTCCGCCGCTGTCGGCTCGTTTTCCGTTTTCCCTTTGACCTTTCACGTTTCACCTTTGACCTTTTCCCTTTGACTCTTGACCTTTGCCGTTTACCCTTTTCCTTCCGCACTCAGGGTGACGGTGAAGGTGCTTCCGACATCGGGTGTGCTGACGATGCCCAGCTCGCCGCCGTACAGCGTCGCGAGCTTCTTCACGATCGAGAGGCCGAGCCCCGAGCCGAGGATCGAGCGGGTCTTCGAGTTCTTGATCCGCACGAACTCGCCGCCGAGCTGGGCGGCCTCCTCGGGGGACATGCCGATGCCTGTGTCGGCGACGGTGAGGGCGATGCGAGAATCCGCGACGGAGAGCGTGACGTCGACCCGGCCGCCGTCGCGGTTGTACTTGACGGCGTTGGAGACCAGGTTGTTGAGGATGATCTCGAGCTCGCCGGAATCGGCCACCATCAGGACGGGCACCCCTGGGTGCAGCTCGATCGAGATCCCGCGCTCGGCGGCGGCCGGCTGCGCGGTCTCGACCGCTTTCGCCGCCACGGTCCGCACGTCCACCTCGGCGAGCTGCCGCTGCTTCTGGCCGGACTCGATCCGGGTGAGGTCGAGGAGGTCGAAGATCATCTTGCGCATCCCCTCGAGGCGCACGATGCTGCGGTCGATCACCTCGTCGAACTTGGACGTTCCGGGCTCGACGGCGCGGTCCCTGATCACCTCGAGGTAGCCCTCGACCGCGGCGAGAGGCGCTTTCAGCTCGTGGGCCAGCACCGAGATGAACTGGAAGCGCACCTGGCGCTTCTCGGCGGCCAGCCTGCGCGCCTCGCGCTGGAGGACGAGGTGCTTGGCGGCCTTGTAGATCGTGCTCTTGAGCTCCTCGGGCGTGAACGGCTTGGCCAGGAAGTCGTGCGCGCCGCGCTTGGTGGCCTGGACGGCTGTGTCGATCGTGGCGTACGCCGTGATCATCACGGTGAGCCAGTCGTGCGGCTTCTTGTTGGTGAGGTCGAGGACCTCGAGGCCCGAGATCCCCGGCAGCTTGTGGTCGAGGAGGAGGATGTCGGGGGCGGCGGTGGACAGAATGGCAAGCGCCTCTTCGCCGGTCTCCGCCTGCGAGACCTCGAAGCCGACCTCGCCGTTGAGGTCCGGCACGCGCACCGTGAACCCTTGCAGCACCCGTGCGATGCCCAGCCGGATGCCCGGCTCGTCGTCGACTACGAGGACCTTCAGTATCTCCACACGTTCTCCCGTGGCTCCGCGTCCCTCACTCGTGCACGCCCAGGCGCGGCACGCTCACCGTGAAACAGGTCCCGGTCGGACCCGCCGCCGGGTCGTCGTTCGACTGGACCTTGATGTCGCCGTTGTGCATCTTCACGATCCCGTACGAGACGGGCAGGCCGAGCCCGGTGCCCTTGCCCATCGGCTTGGTCGTGAAGAACGGTTCGAAGATCTTGTTCAGGTTGTCCCTGGAGATGCCGGTCCCGGTGTCCGTCACCATGAGCGCGAGACGGTCGCCGTCGGCGCGCGTGCGCACCGTGAGCTGGCCGCCGTCCGGCATGGCCTCGACGGCGTTCGAGACGAGGTTGGTGAGAACCTGGGTCATCTGGTCGCGGTCGAGCTCGGCCACCAGGTCGGGGTCGTCGAACTCCATCCGCCACCGGATCCGGTTCGGGATCGGCACGCTGCGGATCCCCTGGAGCACGAGGTCGTGGACCCGGGTTTCCTGGAGGAGGACCTTGTTCTGCCTCGCGAAGTTGAGCAGACCCGCGACGATCTTCTTGCACCGGTCCGCCTGCGCCATGATCATCTCGAGGTCGGGCCGCAGCGCCGAGCTCTTCTCGGCCTCCTCGAGCATCATGTGGGCGTACAGGAGCACGACGCCGAGGGGGTTGTTGACTTCGTGGGCGATGCCCGCCGCGAGCTGGCCCATGCTGGCCAGGCGCTCCGAGTGCATGAGGGCCTGCTGCGTGCTCGCCAGCTGCTCGTTGGACAGGTGCAGCTCCTGGACGGTCTTGCCGAGCTGGTCGATGGTGTAGGGCAGGCACATCTCGCTCTCGGCGAGGCCGGAGTGGATCGCGATCGCGTGCTCGCGGCAGGTGTCGTACCCGCAGGCGCCGCAGTTGAGCTCGTCCTCCGGAGAGTGCTTCCCCATGCGGGCCAGGATTGCCGCGAGCTCGTCCTCCGAGGGGGAGGGGATGCGCCGGTCGTTGGAGGCGAAGCGCCGCGCCAGGTCGAGGCCTTCGAGAGCGGCCAGCTCGGCATCCCACCGCGCGCCGTCGAATTCGGCCATGCGGGAGCGGGCGTACCGGGAGATGATGGCGCGTCGGCGGAACAGCGGCGCGTCCGTGGTCATCCCGGATCCCATGATGCAGCCGTTGCAGCACAGCAGCTCGAGCAGCCTGGCGTTGAGGTCGAGGTCGCCGGACTCGAACTCCTTGATCACCTCAGGAAACGCCGTCCGGCCGTCCGCCGTCACGATCTCGCCCGCCATCAGGTCCTCGGGTATGCCGGCGGTCTGGAGCATGCCTCGCGAAACCGGAAAGAGCGAGCCGAGGTGGGGGTGCGGGGGGTCGAACTCGCTGAGCCCGGCCCCGCCGGACTCAAGGCCCGCGCAGTCGAACATGGTGCGCAGCTCCGCAAACGTCAGGACCTCGTCCACCTCCGGCGCCTCGTCTGCGAGCCCCTCGCCCTTCTTGGCAACGCACGGCCCGATGAAGACGACCTTGAGGTCGTCGCCGTGCAGCCGGCGGAGCGCCCGGGCTGTCGCCACCATGGGCGAGGCGATCGGCGCCAGAAACTCGACGAGGTGAGGGTGGTAGCGCTCCACGAAACCCACGATCGCGGGGCAGGCCGTGGAGATGTAGCAGCGGTCGGGGGTGTCCGCGAGCAGGCGCTTGTACTCGAGCGCCACCAGGTCCGCCCCGAACGCGACCTCCGCGACGAGCTCGAAACCCAGGACGCGCAGCATACCCACGAGAGCCCGATAGTCGAGGTCGGGGAACGAGGCGGGGAAGCTCGGAGCGAGGCACGCGGCCACCCGCGCGCCCGACGCGAGCAGGGTGTCCACGCCAGCGGTCGAGCTCACGACCTGCTTGGCGTGCTGGCTGCACACGCGAACGCAGTTGCCGCACCCGATGCAGCGCTCCGGGATCACCTCGGCCTGCCATGCGGTGATGCGGATCGCCTTCGCCGGGCACTCGCGAACGCAGGTGTAGCAAACGCGGCAGCGTTCCTTGATGGTGGTGACCAGCGGCTCGCTCTGCACACGCATACGGTATGCCTATCGCGCGCGGCCCTTGCGACGGCGCCGCAGACGCCCGCCGGAGGAGAGAGGAACCGGCATCTCTACTCCCGCACCGCGAGAAGCCTCTTGACCTCTTCCCTGAGCTGCTCGGGCCTGACAGGCTTGTCGAGGAAGGCGTCGGCCTTGATCCAGGAGCCGGCCTCCTGGGAGCGCGCGGTGAAGTCCAGGCCGGTGCTCGACCGCACCCCGGTGAGGAGGATGACGGGGGTGCCAGGGTAGAGCTTCTTGATGTTGTGGCAGAGGACGAACCCCGAGTCCTGGTGCTCCATCATCAGGTCCAGGACGCAGAGATCGGGCGTGTTCGCCAGGAGCGCCTCTTCCGCCTCGTCCTGGCTCGAAGCCGTGACGACCTGGTAGCCCTCGGTCGCCAGCATCATGCCGATCTGGTCGAGGAAGTCGACGTCGTCGTCGACAAGGAGAATCTTCTTGGTTGCACTCATCGGACTGCCCTCCGTCCCATCAGGCCAGCACGTCCCGCTCGACGTAGTGGGTGTGAAGGAGATGGTGACTCTTCTCGCCGAGCGGCTTGCCGAGGAACTCGTCGTACAAGCGCTGGACCGACGCGTTGCGGTGCGACACCCGGAGCCCGGCGGTGCCGTCGATCGTGTAGAGCGCCTTCATGCGCGCCACGACGGCGTCCTTGCTCGCGCCGATAGGCTGGCCGCCGCCGTTGATGCAGCCGCCGGGGCACGTCATCACCTCGATGAAGTGGATGTCCTTCCTGCCGCCGGCCTTGATCTCCTCGAGGAGCTTCCGGGCCTGACCGAGGCTCGAGACGACGACCGCACCGACCTCGAGGTCGCCGACCCGCACGTGTAGCTCCTTGCTGCCGTCTAGGCCGCGGGCGGCGTCGATCTTGGGGTCCTCGAGCTCGCGTCCGGTGAGCAGGAAGTGCACCGAGCGGACCGCGGCCTCCATGACGCCTCCGGTGGCGCCGAAGAGCTTGCCGGCGCTCGAACGCTCGCCGAACGGGGTGTCGGCGGCCTCGGCCTGGAGGGTCGAAGGATCGACGCCGGTGATCCGGAACAGCTGGGCGAGCTCGCGGGTCGTGAGGACGACATCGACGTCCTGCGCGTTGTCGCGTCCCATCTCGGGCCGCGCGGCCTCGAACTTCTTCGCGGTGCACGGCATGATCGAGACCGAGACGATCTTCTTCGGGTCTAGGCCCTCGCGCTCGGCGAAGTAGGTCTTCACGATGGCGCCCATCATCTGCTGCGGGCTCTTGCAGGTGGAGAGGTTCGGCCGGAACTCCGGGTAGAACGTCTCGACGAACTTGATCCAGCCGGGGGAGCACGACGTCATCATCGGCAGCACGCCGCCGTTGGCGACGCGGTGGGCGAGCTCGGAGCCCTCCTCCATGATGGTCAGGTCGGCGGTGAACGACGTGTCGAACACGCGCTTGAATCCGATCTTGCGGAGGGCGGCGACCATTAGGCCGTCGACGTCCGCGCCGGGCGCCATGCCGAACTCCTCGGCGATCGAGACCGAGACGGCCGGCGCGTGCTGCGCGACCACGAAGCCCTCGGGGTCGGCAAGCGCCCTCAGCACGTCCTCGACGTTGGAGCGCTCCTGCAGCGCACCGGTCGGGCACGCGACGACGCACTGGCCGCAGTTGATGCAGCTCGACACGTTGAGACCCTTGTCGAAGGCGGTGCCGACGAAAGCCCGCGAGCCGCGTCCGATGAAATCGATGGCGGAGACGCCCTGGATCTCCTCGCAGACGCGGACGCACTTGCCGCAGAGGACGCACTTGTCGGGGTCGCGGACGATGGACGGGCTCGAGACGTCCTGGTCGCGCTCGGTCTTCCTGCCGCGGAAGCGGCGCTGGCGGACCCCGAGGTCCTGGGCGAGCGACTGCAAATCGCACTTGCCGCTCCTGCCGCAGTACAGGCAGTCGTCCGGGTGGTTCGCGAGGAGCAGCTCGACGATGGTGCGGCGCGCCTGCAGGACACGCGGCGAGCTGCTCTTGATCTTCATCCCCTGGGCGACCGGGAAGGAGCACGACGGCACCAGGTTGCGCGCGCCGTCGACCTCGACGACGCACATGCGGCACGCGCCGGTGGGAGTGAGCCCCTCGACGTGGCACAGGGTCGGGACGCTGATCCCGGCGCGCTTGAGGGCCTCCAGGACGGTATCGCCCCGTATCGCCTCGAGCTGCCGGCCGTTGGCTTCGAATTTCAGTGTGTTCATGATCCGTCCTCGCATTCAGATCGGTTGCGTGAATTCCAGGTCACAGCGCATGCACCGGCGGGCCTCGCCGCAGGCCGCCGCCTCGGAGACGCACAGCTCGACCTCGTCGAAGTTCCCCGTTCGCCTCTCGACGGGCAGGTGCGGGACCTTGACGCGTGCGGCGGGCTGCGCGGTGGACTCGTCCTCGAGATCGCCGGCCGGCTCGATGAAGACGTTCGGCAGCTTGACCTTGGGGACGACCTTGAGCAGTTTTCCGGTGACGAACCGGTCGATCATGACCGCGGCTTGCTTGCCGGCCGCGATCGCGCCGATCACGGTGCTCGGACCGGTCGTCACGTCGCCGCCGGCGAACACGCCCTTGCGGCTCGTGAGGAACGACTCGGGGTTGGCCGCCAAGGTGCCCCACCTGGTCAGCGAGAGGCCTTCCAGCTGCGCCATCTCGGGACCTTCGCTGATCGCCACGATCAGGGTGTCGAGCTCGACGTCGAACTCGGATTCAGGGATCGGCTCCGGCTTGCGCCGCCCGGAAGCGTCGGGCTCGGAGAGCCGGTTGCGCACGAACCGCATGCCGGTCAGCCTGCCGTCCTTGGAGTGGACTGCCACCGGAGCGACGAGCTCCTGGATCAAGATGCCCTCGGCGAGGCCCGCGTCGATCTCCTCGGCGTAGGCGGGCATCTCGTCGCGGGTGCGGCGGTAGTACATCGTCACGTTCTCGACGCCGTCCTGGCGGAAGGCGACGCGGGCGGCGTCCATCGCCGAGTTGCCGCCGCCGATAATGCCGACGCGGCCCTTGGCGAGGTGCTCCCCGTTCAGGTTGTAGGCCTTGAGGAACCGGATGCCGGGGAGGATCCCCTCGGCGTCCCCGCCGGGCAGGTCGAGCGTCTTGCTCTGGTGCGAGCCGATCGCCAGGTAGACGGCCTTGTACCCTTCGGCCAGCAAGCCGTCGACCGTGAAGTCGCGGCCCAGCGCCGCGTTGAGCTTGAGCTCCACGTTCTCGTTCATCAGGCCGGCGATCTCGGCCTCGAGCCTCTCGCGGGGCAGACGGTAGGCGGGGATGGCGCCCATCAGCATGCCCCCGGGCTTCGCCTCGCGCTCGAAGACGGTGATCTTGTGACCGAGCAGCGACAGGCAGTGGGCGACAGTGAGGCCGGCCGGGCCTCCGCCGACGACCGCGATCCTCGCCGAGCGCGGGCCGCTCGGACGGATCTTCGGGTGATACGCGGTCGGAGCGACCTGGTCCACCACGAAGCGCTTGAGCGTTCGGATGGCGATCGGCTCGCCGCTGCCGGACGCCCCCGCCCTGCAGGACCTCTCGCAGGGGTGGTGGCAGACGCGGGCGCAGGCGGACGGAAACGGGTTGGCCTCGCGGATGACCCTGTAGGCGTCGGCGTACTCGCCGCGGCCGACGTGAGCGACGTAGCGCCACACCTCGGTCCCCACCGGGCAGCCGTTCTGACACGGCGTGCCGACCAGCTCCTTGCAGCTCCCGGCCGGGCAGCGGCGCTCGTACAGGTGGGCCTCGTACTCGTCGCGGAAGAAACGCAGCGTCGAGAGCACTGGGTTCGGCGCGGTCTGGCCGAGACCGCACAGCGCGGTCGACCTGATCGTCTCGGCGAGGTCCTGGAGGTGCATCAGGCCCTGCATGCGCAGCAGGGCGTCGATGTCGTGCTCCTTGCGGCGCGGGCGGGTCAGGGCATCCAGGATCTCCTTCATCCTGCGCGTCCCCTCGCGGCACGGGATGCACTTGCCGCACGACTCGCTCTGGATGAACTCCATGAAGTACTTCGCCAGGTCGACCATGCAGGTGGAGTCGTCCATCACCACCAGGCCGCCGGAGCCGACGATCGCGCCGAGCGACTGCACCGACTCGTAGTCGACGGGCGTGTCGATGTACGCGGCCGGGATGCAGCCGCCGGACGGGCCGCCCATCTGCGCCGCCTTGAACTTGCGGCCGCGCGGCGTCCCGCCGCCGATGTCCTCGATGATCGTGCGCAGCGACGTCCCGAACGGCACCTCGACCAGGCCGGTGTTGTTGACGCAGCCGACAAGCGAGAACACCTTCGTGCCCTTCGACTTCTCGCTGCCGATACCGGCGAACCAGTCGGCGCCGCGGTTGATGATCAGCGGCACGTTGGCCCAGGTCTCGACGTTGTTGATGTTCGAGGGCATGCCGAAGACGCCGGACTGCGCCGGGAACGGCGGCCGCGGCGTCGGCATGCCGCGCTTCCCCTCGATGCTGTGCATCAGCGCGGTCTCCTCGCCGCACACGAACGCGCCGGCCCCCTGCTTGATGACGATGTCGAGGGAGAAGCCGCTGCCCAGGATGTCGTCGCCGAGCATGCCGCGCTCCCTGGCCTGGGCGATCCCGCGCGTGAGTTGCGCGATCGCGAGCGGGTACTCGGCCCTGCAGTAGATGACGGCCTTGCTGGCGCCGATCGCGTACGCGCCGATGATCATCCCCTCGAGGATCAGGTGCGGATTCCCCTCGATCTCGGAGCGGTTCATGTACGCGCCCGGGTCGCCCTCGTCGGCGTTGCAGATGACGAATTTCCGCTCTCCCGGTTGCTTCCGGCAGAGCTCCCACTTGGTGCCGGTCGAGAAGCCGGCGCCGCCGCGCCCGCGCAGGCAGGCCTTCTTGACCTCGGCGATGACGCCGTCGGGCGTCATCGAGCTGAGGGCTTTGCCGAGGGCGGAGTAGCCGCCGCGCACGATGTAGTCGTCGATCGAGGTCGGGTCGAGGTGGCCGTTCTCGGCGAGGATGACACGGGTTTGCTTGGCGTAGAACGGGACCTCCTGCTCGCGCAGGACCGTCCTGCCGCTGGCCGGGTCGGTGTACAGGAGCCGGTCCACGACGCCGTTCTCCTTGAGCGTTACCCGGACCAGCTCGTCGGCGTCCTCGCCCTTGACCTGGATATAGAAGGTATTGGCGGGCCGGATCACCACCACCGGGCCTTTCTCGCAGAACCCGTGGCAGCCGGTGACCTTGACGTCGACGGTTTCTGAGAGCCCGTATTTGGCCACAGCCGCTTTGAGCGCGTCGACCAGCTTGATCGACCCCTGGGCGTTGCAGCCGGTTCCGCCGCAGAGCGTGATGCGGGTGCGGTTCGGGTCGAACGCGGCGATGAGCGCTTCGCGGTGCTTCTCGAGGTCTATGACGTGCAGGAACCTGTCCATCGGCACACTCCTTGGCCGACCTGACCCGCGGGTTCAGGCCGTGGCGGTCTGAGTCAGCTCCTTCTCCCTGCACGCCTCGATCAGCTTGATGACCTTGGCGGGGGAGACCTTGGCGTAGAAGTCGTCGTTGATGCAGATGACCGGCGAGAGCGCGCACGCGCCCATGCAGGCGACCGTTTCGAGGCTGAACATCTTGTCGCGGGTGGTCTTGCCGGGCTCGATCTTGAGGCGCTGGACGACCGCGTCGAGCACCTTCGCCGAGCCCTTGACGTGACAGGCCGTGCCCCGGCAAACCAGGATGTGGTATTTGCCCTTGGGCTGGAAGCGGAACTGGTTGTAGAACGTGGCGACGCCGTACACCTTGCTCGCCGGGATCCCGAGGTGGCGGCCGATGCCTACCACGGCCGCCTCCGAGAGGTAGCCCTGCTCTTCCTGGACCGCCTGCAGGATCGGGATCAGGCTGTCTCTGCCCGCCTGCGGAAAGCGTCCGATGACCTGTTCGATGCTCCGAGCTCGCTCCATTGCGGTGAGCCTCCTTTGCGTTGTGTGGCCCGGGGGGACGTGCCGGTGGCCGACCGGCGCGTGAGGTTTGACCTTGCAGTGTGTACGGGGACCCCGAACCGCTGGGATCCGGCGTGGAGTTTTGGTTATTTGTGGCTCTGTTCGGATTCCCCCTGAAGTCGCGGGAATTGCCCGCATGTGAAATTTAACACATTCACATGCCCGTTGCAACCCCCCCGAAATGTGGAGGCCTCAGGACCGCCCGGGGGCTCCCTCCCGGCGGTAGAGGTCCAACGCTGCCGGGAACGGCTCGAGGGCTCGCTCGAAGATGCCGAGGGAGTAGGCGATCGTGAGGCCGTAGTTGGTGATCGGCACGCCGGCCTGGCGGCACCGCAGGATCCGCGACAGCATCTCGCGCCGGTTGCCCATGCAGTTGCCGCAGTGCACGACGAGCGCGTACGGCGAGAGGTCTTCGGGGAAGTCGTGACCCTGCACGGTGGCGAACTCGAGCGTGCACCCGGTGTACTGGGCGAGCCAGCGCGGGATCTTGACGCGGCCGATGTCCTCGCCGATCGGGTGGTGGGTGCACGACTCGGCGATCAGAACGGTGTCGCCCTTCGCGAGCCGCTCGATGGCGAGGGTGCCGCGCACCATCTCGGTGAGGTCGCCCTGGAACCGTGCGAACAGGATCGAGAACGACGTCAGGAGCACGTCGCGCGGCGTGTCCGCGACGACCTTCAGGAACGCCTGGGAGTCGGTCACGACCAGCTTGGGAGGGCGGTTCAGGCGCCCGAGCGCGGCCTTAAGCTCGCGCTCCTTCACGACCAGGCAGAACGAGTCGGAGTCGAGCAGGTCTCGGATCGTCTGCACCTGGGGGAGGATCAGGCGGCCCTTCGGCGCTTCCTTGTCGATCGGGACCACGATGCAGACCAGCTCCCCGGGCCCGACGAGGTCGCCCACGATCCGGCGGGCGTCGAAGTAGTCGGCCGGCGCCGCGGCCAGCAGCGCGCCGCGGAGCTCGCCGATGCCTGTCCCGCTCGGGGCGGCCGTGCGCACCGTCGGCAGCTTCTCTTCCGCGAGGCGGGCGAGGAGATCGGGCGCCGGCGTCGCGAGGTCGGATTTGTTGAATGCGACGATGACCGGGACGCGGCGGGCCTCGAGCTCGGCGAGGAGCGCCTCCTCGAAGGCGCCCCACGAGCCCGCCTCCGCGACCAGCACGCCGAGGTCGGTGCGGTCGAGCACCTTGCGGGTCCTGGCGATGCGCTGCTCGCCGAGCGCCCCCACGTCGTCCACACCGGCGGTGTCGATGAACAGCACCGGGCCGAGCGGGAGCAGCTCCATCGGCTTCTCGACCGGGTCCGTGGTCGTCCCCGGCGTGGCCGACACGATCGCCACGTCCTGCCGCGTGATCGCGTTGAGAAGGCTCGACTTGCCGACGTTGCGCCGGCCGAATAGCCCGATGTGCAGGCGCAGATTGCGTGGAGCGCTCTGGGTCACGGCCGCCCGCCGGACAAGGCCGAACCGAGGCGGCAGACGGCCTCGGGACTCGTCAGCTCGGCGAACTGCTCGGGCGTCACGAAACCCCCGTCGATGGCCGCCTCCTTGATGCTCAACCCGCGCTCGCGCGCGTATGCGAAGAGGTGGCCGGCGCCCTCGTAGCCCAGGAGCGGGGCGAGGGCGGTGACCGTGGCGGTCGAACTCTCGACCTGGCGCCGGCAGCGCGCCTCGTCGGCCTCGATCCCTTCGACGCAGCGCTCGCGCAGCGTCCGGCACGAGCGCGCCAGCAGGTCGCAGCTCTCGAGGAGGCAGTGCGCCACCAGTGGGAGGAACGGGTTGAGCTCGAGGGACCCGGCCGCCACCGCCGCCGCGATCACCTGGTCGTGACCCATCACGAGCGTCGCCGCCTGCGTGACGGCCTCGGGGATCACCGGGTTGAGCTTGCCGGGCATGATCGAGGAGCCGGCCTGGCGGGCCGGCAGCCGGATCTCGCCGAGCCCGCCCTCCGGGCCGGAGGAGAGGAGCCGGAGGTCCCCGCACACCTTCACGAGCGAGGTGGCGCACGCCTTCAGGATCCCCGAGACCTCGACGAAGACATCGGCGTTCTGGGTTGCCTCGACGAGGTTCTCGGCGCGCGCGAAGCCGATCCCGGTGATCTCGCGCAACGTGTCGACGACCCGGAAGATGAACTCGCGCGGGGCCGCGAGGCCGGTGCCTATCGCCGTGCCGCCGAGGTTGACGACGCGCAGGCGTTCCTCGCACTTGTAGACGCGCCAGCGGTCGCGGTTGAACGCCTCCGCGTACGCGCCCATCTCGCGCCCCAGAGTCGTGAGCACGGCGTCCTGCATCTCGGTGCGGCCGACCTTGACCACGTGAGCGAACGCCTTCTCCTTCACCTGGAACGCTTCCTGGAGCGCCAGCGCTTCGCCCTCGAGCGCCTGGATCAGGCGGATCACCGCGAGGCGAAGTGCGGTGGGGAAGGTGTCGTTGGTGGACTGGTGGAGGTTGACGTCGTCGAAGGGCGACACGAGGTCGTATCGGCCTGGCGCGCGGCCGAGGAGAACGAGCGCGCGATTCGCCAGCACCTCGTTGACGTTCATGTTGAGGGAAGTTCCCGCGCCGCCCTGGAGAGAGTCCACCACCACGTGCTCGGTCAGGGCGCCGTCCGCCATCTCACGGCAGGCCGCCTCGATGGCAGCGGCCTTGGTCTCATCGGGCCAGGCGCCAAGGTCGCGGTTGGTGCGGGCACAGGCGAGCTTGACGGCGCCGTACGCCCGCACGAGCTCGGTGTGAACCGGGCGCCCGGCGAGCGGGAAGTTCAGGGTCGAACGCGCCGTGTGGATCCCCCACAGCGCGCCGGCCGGGACGGCGACCTCGCCGAGCGCGTCGTGCTCTATGCGGACCTCGCCGCCGCTCCCCGTGGCGGTGCCGGCCGGGGCCCGGAGTCCGTCGCGGTTCGAAGGGCCGGTGTCCACGGCGAGCTCAGTGGGTGAACACCATGCGCTGCACCTCGACGCCTTCGATGGCGGCAAGGCGCTGCGACATGCGGTCGAGCGACTGGTCGTCGCCCGAGACGTCGAGGAGGATCACCCCGCTCGGCGACGACCCGTGCGCACCGACGTCGTGGAGGCCGAGGCGGGTCCTGATGTGCGCGCCGAACTCCGTGAAGACCTCCTGGACCCGGTTCGCGTGGGTGAGCCGGTCGGTGAGGTGCACCCCGAGGATCACGTGTCTGTCCATGTCGCCTCCTGCCTCTTGTTCGATACCACTTGGACCGGCGACTCCCTCCAGGCCACGATCCACCATCTTCAACAATATACGTCCCGCTTGCCGTCCTTCACCAGACGGACCATCTTCTCGCTCTTCGCCCGCAGGTCGGGCCCCATCGACGCGAGGGCGCCTGAGATCGTGCTCTCTCCCACCGCCCTGGTCTCGGGCGACGCGTAGTCCTGGAGGTACTCCTGGAACGTCGCGAGCGCGTTGGGGCTGCAGTGCTCCTTGATCTCGCCCGGCTTCGCGACGTCCATGAAGTCGCGGCCGGTGCGCCCGAGGCGGTAGCAGGCGGTGCAGAACGACGGAACGTAGCCGAGCGCGGCGACATCTCGGATCACCTCGTCCAGCGAGCGGTGATCGCCGAGGCAGAACTGTCCCGAATCGAGCTTGTCCTCCTCCGAGTAGCCGCCGGGGTTGGTGCGGCTGCCGGCCGAGATCTGCGAGACCCCCAGTGCGAACGTCTCGCGTCGGATGTCGGCGGTCTCCCGGGTGGACATGATGATGCCGGTGTAGGGAACCGCGAGGCGGAGGATCGCCACGATCTTGCGGAAGTCGACGTCGGACACCGGGTGTGGGGGGTGGCTCGCCACGTCGGAGCCGGTCGCGGGCTCCATGCGGGGCACCGAGATCGTGTGCGGGCCGACCCCGAACCTGCTCTCCAGGTGCCTGATGTGCTGCGTCAGGGCGAGGATTTCGAACCGCCAGTCGAACAGGCCGAACAGGACCCCGATCCCGACGTCGTCGATGCCGGCCTCCATCGCGCGGTCGGGCGCGTTGACGCGCCAGTCGAAATCGCGCTTCTTCCCTCCCAGGTGGACCTTCGCGTACGTCTCGCGGTGGTACGTCTCCTGAAAGACCTGGTACGTCCCGATCTGCTTCGCCTTCAAACGCCTGAACTCGTCGAGCGTCAGCGGCGCGATGTTCACGTTCACACGCCGGATCTCGCCCGGGCCGGAGGCGGTGCGGTAGACGGTGTCGATGGCGTTCAGGATGTAGTCGAAGCCCTCGTGGGGGTACGACTCGCCCGCCACGACGAGGATGCGCTTGTGCCCCTCCTCGACGAGGTGCGTGACCTCGCGGGCGATCTCGTCCTGGCTGAGCGCGCGCCGCTTGAGGTCGCGGTTGCGCGCGCGGAACGCGCAGTAGACGCACTCGTTGCCGCACAGGTTCGAGATGTAGAGAGGCGCGAACAGGACGAGGCGGTTGCCGTAGATGTCCTCCTTGACGCGCCGGGCGGTGTGGAAAACCTCGCCGAGCAGCTCCGGGTCCGAGACCCCCGTGAGGACGGCCAGGTCGGCGTCCGGCAGGCCCTTGAGCTCGAGCGCCCTGGCGAGGACCTCGCGGACGCGGGAGGCGTCGTGGCGCCTGCCTGCCTCGATCGTTCCGGCGATCAGACCTTCGTCGATCCTCACACCTTCTGAAACGGTGCTCATTCTGATGCCTCGCGTTTCTGGGTGGCGGCGTCAACGACGCGGCGCCGGAGTCGGAGGCTCCGGAGGGGGGATCACCCGGCTCCCTTCCGGGGCTGAATCGTAGCACCCGCGGGCGGTGTGCGGCCCGCGACGGCGCGCGGCGCTACTTCACTTCGAGGAACTTGTCGCCGGCGACGCCGCAGACGTCGCACTTCTCGGGCGGCTCCTCGCCGATCACCGTGTTCCCACAGACCGGGCAGACCCAGATGCGGTCGCCCTTGAGGTCCTTGCCCTGCCTGAACGCCTCGAGCGCCCCCGTGTAGAGGGCGTAGTGGACCTTTTCGACCGCGAGCGCGTTCCTGAACGACACGAGCGCGGCCTTGTTGCCTTCCTTCTCGGCCTCGGCGACGAACGCCGGGTACATCTCCTTCACCTCGTACCCCTCGCCGGCGATGGCGGCCTCGAGGTTCTCCTCGGTTCTCCCGATGCCCCCCATCACCCTGAAGTGGGCGTGGGCGTGGACGGTCTCGGCCTCCGCCGCCGCGCGGAACAGCTTCGCGATCTGCTTGAGACCGTCCGCTTCGGCCTTCTTGGCGAACGCCAGGTACTTGCGGTTGGCCTGGCTCTCGCCGGCGAACGCGGCCTTGAGGTTGTCGATCGTGGCCATTGTGGAACCTCCCCCTGGTCCGGCGTGGCCGGACCACCATGTGCATTCTATCACAAGCTGGCGCAGGACGAACCGCCGCCGGACCCGCTGGCCGTGCACCTCGCCCGGCCGGTGACCCCCGAGGGCAGCGGTCTCAGTACTCCTGAGGCAGCGCGGCGAGCTCTCGTGCGGTGAACACGGGCCCGTCCTTGCAGACGTACACCGGGCCCACGTTGCAGCGGCCGCACTTGCCGATGCCGCACTTCATGCGGTTCTCGAGCGTGGTGTAGACGCGGTCGTCGGCGAAGCCAAGCTTCTCGAGGACCGGCAGGGTGTACTTGATCATCACCGGCGGACCGCACACGACGGCGAAGGCGTTCTTCGCCGAGGGCGCGGCCTTCTCGACGATCGCCGGCACGAAGCCGATCTCGCCCTTCCAGTCGGGCGCCTCGCCGCCCGGGTCGACGGTCTGCCACAGCTTGACGTCGGGGCGCGCCGCCCACTCGGCGAGCTCGCGCTTGTACACGAGGTCACTGACCGACCGCGCGCCGTACACGATCGTCACGTCCTCGAAGGCCTCACGCGTGTCGAGGACGTTCCAGATCACGCAGCGCACGGGGGCGAGGCCGATGCCGCCGGCGACGAAGACGACGCTGGCCTTCTCCATGCGGTCGACAGGGAAGTGGTTGCCGTACGGGCCGCGGAAACCCATCGTGTCGCCCGCGCCGAGCTCGCGCATCGCCCTGGTCGCCTTGCCTACCGCCTTGAACGTGCACTCGATCGAGTCCTTGCGGGTGGGCGAGGACGCGATGCAGAACGTCGACTCGCCGGCGCCGAACGCCGAGTACTCGCCGAACTGCCCCGCCTTGAAGTCGAAACCCGCGGCAAGCTGCGGGTCCTGGAACGTGAGCCGGAGCGTGCGGGTGTCCGGCGTCTCGTCGATCACGTCGGAGATCGTCACGAGGTTCGGCTGGTAGAGGTTCATACGGCTGCCTCCCTGGACGCGCCGGTCCCGACGAGCGCGGTGATGGTCTTCAGCACCTCCGGCAGGTCCATGCCGCCCGGGCACGCCCTGGCGCAGCGGCCGCAGCCGGTGCAGAGGACTTCCCCGAAACGGCCGGGGTAGATCGAGAACTTGTGCAACACCCGCTGGCGGAAGCGCGCGTTCTGGTCGGCGCGCGGGTTGTGGCCGGAGGCGTGCACGGTGAAGCGCGCGGTCTGGCAGGTGTCCCAGTTGCGCCTTCGGGTGCCGGCACGCACGCCCTCGGGCTCGTCCACGATGTCGAAGCAGTGGCACGTCGGGCACACCGACGCGCACGCGCCGCAGCCGTGGCAGCGCAGCACGATCGCCCGCCACAGCTCGTGGTCGAAGCTGCCCTCGAGCCAGCGGCGGAGGGCGGGCAGCGAGAGCGTCAGGTGCTCGGCGACTCTCGAACGCACTCCGGTACGGAACGCCTCCGCGGCCGCGGTCGTGCCCGCGTCGGCGGCGTCGACAAAGCGCGCCGCGTGCGCTCCGACGAACGCCTGGCCCTTCGGCGTAACGGCCTCCACGAGGTAGCCGCCGTCGACGGGGACCATCATCAGATCGGACCCCCGCTTCGAATCGGGACCCCCTCCGGTGGCGGTGCAGAAGCAGGAACCGTCGACGCCGGGGCAGGCGACCGAGACGATCGTGGTGGCCTCGCGGCGTCCGAACCAGAGCTCATCTCGGTAGTCCCACCCCATCACCCGGTCAAGGATCTCCACCGCGGCGGCGTCGCACGGTCGAGCCCCGAGGACCACGTGCGGGGGGAACGACACGGCGACTGGCTTCACCGTCACGTCGCCCTTGCCCTGGTGCCAGGAGAAGAGCGGCTCGGTGGGCGGGAGGAAGAACTCCTTGAGCGACCTGCGCGGCAGCTCGGCGCCGATCGCCGCCTCTTCGAAGCGCGTGATCGCGCGGTAGTCCACCTTGCCGTCGGCGGCCCTGGCGGGAGCGATGACGCGCGTCCCGGCCGACACCAGGTCGGCGACGAGCGCGCCCAGTTCCTCTGCGGTGATCGTCTTGGCTATCACAGGATGAACTCCTGCCGGTCGGACACCGAGAAGGCGCCGATCGGCGCCGGGACGGAGGGGTCGTCGGTCGCGCGGTAGTCGAAGCGGTCGGCAACGATCCCGGCGATCTTCCGGTTCAACAGGCCGAGCGGGATGCCGGCGGGACACGCCCGCGCGCACTCGCCGCAGTCGGCGCAGCGCCCCGCCTGGTGGAGAGCGCGGGTGACGTGCCACGCGAAGTTGCCGCGCGGGTGCGGCGAAGACTCCAGCCACTGCGGCTGTGTCTTGTCGGCGACGCACCTCTCGCAGAAGCACATCGGGCAGACCTCGCGGCAGGCGTTGCAGCGAATGCAGCGGGCGAGCTCTGCCTGCCAGAACGCCCAGCGCTCGGGGGCGCTCATCGCGTCGAGCTCGGCGATGCGCGCGTCGCGCGTCGGCGCGCCGGGAGGCTCGGGTTTCGTCTCTCCCACCATGTGGTCGGCGAGGTGCGGCTCGCGCGCGGTGCAGCCGGGGCAGCGCTCGGCAACGTTCTCGGCGGTGAGCGGCCCGGCGTCGGCGGGGTCCGCCGCGACGCCGCCGCAGCGGACGCCGATGATGACGACGTCCTCGCGCTTGACCTGCGCCTCGCGCAGGAGGCCGGCAACGGCGCGGGCGTCGCACCCCTTCACCACGATCGCCGCCTTTCCGAGGCGCGTCATGTGAGGGCGCCGAGGCGAGAGATAGGTGGCGAGGGTGTGCGAGCAGCGGTGATCGAAGACGAGGCGGCCGGCGTTGGCCGCATCCGTGATGAACGCAGGGCGCGCCCC
The DNA here is from genome assembly GCA_050018455.1 of Thermoanaerobaculaceae bacterium. Taxonomy (GTDB): domain Bacteria; phylum Acidobacteriota; class Thermoanaerobaculia; order Thermoanaerobaculales; family Thermoanaerobaculaceae; genus RBG-13-68-16. The sequence continues at coordinate 46,954 of JBEKAA010000009.1, read as the reverse complement.
GCGCGGCCCTTCCTCCCAGCCGAACACCACCTTCACGGTGCCGGAGGAGAGCAGCGTGCGTGCCAGTTCCTGAAGCTCTTTCATTCCGACCTCCCGACGAGGGCGCGGAACGCCTCGAACGGACCCAGCCGGCGCACCCGCGCGGTGGCGTCGTTGACGACCTCGCGCCACTTCTGCCCCTCCGACGCGGAGACCCACGAGAACGTCAGGCGCTCCGGTTCCACGCCGAGGAAGCCGAGGAGCTCGTTGAAGATCGCGAAGCGGCGGCGCGCGTGATAGTTCCCCGAGGTGTAGTGACAATCGGCGGGGTGGCAGCCGGAGACGATCACGCCGTCCGCCCCGCGCTCGAACGCCTTGACGATGAAGAGGGGATCGATCCGGCCGGTGCAGGGGAGGCGGATGATCCGCACGTTGGGGTCCATCTGCGACCGGCTCGTGCCGGCGAGGTCGGCGCCCGTGTACGTGCACCAGTTGCACACGAACGCCGTGATCCGCGGTTCGAACGCCTCGATCTTCTCAGCGGGTATCGCCATTTTCCCTTCCTCTGGTCCGGTGCCCTGTGCCCTGCGCCCGGTCATCACGCCAGCAGCGCGTTGATCTCGGACCAAATCTGCTCGTCCGTGAACCCCTGCAGCTCGACGCTCTTCGACGGGCACGTGGCCTGGCAGGTGCCGCACCCCTGACACACGCCCGGGTTGACCTCGGCGACGACCTTCACGAGGTCGCCCTTCCTGTCGCGGACCTCCCTGCGCATCACCGCGCCGTACGGGCAAACGCGCTCGCAGTGGAAGCAGCCGGCGCAGAGTGCGGCGTCCACCTTGGCCACCGTGGGCTCGCGCTCCAGCTCCGCCTTGCTGAAGAGGCCTAGGATCTTGGCCGCGGCCGCGGACGCCATCGCCACCGAATCGGGGATGTCGCGCGGCGCCTGGCACGCGCCCGCGAGGTACACGCTGGCGGTGTTGGTCTCGATCGGGCGCAGCTTGGGGTGCGCCTCGTTGAAGAAGCCGTGGGCGTCGTACGACGCGGAGAGCTTCTGCGCGAGCTGCTCGATGCCGGGCTGCGGGCGGATCGCGGTCGCGAGCACCACCATGTCGGCGTCGATCACGAGCGGCTCGCCGGAGAGCGTGTCGAAACCCTGGACCTTGATCGTCTCGCCGTCCCTGTATATGCGCGAGACGCGCCCGCGGACGTACCTCGCGCCGTCCTCCTCGATCGCGCGGCGAACGAACTCGTCGTACCCCTTGCCGTTCGCGCGGATGTCCATGTAGAAGACGGTGGCCTCTCCGTCGTGGACTTTGTGCCGGTACAGCATCGTGTGCTTGGCGACGTACATGCAGCAGATCTTCGAGCAGTACTCGATCCCCTTGGCGGGGTCGCGCGAGCCCACGCACTGGAGGAACACGATGCGCTTGGGCTCCTTGCCGTCCGAGGGCCGCACGATCTTGCCGGCGGTCGGGCCGGAAGCCGAGGCGAGGCGCTCGAACTGCAGGCCGTCGATGACGTCCGGGATGGTGCCGTACCCGTACTCGCCGTACCCGCGGATCCCTTCCGGCTGCTCCTTGCCGATGGAGTAGAGCGTGTAGCCGGTGGCCACCACAATCGCGCCGAACTTCTCGGTGACGAAGGTGTCGATCTGCTCGTAGTCGATCGCGCCCTTGCTGCACGCCTCCTTGCACTTGCCGCAGGCGTCCTTCTTGACGCCCTTCGCCTTGGCCTTGAAGTAGGCGCAGTTGGCGCGGTCGATCACGGGGATGTTCGGCACCGCCTGCGGGAACGGCACGTAGATCGCCGTGCGCTTGCCCAGCTTCTCGTCAAACTCGGACGGGACCTTGCGGACGATGCACGCCTTCTGACACGCGCCGCAGCCGTTGCAGCTTTCGGCGTCGACGTAGCGCGCCTTCTGGCGGATCTTGACGTCGAAGTTGCCGATGTAGCCGCCGACCTGGGCCACCTCGCTGTACGCCATGAGCTTGATGTTGGGGTGCTGGTACACCTCGACCATACGCGGCGTGAGGATGCACTGGGAGCAGTCCAAGGTCGGGAACGTCTCCGAGAGCTGGCTCATGTGGCCGCCGATAGAAGGCTCCTTCTCCACGAGGATCACCTCGGCCCCGCCGTCGGCGAGGTCGAGAGCCGCCTGGATGCCGGCGATCCCGCCGCCGATCACCAGCGCCCGCTTCGTGACCGGGATGCGGATCGTCTCGAGGGGGACGTTGCGCTTCACCTTCTCCACGATGAAGCGCGCGAGGTCCACCGCCTTGTCGGTCGCGGCGTCGCGGTCCTCGTGGATCCACGAGCAGTGCTCACGTACGTTCGCCATCTCGCACAGGAAGGGGTTGAGCCCCGCGGACGCGCAGGCCCGCCGGAACGTTTTCTCGTGCATGTGCGGGGAGCACGCCGCGACGACGACGCCGGTGAGCTTCTTCTCCGCGATTGCCTGCTTGATCAGGGCCTGGCCGGGGTCGGAGCACATGTACTTGTAGTCGACGGCGTTGGCGACGCCCGGGAGCTTGCCGAGCTCGTCGGCCACCCGGGCGCAATCGACGGTGCGGCCGATGTTCTCGCCGCAGTGACACACGAAGACGCCGATGCGGGCCATCAGCGCACCTCCTTCGCGGTGGCCGGGGCCTGGACGCGGGCGAGCAGAGGTTTAGTGCTCGTGAAGTGGCGCCAGAGGCCGAGCCGGTCGGGAGCCACCCCGAGCGCGAGGCCGACGAGCTCCGACAGGAACAGCACCGGCATCGGGGCTTCGCCGCGACGAACCATGGCGCTTTGCCGGAAGTCCAGGTTCGAATGGCACATCGGGCACGCCACGACGATCGCGTCGGCGCCCGTTTCTCGGGCGTCGGTCAGGATCGCCCGGCCGAGGCGCACCACCGAGCCCGTACGGGACACCGAGAACGCGCCGCCGCAGCACTCGAGGCGCATGTCCCACGCCACCGGCGTGGCGCCGGTCGCGTTGACGACCTCCTCCATCGAAACGGGATCCTCGGCGTCGTCGAATCCGCAGACCTCTGCCGGGCGGACGAGCAGGCAGCCGTAGTAGCAGGCGACCTTGAGGCCGGCGAGCAGTTGCCCCGTTCGTGCCCTGATCGTGGGGAGGATGCCGTGAAGCAGCTCGACCACGTTGCGGACGGTGACGGTGTTGGCGAACGGGCGGCCGAGAAGCTCGGGCATCCTAGCGGCGAGCGCCGCGTCCTGCGCGATCTCGTGGCGGGCGCTTGCCAGCCGGTTGTAGCAGGCCGCGCACGGCGCGAGCACCTCGGCGTGGCCCTGCGATTCGGCGAGAGCGAGGTTGCGCGCCGGGAGGGCGACGGAGAGCAGGTGGTTCGTGGCGTGCGCCGAGGTGGCGCCGCAGCACGACCAGTCGTCGACCTCGTCAAGCTCGACGCCGAGGGTCTGCGCCACCGCGCGCAGGCTCTCGTCGAACTCGCGGGAGGTTCCATGGAGCGAACAGCCGGGGTAGTAGCCGACTCTCATGGCATCTCCCGGTTTGCGGCTTCGCACGCCTCGAAGATGCGGCGCACTTCCTTGACGCCTTTGATCGGGCGCGGCACGAAACCGAGCTTGCCGCGCGCCACCATTCCGGGCGCGGCGGTGACGTCGGCGAGGAGGGCGCCGCTGCGCAGCTTGTACTCGGCCATCAGCCCGAGCTCGAAGAGGCGCCCGGTGAGCCTGACCTGGTCCAGGAACGAGCGGTGGAAGGCGGAGACGGCCTTCGGCGCCGAGCCCGGAGCACCGGCCGCCGCCATCTCGCGGAGGGCGTCGATCGTCCTCGCCGGGTCGCACTCGTTGGGGCAGCGGGCGACGCAGATCTCGCAGGTGAGGCAGAGCCAGATCGATTCCGACGCGAGCAGCTCCTCGCGCCGATCCTGACCGACGAGCCGCATGACGTCGTGCGGCCGCAGCGCGGTCTCCGATGCCATCGGACACCCCGCGGAGCACTTGCCGCACTGGTAGCAGCGCGCAGGGTTGCGGCCCGTGGCGCGCCGCAACTCTTCGGCGAGCGTGGGCCGGCCGTGGCCGCGTTGGGCGGATTCCAGGGAACTCATGTGTCCTCCGAGTGGTCGTGCCGCCGCGGGGGCTCCCACGGCAAACGGGATCGGAGAGTACACCAACTTGTGAATGTTGTCACTAGAGCTTTTCCAGGGGTCGTGAAAACGCTCACGAACCGGAAATGGTTTTCCACAGGCCTTTCTGCTGCGCCAAACGGAAATTGAGGCGGTAGTTCAAGGATCGTTTCTTGTTCCGAGTCTCGTTTTAGTTGCCATGAGCTAGTGTAATTTCTCCCGTTTGACAGTGCTGGTATACAGAGTTAACTTTTGTATCAGCATATTCGGGCGCGAGGTCAAGAGACGATCGAACCTCAGGGGGGAGACATGGACAGTTCGAAACGAAGCGAGCCGCGTTCGAAGTTGTTCGATGACCGGGGCGTGGATCGGCGTGACTTCATCCGAGTTTGCACGATGGCCGCCGTGGCCGTGGGGCTACCGGCGTCGGTCGGGGTCAAGTGGGCGGAGGCGGCGGCGAAGGGGTTGAAGCCGTCGGTGATCTGGCTGCACTTCCAGGAGTGCACCGGGTGCACGGAGTCGCTGCTCCGCACATCGCACCCCGCTCTCGCCGAGTTGATACTCGACCTGGTTTCGCTGGACTACTGCGAGACGTTGTTCGCGGCGGCCGGCTACCAGGCGGAGGACGCTCTCAAGAGCGCAATGACGGCCAACGCCGGCAAGTACATCTGCGTGGTCGAGGGTGCCATCCCCACCAAGGACAATGGGATCTACTGCAAGATCGGCGGCCGAACGGCGGTCGACATCCTGAACGACGTCGCCGGCAAGGCCGGCGCGATCATCGCGATCGGGTCGTGTGCCTCGTTCGGCGGGATCCCGGCCGCCGACCCGAACCCGACGGGGGCGACCGGCGCGCCGCAGATCCTCGCGGGCAAGACGGTGGTCACGTTGCCGGGCTGCCCGGCGAACCCGTACAACTTCCTCGGAACGGCGCTGCAGTACGCGACGTTCGGCACTCTGCCCGCGCTCGACGACAAGGGGCGGCCGCGGTTCGCGTATGGGCGGGTCATCCACGAGGACTGCCCGCGGCGGCCGCACTTCGACGCCGGACGGTTCGTGCAGCAGTTCGGCGACGAGGGTCACCGGAACGGGTGGTGCCTTTACAAGATGGGGTGCAAGGGTCCCGTGACTCATGCCAACTGCTCGCTGCAGCCATTCTGCGAGGTTCCGGGCGCCTGGCCGATCGGGATCGGACACCCGTGCTTCGGATGCACCGAGCAGGCGACGGCGTTCCGCATCCCGCTGCACACCACGGTCGAGATCGAGCACCCGACGCCGCCCGACACGTACCCGCCGATCAAGGCGCAGCAGGGCAGGGTCAGCGCGGTCGCAGCCGGCCTCGCGGGGCTGGCCGGCGGTGCGCTCCTGGGCGGTGGGTGGGTGGCGGCCAAGAAGGTTGACGGCGGCGGCGAGAAGGCGGGCGCCGAGCAGGACAAGGGGGCGTGACATGGCGATGGACCGACGCTCGCTGATCAAGTCGCTCGCCGTCGGCGGCACGGCGGTCGCCGCCGGCGCCTCGTCAGCCAGTGCCGCCGTGCGGAAAACCGCGCCGTCCGGAGCGATGGGGATGCTGTACGACGCGACCCTGTGCATCGGGTGCAAGACCTGCGTGGTGGCGTGCAAGCAAGCGAACGACATGCCCGCCGACAGCGCCGCCAGCGGCGGTCTCTGGGACGCTCCAACCGATCTCAACAGCAAGACCAAGAACATCATCAAGCTCTACCACGAGGGCGAGTTGCAGTCGTTCGTCAAGCAGCAGTGCATGCACTGCGTGGATCCGGGGTGCGCATCGGCTTGCATGCTGCACTCGCTGCAGAAGGACAAGGTGACCGGGGTTGTCACGTACGATCCGGCGTATTGCGTGGGCTGCCGTTACTGCCAGGTGGCGTGCCCCTTCAACGTGCCGAAGTTCGAGTTCGAGAAGGCCGCGCCCAAGATCGTCAAGTGCGAGCTGTGCCGGCACCGGATCAAGGACGTCGCGGTCAAGAGCGCGGGAGGTTTCACCCGGTACCCGAAGGGTCAGGGACCCGCGTGCTGCGAGGTGTGCCCGCGCGAAGCCGTGATCTACGGCCGCCGGGACGAGCTGCTCGCCGATGCGAAGCGCAGGATCGCGGCCTGGCCCGGCAAGTACCACAAGGACCGGGTGTACGGCGAGTTCGACGCTGGCGGGACGCAAGTGCTGTATCTGTCGCGGGTGCCGTACGACAAGATAGGGCTGCCCGACCTCGGAACGCAGCCGGTGCCGGAGACCGCGTACGCAGTTCAGGAAGGGATCTACTACAAGGTCCCGTTCGCCGCTCCGGTCGGTCTCTTCGCCGTGCTCGCGGCGGTGATCTACCGCAACCGACGTGCCGAATCGGTCGGCGCCGCCGAGAGGGAGGGGAGGCGATGAGCAGCCACGCCGAGGTCCACGTTCCGGTGGGCGGCCGGCTGATGACCCGCCCGTTCATGGTGCTGCTCGCGGTCGCCGGTGTCGGAGCCGTCATGGCGGCGTTCCGGTTTCTCTACGGCATCGGCGCCGTCTCCAACCTCTCCAACGGGTATCCGTGGGGTATCTGGATCGCGATCGACGTCGTTGTCGGCACGGCGATCGGATGCGGCGGCTACGCGGTGGGACTTCTGGTGTACATCCTCAACCGCGGGAAGTATCACCCGCTGGTCCGGCCGGCCGTGCTGACCAGCCTGCTCGGCTACGGGCTCGCCGTGGTCGCGGTGGTCATAGACCTCGGGCGCTTCTGGGGCCTTTGGAAGGTCCCGATCTACGTCTGGCGCTGGTCCCACTCCCCCCAGCTCGAGGTCGCCCTCTGCGTCGCCGCGTACACAATGGTACTGGTGATTGAGCTCTCGCCGGCGCTGTTCGAGAAACTCGCCGCCGGCGCCTCGACCGGCCTGCGTCGCCTGGCCGGGAGGGGCCTCGCCTTCGTGGAGAAGAGCTTCGTGTGGGTCCTCGCCCTCGGGCTGCTGCTGCCGACGATGCACCAGTCGTCGCTCGGGACGATGATGCTGCTGCCCGGACCGAGGATGCACCCGCTGTGGCTTACCCCTTGGCTGCCTCTGCTGTTCGTCGTCAACTGCATCGTGATGGGGTTGGCCGTCGTGACGGTTGAGGCGACGTTCTCGGCTGCTGCGTTCGGCCGGCCGCGGGAGACGGCGATGCTGGCGTCGCTTTCCCGGATCGCCGCGTGGATCGCGGTGGGCTGGTCGGCGTTCCGGGTTTGCGAGGTGGCGCTGGCGGGCAAGCTGGCGTACGTCGCGGGCGGCTACGGGATCGCATTCCTGGCGGAGGTGCTCCTGCCGCTCGCTGGCGCCGCGATCCTGCTGTCGGAGCGCCGGCGCAGTCAGGCGGTGTGGCAGGTGCGGGGCGCGATCCTGCTGTTCCTCGGCACCGCGCTGCACCGGGTCGACACCTATCTCGTGGCGTTCAGTCCGGGCGGTGCGTTCTCGTACTTTCCGGCCGTACCGGAGCTGCTCATCACCTTCGGCATCGTCGCGGCCGAGGTCGCGATCTACGTCGCCGTGGTGAAGACGTTTCCGATCCTTCAGGGCCCCGCGCCCCTGAAGGTGACTTCCTAGGGGGCAGACATGGGCAAGCGAATCACTGTTGATCCGATTACCCGAATCGAGGGGCACCTCAGAATCGACGTCGAGGTGGACGGCGGGAAGGTGAGCAACTCCTGGTCGTCGGGCCAGATGTTCCGTGGCATCGAGGAGATCCTCAAGGGCCGCGACCCGCGCGACGCGTGGATCTTCACCCAGCGGTTCTGCGGCGTGTGCACGACGGTGCACGCGATCGCCTCGGTCCGCGCCGTCGAGAACGCGCTCGGCATCGAGATCCCGATCAACGCGCAGTACATCCGCAACGTGATCATCGCCGCGCACGCGATGCACGACCACATCGTGCACTTTTACCACCTGTCGGCGCTCGATTGGGTGGACGTGGTGTCGGCGCTCAAGGCCGACCCCGCCAAGACCTCGGCGCTCGCCGAGAGCCTCTCCCCCTGGCCGCGCAACTCGAGGCGCGAGATGGAGGCCGTCCAGGCGAAGCTCAGGAGCTTCGTCGCCGGCGGGCAGCTCGGCATCTTCACCAACGGCTACTGGGGCCACCCGGCGATGAAGCTGACGCCGGAGGTGAACCTGCTGGCGGTCGCGCACTACCTGCAGGCGCTCGAGTACCAGCAGAAGGCCAACAAGGTCGTGGCGATCCTCGGCAGCAAGACCCCGAACATCCAGAACCTGGCGGTCGGAGGCGTGGCAAACGCGATCAACCTCGACAACCAGGCCGCCTTGAACATGGAGAAGCTGTACATGATCAAGGACATCCTGGACGAGGTCGCGGGCTTCATCCAGCAGGTCTACCTGCCCGATGTCGCGGCGATCGGCGCGATGTACGCCCCATGGCTCGGCTACGGCGCCGGGGTGACCAATTACCTCGCCGTGCCGGACATGCCGCTCGACACCAAGGGGACGCAGTTCGACCTCCCGGGCGGCACGATCATGGGCGGCGACCTGAGCACCCTCAAGGTCATCAACAACTTCCAGGATGCCTACTTCCGCGACAACGTGACGGAGTCGATCGCGCACGCGTGGTACGACGGCGACTGGGACAAGCACCCGTGGGACGAGGACACGGTGCCGAAGTACACCGACTTCGACGCCGAGAAGAAGTACTCGTGGGTCAAGGCGCCGCGCTTCGCCGGCAAGCCGATGCAGGTTGGCCCGCTCTCGCAGGTGCTCGTCGGGTACGCCGCGGGGCATCCGATCATCAAGAAGTACGCCGACCAGGTCCTGACAACGGCCGGCGCGATCGCCAAGGCAAAGCTCGGGCCCGGCGTGCTGCACTCCACACTCGGCCGCCACGCGGCGCGCGCGATCCGCTGCGCGACGTTCTCGGAGCTGGCGCTCAAGCACTGGGGGCTGTTGGCCGCCAACATCGGCAAGGGCGACCACACGATATTCACCCCGTTCACCTTCCCGGCGGGCGAGCAGCGCGGCTTCGGGTTCCACGAGGCGCCGCGCGGCGTGCTCTCGCACTGGGTGGTGATCCGCGACGGCAAGATCGCCAACTACCAGGCCGTCGTCCCCTCGACGTGGAACGCGGGGCCGCGCGACCAAAAGGGGCAGAAAGGGCCGTACGAGGCGTCGCTGGTCGGCAATCCGGTGGCGGACACCGACAAGCCCCTGGAAGTCCTCAGAACGATCCACTCCTTCGACCCGTGCCTGGCGTGCGCGATCCACACGGTGGACGTCGAGGGCAACGAGCTGTCGAGAGTGAAGACCCTGGCGTGAGCACCGGGGACCGGGCCTCCCGGCCGGTTTCCGGAGGCGTGCAATTCTAGGGGGGAGACGGCGGGCGGGAGCGGCGCTCCCGCCCGTACAATGTGAGGATGAATCTCCCGGAGAAGAAATGATGAGCCGACGACCGAGCGACGAAGGGGTTCCGCCGGATGCAACGGGCGCGCGTCGGGTTTCGGTGGTTGGGCTCGGCAACGTGCTCATGGGGGACGACGCGCTCGGTCCGATGGTGATTCAGGCGCTCGAGGCGGCGTACGAGTTCCCCGAACAGATCACGGTGTCCGACCTCGGCACGCCGGGGCTCGACCTCATTCCGTACTTCACCGGTCTGGACGCCCTGGTCATCGTGGACACGGTGACGTCGGCCGGTTCGCCGGGAGAGCTCCGTCTCTACCGGCGCGACGAGATCCTCCGCACACCCCCGCAGTTGCGACTGTCCCCCCACGACCCCGGCCTCAAGGAAGCGCTTCTCACCGCGGAGTTCGCCGGCAACGGCCCGCGCGAGGTCCTTCTCGTCGGCGTGATCCCTGGGGAGGTACGGACGAGCGTGGGGCTCTCGCCCGCCGTGCAATCCGCGGTGCAGGCAGCCGTTGCGGAGGTGGTCCGGGAGCTCGACCGCCTCGGCGTGCCGGCCCGGGCTCGCGCGGTGGCTCTGCCGCTCGACCCGTGGTGGGAGCGAACGTGAGAGCAGCCGTGGCGACGGACGCCGATCGGGGCGGGGATTGGGGCGGCCGATGAGGCTCAAGGCGGAGTCGGCCCGACGGCTCGAACGGTGGCTCGTTGTCCTGATCGCGGCGCACACGTTCGCGATCGGCGTGGCTTTGCTGGCGGTGCCCGGGTGGGCGCTGCGGTTCGGGGGCTGGGACGTAATCCCGCCGCTGTTCTTCCCCCGCCAGGCAGGCGTTTTCCACCTCGTGGTCGGAACCGGCTACCTCGTCGAGTTCAGTCGATCGCGCGGCGTCGTGCTCCTGCTCACGGCGAAAGCGTGCGCCGCGGTCTTCCTGGTCGGCGCCTCGGTGCTGGCGACAGTGCCGTGGTTTGTGACGTTCGCCGGGGTCGCGGACGGGCTGATGGGAGCGTCCGTCCTTGCGGCGCGCGCTTTGGTCAGTCGGGCGGAAGAACCGCTGCCGACCGCGAACGTCTCCTCGTGCTGAAGGACCAGAGGAGATCTTCCGGAGCCGGGCTGGGGGGCGGCGAGACGTCACCCCCCAACCGCTCGTACACGTCCTGGATCTCGTCGATCCCGAACTGAATCGTGGCGGTGATGTGGTCGTACAGCTGCTCGAGGTCGGGCGCGTCCTTGTCCGCCGCGAGGGCGCGCAGGCAAAGCAAGTTCAACGTCGTCAGGGCATAGCAGACCTCGTCGAGGGTGAAACCCTGGAGCGCCCTCCGCTCCGCGAGGTCGTGGCAGTACGACATGAAAACGGCCTTCTCGCGCGTGCGGATCGAGTTCATCAAGCTGCGCAGTACCAGCCTGTGGTGCCAGTCGTGTTCGTGCCTGGGGATCTGCTCGTAGTGTGCAAGACGGATTCTCCCGCGCGGCGACACCAGCCGCTCGGTGAGGGCGGTCCGGATCTCTTCTTCGTGCGCCTCGAGCAGGTGGTGGATGCGCAGGTTGACCCTGAGATCGACGACCTTCATGGCGGCCCGGTTGCGGCGGTTCCACTCCAGCGGGTCGGTCTTCCGGTTCTCGAGCAGGAACGGCATCCGCCGCAGGACCGCAAGGCGGGGCCGCGGCGACCATCCCAGGCGCTTGCGGGTGTGCGACCCGTCGACGGTCATCTTGAGGTCGATGTAGGGGGCCATCCAGGGTCGCTCGAACGGTCGTTCGCCCAGCATTCCTCCCAGCAGATACCGTGCCCAGATCCCCGGGGCCGCGATCAGCTTCGGCATCAGGATCGGTCTCGGCCTCCGGCCTGCCTGGATGAGGTTCGCGGCCTCGAACAGATCGAGGTGCGACGTCGCTCCGTCCGGGCTGGCGATCAGCACCTCGTTGGACTCGGGGAGGTCTCTGTGGAGGAGCACTTTCTGGAGGAACGAGACGACGTCGCGCACGTGCAGGTACGGAATCGCCGACTCGCCGCGTCCGCCGAGGATGCGGCGGTTCCACTGGTTCGACAGCCAGGTCTCCAGGAACATGAAGAACGGGGCGTACTCGCACCAGTCGGAGAAAAGCGCAGCGAAGCGCACGATGCAGGTCGGGAAGAAAGCCGAGTACTCCCGTACCATCTCCTCGCCGATGCGTTTGGTGCGCGCGTAGATGTGATCGCCGTCAGGGACGCTCTTCTCGTTGAGAGCCCCGCCTGGAGGAGGGAACTGGCAGGCCGCGACGGAGCTCGCGAACACGAAGCGCCGCAGGCGCAGTCCCCTGGACAGCTCGAGCACGTTGCGAAGACCCTCGACGTTGGTGCGCCAGTACTCGGGGTGCTCCTCGCCCGTGAAGTCGTAGTGCGCCGCCATGTGAAGGAGGACCTCGGCGCCTCCCCCGGCCTTGATGTCCGCGATCACGCGTCCGAGAGACTCCCTATCGCCGATGTCGGTCTGCGACCACACGATGTTGGGGTGAACGGGAGCGCCGCACTCGCGCTGCGAGCGGCGCCCGATCCCGAACACGTGGAAGCTCTCCTTGATCTCCTCGAGGAGGTGGCGACCGACGAAGCCGGAGGCACCGGTCACGATGATGCGGGGGAGGGACATTTGTCGGTAAATTCTAGCGCAAAAGGGAGTCTGGAGCGGGCTTGGAAAGATACGTCTTCGCCCGGCCCGCCGAACGGGTTCGCCGGGCCGGCGCGGGCCGTTGACAACCGGTACGAACCTGGTCTACAAGAACCAATCGCTTTGTTTTTCCTGCCCCGGCGAGGCGCCATGGCGTGCCGCGCGCGGACAGGAGAGGAAAGGACAGATGGAACCGCCAAGTCGGGAGAGCGATCACTGCCGAGGGGTCTGCCGACCGGCCGACACGCACGCACCCGGGATCTGAGACTCCCGCCGCGCGCCTCCGGCCCCTGGCCCCTCACGGGGAAACGGAGTCGTGCCATGCATCACCGGTTCGCAAACCAGAATGCTGATTTTCCCCGGCCGGACGGTGCCGGTTGCGGCCGCCTCGCGTCGGGCCGGACGGGCTGAGGGGAGCCTCGCGTGTACTGGCTCTCCAAGAGCTTCCACGTCGCCAACCGGTTCCGCCGCCGGCTGCTGATCTTCTTCGCCGTCCTCGGGCCGGGCCTCATCACCATGGTGGCCGACAACGACGCGGGCGGGATCTCGACCTACGCGGTAACCGGGTCGAAGTACGGCTTCTCGCTGCTCTGGATTCTCTTTCCTCTGGTTCCGATGGCGTACTACATCCAGGAGATGACGGTCCGGCTCGGCGCCGTCACAAAGCGCGGCCACGCCGAGGCGATCTTCGAAGGGTTCGGGAAGTTCTGGGGATGGTTCTCCCTGGCGGACCTCGCAGTCGTCAACTTCCTCACGCTCATCACGGAGTACATCGGAATGACCGCGGCGATGAACCTGATGGGCGTGCCCCCCTGGATCACGTACCTTGCCGTCACCGCGATCCTGGTAGCCGTCTCCATGACCGGCCAGTACTGGACGTTCGAGAAGATCACCTTGTTCTTCTGTGCGTTCAACCTGGTGTACGTGCCGGCGGCGTTCTGGGCGATGAGGTCGCCCACGGTGCCGGGCTGGGGCGGCGTCTTTCACGGTCTGCTGATCCCTTCGTTCCCGGGAGGGTTCACGGGGGAGTTGCTGTTCATCATCCTCGCCAACATCGGGACCACCATCACGCCCTGGCAGATCTTCTTCCAGCAGAGCTCGGTCGTGGACAAGGGCCTCGACCTGCACGACGTCAAGTACGGCAAGATCGACACGCTCGTCGGATCGTTGGTCACCTGCCTGGTGGCCGGCTTCATCATCATCACGACCGGCGCCGCCTTCTTCTATCACCACCCCCCGATCGCCATCGAGGACGCCGCGCAGACGGCGGAGGGTCTCGTGCCCCTGCTCGGCGGGTACGGCGCGATCGCAAGGAAACTGTTCGCGATCGGGCTGTTCGACGCGGGGTTCCTCGGGGCGCTGTGCATTTCGCTCTCCACCTCGTGGGCGGTAGGCGAGGTGTTCGGGTGGGCGCACTCGCTCAACAAGAGCGTCAAGGAAGCACCGTGGTTCTATGCGGTGCACCTGACCATGCTGCTGGGCGCCGGGGCGATCGTGCTGATCCCGGGCGCGCCTCTGATCGCGATCACGATGTTCGTGCAGGTCGTTGCCGTGACGCTGCTCCCATCGGCGCTGGTCTTCCTGATCCTGATCCTGAACGACCCGGCGTTCGTCGGTAAGTACGTCAACACCCGATGGGAGAACATCGCGAACTGGAGCATCGTGGCCTTCGTAACCGTGATGTCCACGCTGTTCGCAATCAGCACACTGTTCCCCAGCTGGTTGGGCGCGAGTCAATAGGAGGAGAAGATGGGAGCACCCCCCATTCAAGCGCCAAGGGTTCCCGACCTGCCGCCCGGGCTCGGGAGCTTCCGCTTCCTGTACTTTTCCAAGCTGCTCAGGCGCCCGGTGTGCGCGGGCAAGATCAAGGACCGGATCGGCAGGCTCTCGGATCTCGTTTTCGCGCTCAAGGAGCCATACCCTGAGGCAGTCGGTCTCTACCTGGAGTTTGGCTGGGGGAAGCCGACCCAGTTCGTCCCGTGGGACAGGGTCGTCAAGATCGAAGATGACGCGATCTTCGTAAAGCCGCCCGATTCCGGCGAGGTCTACCCGCCGTTCGTGGACCAGCCCGGCTGGATGCTCGTGGACGCGCACCTCATGGGGCGTACCGTCCTCGACACGGACGGGCGGCGAACCGAGGTGGTCAACGACGTCCACCTGCTCGAAGCGAAGGGCCGGCTGCTGCTCGTCCACGTGGACACCTCTTTCAACGGCATCCTGCGTCGCTGGGGCCTCGGAGGGCTCCGGCTGATCAAGGACGAGTTCATCTCCTGGAAGTACGTACAGCCGCTCTCGGTGGAGGACGCCGTCGCCACCGACAAGGTCTCGCTCTCGGTGACGAGGAAACAGATGCTCGAGCTGCCCAGCGAGGACCTGGCGGATGCCCTCGAAGAGCTTCAGGGCGAGGAGCAGCAGGCCCTGTTCTCCGCGTTGGATTCGGAAAAGGCCGCCGAGACGCTGCTCGAGGCCGAGCCGCGCGCCCAGCGCCAGCTCATCGCCGATCTGCGCAAGGAGCGCGCGCGGATGATCCTGTCGGAGATGAGCATCCCGCAACTGGCGAATCTGTTTTCGGTGCTGCCGCACGACGACGTGACCGAGCTGATGGAGTTGCTCTCCGCTGAAGACGCAGCCAAGATCAGAGCGGTTCTCTCCCAACGCGAGGCGACGGCAGGTGCGTTGATGTCCTCCGAGTTCGTCTCCGTCCCTCCGGACATGAAGGTCGGCCCCCTGCTCGAGCAGATCCGGCGCTCGGGGAGGGATCCGGACACCATCTCCTACGTCTACGTTGTCAACAGCGACGGCAGGACCCTGGTGGGGATCGTGGACCTGCGGGAGCTCGTGCTCGCCGCCGATGATGCACTGGTGTCGGAGATCATGACCTTCCCGGTGGTGTCGGCGGAGGAGGGAGATCTCCAGGACGACCTCGCCGAGCTTTTCGCCAAGTACCACTACAGGATGATCCCCATCGTCGATGCCCAGGACCGCATGCTCGGCGTGATCCGCTACAACGAGATCATGGCGGGCACGACAACCCGGAAGGAGTAGGCGACTGCCATGCCCCGCGTCCAGATGACTCCCATGGTCAAGGCGGCCTTGTTCTTCCTGAGGTTCTACCTCATCGCGTTGCTGGGGTTGCTCCTGGTGAGGTTCCTCCGCCTCTTCTGAGCTGGGACCCCAGTCCGGGCGCCGCCGGCGTCGGACCTCTCGCTGCGTTGCGGATCGCGGCCTCGCATCCTCATGTAGCCTCCGGCTACACTCCGGTGCGGGCCGTTCCCGCGCCTTGCGATAGGCCCAACGGCGGCGGCGCGGCTACACGCCGTAATTCGAGGCCCTGCCCTTGGTCGACTCGGAAAGGGAAGAGGGAAGACGGGAGAGGAAAGACCCACGACAAGGCCTGCGCCTTGTCTTCCCTCTACCGTCTACCCTCTACCTTCTCCCCTCTTCGCCCTCGTCGCTCCTCTGCTCCTCAGCCCCTCTGCTCCTCTGCCCGTCCCCTCGGATCACTGACCGCGGTCTCCCACGCGGCGCCGCGCGAGCCGGTTTGCTAAGCTCTCGGTGCGGTTCAGACGGAGGTCGGGCCGACGTCAACCCCCAGGGGCAGCGGGTGGGCGGTCGGCCTGAAAGGGAGGACCCATGGCCCGTGCGCGTCGGTCGAACCTGGGGTTCGGAGTCATGCTCGTCGTCGTAGGTGGGGTGCTGATGGTGACCCGCTTCGCGCTAATGGACACGGCGCCCGCGTGGCTCCTCGGGCTCGGGGTCGGGCTGGCGCTCCTCGCGATCGTGGGGTCGTCGTACGGCGCGCTGGTGGGCGGGATGATTCTTCTCGGCCTCGGGTCCGGCATGCTGCTGGGCGACCGCGGCGTCGGAGGGCTGTCGAATGGGGCCTGGATCCTGCTCGGCCTCGGCGCGGGCTTCATCGGGATCTGGCTCCTCGCGCTCCTGCTCAAGCTCCGCAGCCACTGGTGGCCTCTGGTGCCGGGAGTCGTCCTGTTGGCCGTTGGGGGTGCCCGCTACTACCGGCACTTCGCCCTGATCCCTCCCGAGGTCATGGTGGCGGTGCGCACGTGGTGGCCCGCGCTCCTCGTCGTCGCCGGGGGGTGGATGCTCATCCGCGCCCTGCGAAGCTGACAGCCAACAGCCAACAGCTGACAGTTGACAGTTGACAGTTCTCCCCCACCCACCCTCCCAGCTCACAGCTCCCCCTTGACGACAGCCCATAGCTCTCCCCCGCCCACTCACCGGCCGACAGCTCACAGCTCCCCATCCCACCCAAGAAGGGCCACGCCTGGGAGGGACGCTGTTGGCTGTTGGCTTCTGACTGTCAACTGTCAACTGTCAACTGTGAACTGTGAGCTTAGAGCTGTCAGCTGGGAGGGCGGGTGGGGGAGGCCTGTCGGCTGCTTTGACTCCGGCGTCGTTCCGTCAGCGGGAGAGGACGAGAACGTCGCCGGGCCGGATTGTCGTATCCGGCAGGTTGTTCCGCTTCTGGATCTCCTCGGTGGACGTGCCAAACCGTCGGGCAATCTTGAACAGGGTGTCGCCCTGGCGAACCACGTATTTCTCTTGTGCCGACGCAGGGTCCCTTGGTGAGGGAGACACAGCGGCCGCTTTGCGATGCTCCGACAGCTGGGCGGGGCCGCGCGGGACGATCAGTGTCTGCCCGATCCTGAGAGAGCGCGCGTTCTTGATCCCGTTGGCCGCGAGGATCGCGTCCGCGGTCGATCCGTACCTGCGCGCGATCGTCCCTGGCGTGTCGCCTTTCTTGACGACATGGAGGAACTGCCGCACCCGTTCGGACCGGGGGATCGCGGCGATCACCTCGGCGACGTGGGGCTCGCGCCCGCAGGGGACGGCGAGTTGATAGCTGGCGTTGGCCGGCGTGAGGCGGCGCGTGAGGGCGGGGTTCAGGCTCGCCAACTCCTCGGTGTCGAAACCGGCGCGTTCGGCCAGCACCTCGAGATCGAGGGCGCCTTTGACAGGCACACGGGCGAGGCACACCGGCTTTTCCTCGAATTGAGGCAGCCCATAGGCGGCCGGATCCTTGGTGACGACCACGACCGCCCAAAGGGCAGGGACGTAGTTCCTGGTCTCGCGCCGAAGGTAGCGACGCAACGTCCAGAAATCCGTGTTTCCCTTCGAGCGGCGCAGCGCACGCTGAATGTTGCCGGCGCCGCAGTTGTAGGCCGCGAGCGCGAGCTCCCAGGAGCCGAACATTCCGTGCAGGTCGGAAAGGTGGCGGACCGCCGCGTGGGTGGCGAGGAAGGGGTCGTTGCGCTCGTCAACCAGGGAGTCGCTTCGGAGGTCATACAGACGAGCCGTGCCCGCCATGAATTGCCACAACCCCTGGGCTTTGGCGCGTGAGCGGGCGTGGGGATTGAAAGCGCTCTCGACCAGCGGGAGCCACGCCAGGTCCTGGGGAAGGTTCGCCTGCTTGAGCTCGGTGCGAATGAACGGCAGGTAGCGGGACGCTCGCTCGAGGGCGGCAATGAGGCGCTCCCGGTACCGTCCCGTGTAGAAGTCGATGAGCGACGTTACCTCGCCGTTGACCAGAACCGGAAGGTCGTATTTCTCGAGGCTGGCCTTCTCCCGCAGTTCGGCGACGTGCTCCTGCGGCACCGGCTGCGGCTCCGGCGGCGGTTCCTCCGTTCCTTCCTCGTCTTCCTCAGCCTGATCCGCAAGCCGCACGAGCTCATCCACCACATCGTCCCGGTAGGTGGGGCAGTCGCCTGCGCCGACTCCCAGCTCCGGCGCCCGATCGAGGATCTGGAAGACCGCCGCCTCGCAGTCGTGGAAGGAGGAGGTGTCGCCCTGGGTCACGGCGTCCTGAGCAGCGGTGAGCAGCGCCTCGACCTCGTCGTGCGGGTCAGGGGTCGCCGTGGCGAGATGAGTGGTCGTCTGGGCGCCGGCTTCGGCGCGCGGAGGGAGGGCTTTGGGCTGCGGGGGCGCGCCGGTACGGCACGCCACGAGCATCGCCGCCACCATCCCGACCGTAAGAGTGAGCCGCGTCATTCGCCCTTGAGGTTGACGACGAGCGTGAGGGCCAGGTGGCGCACGCGCTCCCCGCGCTTGAGCTCGACCTCCACCGGGGCGACGTCCGTCAGGG
Organism: Thermoanaerobaculaceae bacterium; assembly: GCA_050018455.1. GTDB lineage: Bacteria > Acidobacteriota > Thermoanaerobaculia > Thermoanaerobaculales > Thermoanaerobaculaceae > RBG-13-68-16. The sequence continues at coordinate 28,774 of JBEKAA010000009.1, read as the reverse complement.
TCTTGCCGTCGTCGTCGACCAGTTGGATGTTCACCAGGCAGCGGCGGGCAAGGCCGAGGGCGGTGCCGACCTTCTCCTCGACGCGGCGCTTGACCTCCCGCCTGGAGTTGACGGAGCCCTGGAGGAGGGCGTCGAGGTCCAGAGACGGAGCGCTCTGTCGGCCTGGCCTCGGTTCTGGCTGGAACGTACTCGACTTTCGCAGGGTTTCGAGCTCGGCAAGGATATCGAGGGAGGACGAGACCTTGACGTGCCGGATCTCGGTTTCAACCACCTTCTCCGGCTCCGGCTCGGCCGAAGTGGCGAATTCCACCGGGGTCTCCTCGGCCTCCTCGGCAGCGGGGAGCTCGACGGTGGTCGCATCCGGGCTCACGGGCGGAGGCTCGGGGACGGGGGCCGAAGCGAACAAAACCGGCTCGGGCGCCGGCACCGTGGGTGGGGGCGGAGCGGACTCGTGCACAGGCTCCGGCGGCGGTTCGATGGGTGCCTCGGGGGCGCGCGTGGCCGGCGCCGACGCGGGTGTCCCCAGCCCTTCGGCGGCCGCGGCGGCGAGCGCGGCCGGGCTGAACGCGATGTGCGCCCGCCCTGCCCCGGCCTCACCGTTCGGCGGCGTGGGCGGCGGTGCCGCCGCCGCAACGGCCTCCGGGTTGACCATCCGGCGCCGGAGCGACCGAAGTGTGAGCTTCGTGATCGCCTTGAGGGTCTCGAACACTCCGGTTCCGTCGACGGCCACCGACTCGAAACAGTCCCAACAGCCTTCCGGGTTGATTCGGTCGCTGAGCTCGTCCACCGTCAGGATGTTCTTGAGGTCCCGCTTGTTGTACTGCATGACCAGGGGGACGTTTTCGAGGGAGAGACCGAGCTCGAGGAGGTTCTCCTCGAGGTTCTGGAGGCTCTCGATGTTGGCTTCGGCCATCGGGCGCTGAGAGTCCGCCACGAACACCATCCCATCGACGCCCTTGAGCACGAGCTTGCGGGTGGTGTTGTAGAAGACCTGGCCGGGCACGGTGTACAGCTGGAGCCGGGTCCTGAAACCGCCTACCTTTCCCACTTCGAGGGGAAGGAGATCAAAAAAAAGCGTTCGGTCCGTTTCTGTCTCCAGCGAAACCATCTCGCCGCGCGACCCGGGGGCTGTCTTGGCGTAGATGTACGAGAGGTTTGTAGTCTTCCCGCACAGACCAGGACCGTAATACACGATCTTGGCCGCCATCTGCATCGTGGCCCAGTTGAAAAACACCATTGCTGCACGCCCCCAGAACTACGCCAGCGGACCGAAGCTAGCACACTAGGGTATGACGGTCAACGCTCGCTGAATCTCCCGAATCTGCGACTTCCTTAGCAGATGTTGTGAGGTGAGAGCGATCAACGCGAGTCTGCCGACCGCCCTATAGGCGGCCGCCGCATCGTCGGGGAGGGCCGCCAGGTGAGCTCGCACCGCCTGGGCATCGCCTCTCGCGATGGGGCCGGTCAGCTTTTCCATCCCGTGAGCGCCAGCTGCGGCCTCGACGGCGCCGCGGACGAGAGGCCGGAGCGCCTCGGCAGCGCCCCGCTCCGAGAATCCCGCTTCGAGGAGGAGGTCTCTCGAGGTCGCGACGAGGACGTGGGTCAGGTTGGCGGCCATCGCCGCGGCCGCGTGATAGCGCGCCTTGGCTTCCGGCGCGATGTGCACGGGCCGCATCGCGAGCGCGCGGGCCAGGCTGCGCGCTTCGCGCACGGCAACGGGATGGCCCTCGATGGCCGCCACGGCGCCGCCCAGCTCGACTGCCGGACCGGTCGCGGACGGAAAGCTCATCAGCGGGTGGATCGAGCCGACCCGAAGCGTCCCTCGGGACAGGGGATCCAGAATGCTGGCCGGAGAGAGCCCGGATGTGTGCAGAACGACCTTCGTCGCCGGGTCCAGGCGGGGCGCGAGGGCCCAAGCGCATGCGGCGAGTGCACGGTCCGGGACCGCAACGAGGATCGCGTCTGCGGGCGGCAGCGCAGCGTCCGGACCGAACACCGGGATTCCTGGGCACACCCGGCGGACGCGGGCACCGGCCGCGCGAGAGCGCACCTCGATCCCGACCACCCGCACGCCTGCCGCCGCCATGGCCCGCGCCAGTTGCAGGCCGCACCGCCCTGCACCCACGAGAAACCATTGAGAAAGCATGTAGTCATGGTACAGTATGGCTACCCGCGGGCTGGTGAACCGGGGTCGGAAACGGGGCGATGAGGGACGTCATTACGGACCGGGAACGGGAGATCCTTTGCGAGATCGTCGAGTTGTATCTCGCGAGCGGTGAGCCCGTCGCTTCGGGCGTCCTGGCGCGGGTTTCCCGCACCGGGCTGGCCTCTGCGTCGCTGCGCGGCGCGATGGCGGACTTGGAGGACAAGGGTTTTCTCCTTCAGCCCCACACCTCGGCAGGCCGGATCCCGTCGGATCTGGGCTTTCGCCTCTACATCGACAAGCTGTTGCAGGGCGCTGCGCTATCCCACAAGGACGGGCGGCGTCTTCGGGCAATGCTCTCGCCCACAGGCTCGCTCGAGGAAGTGCTGGCGCAGGCCAGCCGGGTGCTCGCCGATGTCACCGCCGAGGTCGGGATGGCGATGGCGCCCGCGTCTCAACAGGCCACTCTGCAGTCGATCCACTTCGTCCGGGTGGCGCCCCAGCGCGTGCTGGCCGTCGTCGTGACGGCCGGTGGGCTGGTCGACTCCCGGCTGCTCGGCACGGAGCGCGACTTCGCGCCCGCCGAGCTGGAACGCATCTCGAACTACTGCACGCAGTCGTTCTCTGGCCTCACCTTGAAGGAGATCAGCGAGCGGCTGCTCGCCATGATGGCCGAGGAGCGGGCGCAGGCGGACGAGCTGCTTTCGGGGGTCGTGGCTCTGGGAAAGCCCGCGGTGGCGGTCGAGGGGACGCCCGTGGGCGAAGTGTTCTTCAACGGCGCGGATCGTCTGCTCGAGCGCGCGGGCCCCGGCCAGCTGCAAGCCGTGCGGAGGCTGCTGGCGGCTTTTGCGGACAAAGCGCTGCTGCTCTCTCTGCTCAACGGATACCTCGCCTATTCCGGGCCACGGGTGCTCTTCGGGTCCGAGTTCTCGCGGGTCGGCGGCGACGATCTCGGCCTCATCGTGACCTCGTTCCACCGCAGCAGCGGCGAGGACGGCCTGATAGGCGTCGTCGGCCTCAAACGGATGGATTATCCGAGGATCATCCCGATCGTGGACTATATTGGAAATTATCTTACTGGGACCGGAGCGGAGCCGGGAGGAGTTGAATGACCGAGGAGGAACGGCGCCTGAAGCTCGAGGAGCCCGCCGAGGCTCCCGCTGAAGAAAAGGGCTTGGCCCCGTCGGACGCCGGGGATGGTCCGGGAGTGGGGGACGACGCTTTCCAGGAGGAAATGGCCACCCTTCAGCAGGAGATCGCCCGCTTCAAGGAACTCTACCTGCGGAAGCTCGCCGACTTCGACAACTACCGCAAGCGCCAGGAGCGCGAAATGGGCGAGTTCCGGCGCTACGCGAAGGCCGAGCTCATGCGGGACTGCCTGCCCGTTGTCGACAACCTCGAGCGCGCGCTGGCGGTCCCCGGCGGCGACAGCAGCGGGTTGCGCGAGGGCGTCGAGCTGGTGCTGCGCCAGTTCAAGGACGTGCTCGCGCGTCACGGTCTCTCCGAAGTCGATCCGATCGGCAAGCCGTTCGACCCCACGCACCACGAGGCCATCTCCCGCAACGAGGTTCCGGGCGTCCTCGAGCCGACGGTCGTGCAGGTTCTCCAGAAAGGCTACGTCCTCGGCGAGCGCCTGATTCGCCCGGCGCTCGTGATCGTTGCCGTGCCCCCTATTGCGGCGCAGCGCGTGCAAGAGCCGGATTCTGAGGAAGCCAATGGGCAAGATAATCGGAATTGACCTGGGGACCACCAACTCGTGCGCCGCGGTGGTCGAGGGCGCTCGGCCGGTCGTTGTCCCGAACCGCGAGGGTGCCCGAACGACGCCATCGGTGGTCGGTCGCGCTGCCGACGGGGAGCTCCTCGTCGGGCAGATCGCCCGAAGGCAGGCGCTCACCAACCCCCGCAACACGGTTTACGCCGTGAAACGGCTCATCGGGCGCAAATTTCATACGTCCGAGGTCGAAAGGGCGCGCGCCATCGTGCCGTACACGATCGTCGAGGCGCCGAACGGCGACGCGTACGTGCAGATCGGCGACAAGATGCACTCCCCACAGGAGATCTCCTCGTTCATCTTGCGCGAGATCAAGGAGTTCTGCGAGGCCTCGCTGGGCGAGGAGGTGACGCAGGCGATCATCACCGTGCCCGCCTATTTCGACGACTCCCAGCGTCAGGCCACGAAGGACTCCGGCACGCTGGCCGGCCTCGAGGTGCTCCGCATCATCAACGAACCTACGGCCTCGTCGCTCGCGTACGGGTTCGGCCGCGGCGGCAACGAGACGATCGCGGTCTTCGACCTGGGCGGAGGCACCTTCGATATCTCGATCCTCGAGATCGGCGACGGCCTGTACGAGGTGAAGTCCACCGCCGGCGACACTTTCCTGGGCGGCGAGGACTTCGACGCCCGCATCATCGAGTTCCTCCTCGACAACTTCTACAAGGAGACCAAGGTGGATTTGAGGGGCGACTGCATGGCGATGCAGCGTCTCAAGGAGGGCTCGGAGGCGGCCAAGTGCGAGCTCTCCACCGCGATGATCGCCAACATCTCCCTGCCGTTCATCGCGACCGACGGCACGCAGGCGCTGCACCTCAATTACGCCCTCACGCGCGAGCAGCTCGAGAGCCTGGTGGCGGACCTCGTCCGGTCGACGCTCGAGCCGTGCCGGAACGCCCTCGAGGCCGCGGGGCTCAAGCCGGCCCAGGTCCAGCAGGTGATCCTCACCGGCGGGCAGACCCGCATGCCGCTCGTGGCCCGGACCGTCGCGGAGTTCTTCGGCCGCGCCCCCAACCGGGAGATCAACCCCGACGAGGTCGTCGCCGTCGGGGCCGCCATTCAGGGCGGAATCGTTCTCGGCGAGATCAAGGACCTGGTGCTGCTCGACGTGACGCCGCTGTCGCTCGGTATCGAAACGCGCGGCGGGCTGTTCACCAAGCTGATCGAGCGCAACTCCACGATCCCGACGCGGAAGTCCCAGATCTTCACCACGGTCACCGACAACCAGCACTCGGTGGAGATCCAGGTGCTGCAGGGCGAGCGCGAGATTGCTGCCGAGAACAAGGCGCTCGGGCGGTTCGAATTGGTCGGCATCCCCCCCGCGCCGCGCGGGGTGCCGCAAATCGAGGTCACCTTCGCGATCGACTCCAACGGCATCGTGCAGGCCACGGCGCGGGACCTCGCCACCGGGCGCGAGCAGTCGATCCAGGTCAACCCGGCAGGGGGTCTAACCAAGGAAGAGATCGACCGGATGATCGCCGAGGCGGACCGCATGCGCAAAGAGGATATCCGCCGCAGGGAGCTCCGCCTGCTTCGCAACAAGCTCGAAGGGCTTCTGTACACCAACGAGCGCGTGTTCAAGGAGTTCAGGTCAATGCTCGACGCTTCCATCAGCGAGAAGGTGAAGGGTGCGCTCGAGCATGGCCGCCGGGTCCTGGACTCCGAGGATGCGACCGTGCTTCAGGGGGCTGTCGACGCAGTCCAGGTCGTGGCGCGCCACCTCACCGAGGTCATGCTGACCGACCCCACGCGCCTCCTTTCGGGGATGGGCGGCGAACCCGGCGACAGCGGCGGCCCAAACACGTGAGCAAGCGCGACTACTACGAAGTCCTCGGGGTAAACCGCAACGCGTCGCGCGAGGAGATCAAGGCGGCGTATCGGCGACTCGCGGTCAAGTTCCACCCCGACCGCAACCCGGGGGACAAGGATGCGGAGGAGAGCTTCAAGGAGGCGGCGGAGGCCTACGCCGTCCTGTCCGACGCCGACAAGCGCGCGAACTACGACCGCTTCGGCGAGGCCGGCCTGGGAGGGCAGCCGTTCTCGGGGTTCGACGCATCGATCTTCGGCGACTTCGCGGACGTCCTCGGCAACTTCTTCGGGTTCGAGGGGATCTTCGGCGGCGGCCGGAGAAGGTCGGGGCCGGGGCGCGGGTCGGACCTCCGTACGACGGTCGTGGTGTCCTTCACCGAGATGGCGGGCGGGGCGGAGCGGCAGCTGTCCGTCGCGCGCGAGGAGAACTGCGAGAAGTGCGGCGGCTCCGGTCTTGCTGCGGGTTCGAAGCCCGAAACGTGCAAGGGGTGCGGCGGGCGCGGCCAGGTGCGCGTGAGCCAGGGTTTCTTCACGATGGTCCGCCCGTGCCCGCAGTGCGGTGGCAGCGGCCAGATCATCTCCAACCCGTGCCCGTCGTGCGACGGGGCAGGGAGAGTCGCGCGTAAGCGCCAGCTGAAGGTTTCTGTCCCGGCCGGGATCGAGGACGGCACGCGCCTGCGCCTGGTCGGAGAGGGCGAGGCTGGGGTGCGAGGCGGCCCGCCCGGCGACCTCTACGTGGTCGTGCGGGTCGAGTCCCACGAGTTGTTCGTCCGCGACGGCGCCGACCTCCATCTGGAGCAGGAGATCTCGGCGTTCGTGGCGGCGCTCGGGGCGGAGCTCGAGGTGCCCACGTTGGACGGCACCGAGAAGCTGAAGGTCGCCGCGGGCGTTCAGCCCGGCGACACGGTTGTCCTGCGGGGCAAGGGACTGCCGCGGCTGCGCCGATCCGGGAAGGGTGACCTCGTCGTCCACCTCAAGGTCACGGTGCCGCGCAGACTCTCGGCGAAGCAGCGAGAGCACCTTCAGGCCGTCCTCGCCGAGGAGGGCGATCGCCCGGGCGTCTTCCGGAAGGTCCGCGACCTCATCGAGGGGAGCGGTTGAGCGCCTCGTACCTCACGGTAACCTGCCAGCTGCCGGCCGCCGTCGAGGAACAGCTTGCCGGCGCGCTCGAACTCTGGCCGGTCCTCGGGTGTCAGGTCGAGAGCACGGGAGCGGACGTCGAGGTGACCGTGTTCATCGAGGAGCAGCACGCGGGGTCGGTCCCCGTCGTGTGCGAAGGACTCGTCGCCCTCGGCGCCCGTGACCTCGGCACCGGCCACTTCGCCGAGCAGGACTGGCTCGCCGAGTACCGGCGCCACGCGACACCGCAGGCGATCGGGTCGCTGTTCTGGGTGGACCCGCACCCGCAGAGACCGACTCCGCCGCCCCCGGAGCGGGTGCACCTCGTCGTGGAACCCAGGCAAGCGTTCGGGAGCGGCTCGCACGAGTCCACGCAGCTGGTGATGCTCATGCTCGAGGACCTACCGATCGCCGGCCGGCGCGTGCTCGATGTAGGGACCGGCTCGGGGATTCTCGCGCTCGCGGCTCGCGCACTGGGCGCACGGTGGGTGGTCGGCTTCGACATCGACGCCGACGCCGTGTGCATCGCGCACCAGACCGTTGCGGTCCAGCCGCAGAGGCTGCCCGTGGCGCTCTTCGCCGGCTCCACCTCGGCGCTGGCCACCAGGCCCACTTTCGACCTGATCCTCGCGAACCTCATCCCGGTCGAGGCCAACCAGTTGCTCGACGACCTGCGCGCGCTGCTCGCGCCCGGAGGCCTCCTCCTGCTTTCCGGCCTCATGGCCGACCAGCGTGCCGCAAGCGAGGCGGAGCTCGCCCACCGCGGGTTGACGGTGGTCACGGCCCGCGAGCTCGAGGAATGGGTCGGGCTGGTGTGCGAGGCAGGGCACCGGGCCCCGGGCACCGGGCCCCGCGAACGCACAGCGGCTCCCCCCGCGGTGCAATGAGCGTCACGCGGCTCGTGCTGCCCGGAGCGGCGATTGCGCCAGGGGAGCTGCGCGTTCCGGCGGACGCGGCGCACCACGCCCGCGTAACCCGCGTCGCGCTGGGCGATCCGATCGAGGTGCTCGACCTCGAGGGTGCCGTTGGGATCGGCACGCTGGCCCGCTGGGAGGGCAAGGCGTGCGTCGTCGAGGTCGGACGCATCGAGACCGATCGCGGCGAGCCGCCGGCGCCGCTCGTGCTCGGCCTGGCTGTCCTCCACACCCAGTCGTTCGACTGGGCGGTGGAGAAGGCGACCGAATTGGGCGCCACCGCGATCGTTCCGGTCCTCACGGAGCGCGTTCAGCGGGGGCGACACGACGCGCGCGTCGAGCGCTGGCAGCGCCCCTCGCCGACGCGGCTGTCGCCCAGTGCGGCCGCTCCCGGCCGCCTCGGGTGGCGGGGCCGCAGGGCCTCGCCGAGTTCGTCGAGGCCGCGCGCGGCGCCAGGTTCGTCGCCGATCCAGGCGCCCGGATGCCCGCACCGTTCGAGGCCGACTCCGGCGGCACCACGGTGCTCGTGGGCCCGGAAGGCGGCTTCACCGACGAGGAACGAGCAGTGATCCTGGCTGGAGGGTTTGTCGGGCTGCCGCTCGGCCCGCGGATCCTACGGGCCGAGACCGCGGCCGTCGCTGCCTTGACACTCGCCCAGATGCTCGCCGGCCGGCTCCGCTAAAGGCACCGCCGGCGTCGGACCTCTCGCAGCGAGTGCGCCGGCGATACCGGACCATCTGCGGCGTCAGGCTCGCACGTTCGAACGTCTAACAACAGCAGAGGGGCAGAGGTGCAGAGGAGCGGAAGAGCAGAGGACTGTTCGAACGTTCACACGTTCGCAGGTTCGAGAGTTCCATGAACGCATTCGAGGTCAAACGTGAAAGGGGAAACGTCAAAGGGACGACGGGACACCGACAGCCGACAGATGTAGCGGCCGCCCGCCGGGCGGCCGGTGTCACTCCCGCTTTCTCTTTGACTTCTTCCGTTTGACCTTTCACCGATTCTTGGCGAACCTTCGAACCTGCGGACGGGTCTCGCTCGTCCGCTCCTCAGCCTGTCTCTACGGACTATTGACCACGGTCCCCGGACCATGGAAGGACTAACATAGGAGGCAGCACAGCAAACGGGAATAGGTCAAAGGAGGCGACAGATGGAGAGTGCTCTGAGGGCCGGGAGGAGCCGCTTCGCTGCGGCGATCGCAATGACCATCGTGCTCGGCGTGCTTGTCGCGGTGGTGCGGATTCGGGCCGCCGATGAGCCCAAAGCATGCTGCTTCACCAACGAGCGCTACACGGGGACATGCATCGTAACGCCAAACGAGGGTGAAACCTGCGAGAGCATCCTGGCCTACCTCAACAACCCCAGCAGCACCGGCAAAGACTACTGCGGCGGCACCCACATACGCGGCGGCTGGGCCCAGGTGGACTGCGATGCAGCCAAGCCGGCGGCTCAGAAGAGCACGGCAGGCTCCACAGCCCATCGCCAGAACGACAATCCCGCGCAAACCCAGGGAGTGGCCAGGTAAAGGGAGTGCGGGCGACCGTCTCTCATTGGTCTTGCTGTTCTCGGACTCCGGACCCCGGAGCACCGTCCTTCGGAGCCCGGCGCCCTGAGCCCGGTCGTCAGCCCCTTCGCAGGACGAGCAAACGCGGCTCGGTCATCTCCTCGACTGCGAAGCGGGGGCCTTCGCGACCCACGCCGGACTGCCTCACGCCGCCGTACGGCATGGGGTCGCTGCGCCACGACGGCATGTCGCCCTGGATCACGGCCCCCACCTCGATGGTGTCGAACGCTCGCTGGATCTTCTCGATGTCGCGCGTGAAGACCCCGGCCTGGAGACCGAAGCGTGAGTCGTTGACGATCGCCAGCGCCTCCCCGAAGTCTTGATAGGTGCGCACGGCGGCCACGGGCGCGAACGCCTCGTCGCACCAAAGTGCGGCATCGGACGGTACGCGGTCGAGCAGCGCGGGGAACACGACCGAGCCCTCGCGGCGCCGCTTCGTCACGCAGCGGGCCCCGCGGCGTTCCGCGTCGGAGATCCAGGCCTCGATGCGATCGGCGTCGCCGGGCGTGATCATCGGCCCGCACAGAGTCTCCGGCCTCCCGGGATCGCCGGTGGGAAAGCCAGCCGTGGCCGCCGCGAACGCGTCCAGGAAGGCCGCTGCGATCGTCTCGTGGACGAGCACGCGCTGGACCGAGATGCACGACTGACCCGCGTAGCCGTACGCCCCGATCGTGATCCGCTTGGCGACGGCTGCGAGGTCTCCCGCGTCGGGCTCGACGATCACCGCCGCGTTGCCTCCGAGCTCGAGCGCGACCTTGCGGTCCCACGCCTTGCGCTTGAGCTCCCACCCGACGGCGGCCGACCCCGTGAACGTCAGCAGGCGAACGCGCGTGTCGTCGAGCAAGGCGCTTCCCTCGGCTCCGCCGCACGGCACCACGTTGACGCCGCCCGGCGGCACGCCGGCCCGGTGCAGGATCTCGGCGAGCAGCAGCGCGGGCGAAGGCGTCTGCGACGCGGGCTTCAGGACGATCGGGCAGCCGGCCGCCACGGCCGGCCCGAGCTTGTGCGCCACGAGGTTGAGCGGGAAGTTGAACGGCGTGATCCCGACGACGACCCCGACGGGGAAGCGGCGCAGCAGGCCGGTGCGGCCCGCCCCGGATGCGAACCCCTCCAGGTCGAGCAGCTCACCGTGAGGGGTCCGGGCGACGAGCGCGGAGTCGGCGAACGTCTCGGCGCAACGGTCGGCCTCCACCTTTGCGAGGGCGATCGGCTTCCCGGCCTCCTCGACCATGACCTCGGCCAGCTCGTCACGGCGGCGTCCGACCTCCGCGGCCGTACTCTCGAGGATGCCCGCGCGCTGGTGTGGCGAAAGCGCCGCCATTGAGGCCCGGGCCGCGGCGGCCGCGTCGAGCGCCGCCCGGAGCTGTTCGGCATCGGCGCGGGCTATGCGGGCGACCTCGCGCCCGTCGTACGGGGACCTGACCGTGATCGTCTGGCCGGCCTGCCGGGACTTGCCGGCGATGAAAGCTCCGAGTTCTCGCATGAGGGCCTCCCGGGAAGTCCATCGTAGCGCGGCAGGCAAGAACGGCAGAGGAGCGGAGGGGCAGGGGAGCAGGGGAGCAAAGAGCCGTTCGCAGGTTCGCACGTTCAGAGGTTCGAAAGTTCAACCACGGCAGAGGGGCGGAGGGGAGGAGACGGGGCAGTCAAAGGGAAAAGGTCAAACGTCAGACGGAAAGCAGGACTACACAGGCCGTCTTCCGTTTCCCCTTTGACCTTTCACGTTTGACCCTTTTCGTTTCTCCTCCGCGCCTCAGCACCTCTGCTCCTCCGCTGTTTGGTCTGGGCAGGGCGGCAGAAAGAAACCGGGGCCGCCTCCCCCCCAGTCAGCGGCCCCGTCCGAGGTTCACACCCCGGCGGAGGTTGCCCTCCGATCGCTCACAACGAACGACCGGCGCGGAAATTCCCGCGCCGGCCGTTCGCGAGGTGGTTGGCTCAGGGAAGTCCAGGTTGACACCGGCCGAACGATGTGGTTCTCTACTTTTCTTGAAATTGAGGTTTCGACTCATGACCTAGGGTGGCCCTTTGGAAACATCACCGAGGAGGAGGCCAAATGGATCGCGATAGTGGCGGCTTCCAAGCGCAGGTGCTGACCCCGGAACGGCTTGAGGCAATTCGGAGGTTCGATACCTGCACGATCGCAGATGCCATCGAATGCTTTGATGTCCGGCTCCGCAACGAGGGGTTTACCCGCCCCGGCCTCGGCCCTGTCACCGGCCCGGACGATCGGATACTCGGCTACGCCGCAACGTTCCGGGTCAAATCGTCGGGCCCGCCGGTGACCGGGGGTAGGTTTGTCGACCGCACCGACTGGTGGAGTGCAATCGAACGTCTGCCACGTCCGCGGGTTGCAGTATTCGAAAGACTGAAGGATGACGGTGGGGAAGGTTCCTGTATCGGAGAGGTCCACGGGGCAATCCTCAAGGCCTTCGGCTGCGAAGGGGTGATCTCCGATGGCTCAGTCCGAGACGTTCCCGGTCTGAGGAGGCTGGGGCTCCCAGTATTCGCGAAGTCCGTCACGGTATCGCACTCCTTCACGCACCTCGTCGACTTTGGCGTGCCGGTCGAGATATTCGGGCTCGCAATCGGTCCGGGGGACCTCCTCTATGCGGATTGTCATGGAGTGCTCGCCATTCCAATCGGGATCGCGGCGGAGCTGCCCGAGGTTGCGGAACGTATCAGCCGAAAAGATCGACGTATCATCGACTCGTGCCAGGCCCCCGATTTTTCTCCGGAGAAGCTGCTCAAGGCGCTGCGGGAAAACGAACAGACCGGTTGAGAATCGGCCCGGGTAATTCAGCCGCCACATCTCACCTCTATCCGTTCCCTTGAGGTGCCGATCCCGTTCGCTCAGCTCAGTGGAGGGGTTCAAGGCCCTTCTCATTGAGTGGACCCTTTTGCCATCGAACATCTCGATCACGAGATACGCAGATGTGTAGGGAGCACCCTTCCCCGCCTTCGCCAGGAACTCGCCCGGCAGGATGTGGCCGATCCCGGTGCCGACGTACACTTCCCGGTTGATCTCGTACTAGGTGTAGAAATCGACTTCCTCGCCGATGTGCCGGCCGGAGTTCCCGGTGCTGTCGCGCAGAACGGAGCCTCCCGAGGTGTTGTACAGCGAGTCCGTGGCTCTGGCCAGCCAGAAATCGAGGTACTGGCCGGTGACCGACCAGCGGCGGTGTGGAACGAGGGTAACGCCGACGCGGCCCGCCACGATGTTCTGCCAGCCGAACTGATCTGTAATGCCAAAGCGGTCATGAACAGTGGGGTACATGGTGTCGAAGGTGCCGCGCACGCCGTCGCTTGGATTCTTGTCTCCGGAAGCGTAGTCGTAGCCCGCGAAGAAGCGCGGCTTCCAGCCGATGGAAGGGACCGTATAGCCCGCGCCGAACGTCGTGCCCCAGGCCTCGACGGTGTTGGGGCCGGCGAAGCCTGCCTCATGGATCACTTCCGCGCGGTAGTCGAAATTCGAGATGTCCCGGCCGGCGATTCGCAGGCCGTACGCCTGCTCGCTCAGGTGACCGGTCTTCACCTTGACGGTCGTCTCCATGGCCACACTCGGCACAACGCGCCAGAGCACAAACGGCTCGATCCGGGATTTCGGGATCGTATCCGTAATCGTGCCAAACGCGCCATAAATGTTGTTGCCCTCCTGGTTGTGGCCGATCCCCTGGATGAGCGGGATGACCACGGAGGCGGCGAACAGGGACACACGGAACTGATCCACATGAATGTTGGTGACTACGGCGTCATACGAGCGCGCCTGGTTGCGCCACTCCGAGTTGGCAGTGATCGTGTTGGTGTAGTCGAGGAGCTGGCGGCCGACGCGCACCGTGATCGGCTTGTTTTCCGGATCGCCGAACTCGACATACGCGAGTTTAGGGTCCCATTTCACTTCGTTCGGCGGGCCGTAGGGCGGCTTCTGGAAGAACGAGCGCGCAATCCTGAAGCTGTCCCACAAATTTGAACCAACTGGCCAGCCGTACGATCGCGCCGAAACGGAAGCGGTTGAGGAGATAGGAATCGTCATTCCCCGGCTTGAAACCAATTTGCCATCAGTCGTAGAGCAAAGTTGTCATCCCGAGCGCAGCGAGGGATCTGGGAGGGGGCTGGTAGATCCAGGCTTTCCCCCACCCAGATTCCTCGTCGCTCCGCTCCTCGGAATGACATGTTCGATGGCAAATTGGTATGAAACCGCCGCCGTCGTACCCTTCGAAACGGAGGCGTTCGTCGAGACCGAACTGGAGCCACTTTGGCAGTTGATCGTTGAGCAAGCCGGTGGGCCGGAAATCGGGGGCGTCGTAGGGCTCCGTGGAGATCAAAGGGGAGGACGCCGGCCCGCCAATGGGCGTGCGGACCGAGTCCGATCCCCGCGCGAGGACCTTGTCGTACTGCGCGTAAAGGTGGCTCCCCCCAGCCGAGAGCAGGAGAGTCGCGCCGGCAATGAGAATGCCGCGACCTCCGAAAATCCTGAACGGCGAAGCGTATGCGAAAGTCCTATCCTTTCGATTCTGGTGCCGCTGGTTGTGCAATCTCGCTCAAGCAAACTGGTCCCACCGCGTCTTGTTCACATCCATGGCCTCCCCGGTTTCGGCGGGGTCGGCAGGCTGATGGATAGGAGTCTCCTTGCGTATCTGGGCCGATGGTACGCCGCTGAGGGGAGGTGTCAAAGGCTCAGGAGGGCACGCGGCAGGCCGGTCGGCTAGCGGGCGCGGCCCACGGATGAACTGGAAAAAGCGCAGAAGTCGCGCCCTTTCCGATGAGGTACGCTCACAACGGCGGTGACCTATTTCAGTGTGCCGATCTGGAAATCGACGTTGAGGCGATACGCCTGCCAATCGTACTTCGTGCTTGCCGCGGCGATTCGTGCTGTGGTCAGGTTCAGCTGGGCCTGGCTCAGCTCAACGATGGAGCTGAGGCCGAGGGCGTAGCGGCTTTGGGCAAGATCGAGCGAGGACTGCGCCTGGTTGAACATCTGCTCTGAAAGGGCTACCCGGTCGCGGGCCGTCTTTTCGTTTAGGTAGGCGACGCGGACATCGCGAACGACCTGGAACTCCAAGTCGTTGACCCGCTGTTTGGCCGCCTGCGACCGAAACCCTGCCTCGGTCTCGCGGGCCTTGAAGAGCCCGCCGTTGAAGATCGGGATGTTGACGCCCACGCCGATGGCGCCGTAGTGTTCCGGCACCTGCACCGCCCCGGACGGCACAACGCCGGCCGTCCCGATGATCCCGACGTATGGGTAGTTGAGCGCGCGCTCGGCGCTGGCGAATTTTTCCGCGGCTCTCTGCTCAAGGTGAAGCCCCTTCAGTTCGGGCCGATTCTGGAGCGCCTGCTGCACCAGGTCGTCCGGTTCGTCGGGGAGCGGCGTTGGCATCGGCTCCTCTGCGAGATCGAACCGCGTGCCGCCCGGTAGTCCCAGAACGGTGGCGAGTTGGTCCTGGACCGCGTCGAAGGTGCTTTCCGACTGGAGCAGGAGCAGCTTGGCATCGGCGAGGTTCACGTTGGCGAAACTGACGTCGAGCGCCGATCTCAGGTTGCTCCTGGCCAGGGCGGTGATCTGGTCGGCGACCAACTGCCGCTCCTCGACGGTTTGCCGGGCAACCTGAAGAACGGCCTGCGCCCGGAGCAGTCCGAAATAGGCCTGGCCGGTCGCCAGGAGGACCTCGGCGCGGGTGCGTTCGGTCGCCTGGTTCTGCGCGTCCGCGCGAAGCCTCGCCATGTCGAGCAGGTCCCCGGTCCGGCCGAAGTCGGTGACCATCTGGTTGACGGTGACGCCGGCGGCGACGTGGTCGTAGACGACCGGATTTGTCAACCCCCACGCAGCCAGACGAGTGCCGTCTTCAGCGTCCACCCCAGCGGCGCTCGCAAACAGCGTGGGGAAGTAGGCCGACCTGTATTCGGCGGGAACCTGGGAGGACGCTGTCGCCTCGAGCGTTGCCGCCGCCAACTGGGGGTTGTTCTTTACCGCCAGCTCTTCCGCCTCCGCCAGCTTCAGGTGCAGTATCTCCTGGGCGTGGAGAGGGGCGCTCGCGAGAACGAGGAACGCGGCCCACATGCTGATAAGCAAACGCATGATCATGCACTCCTCCATCTTTGCAGCAGCGATCCGATTCCCAATCCCTTTCGTTCCTTGTCGTACACCAGCAGATACGCGGCGGGGACCAGGAACACCGTAAGCGCGACCGACACGCTCAGTCCTCCCAGGATCGCCCGCGCCAGAGGGGCGTACGCCTCGCTCCCTGCCCCAAGCTTGAGCGCCATGGGAAGAAGCCCGATGATGGTGGCCAGAGAGGTCATCAGCACCGGACGTAGCCTGACGCGGCAGGCGACCGCCACTGCCTCTCGCACCCGCATCCCCTCCTCCCGCAGATGCCGGGTGAACTCGACGATCAGGATGCTGTTCGAAACCGCGATCCCCACCAACATGACGATCCCCATGAGCGACATGACATTCAACGTCGTCCCGGTCAGGAGGAGCGTGACGATAACCCCGGCCAGCCCCGGCGGCACGGCGACCAGGATGATGAACGGGTCGATGAACGACCGGAACTGGGCCACCAGGATCAGGTAGAGGAGCACTACCGCCAGACAGAGACCAGCGGCGAAGCTGCTGAACGAGGACCGCATTCCCTGCACACTGCCGCGCAAGGTAACGGTCAGTCCTTCGGGTACCTTTGTCTTGGCGATGATGCGGTCGATGGCGCTGGCGATCTTGCCCAGGTCTTCGTGCTGCGGCCGGACGTAGATGTCGATAGCGCGGCGCAACTGGTAGTGGTCAACCTCCGTGGGGGAATTGATTCGGCGCAAGCTGCTGATCATGTCGAGCCGCGTCGGCTCGCTGTTCTTGGCGGCCTTGAGCGGTATCGCCGACAGATCCGCCAGCGATTTGATCTGGTCTTCCGGGTATTGAACCGTCAACATGTAATCGTTCCCGGTCTGCGGATCGATCCAGAAGCTCGGCGCGATCATGCCGTTCGAGGTGAGGGCGGTGATGACGTTGTCAACCACTTCCTTTTGATTCAGGCCGAGCTCGCTGGCACGGGTCCGGTCGATGTCCATCCTGAGCGCCGGATAGTCCAGATCCTGCGGTATGTAGGCATCCGCCACTTCGCCGATCCCACGGATCTGCGCGGCGAGCCTCTGGGCCGTGTCAAACGCGGCCTGCATGTTGGAGCCCGCCACCTGTACGTCGATCGGGGCCGGCATCCCCATGTTCAGCACCGCGTCCACCAGGCCGCCGGACTGGAAGTAGGCAGTAAGCTCCGGCAACTCTGAAGCGATCCGTTGCTTCATGCGTGACATGTAGTCATAGCTGCCGATTGTGTGCTCTTCCTTCAGGCTCACCTGGACGAACGCGGTGTGCATGGCGGAGTTTGGGGTATAGATTGCAGAAAAGTCGGGGGTCGAGCCGATGTTGGAGACCACCATCCCCAAGTCCTCCGGAAGGACTAACCGGCGAACCAGGTTCTCCACCTTGGCGACCTCCTCCTCCGTCACGGATAGGCGCGTGCCGGACGGGGCCTTGAGGTTGATGACGAACTGGCCTGCATCGGTCCGCGGGAAGAACGATACCCCGATGAGTGGGAAGAGGGCGATACTGAGTACGAAGATCACGCCGAACCACGCCAGGGTTGCGACCGGCCGCCGCAGCGTCACGGCGACCGCGCGGTCGTAGACCTTGAGAAAATTCTCGAAACCGTCATTGAACCAGACGTTAAAGCGCTCTCCGAATGTGCCCCGGCCCTTCGGGTGGTCCACCGCGACGGGCATCTCAGAAGCCGGCGTGCCGTGGTGGGCGGGTGCCTTGATGAAACGGGCGCAAAAGAGCGGAACGACGGTCATGGCAACGACATACGAGGCAAACAGGGAAAGGACAACGGCCAGCGCCAGGGCGGAGAAGAGGAATTTACTCACCCCATAGAGGAACGTAACGGGGAAGAACACCACCACAGTGGTGAGGGTGGCGGCCAGAACCGGAAGGGCTACTTCCCTCCCACCCTTTTCGGCCGCTGCCTCAGGGGGCTCGCCCAGTTCCATGTGGCGGTAGATGTTCTCCAGAACGACGACCGAGTTGTCGATCAGCCGGGAAAATGCGAGCGCCAGTCCCCCCAGCACCATGCTGTTGACGGAGCTCCCCCCCAACGAGAGGGCGATGAAGGTCGCCAGGGCGGAGAGGGGGATCGAGAAGAAGACCGCCACCGTAGCCCGCATGCTTCCGAGGAAGACAAGGATCATCACCGAGGTGAGGAAGAGGCCGATCGCCCCCTCATGCAGAAGCGTCTCGATCGCGGTCTTCACGAACACCGATTGGTCGAACACCACGCGGCAGATCAGCTCCTTCGGCACATCGAACAGGTGCTGTACCCCGTGCTTGATGCCGTCCACCACCGCGATGGTGTTGGTGTCCCCTCCCTGCTTCAGGACCGGGAGGTAGACCGACCGCTGGCCGTCCACCCGGACGATGTTGGTCTGGATCTGCTGGGCGTCCTTGGCCGTGCCGATGTCCGCGACGCGGACCGGGGACTGGCCGACCATTTTGATCGGCAGTTCGTTGATCTGCTCGACCGTGTCCAGCTGGCTGTTGGTGTAGATGTTGTAGTCGAGAGGGCCGATCTGCACGTCGCCTGAGGGAAGGATCAGATTCGCCTCGTTGACCGCCCGCACCACGTCCATGATGCTCAGCTGGTGCGCTTCCAGCTTGTGGGGGTTGGTGTAGATCATGATCTGGCGGTAGCGGCCGCCGAACGGCTGGGGGACGCTGGCGCCCGGGACGCCGGCAATCTGGTTGCGCACCTGGAACTGTGCAAGGTCGCGAAGCTTGGTTTCATCCAGCCCCTCACCCTTCAGGGTTACCAGGCAGACCGGCAAGCTCGAAGCGTCAAACTTGAGCACCACCGGCGGCAGCGTCCCCGGCGGGAGCCGACGCAGTTGCGCCATCGCCAGATTGGAGATGGTAGTGACCGCTGAATCTGGATTGGTTCCTGGCTGGAAGTAGACCTTGATCACACTCACCCCGGGCAGTGAGCGAGATTCGATGTGATCGATGCCGCTGCCCAGGGTAAAGAATCGCTCGAAGCGGCTGGTGATGTCGGTTTCGATCTGCTCCGGAGGCATCCCCGAGTAGAACGTGGCCACGACGACGACGGGGATGTTCATGGCGGGGAACATGTCGACCGGCATCTGATCGAGGCTGGTGACCCCCACCACGAGGATGATCAGGCTGACGACGATGATGAGATACGGATTGCGGATTGCAAAACGGGACACGGTTCGATCCTCCTAACGGCCGATCGAGGACGGCGCCCCACCCACGACCGTGACCTTCGGCTGCACTTCCTGATCGGCCTGAAGGCTGGAACGCCCGCTGATCACGACGAGGTCCCCCTCCTTGAGCCCTGAAAGGACCTCAACCTTGTCGGCGGTCTCGAGGCCGAGGGAGACAATCCGTACCTCGACCCGGTTGTCGGCCGCCACAACCATCACCTGCCCGCTGCGGCCGCTTGCTCCCCCTTTCGGTTGCTGAGAGGCTTCGCCGCCGGCCAGATCGACCGCGGTCACCGGGATGGCGAGCACCTTCTCGCGCCGGTCGAGGTTCAGCCGCACCTCCGCGTACATCCCCGGAAAGAGAACGAGCCCCGGATTCGGCACATCGATTTCGGTATCCATGGTGCGCGTGCTGGCGGAGAGCCTGCTGGCGAAGCGGTCAACCTTTCCGGAAAACGCGCGGTTGAGGGTCGGGACGAGCACCTCGACCTGCTGGCCGACGTGGACGGTGGGAACGGCCGACTCGGGAACCGGGACGATGAGTCTGAGCACGCTGTTCTGGGAGAGACGCACCAGGGGCATGGCCTGGGTCTGCGAGGCGGTGCCGGCTTGAATCATCGAGCCCGTGTCCGCGTAACGCTTGGTCACCACGCCGTTGAAGGGGGCGGTCACCCGAGCGTAGTCGAGCATCGTCTTGATCCTCTCCAGCGCGGCCTGGCTCACGCCGATCTGCTCGTTGGCAGCGTCGAGACCCGATCTCGCCGCTGCAACCTGGGCGTCCGTCACCAGGTCCCTGCTCTTGACGTCGTCGATCTCTTGCTGTGCCACCAATCCTGGTCTCTGGGCCGCAACCTGGGAGAGCCGTGTGAAGGAGAGGTCTGCGATGTCATGGGCCGCCTGCGCCCGGCGGAGTTCGTCCCTGGCCCGCTCCGCTTCGGCCTCGCTCCTTTTTAGCGCTGCCCTACCGCTCGCCAGGTCGTCCACCATTTCCGGGACTTCCAGCAGAGCCAGCAGCTGGCCCTTCTTGACCCGGTCCCCAATATCCACATAGATGGCCTTGACGAACCCCGCCACCTTGGCCATCACCTCAATTTCCTGAAACGGCCTCAACTCTGCGGTCAGGCTCAGATCGCGCGTCAGGTCTTCCACGGCGACTCTTGCCACGGCCACTGTCGGTGCCTGGTGGGCCTTGGCTTCGCGCGACCTGGAGCAGGCGGAAACGAATAGGACGAGGATACTGGCCGCCACCGCGAGCGCTGCAAGTGGAACGAGTCTCGATTCGTCTTTCATGGGCCGATTCTAGCCCGAACTCGATTCCGGGGAAAACCAATCGGACGTTGGACGATCCCGTCGGCGCGCAGCCGCGAGCTTTCCCAATGGTGAGAAGGTGAAAGAAGGAAGAAGGGGCCGGCAGGAGCCGGCCCCGATCAGGAGTGAGATTCAAAGAGGAAGGTTCACGCGGCTACTTGCTGGCGGGAGCGGCTCCCGGGAACAAGTAACGGACGTTCAGATAGACCATGTTCAGTTGCGCATTTGAGGGCTGTCCGGAGGCGACGGACCAGGGAGCGCGGGAAAGGTGGGAGACCTGCCCCATCAGGGCCAGGGCGCCGTATTTCGGGTCCTTCCAGAAGGTTTGCGTGAAGCCGAGTGTCTCCTCCTGGATCGTGTGGTTCTGGCCGGTCGGGGCGCCGGCGTAGCCGTAGCCCACGTACTTGCCGTTCGTGTCGAGCGCCACGTTCCGGTCCACGGTGACGCCGCCGTAGTAGGCGTAGAGGAGCGTGCCGCCGTTCGTGTACTCGAAGCCCGAGACGCTCGATCGGGACTTGACCGGGGAGAGACTGCCGTCCGCCCGCGCGATCAGGTCCGGCGCCTGGCCGAAGATGTACCGGCCGCCGCCGTCGCTCAGGTAGCCGTTCGCGACGAGGCGAAAGCCCCTGAAGAGCTCGACGTTGAAATTGAGGAACTCGCCGGTACCGTTGGCCGAGTAATTCCTGCTGGTGTTCGTGTTGTAGACCTCGAATTCCCGGTAGAGACCGCCGAACTCCACGTGGACGCTGCTCGACGGGTCAAAGGCGACCTTGGCGATGACATCCGGCATCCTGTTCGGGACCCCGAGCGTCGTCGAGCCGTTGTCGAGCTGGCCTCCAGGGTAGTTGCTGAGAGCGGCGGGGAAGGTGACGAGACCGCCGCCTGCTGACCCGCCGACGTACTGCTCCGGGCTGTCGAGGGCGATCGCGAAGGCGGCCTGTTTCGAGGGGTGGTAGACGAACCGCAGCTCCGGGACCCGCGCCCAGACGAGGCCCGCCTGATAGTTCACGTCGATGTCCTGGGTGAAAAAGACGTCCCCTGGGAGCGTGGAGATGCCGGAGCGGCCCGGGGTGATCAGGCTCCACGTCTGTCCCATGCTGAGCTCCGTGTCGCCGTTCTTGAGGTCGACGAAGAAGAGCCGCGAGCGGAAGGTGTTGCTGTTCGACGAGACGGCGACGTTGCCACCGTTGTTCCCGAGGAAGTCACCCTCCATGTAGGCCATGACGTGCGTCGACTTCACGTCCGAGTCGATCCGGAAGCCGATCCGAGAGTTCTGCATGCTGAATCGGGTCTCGCTCAGGTTGTCCTGATACGTCTTGCCGTACGGGATGCTGCCGAAGTTCGTGCCGATGCCGCTCCCGACGTCGGTGCTGCGCCACATCCCCGTGAAGTCCATGAATCCCAGCGGAGTAATGGACGCGTTCCCGATCTTGAACTGAAGCGGCGCCGAATCGTTGGGAGAGGGCGCCTTCGGGGTTGGCCTGTCGTAGCCGGGGAGGTTGTGCTTGAAGAGGAACAGGTCGAGCGCCGTCTCGTTTTCGGCGACCACGGTCTCGCCGTTGGCCCCGCGGCCGATCAGGGTGATCCCGGTTCCCATCTCGCCCGAGGTCTGGAACGACTTGTAGCGCTCGGATGTGTTGAAAACGTAGATCCGGCCGTCCTTGGCGACTTCCTGGTAGTAGAGCCCGGTGACCTGGGCGGTGGCGGCCCCGGCGAGCAGAAGGGCGACAAGGACGCCGGCAGCCACGCGCCAGGTTCCGGTACCACGGTTCTTCGTTCCCGCACGGTTGTTGTTCGTCATCTCTCCTCCTCGGGGCCATCCCCGTTCCGGGATTTGTATTTGGGGCGCGTGAGGGTGCGAAGGCGGCGGCGTGAAGGTGCGGTGAAGGCCGTGAAGATCGACGAGAACGGCGCCCCCAAGTTCAGGCCGGACCGTGCTGGAGGCCACACCTACGCCGCGGGCTCGACCGCGTCGGCCGGCGTCCGCGCGCGCCGGCGGGTGAGGGCGATGCCGGAAAGGACGGCGGCGGCCCCGACGAACTGGCCGGGCGTCCAGCGCTCGCCGAGGGTGAGCCAGGCGAACGCCGCCGCCACCACCGGCGTGAAGTTCTGGTACACGGCGGTACGGGCGCCGCCGAGCGCCGCGATGCCCGCGTTCCACAGCATGTACGCGATCCCGATCGCGAAGACCCCGGAGAACGCGAGGCCGAACCAGCCGCGCGCGCCGACCGCCCCCCAGTCCTGGCGCGCCAGCGACGGCAGCGCGAGCAGAACCAGCGGCGGCGTGCCGGCGATGAACGTGACGAGCGTGGCCTGGATCGGGGGCGTCCGCGCCATCACGCCGCTCGCCAGAACGGTGTAGGCGGCCCAGGTGGCGGCCGACGCGAGAATGAGGAGGTCTCCGGTCAGGTTGCCGGTCACGAGGTTGTGCCGCGACCCCGAAACGAGCACCAGAACGAGCCCGCCGACGGCGAGCGTCACTCCGGCCCAGGCGATTCTCGGCAGGCGGTCGCGGCCGAGCGCCGCACCCAGGAGGGCGACCAGTATCGGGCAGGAGGACATGATCAGCGATGCGTTGGCGGCTGTCGTCCGCGCGATCCCCTGGATGAAGATCATCTGGTAGAGCGTGTTGCCGAGGACCCCGAGGAGCGCGAGCCGGACGAGGTCGCGGCGGGGGATGCGCGCCATCCCTCCCCGGCCGCGCGCCAGCGCGGCGAGCGTCGCGGTCGCCATCACGAACCGCAAAGCGTTGAACACGTAGGGGTTCAACTCTCGCAACGCGGCCTTGATCGCCGCGTAGTTGACGCCCCAGATCAGGATCGTCACGAGCAGGCCGAGATCAACGGTGGAAAAGCCGAACTTGCGGGTCATCGAGGTCGTCACCGGCGGCGCCCTTCAGACGGTCGTTTCGGGGCGGTGGGGGCGGCTGACGATCCTCGCGAGGAACCCCCGGACGGCCTTGGCCGCCTCTCCCGCGTGCGCGTACGTCGCGACCTCGACCCCGGCCAGGCCGAGCAGCAGGCGGGAGACCTGCGCGCCCCGGCGGTGGACGAGGAGGACGGGCAGCCCGTGCCGGAGCGCGGCTGCCACCTCGACGCCGACGCCGTGCGATGGGGTCGAGACCTCGGCCACCAGCGCGTCGCAGCCGGCGAGCCAGTCGAGGTCGCGGCGGGCGATGTCCACGTCCGTGACGGCACCCTCGACCTCACGCCCGAGCGGATCGGCGACGTGGCGGGTCGGCACCTGGTGGCCGCACGACTCGATCGCCTCGAGCAGAGCCCCGATGGCCCCGACGTCCCGGGACGTGTTGGTCATCGCGGCCGCGAGGTACACGCGCATGGAGCAGAGTGTAGCGCGCGAAGAGCGTGGCGCAGCGTCACACTGGGACGGGAAAAGGTGAAAGGCCAAAGGGCAGAAGGGAGAGGGAAGACGGACGACGGAGGACAGGGGAACGCGATCTGGAGGGCGCGGTCGGGTCGATGCTCAATCGGTCATTGCTGCGGGGGAGATCGGCGCGTGGACGTGTGGTGGCGCCGCAACGTACCATGAGGTAATGCTCGTGGGATCGCGCGTTGAGCGTGCAGCCGTCACTGTTCTTCCGATCGCCTATTGCCTGTGCATCGCTATCCTCTGGACCTGGCCGTTGGCTTTACACATTGGCGGCAGCGTTGTGAACGCCTCGTGGTGGTACGACGCGCTGCTCAACTCGGCGCAGCTCGAGACGTTCTCCTGGAACCTCCTGCACCGGCCGGCCGAGCTGCTCGAGGGGTACCAGTTCTACCCGCACCGGGATGTGCTGAGCTTCACCGAGCAGATGCCGGCGCTTGCGCTCGCGGCGGGACTCTTTCGCCTCGCGGGCGCGACGCCGATCGGGGCCTGCAACCTGGTCCTGCTGCTCGGGCTGGTCCTGGACGGGTGGGTCGCGTTCCTGCTCGTCCGGGCGGTCGCCGGCGAGATGGCGCTCGCGTTCCTCGCGGCGACCATGGTCGAGGCGATGCCGTACTTCGTCTACGAGCTCGGACGGGTGCAGCTTCTCTGGTGCTGGCCATTGTTCGCGGCGCTTCTCTGCATTCACCGGCTCGCGACCGGAGAAGGGGTGAAACGCGCGAGCGCGGGACTGGCGCTGGCGGTCGCGTTCGCATTCTGGAGTTGCGTCTACTACGCCGTCCTGGCAATCCCTCTCGTCCTCGTTGCGATCCTGGTCTATGCGTCGAGCGGGGTGGCCAACCGGCGCGGCTTCTTCCTGCTCCGCACCACAGGCGCGACGGCGATAGGTGTCGCCTCGGCCGTCCCCGGGCTCCTGGCGTATCGGCGACTGTCCGACACGTACGGCTTCGGACGAAGTCTCGACAATATCGACCCTGCCGAGCTCTCGACCTACCTTCACCTCGTGCCGGCCAAGTGGCCGTTCTGGGCCGGCGCCCTCGGGATCCCGACCAAGGCGGGGGAGGAGGTGCTCTTTCCAGGCGGCGTCCTGCTCGGTCTCGCCGGCGCCGCCGTCGCCGTTCTCGTAGTGGCGCTGGCCCGTCGAGCAACCGCCTGGATCCGCTCCCTGGCATTGGGGCGCGGCAGAAGATTGCTGGCGGCGCTGTGGCTCGTGCCGGTCTTGGTCGCCGGAGTGGTCGTATCGGTGTGGATGAGCGATCTGAGCCCGGTGCTCGCAGCGGCTCTGATCGCCTCGTTGAGACCGCGGGCGGGCGGCGCGGCAGATGTTCGGGCCGCAGCGGTGCGGGCGTTGGGGATTATCTCGGTGGTGGCCTTCGTGCTATCGCTTGGACGCTCGGTGGAGATCGGAGGCGCTACGGTCACGCTACCGCTGCGCTGGCTGTTCGACGTGGTCCCCGGGTTCCACGCGATCCGGTTCGTCAGTCGGTGGGGGGCGATCGCGACCGCAGCGACGGCCTGTGCCGTCGCAAGCGCGGGCGTCTGGGCACCCGGGAATCGGCGCTTGCTGCGCGTCGGACTACCGGCTGCGCTCACCGCCATGGCGCTGGTCGGGCTGCATCCGCGGCCCCAGCAACTTGTGCGTGTCGCGCCTCTCGTCGGGGACCGCGCCGGGTACCGGTTTCTGCGGGACCACCCAGGGGGCGCGCTGGCGGCGCTCCCGGTGCGGGGGGGCGAAGGCCGCCCCACCGACGGAGTCATGCAGGACGCGGTCCTCACCTACGCTGCGGCGTGCTTTCACCGCCACCCGACCGTGAACGGCATGAGCGGTTTCGACCCGCCGTTCTACACCGAGGTCGTGCTCCCGGTGCTGGCTGCGTTCCCGGACACGGAGTCGCTGCGTTTGCTCGACGCTCTGGGCGTGCGGTGGGTCTATGTCCGGGGCGAGCTGCTCGCCTCCGCGAGGTTCCGGCAGATCACGACTTTCGCTGCCGCTCACCCCGAGCGTTTCCGGGTTGCCTTGCAGCGCGGAAATGACGTGGTGCTGGAGCGTGTGGGCGAACTGCATTCTCCGCTGCCACAGGCCGCAGCCGCCGAGCCGCCGCCCATGGTGCCGCTGCCGTCGGGCTGCACGGTGGAGGCCTTGATCCCGGGAGGCACGGTGTCCGTGTTCGGTAACTCGGGACAAGGTGGAGGTTGGGTCAGCGGCGGCCCCCAGCACGGCGGGGAGACGATTGCCATCGAATGCCAGGCCCCGATCACCGCCGCCGGTTTCTGGTTCGGCCTTGGCGGGCGTTTCGCGGCCTACCCTCGAGGCCTTACGGTCGAGCGCCGGCGCGACGACGGGATCTGGGAACCGATCCTGGCCGAGGACGACGCGATCGACCTCGAACGCCTCGTTCTGCACCCCCTCGCCGACAGAGTCGTGAAGCGGTTCGCGCCGGTGCGAGCGAGGTCCTGGCGGATCATCCAGACAGGCTCGAGTGCCCGCGATCCGTGGGCCGTGGCCGGGATCGGAACCGTCCCTCCAGCGTCCTGACGGAAGAGGGAAGAGGGAAGACAAAGGCCCCTGGTTCGAGGTCTCTCGTCTTTCCTCTACCGTCTAGCTTCTACCTTCTTTCTTCTACCTTCTACCCCTCTTTCTTCGACAGTCCCCTCCCGCATCCGCCGTCGCCCCGGGCCGCCATGCGCTAGACTTCAGGCGTGCCGGAACGCCCCATTCTCATCGCGATCGACGGCCCCGCGGGCGCGGGAAAGTCGGCCACGGCGCGCGAGGTGGCGGTGCGGCTGGGCCTTCCCTACCTGGACACCGGCGCCATGTACCGCGCGGTGGCGCTGCTTGCCTGCCGGGAGGGGCTTGGTCCGGAACTCGACGAGCGCGGCCGGGCGGCCGTGGTCGAGATCGCGAGCCGAATCGCGGTGTGCTTCTCCGGCGACCAGCGCGCGCAGCGCGTGACCGTGAGGAGCACCGACGTCACCGATGCGTTGCGGTCCCCTGAGGTGTCGCAAATGGCCTCCGTGGTCTCCGCGATCCCCGAGGTTCGGCACGAGATGGTCCGCCGCCAGCGCGAGATCGCGGCGCGCACGGGAGGCGTCGTGGAGGGGCGGGACATCGGAACCGTGGTGTTTCCGGACGCCGCCCTCAAGGTCTTCCTCACCGCCGAGCCCGAGGTCCGCGCGAGGCGCCGCTTCGACGAACTGACGAGGCGAGGCGTCAAGGTCCGGTGGGAGGACGTGCTCGCCGAGCAGGGCGAGCGCGACCGCCGCGATTCGAGCCGCAGCGCGTCCCCCCTGCGGCCCGCGGAAGGGGCCGTCATCGTCGACAACAGCCGCCTTTCGCTGGCCGAGGTGGTCGATGTCGTGGTCTCCCTGCTTCGGCGAACCCCTTGACACCCTAAGCGTGCGACTCGTATAGTTTGCCGTTTGTAAAACAAGCAGTTAGATGCCCCGCCCGGGGCATCTCGAGGAGGCCAAGTGGTTGACAGCCCGGACAACAAGCAGCACAACACCCCTGCCGGAAAGGAGGAGAGCAAGAGCACCGTCAGCCGCAACCAAATGCGGGAGCTCGTCGAGGAGTCCTTCCAGCATCTGCGCGAGGGCGACGTCGTGCGCGGCACCATCGTCGCGTTCAACGACAACGATGTCGTCGTGGACATCGGCTTCAAGTCGGAAGGAATCATCGCCCGATCCGAGTTCACCGATCGAGACGGCAAGCTGACGGTCAAACCCGGCGACGAGGTGGACGTCCTGGTTGAACGGTTCGACGAGATGGTGGGGGATATCAGACTCTCCCGTGAGCGCGCGGCCAAGATCCGCGTCTGGGAGGTGCTCGAAACCGCCTACCGTGACGGCGCGCCCGTGCGGGGCAAGGTCGTCGAGCGGGTCAAGGGCGGCCTCGCGGTGGACATCGGCGTGCGTGCGTTCCTGCCCGGCTCCCTCGTGGATCTCCGTCCGACGCGCCGCCTGGAGGACTATGTCGGCGAGGAGATCGAGGCCAAGATCATCAACTTCGACCGGCGCCGGGCCAACGTCGTGCTCTCCCGCAAGGTGATGCTCGAGGCCCAGATCTCGACCCTCAAGGACGAGACCCTGGCCCACTTGGAGGAAGGCGCGATCGTGACCGGCACGGTGAAGAACATCACCGACTACGGGGTGTTCATCGACCTCGGCGGCATCGACGGCCTCCTCCACGTGACCGACATCTCGTGGGGCCGCGTCGGGCACCCCAGCGAGTATTTCAAGGTCGGCGACGAGGTCAAGGTCGTGGTGCTGCGCGTCGACAAGGAGAAGGAGCGCGTGTCGCTCGGGTACCGGCAGCGCTTCGAGGACCCGTGGACGCACGTCGAGGCGCGCTACCCGGTCGGCAAGAAGGTCGCCGGCAAGGTCACCAACGTCGTCGACTACGGCGCTTTCGTCGAGCTGGAGGAGGGCGTCGAGGGCCTCATCCACGTCTCGGAGATGTCCTGGACGAAGAAGGTCAAGAACCCGAAAAGCCTCCTGCACGCAACCCAGGAGGTCGAGGTCGTCATCACCGAGGTGGACATCGACAAGCGCCGTCTGTCTCTCTCCCTGCGCCAGGCCGAGCCCAATCCGTGGGAGGAGTTCGCCACCCGCTTCCGCGTCGGCAGCAAGGTCAAGGGTGTGGTGCGCAACCTGACGGATTTCGGAGCTTTCGTGGAGCTTGAGCCGGGCGTCGACGGGCTCGTGCACGTGTCCGACATGGCGTGGACCCGCCGCCTGACCCACCCGTCGGAGGTCGTGCAGAAGGGCCAGGAGATCGAGGCGATGATCATCGCCATGGACATCCCGAGCCAGCGCATCTCGCTCTCGATCAAGGAGCTGATGCCCAACGAGTGGGATGAGTTCGCAACCTCCCACCAGGTCGGGGACGAGGTCGAAGGGTTCGTCACCAACGTCACCGACTTCGGGTTGTTCGTCGAGCTGGCCCCCGGCGTGGAGGGGCTCTGCCACATCTCGGAGGTGGAGCGTCGCGGCAACCAGGCGCTCTCCGGCTCGTTCGAACGCGGGCAGCGCGTGCGCACGCGCCTGATCCGGATCGACTGGAACGAGAAGCGGATCGGACTCTCGCTGCGCGGCATCCCGCAGCCGGAGCCGAGCGAAAAGCCCGCGGTGCCCGAGTTGGAGGCCGAGGAGATCACGGTCGACCAGGTGCCGGAGCAGGCTGCGACGGGGACCGAGACGCCGGAGACCGAAGTGGCCCAGACCGAGGTGCCGGAGACGCCGGCGGAGGAAGGTGCCGAGGAAAGCGCCAAGGCCGACGGCGAAGGGCAACAGGAGAATTAACCCGTTCGCGTGAGGAGCGGAGGAGGATCAATGACCAAGGCCGATATCATCAGAGTGCTCGCGGACCAGGTTGGCTTGACGCGGCGAGAGGCCGCAGCGGTGCTCAGCGTTGTCCTGGACGGTGTCGTGGAGGCGATCGGCAAGGGTGAGAAGGTGGAGCTCCGCGGCTTCGGTTCCTTCCGCACCCGCAAGCGCCA
>JBEKAA010000008.1:0-109306 GCA_050018455.1 Thermoanaerobaculaceae bacterium | reverse complement strand
GCCGCGCAGAACCGACCAACGCACACGACCCCGCCTCACGCGCAATCTATTCGCTGGCGCTCCCGCCTGCGGAAGGGAAAGCCCCACCCACTTGACACCCGCCTCCTAATGGGTGGCACTTGTTACTTGTTAACTTGTTACGGACTAGGCCAAGCCTTCCACTCGACGGCGGAAGAGGTGTTCTGCTGTAAGACCTCGCCGTAGCCCGTCTTGAGCTGAGGGGTTGGTTCGGGGATGCTCAGGGTATGGACGACGATCGTGTCGCGCTCGTCGGGAGGCGCAACATAGACGGGCGCACCGCCTAGAAGCCCTGTGAAAAACCGTCATCCTTGAGTTGAGAAAATGAGTCTCGTGCGCTAGAGTTGGAGATGGCACTTTCCAACGAGGCGGGGGTAGACGATGCTCGGTGACTCGCGACGAGGCCGCAGCGGTGCGATGGCGCATGCGTTCTTTGTCGAGGACCTGATTCCCAAGGACCACATCCTGCGGCGGATCGACGCGGTGGTGGACACCTCGTGGGTGCGGGCTGAGGTGGCCGGCTGCTATGGGGCGACGGGACGGCCATCGTGGGACCCCGAGGTCATCGTGCGGATGATGCTGCTGGGGTATCTGTTCGGGTTCTCCGAGGTGCGGCTGTGCGACGAGGTGGCGATGCACCTGGGGTACCGGTGGTTCTGCCTGCTGCAGCCGTCGGATGCCGTGCCGGACCGGACGACGCTGGTGAAGCTGAGGAACGAGCGGTGGCAGCAGGAGGTGTGGCGGAGGATTTTGGAGAAGACGATCCAAGCCTGTATCGAGGCGGGGCTGGTGAGTGGGCGGCACGTGGCGATCGACGGGACGCAGGTGCGGGCGAATGCGGCGATGGGGAGCGTCGAGCCGATCAGTCCACCGTTGCCGTTGGATGAGTACCTGCTGGAGCGGGCGGGGTGGCAGAAGTTTGTGCCGGAGAAGGATGAGCCGCCGGCGAAAGACAAGAAAGACAAGGATGATGACGAGCCGCGGCCAGCCGGGAGTGCGGACTGGCGTGGCGAGAAGGTCACCAATGCGACGCACCGGTCGAAGACCGACCTGGACGCGTTGCTGTACCGCAAGGGCAACGGGGTGGGTGCGCAGCTCTCGTACCTTGTGCACATCGGGATGGACACGAGGTCGCGGGTGGCGCTCGGAGTGAGGAGCACGCAGGCTCACACCTCGGCGGAGTGGGATGCGGGCGAGGCGCTGCTGGACGACATCCGGGCGGTGGTGGGCGGTCGGTTGAAGGTGGTCTCGGCGGATCAGGGGTACGGGGTGCGACGGTTCCTCGAAGCGGTCGTGGAGCGGGGACTTGAGCCGCACATTCCGGTGCAGGGGCGGCGCGAGGAGCAGGCCGAGCCGGTCGGGCGGCGGCGGCGGGTCGTCTCGATCGTCAGCCACCGCGAGGCCACGGGAAAGCTCGCGATGCTGCGCGCGCGCAACCGGGCGGTGCGGGCGATGCGGACGCGGGGGTACCGGATCAGCCGGAAGCTGCGGCTGCGCATCGAGCACTTCTTCGGTGAGGGCAAGACATGCCACAGGCTCGGCCGTGCCCGTTACCGAGGGTTGGCCAAGGTGGATCAGCAGGCGGTCCTCACGGTGGCGGCGATGAACCTCAAGCGGCTGGCGGCCTGGGTGAACCGACGCTCGGCCGCGGTGCTCGTTAACCGGGTGCCGGAACCGATCACCCTGTCACCTCGAGGCTCCTGCCAGATCTTCCTCGTCCCGTCGATCCTCCAGCATGTCGCCCCTTGACACACGCTCACCAATCCGCGCTCCCCACAAACACCTTTCTGTTCACAGGGCTTCTAGAACGTAGACTCTTGCACAATGAGACACTCGCTCGAAGGGGCTTTCTTGGTCTGTTCCTGGCTGATCGCGGTCGCCGCCATGGGCCAGTGCCGTTGGGAGCCGGCCAACGCCTCGGCTACCTTTTCCACGGCTGTGTGGACGGGTTCGCGTTTCGTCGGCCTTGGCTGGGACACCGACGGCTACTTCGTGGCGGTGAGTCCCACAGGGATCGATTGGACCGTGACCACCCGTTACACCGGGGGCGGCCTCCTCGCCTGGAACGGGCACGAGTTGATGGGGATCATTGCTCCGAACCTGTGGACCAGCCCCGATGCGGTGACTTGGACTGAGGTCACCACTGACTGGGACTATCTGCAGCCTGTGTTCCTTACCTGGGCCGGTGAACGGTTCTTCGCCTTCGTGCCTCCATTGTGGTGGGGCGGAGGTGCGCTCATGAGCAGCGCCGACGGGGCGGATTGGTCTCAGGTCACCGCCCCTGTTGAGCTTGCGGAGGTGGGTGGTGTGGTCTTCACCGGCTCGCAGTACGTCGCTGTGGGGGGCGAGGGACCCTGGGTCTACACGTCTCCCGACGCGATCTCGTGGACGTCGCAGCCGCTCCCGGCTGCGGTTGGGGACACCCCCTACCTCAGGGCCGTGACGTGGAACGGCCGGTTGCTGGTGGCCGTCGGGGACAATGGCCTGATTGTAACCAGCCCTGATGGCACGACCTGGACATTACAGGAGAGCGGCGTGTCGGTGGGGCTCGATTCCGTCGCTGTCACCTCCGATGGCTTCGTGTGTAGCGGGGACAATGGCACGCTCCTGATGAGCCATGACGGCGTCACTTGGCAGCCTGAGGCCGCCCCGACGCAGAACGTGATCTTCCAGCTCATCGCCGCCGGCTCGAACACATTAGCGATCGACGACACCAACCACGTCTTCGTGCGTTCCTGTGAGGAACGCACGACGATCCGTCGGCATTTGAGCCGCCCGCCCGAGTAAGGTCGCTGCGAGTCCTAGCCCGGCCTGTTGGGGTGTTTCAGGCGAGTGACTTGGAATCTGAGTCAAATCCGATCAGCTGAGGTCTTCGGGGAGCGTGACGGTTCCGGGCGAGGCTATCGCACGGCGGATGGTCTTGAGTAAACAAACGTGAGGTGTCCGCCCGACAACCGTCTCAGCTCACGACGGGCTAAGGCGGGGACTTACTGAGCTGTCAGGTACGCATTGCGGCTGCTTCTGCCCAGCTCAGCGAGCGCCACATCTGCACGGTTACTGCCAGGTACCAGAGGCCGACGACGGGACCCAGGTCAACCAGACCCACGTTTGCAGGCGGAGTGGGGAAGGTGTACAGGTTGAAAAGAAGGAGGGTGAAACCAATAGCCACTCCGGTGGCGGCGAAGACTCGGCCGAATCGCGGATGGCGGAACATGCTGAAGCCAAAGAGGACCGTGCCGAGTCCGATGTAGGCGTCCCACGCGACGTTGAGTCCTTGCCACATCCCCTGTAGGGGAGCGGAGGGGTATCCGCCGGGGGTTGCTGCACCGATCGCCATTTGCACGAGCCCCATCGCGACAAACAGGGCGCCACCGATGGCGTTCATTCCGGCAGCGGCGCCCGCAGCGACGGACTCCTGATGCAACCGGATCAGTCGCCAGAGCCCGACGCAGCCGATCCCAAGCGCGGGCCCGAAGCTCGCCGCCACTGCTGCCGACGCAGCCAAAGGGAGGTGCGCGAGGATCAGAATCGGGTATGCGATGCACGCCCACAGTCCTGCCACCGCGCCAATGCGAATCCACTGAACCTCGAACCTGCCCATGTCGCCCATGAACCCTCCGAGCACCCACACCGGACGTGCTCAGCCCCTCGCCGGAGCGCTGCGAAGGCGAGTCGACAGCAGTGACCTGCCCCCAGTTGCGGTACCTGTAGCGGTACCAGTTCTTATGTTATTCCTCCTCGACCCACGGTGTACGGCGAGGTCTTACACGAATCCAGCACTCCCCCGTCGCGGAGGAGCGCCAGCAGCCAGAGCCGGACCCCGCGGCACTCCGGACCCAGCTCGCTCGCGGCTCCCAGCACCGCGGCGGTCGCAGCCTCGCGCTCAAGTTGCAGCTTCTCGGGATCGAGGAGCCGGCGCGACGTCGGTCACAGCGCGGCGAACGGCAATGAGACGGCGTGCGGCCCAAGCGGCAGCACCTGATCGCCGGGGTGGACGACGTAGCCTCGCCCGACGGGTTCGCCCAGCGCGCCACGCATCGCCTCGATTCCCCTCGCCATCGCGCGTGTCGGGGTCGCCGACAGCTTGACCTCGATCGGGACGAGCTTCCCTCGCGAGCGCACGACGAGGTCGACCTCCTCGCCGCCGGCGGTCCGCCAGAAGTACACCTCCGGCGCTTCGGCCCGGTGCGTCAGCGTGCGGAGCACCTCGCCGACCACCGCCGTCTCCAGGATGGCGCCCGCCATCGGTCCGGCCATCGCGGACTCGGGCTCACGCAGGCCCACCAGGTAGCAGAGGGTGCCGACGTCCGAGAAGTACACCTTCGGCGACTTCACCAGCCGCTTCCCGATGTTCGCCCAGTACGGCCGCAAGATCACGATCTGGTACGTCGCCTCGAGCACGGACAGCCACGCCTTGACGGTGTTCACGGCCACACCGAGGTCCCGCGCCAGCGAGGAGAGGTTGAGGAGCTGGGCGCTGTGCGCCGCGAGGAGCCGTAGGAATGCCTGAAACTGAGTGAGGTCGCCGACCTGGCGCAGCGACCGCACGTCGCGCTCGAGGTAGGTCTGCACATAGCTCGCATGCCAGAGAGCCACATCCCGGATTCGAGGCCCGGCCAGCTCCGGGTACCCGCCGCGCAGGAACGAGCGCCACATTTCGCGGATCGTGAGCGAGCGGGGGCGTCCTGCCGCCCTCGCATCCCACGGCAGGGGCTCGTCCGGTTGCCCCACCTGCTCCCGATAGCTGAGCGGCAGGAGGCGCAAAATGGCCGCCCTCCCGGCGAGTGTTTCCGTCACGCCCTGCAGGAGCATCAGGTTCTGCGAGCCGGTGAGCACGAACTGGCCCGCGCGCCCCCGGTTGGCGTCGATGCGCTCCTTGATGTACGCCAGGAGCTGGGGGACGGCTTGCACCTCATCGAGGATCACCGGCGGCTCGTGCAACGAGAGAAAACCCCGCGGGTCATCGGCGGCCGCGGCCCGGACGTCGGGCGGCTCGAGCGAGACGTATCGGTGCGTCGACGCGAACAGCCCCCTGGTCAGCGTCGTCTTCCCCGACTGCCGTGGCCCGGTCACTACGACCGCCGGGAACTGCTTCGCCGCCCGGGACAATGCCGCTTCAATCGTCCGCTTGATGTAGCGCATTTCAATCGTCCTCGTACCATGCATCTTTGCATTCCGAATGCACGATTGCAAGCGCGCCTGATGCCGGTGATCCGCCGCCGCCGCACGCTGGCTCGGTCGGTAACGCTTTCGTGTCACCTTCCTTCTCGTCGCCGTGGGTCGTGCCCCTCTCCGAGCACGAGTCCCCAACTCGCCCTTCGTGCCGACGCGCGGGTTGCCCAATCCGGGCTTCGCGTCACTCCGCACCCTGGACGTGGCGGAAGTAGGCAAGCTCCTCGACGTTGCCGGCGGGGCCGGGGATCGGCGAGGGGGTGCGGCCGCGGCACTCGAGGCCGAACTCGGCGGCGGCCTCGAGCACGGCCAGGATCGCGGCCTCGCGGACCTCCGGGTCGCGGACGACGCCGCCCCTGCCGACCTGCCCGCGCCCGGCCTCGAACTGCGGCTTGACGAGCGCGACCAGATCTCCGTCGGGGGCGAGGACGGGGACCAGCGCTGGCAGCACGAGACGCAACGAGATGAACGAGACGTCCACGGTGACGAGGTCGAACGGGCCGGGGACGTCGGCCGGGGCGAGCAGGCGGGCGTTGACGCCCTCCATCACCGTGACCCGCGCGTCGCTCCTCAGCTTCCAGTCGAGCTGGCCGCGCCCGACGTCCAGCGCCACCACCTGAGCCGCCCCGCGCTGGAGCATGACGTCGGTGAAGCCGCCGGTCGAGGCGCCCACGTCGAGGCACCGCCGGCCGGCCGGGTCGACCCCGAACGCATCGAGCGCCGCGGCCAGCTTGACGCCGCCCCGCGACACCCAGGGGTGATCGTGGCCGACGACCTCGATCCGCGCCCCGGGCGTCACGGCCTTCCCGGCCTTGTCGGCCAACTCGCCGTCGAGGCGCACGAGCCCGGCCAGGATGAGGCTCTGGGCCCTGGACCGGGACGGCGCGAGGCCGCGCTCGACGAGCGCCTGGTCGAGCCGCACTCGTGCCTTGGCCACGAGCGATGCTAGCATTGCCTCGACCATGCTGGGGAAACGCCTTTCCGCTCTGGTCCGGGCGATGCGGCCCCGTCACTGGCTCAAGAACGGCTTCGTTCTTGCACCGGCGGTTTTCGCAGGCCACGCCCTGGATCCGGCGGCGATGCTGAAGGCCGCGTCCGTGGCTGTCGCCTTTTGCCTGGTTTCGTCGGCGGGTTACCTGGTCAACGACGTGCTCGATCGCGAGGCCGACCGCAACGATCCCGTCAAGAGGTTGCGCCCCGTCGCCAGCGGCGAGATGTCGGTCATCGCGGCGCTGCTCTGGGGCGCGATCCTCTACGTCCTCGCGTTCACGGCGGCCCTAAGGAGCGGCCGCTACGTGCTGCTCCTCCTGGCCGGGTACGTTGTGCTGACCCTGCTCTATTCGCTGTTCCTCAAGACCATTGCGGTCGTGGACGCCATGGCGCTCGCCACGGGTTTCCTGCTGCGACTGGTCGCCGGCGCCGTGGCGATACCGGTCACGATCTCCCAGTGGCTCATCGTGTGCGGCTTCCTCCTCGCCCTCCTGCTGGCGTTCGGCAAGCGCTTGCCCGAGGCGGAACACGCCGGCGGCCGCTCGCCCATGTATCCCCTGTCGTACCTCCACGACGTGGTCACGATGCTCGCCGGGGTCACGCTGGTCGCGTACACGCTGTACACCGTGGCGCCGGACACGACCCGCAAGCTGGGAGGGTCGAACGCGCTGCTGCTGACGGTCCCGCTGGTGCTGTTCGGGATCCTGCGCTACGTCCTACTGCTCCACAAGGAAGGCGCGCAGGACCCGACCGCCACGCTGTTCCGCGACCGGCCGCTGTTGGCGACGGTCGTGCTCTGGATCGCCGTTGCGGGCGCCATCGTCTACACGGCCGGAGGCGTGAAGTGAAAAGCCGGG
This sequence comes from Thermoanaerobaculaceae bacterium, assembly GCA_050018455.1. Lineage (GTDB taxonomy): Bacteria > Acidobacteriota > Thermoanaerobaculia > Thermoanaerobaculales > Thermoanaerobaculaceae > RBG-13-68-16. The sequence goes on along the minus strand of JBEKAA010000008.1, from coordinate 102,269 downwards.
TCGCCGTCCTGCGCACCAAGCCCGGGAGCGTCCTTCCCGACATCGAACGCCTCTGCGAGCTCGCGGGGTTGAAGGACGCCCTCCGACCGGGCGCAACGACGATCCTCAAGGACAACATCTCCTGGCACTACCCGTTTCCCGGCGCCAACACGACACCGTGGCAGCTCGAGGGGACGATCCGCGCGCTGCGCGCGGCCGGCCACGCGGACCTGGTCTGCGTCCAGAACAACACCGTGGTCACGAACCCCAGGAAGGGCGAACGCCTCAACGGCTACCCGGGCGTGCTCGAGCGCTACGGCATCCCCGTCCGCTACAACTGCGACCCCGGCGACCTCAAATGGGTGCGCTACGAGCCCAAGGCCGAGATGCTCGCGCTGCGGAAGGTCTTCCCGCACGGCATCCACATCCCCGAGTTCTTCCTCGGCACCAACATCGTCCACCTGCCGACGGTCAAGTGCCACATCTACACGACCACCACGGGGGCGATGAAGAACGCGTTCGGCGGGCTGCTCGCGACGCGGCGGCACTACACGCACACCTGGATCCACGAGACGCTGGTCGATCTTCTCGCCATCCAGAAGGAGATCCACACGGGGCTGTTCGCCGTCATGGACGGGACAACCGTCGGCAACGGCCCCGGGCCGCGCACCATGATGCCGGTGCGCAAGGACGTGATGCTGGCCGCCGCCGACCAGGTCGCGATCGACGCGGTGTCGGCGCGCATGATGGGGTTCGACCCGCTGTCCATCCGCTACCTCGCCCTTGCGCACGAGCGCGGCCTTGGGGTCGCGGACCCGCGCGAGATCGAGCTCGTGGGCGACACGGAGGCCGCCCGGGAGAACTGGCGCTTCTCGGTTGGCGACAACCTGGCCAGCCGGGTGGGCGACGTGCTCTGGTTCGGTCCGCTCAAGCGCCTGCAGAAGCTCTTCTTCCACACGCCGCTCGTCTACGTCTTCGTGGCCGGATCGTACGTCTACCACGACTTCCTCTGGTACCCGGTGCTCGGCAAACACAGGGTGCGCGAGTTTCTGCAGACCTCTCCCTGGGGCGCGCTCTTCGCCCGCTACCTGAGCGATCAGGACGGCGGAGCTCCCGTCGCGCCGCCGCCGGCACGAGGGGCGGCATAGGTACGGCCGGCCGGGCGATGCGCGGCCAATGAAACCGGCGCTGACCCGCACCCGGAGCCTCGCACTCGCGATCCTCGCGGCCGCCCTGGCGGTCCGTCTCTTCGGGCTCAACTTCGATCAGTCGCACTACTACCACCCCGACGAAAGGCGCATCGCCGAGGCGGTCACGCAACTTTCCTTCCGGCCGCTGCAGCTCGACCCGCACTTCTTCGCGTACGGCTCGTTCCCTTTCTACGTCACCAAGCTCGTGACGTCCGCCCTCTCGAACGTGAAGCCGTGGTTTGCGAGCTACGACAGCGCCGTGCTCACGGGGCGCGCCCTCTCGGCGATCTGGGGGACCGCGACGGTGGCGCTCCTGATGTTCCTCGCGCGCCGCCTGTTCGGCGGGCGGACCGCACTTCTCGCCGGAGGGCTCCTCGGCGCCACCGTGCTCCACGTCCAGAGCTCCCACTTCGCGACCACCGACGTGCCGCTCACGTTCCTCGTCCTGGCGGCGCTCGCCTGCATGGTGGCGGCCGCAGAGAACGGCAGTGTCGGCGCCTGGGCCGGCGCGGGCGCAGCCATCGGCTTCGCCGTCGCGACCAAGTTCAGTGCGCTCCCCCTGTTGCTCCCGCTGGCAGTGGCGGCGGCGCTCGCCTGGCGCCGGGAACGCACCCTGAAGCGCGCGCTCGGAGGGCTTGCGATCGCCGGAACCTGCGCGCTGGCCGCCTTCGCCGCCGGGGAGCCCTACGCCCTTCTCGACTCGCGGGCGTGGCTCCACGACATCCTCGAGCAGAGCCACATGGTGCGCAACGCAGGCGACGTCCCGTACACCAACCAGTACGTCGGCGTTCCGAAGGTGCTGTACGACCTGCGCGAGATGGTCGTCTGGGGGATGGGACCGCTGCTCGGGATCGCGGCGCTGATCGGGACGGTCCGCCGTCTGCGACCGAAGGCGCGGCCCCTTCCGGCCGCCGACTGGATCCTGCTCGCGTGGGTGGTGCCGTTCTTCGCCGTGACCTGCTCGTTCGACGTCAAGTTCGTGCGCTATCTGCTCCCGATCTACCCGCCGCTCATCCTCTGGGCCGCGGCGTGGCTCCAGGAGTGGGCCGGGCGGGCGCGCGCCGGCCGCTGGGCCCGCGGCGCCGTCGTGGCCGGTACGGCCCTCTATCTCCTTGCTTTCCTTTCGATCTACACGCGTCCCCATTCGGCGGTCAGCGCTTCGGCCTGGTTCTACGACCACGCCGGGGCCGGGGCCAAGGTCCTGACCCAGGACTGGGACGAGGGTTTCCCGTTCGGTCTTCCGGGACGGTCGCCGGACCGCTTCAAGACCCTCCAGTTCGGCTTCTACGAGAGCGACTCGCCGGCCAAGGTCCACCGACTCGCGAGCGAGCTGGCGTCGTCGGACTGGCTGGTCCTCCAGACCAAGAGGCTGTACGGCGCGATCAGCCGCGTCCCGAAGAAGTACCCTCTCACCGACAACTTCTTCCGGGAGCTGTTCGCCGGCGACCTCGGTTACGCGCTGGTGAAGGACGTGTCGTCCCGCCCGGGCCTGCTCGGCATCGAGCTGCCCACCGAGCTGGCCGACGAGTCGTTCTCGGTCTACGACCACCCCAAGGCGGTCATCTTCCGGAACACCGGCCACCTCGACGCGCCCGCCCTGGAAACGAGGATCCGTAACTCGCCGCCGTCCCGCCCGGTGTCCAGGTCGGCCATGCTCCTGGCCACGGCAGGCGGGGGCGCCGGCGGTAGCGGCAACGGGGTAATCCGCTCCTCGCTCCTCGCGACTCTCCTGTGCATGCTCCTGCTCGAGACGGCGGCCCTCGCCGCCTACGCGCTGCTGCGCGTGGCGCTACCGGCGCGCCCGGGCGTCTACGCGCTCGCCAAGGTGGCCGGCGTGCTCGCCTTCGCGTACCTTCCCTGGCTCACGACGAGCCTGGGCGTGACCTCGTTCACCAGGTCCACGCTTGCCGCCTCGATGGCGGCGCTCGCCGCGGCGGGATGGCTCGTGAGCCGCTCCCGCCGCGAACTGTGGCCGGCGCGCGCCGAGATCGTTGCCAGCGAGGCGGTGTTCTGGGGCGCGTTCGCGCTCTTCCTCGGCATGAGGCTGCTCAACCCGGAGGTCTTCTGGGGCGAGAAGTCGATGGACTTCTCGTTCCTCAACACCCTCTACCGCACGGAGACGCTTCCGCCGCCGGAACCGTGGTTCGCCGGCTCGCCGCTGATGTACACCTACTTCGGCCACTACGTCGTCGCCGCCATCGGCAAGACCCTTGCGATCCATCCGGCCGTGATGTTCAACCTCGGCATCGCGGTCGTGGCCGGCCTCACCGCGGCGGCTCTCTTCGCGGTCGGTGCCATCGTGGGCGGCGGGTGGCACTTCGGGGCGACGGCCGCCGCCGTGACCCTGCTCCTCGGCAACCTCTCGGGCGTTCGGGAGCTGCTGCTGCGCCGGGCCGTCAACTTCGACTACTTCTGGGCGACCTCGCGCGTCATCCGCGACACGATCAACGAATACCCCTTCTGGAGCTTCGCCTTCGCCGATCTGCACGCGCACGTCCTCGTGATGCCGTGGGCGGTCGGTTTCCTTGCTCTGCTCACCCTCTGGCTCGGCCGCCGGGCCGAGCCGACCGGGGCGCGCCCGCGGACGGCCACGATCGCACTGCTCCTCCTCTGCGCCCTCATGCTGGGCGCAATTACCGCCACGAACGGCTGGAGCATGCCGGCGTACTTCGCCGTCCTTGTCGCACTTCTCGGCGCCGACTGGCTTGTCCACCGGGCGCGCGGCGGTTTCGTCCGCGTCCTCCGCACCGGTCTCGGATCGGTGCTCCTGCCGGCTGCGGCGATGATCGGCGGGGCGCTTCTCGCGTTCCGGCCTTTCTGGCGGCATTTCTCCCTCCCCGCACACCAGTGGGGGCGCGAGGTCGGCCCGTATGCGCGTCCGAACGATGTGCTCACGGTCTTCGGCGCCTTTCTCGTCGTCCTCGTGCCGTTCTTCTTCGCGACGTGGAAACGCGTCCTGACTCCTGCGGGCGAGCGGCTCTCGCGCGGGAACCGGGCGAGGATGGGCGCGGTCGGTGCGGCCCTGCTGCTCTCGCTGGTCGACCTGCGGGCCCTCGCGCACCTCTCGCTTCGCCCGGCGGTCTCGGTGAGCACGCTTGCGGTCGCTCTCACGCTGTTCGCTCTCCGCCTGGCGCTCGACCGCCGCACGGCGGAGCACCACCGGCTGCCGCTGCTCTTCTCATCGTTCGCCCTCGCGCTGGTCGCGGGGTGCGAGTTCGTGTTCGTGTGGGACCGCATGAACACGGTGTTCAAGTTCTACCTCGAGGCGTGGTTCCTGTTGGGCATCGCGTCGAGCATCGTGCTGTGGGAGCTCTTCCGCGGTGAGGTTGCCCGCAGCCGCCCCCGTCTCGTCTGGCAGGGACTCGTCGGCGCGTCGCTGGGCGTCGCCGCGTTCACGTCGCTTTCCGGGGCGCTGGGCCTCGTGACGCACCGCCACGCCGAAGGGCCGCGTTTCACGCTCGACGGGATGGCATACCTCAAGCGAACTGACCCGCAGGAGCTGGCCGCGTTCGAATGGCTGAACCGGAACGTGCGCGGTCTGCCGGTGCTCGCCGAGGCGTTCGGGCCTTCGTACGGCGAGTACACCAGGGTTTGCATGAACACGGGCCTTCCGGTCGTCCTCGGCTGGGACTACCACGTCTTCCAGCGCGGCCACCGGCGCGAGGAGATTGACAGGCGCAAGGCGGACCTCGAGACGATTTTCACGGCGCGCAACCAGGAGAGCGTGGCGGCCATGCTCGCGCGTTACCACATCGCGCTCGTGTACGTCGGGCCGCTGGAACGCCGGACGTACGGCGGCGGAAACGTAACGAACTTCAGAAAGTGGCAGGAGCTCGTGACGCCGCTCTACGAGAACCCCGCCGTGACGATCTTCGCCGTCAACGGCAACTTCGTGGGGGCGAAGCCTCTCTTCACCTCCGAGGCGGTCCCCGAAGCGGCCGCGGTGGTGGCAGCGCCCGCGGCATCGGCTCCGCCAGAAGCCACTCCGCAGGATCCGCCCGGCACGTTTCGGCAGCCTCGTGGTCTTGCCCTGGACGCGAAGGGCAATGCCTACGTGGTCGACTTCGGGAACTGCCGGATCCAGAAGCTCGACCGCAACCTCAAACCGGTCGCGGCCTGGGGGCGGCGGGGAACGGGCGCGGGAGAGTTCCAGGACCCCTGCGATGTGGCGGTTGGGCCGGACGGCTCGGTGTACGTCGCGGACACATGGAACGAGCGCATCCAGGTCTTCGACGCAAACGGGGCCCCACTCCGCAGCTGGCAGGAGGGCTTCTTCGGTCCCCGCGGGATCGCGGTGGACGGCGCGGGCCGGGTGTGGGTCTCAGACACTGGCAACAACCGACTCGTCCGCTTCTCTGCGCACGGCGCGCAGGAGCTCGTCGTGGCGCCGACGGACGGCCCGGCCAGGCTTGCCGCGCCTCAAGGGATCGCCCTCGATGGGCAGGGGCGTATCTACGTTTGCGACAATGACAACGGCCGACTCCAGGTCTTCGCGGCGGACGGCACGCCCGAGCGTTCCTTCCCCGTCGCGGGCTGGCGGCGGGCGCCGTACTCGGAGCCGCACGTCGCGCTCGACCGGCAGGGGACGATCTGGGTGACGGTTCCACTCGCATCCGAGGTGCGAGCGTATTCCGCGGATGGGGCGATCCTGCGGACCGTCCCGATCAGCGGCACGGCCCGGAAGCCTGCCGGTATCGCGATGCTGCCCGAGGGCGGCGGGATCGTGGTCACCGACATGGCGGACGGTGTGTTCGAGTGGCCGGGACACCATGAGAACTGACAGGGCGCGCCCCGCTCTTGACGCGGTCGTACTCCTCGCGGCCGCGGTCGCCGGTGGCGTCGCGGTGATCGTGCTCCGCCAGCCGTGGGCCCGCCTGTCAGGGCCCGCGTTTCCGTGGGTGTTGTTGATCGCCGCCGCGATCCTGGGCGGGCTTGCTCTGCGGCGCGCGGATGCCTGGATTCCCGACCTCGCACCGGCCCCACGGACCGCAGTCTCGACGACGGCGCGACGGAGGATCACCGCGCTCGTGATGCTCGGGGCGGCGGCTCTCGTGACCGCGCTGGTCATGCGCCGTCTGTGGCCCAACTACCACGACTGGCACGGCACGGTGGCGCCCTGGGTCGCGGCCATGGCGCTGACCCTGGCCGCCGGCTTCCTGCTCAGGTCTGCCCGGGCTGAAGGGGAAGCCCAGAGCCGGAGGAAGGACGGAGCTGCCGGCGCGGCGTTCGGCACGATCCCTCGCAACCTCGAGCTCCTGCTGTTCCTCGCCATCGCCGCGGCGGCTCTCGCCGTGCGGGTTTGGCGGATCAGCGAGATCCCCGCAGGGATCTACGTGGACGAGACCAACGGCGGCCTCGACGCTCTCTACGTTCTCGAGGGGCGCGACGACTCGCCGTTCGGGACCGGCTGGTACGGCACGCCCAACGGCTACGTCTACTACATGGCGCTTGTCTTCAAGGTGCTCGGGGCAACCTGGGCGGGGCTGAAGACGGCCTCGATCCTGCCTGCGTTCCTGACCGTCCTCGCCATATACCCCCTCGGCCGCCTGATGTTCGGTTCCCTCGGCGGCCTCTCGGCGATGGCGTTCCTCGCTTTCAACCGCTGGCACATGAGCTTGAGCCGCTGGGGGTGGAACGAGGTCGTCCCGCCGCTCTTCCAGATCCTCGCCACATTCTTCCTGCTCCGCGGCCTGCGCGACCGGCGCTCTTCCGACTTCGCGATCGGCGGCCTCCTCAGCGGGCTGATGATGTACACGTACCTTTCGAGCCGGCTCGCCCTGGCGACGCTGGGGTTGTTCGCCGTCTACTTCCTCCTGGTTGCCGAGGGCGGACCGATCGCCGCCTGGAGACGCCACTGGCGGGGGCTGGCGCTGTTCCTCTTCGCCTGGATCGTCGCGGTGGCTCCGATCGCCGTCACCCACATCACCGAGCCTTTCACCTTCTTCAACCGCGTCAGCGAGATCAGCATCTTCAAAGACGTGCGGGCGGCCCGGAGTTACCAACCGCTTCGCCGCAACATCAAGGATCACCTCAAGTTCTTCCACCAGACCGGCGACCATCAGAGCAAGCACAACCTCCCGGACGAGCCTGAGACCGATCCGCTCGTCGGGTTGCTCTTCGTGATCGGACTCGCGTACGCGCTCGTGCGAATCCGCGACCCTCGTCGCGGCCTTCTCTGGCTGTGGCTGCTGCTCGGGATGGCCGGCGGGGTGTTCAGCTCGAACCACGAGTCTCCCCAGTCGTACCGGACGCTGACCGCCGCGCCGGCAGTCGCGCTCCTGGCCGCGGACGTGCTGGTGCGGTTTGCGCTGGTATCCGCGGGGCTTCTGGCCGTGACCGGTGGCACCGCCGCCGTTCGCCGACGACGGCGAGCCGCGCTCGCCGGGTCCGCGGTCCTGGTCTCGGGATGGGCGATTACCGCGCTCTGGGAAACCTCGGTGTACTTCGGGCCCCAGGCCCGGTCCGTGGACGTCAGGTCCGCCTACAACCCCACCGAGAACAGCGTCGCACACGACGTGATGGACGCGCTGGCGAAGGGCCAGTCCGTCTTCGTATCGCCCCGCTTCTACGGGTACGCGCCGCTCCGCTTCCTGGTGTACGGCGTGGTGAAGAAGACGACCGGCCGGAACACTCTCGACAGCCCGCCGTACGCCCAGGTCTCGCTCGACGACCTCCCGGTGCCGGACACCGGCCACGACACGCTCCTCCTCTTCGATCTCGCGTACCAGCCCCTCATGACCTACTTTCGCCGGTTTTACCCGGCGGCCGAGCTCGAAACGGCGCGCGCGCCCGACGAGTCCCCGATCTACATCCGCGCCAGGCTGAAGCGGGCGGACCTCGCCGCCACAACGGGGCTCAACGCCCGCGTGTCCACCGCGGGAGGCGAGACCCGCGAGCAGGTCGTGCGGTCGCCGGAAGCGACCGAGATCCCCACCGACGTGGTCAGGGCCGAGTGGGACGGCAGCATGCGCATCGAAAACGGCGGCGCCTACGACCTCGCAGCGCCCGCGGGCTACCGCCTCTCGCTCGACGAACGGACGTGGGACCGCCCCCGTCACCTCGGGCGGGGGTTACATGCGCTTCATCTCGCCTGGGAGGGCCGCGGGACGATCAGCCCTCCGACGCTGGAGTGGGTCAAGCCCGCCGGGACGAGAGAGAGGGTGCCGGACAGCATCCTGTTCCGCATCCGCCAACCGGCGCTCGGCCTCACCACGTACTACTACGCGAACAAAGAGTGGCAGGAGCCTCCCCTCTTCGAGAAGCTCACACCTGTCCTCCTCCTGGCGTGGATCGACCCGGACCCTGTCCCCGGCGCGTTCAGCGCGCGTTTCGTGGGCTCCCTCCGCGTCACGGCCGCCAGCGCGTACCGTTTCCTCGTCGAAGCCGACGACGAGGCCACGCTGATACTCGACGGCAGGGTCGTCGGACGCTGCGTCATCAACGGATCAACAGACTTCCCGGCGACGGTCGATCTCGCCGCCGGGGATCATCCCATCGAGATCCGATACCTCCAGCTCGGCGGGGGCAATGCCCTCAACGTCTACTGGCAGCCCCCGGGCCAGCGGCCACAGCTCATCCCGCCGGAGCGGCTGCTGCCCCTGCCGGCGCCTTCCGTTCAGAGATGACAGCGGCGCTGGTGCTCCCGGGCCGCGTTGAAGCCGGCGCGTGGGCGGGCGCCCGTCACCGGGCAGCGGGCCCCACGAACAGGGTGTACTTCCGCGACACACCGGTGATCAGCTGGCCTGCGGGGTCCGCCTTCTGGAACCTCGGGCTGAACTCCTCGGGGAACAGGACGACGTAGAGGTAGCCGCGCGTCGCGTCAAAGCTCCTCAGGAAGTTGTCGTGATAGTCGGTCGTCACCGGGGTCCCGGGCAGGAAGAACCTGAGCGCATACTCGAGCTGGAACCCAGGGAACGCGGCCACCCGGATCTCCCTTCCCGGGAAGTGATCCCTCAGGTAGAGCGCCACCTTGACGTCCTCGGTGTCTTCCCGCCCGCCGGCGGTGTCGCGCGCGAGGGCCACGTCGAAGTGGTGGAGGTTGAAACCCACGACCGCGGCGAGCACCGCTGCTGCGACGCCGGCCCGAACGAGCCGGGGAACGCGGGACCAGCCGAGCACCATCGCCACCGGCACGGTCAGGATCAGGGCGAACAAAGGGAAGAGCACGGCGTAGCGCGTGATCATCGGCGGAGGGTTCGCGAACCCGAGCCCGAGGAAGCAGGCGACAATCACCCCGTGGACCATCAGGAACTCGAGCCTCTTCGCCTTGACCGCGAGGCTGAGCGCCACACCGAGGGCCAGCAGGGCGAACGTGAAGGGGTCGAAAAGCGCCGCCTGCCCGAAGTTGAAGCCGGCGCACCCGCCGACCTCGTCCTTCCAGAGGTAGGTGATGTGGGCCTTCCACTTCTCCGGCAGGTCCGACCGGGACCTCGTGACCTCCTCGGGTGGAGGCTTGATCCCGAAAAGTGGGCCGACCACGGGCGCCACCCGCGTTATCCGCTCCGCGAAGAAGTTGGCCGACCTCGCGGCGCCGGCGATGTAGGGCAGTAGCACAACCAGGAACGCGAGGAGCGACGCCCCGAGACTTCTGACGACCCGACGCGGCGGAGCGCAGAAGAGCGCGAGAGCGGTGAACGCGAAGAGGAAGGGCAGAGCCAGGTACGACGTCGGAACGCCCAGGTAGCAGAGCGCGCACGCGACCCCGGCGAGAACCGCGAGGCCGAACTCCTGCCTCCGCACGTTGAGAACCGCGAACAGGAAGAACAGGAGGAAGAGCGCCATGCTGGTGGTGATGGGAGTTGCGAAGGTGTCGGCGTAGAGGCTCGGAGCGAGGAAGGCGTAGATCAGCACCGATGCGAAAGCAGCCGTGGCGCCGAGAAGCGCCCTCGCACAGAAAAACAGCGCGAGCGCGGTCGCCAGGACGTACGGCATCGTGGACAGTTTGATGTCGAAGGGCGTGTCACCGACGACCAAGAAGAACAGCTTCTGCAGCACGAAGTAGAGGCTCGGCATCTGGTGGTCCCAGATCGGCGGGTCGGGGATCGGGCCGAAGAGGTTGGTGGTCGCGAGGTCGAAGCGGTGCGAGAACCAGGCGAGGGCGAATTCGTCCGGTTGCGTCAGGGACAGCGAGAAGTTCGCGATGCGCGGGACGAGCGGAATGACGACGACCAGGGCGGCAAGCAACGCGGCGCGCCAGTGCCCGGCGAGCTGGCCGCCGAGTCTTGCGACCGCGCCCACCGAAACCGCCGAGCCGACGAGGAGCGCCAGCACGACCACCCACAGCAGTGCGAGCCACCCGGAGTACCCTCCGCGATAAACGATCAGCCCCACGGTCCCGCTCAGGAGGACCGCGCACGTCAGGAGCGTCGAGGTTCGTGCCGGGGTGTGCATCAGCTCTCTCCCTGGGTGAGTGGAGTCGCCGCGACCGGCCGTGGGCTCCCTGACACATCCGTCCGGGATCGTTGCATCCTGCCCAATCGTAGCAGCCGGAGGCTCGCGGTCAACCACGCGGACCGTTGCCCGGCCACGCTCGCAACGCCGAAACGGCTCGGACCGCGAGGTGCGTTATCATTTCGAGCAGGGTGAAAGCCGAAGGTCGAAGCCGTGCGAGACGGGTGCGGTCGATGCGAGACCGCCGCGGGTGGCCTTCGGACCGGCCCCGGCGGAGCCGGCGATCGCGGATCCGGGCATGAGCGGCACAAATGCGGTGACCGGGCCCGCCATCCGGCGGATCGTGATCGAGCAATCGAACCGCGCCCACGTCGGACACATCGGCTCGGCGCTCTCGGTCGCCGACGTGATCGCGGCTCTCTATGGATCGGCCCTTCGGGTCGCGTCGCCCGACGACCCGGATCGTGATCGGTTTCTCCTCTCCAAAGGCCACGCCGCGCTGGCGCTTTACGCGGCTCTGCACCTGCGCGGCTGGCTCAGCCGGGAGCAACTGGACACGTACTGCGGCGACGGCACGCTGCTCGGGGTCCATCCCGAGAATCGCCTCGCCGGGGTGGATTTCTCGACCGGCTCCCTCGGACTCGGTCTCTCGTTCGGGGCGGGGGCGGCGCTGGCAGCGCGGCTGCAGGGGTCGCTCCGGCGGGCGTTCGTTCTCCTCAGCGACGCGGAGTGCGACGAGGGATCCACCTGGGAAGCCGTGATGTTCGCCGCGCACCACCGCCTCGCCAAACTGTTCGCTCTCGTGGACTGCAACCGCCAGCAGGCCCTCGGGTACACGCGCGACGTGCTCGACCTCTCGCCCCTCGAAGCCCGCTGGCAGGCGTTCGGGTGGGACGTCAGGAGCGTCGACGGCAACGACGCCGACGCCGTGGCGAGAACGATCGCCCAGACCGACCCCGGCTCCGAGCGGCCACACGTTCTGATCTGCCATACCGTCTTCGGCAAGGGCGTCTCCTTCATGGAGAGCCGGATCAAGTGGCACTACTCGCCGATGTCCCCACAGGAGTATGCCGACGCGATGAAGGAGATCGAGGCGGAATGAGGCGGACGTTCATCGCCGCGCTTCTGGAACTCGCCCGGCGCGAGCCGAGGGTGCTCCTGCTCACGGCCGATCTCGGGTACAGCGTGGTCGAGCCATTCGCCGAGGCTCTGCCGGACAGGTTCTTCAACGTCGGCGTCGCGGAGCAGAACCTCGTCGGAGTGGCCACCGGCCTCGCCGAGGCGGGGTTCGTGCCCTTCGTCTACTCGATCGCCGCGTTCGCGAGCATGCGGCCGTACGAGTTCATCCGCAACGGCCCGATCGCCCACCGCCTGCCCGTGCGCGTGATCGGGGTCGGAGGCGGTTTCGACTACGGTACCGCCGGCTTCACGCACCATGCCCTCGAGGACGTCGGCATCCTCCGCGTCGACCCCGGCATCACCGTCGTCGCGCCGGCAGACGCCTCGCAGGCCGTCGGCGCTCTCGGCGCGACCTGGGACCTCCCGCGCCCCGTCTACTACCGGCTCGCCAAAGACGAGGAAGGGCGGCTCACGGGCCTCGACGGGCGGTTCGAGCTTGGCAGGGCGAACGTCGTGCGGGACGGAGCCGACATGATTGTGCTTGCCATGGGGAGCGCGGCGTTCGAGGCGGCCGGCGCCGTCGAAATCCTTGCTCGGCGCGGGGTCTCGAGCGCCCTTGCCGTGGTCTCCTCCTTCAACCCCTCCCCCGCCGACGACCTGGCGGGGGTGCTCGAGCGTTTCCCGCTCGCGGTGACCGTGGAGCATCACTTCCAGGCAGGCGGGCTCGGCTCGCTGGTCTGTGAAGTCGCCGCCGAGCGCGGGATCCGATGCCGCGTCGTCCGGTGCGCGGTCGACCGCCTGCCTGACGCCGTGAGCGGCAGCGACCGGTCACTGCTTGCCAGGCACGGGCTCGGACGCGACACCATCGTCGAGCGCGCGCTCTCGGCGCTGGACTCCGGACTGCCATGAACCAGAACGAGCTCGTCTCGATCGTCCTGCCGGTGTTCGCCCAGGAGCGTTTCATCGCGGCCGTGGTCGAGGAGTACGAAGCTGCGCTGGAGAATGTTCGGCGTCCGTACGAGCTGCTGCTCGTCGTGAACGGCCGGCCGGTCGACAACTCGCTCGAGATCTGCCGCAGGATCGGAGAGGGCCGGCCATCCGTCCAAGTCATCGCGACCGACCGGGCCGGGTGGGGCTGGGCCGTCAGGCAGGGACTCGCCGCCGCGCGCGGCGATCTCCTCTGCTACACGAACTCGGCGCGCACCACCGCCCAGGATCTGATCCTCCACCTGATGTGCGCCGTCGCGTTTCCCGGCCGGGTCATCAAGGCCAACAGGAAGATCCGCGACAACGCCCTCCGCCGGACGGGCTCGCTCGCGTACAACATCCAGTGCCGCGCCCTCTTCGACCTGCCGTGGTGGGACGTCAACGGCACGCCGAAGGTCTTCCCTCGGTCGTTCGGTCCTCTCCTCGCCCTGACCCGCGACGACGACCTCATCGACCTGGAGTTCTCGGTCATCTGCCGGAGAGAGGGCTACCCGATGCTCGAGATCCCCGCCTTCTCGACGCGCCGCCACGGCGGCACGAGCACAACCGGCCTGGCATCGGCGGCGAGGCTTTACATCGGCGCGTTCCGGATGTGGCGCCGGCTCGGTGAGACCAGATGACGGCACGGCAAACCAGCAAGCGCGACGCGCTCTGGGCGAGGCACGACGCCCGGTGGCGCGCGCCCGCACAGATCGTCGGGTTCTGGGAATCCGCCTCGCACGTCGATCGGGACATCCTGCGCCACCGGACCGTCGGCCCGTGGTGGGACCTGCTCGCGGAGCTCGGGATCACCCTGCTCGTCACCCGCGAGTACGAACACCTGGCCGTCGCGATGTGCGCTCAGGAAGGGCGGCCCCTGGTCTCGTACCTCCGGCTCCCCCACCCGTCCGGGCTGGTGGCCGACCGCGCCCGTGACCGGGTGTTCGTCGCGTGCACGCGCAATCCGAACCAGATCGTGACGCTCCACCCGGTCGACGGTCCCACCGCGCTGAGCGGTCGAGGCCACGACCTGCGGATGACCCGGAAGCTCATTCCGATCCGTGCGGCCTTCCTCCCGGGCTCCCTTTACCTCCACGATCTCGCTCTCGTCGGCGGCAAGCTTCACGCCAACGCGGTCGGGCAGAACGCCGTCGTCCGCCTCGGTGAGGACGGGAGCTGCGAGCGCGTCTGGTGGCCGCGTTGCATCGAGACCGAGGAAGGCCCGGCGTTCGACCGCAACCACCTGCAGCTGAATTCCATCGCTGCCGGCCGCACGATCGCGTCGTCGTTCTTCTCGTCTTCGACGGACCGTGTCTCGCGGCTTCGGCCCGGCCACCGCCGCTTTCCGGTGGACGGACGCGGCGTGATCTTCTCGGGCAGGACGGGCGAACCGGTGTGCCGGGGCCTGACGCGGCCGCACTCGGCACGCCTCCACAAGGGGCGGATCTGGGTGGCCAATAGCGGGTACGGCGAACTGGGCGTGGTTAGAGACGGCCGTTTCGATCCGGCTCTCACTCTGCCCGGGTGGACCCGTGGTCTGTGCCTCGTCGACCGCGGACCGGGGATCGCCTTCGTCGGGACGTCCAGGGTGATCCCGCGCTTCCGGCAGTACGCACCGGGCCTGGACGTCGATGGGAGCGTCTGCGGAGTGCACGCGGTGGACATCTCGTCGGGTCGTTCCGTCGCGGCCCTCGTCTGGCCGGAAGGCAACCAGACGTTTGCGATCGACTGGCTCCCGACCGGACGGTCCACGGGTTTCCCGTTCGAAGTCGGGCGGCGGTCCCCCGAGCGGCGGCTGCGGTCTCTCTTCTACTCGTTCCGCCTGGCAGCCCCCGGGAAGGAGTCATGTCCATGAGCGAGACTTTTCGGCTACTCATGCTCGGTGCCATGTATGAGAACGGGGGCAACGTGACCCACCGCCACCTCGACGGTCACCCCCAGATGCTCGTCTACCCCTTCGAGTCGCAACTCGGCACGGCGCTCGTCAGCGACGGTCTGAGCTCGCTGTTCGCCGCAAAGTACCGGTGGCCGGAGTTCCGGTTGGACGGCGACTCCCGCGAGGACTACCTTTCGATCATCGACGAGGAGTGCAAGGTTCGAGCGCGGACCCCGAACGTCAGCAAGTTCCGCCACGTCCCCTTCGACCTCGACGACGACGAGAGACGCGCTGTTTTCGTCCGCCTCGCCGGGGGGAGCGGCAGGTCCAGGGCAGGGAACGTCGCGGCCTTCTTCCGCGCCACGTTCGAGGCTTGGAAGGACCGCCGGACGAGCGGTCGCGAGAGCGTCTACGTCGGGTACAGCCCGATCCTGGTCGTGGACGCCGAGAAGATCCTCACCGACCTCCCCGGCGCCCACTTCCTTCACGTCGTGCGGAACCCCTGGTCGGCCTACGCCGACACGAAGAAGCGTCCCGTACCCCTTCCGCTCGCGAAGTACATGCTCGGCTGGACCGTCAACCAGTTCCACGCCCTCCTCTTCAGGGAGAAGTTCCCGGAGCGCCTCCACATCGTCCGCGCGGAGGACGTCTTCGCCGACCCGATCGGGACTCTCGTCCCGGTCTGCACCGCGCTCGACCTCGAACCCAGCCAGACGCTCGCCCTTCCGACCTGGAACGGCTCGCCGCTCCCGGAGGTCTACCCGTGGGGCACGATCCGAAAGGCCACGAGCGCGGCCAACGTCGCGACCGCCGGAGAGCTCACGCAGGCGGAGACGGACGAGGTTCGCGCATGGGCGGGCCGCTACCTCGACGACTTCGACTACAAGGGCTTTCTGCGGCGTTAGGACGGGAGGACCAGCGTGACGGAACGGCCGCGTACGACGCTCCTCACCGGCGGAACGGGGTTCGTGGGCGCGAACCTCGCCAGGCGGCTGTTGCACGACGGGCACCGCGTGCACATGCTCGTCCGCGACGGACACACCGGATGGCGCATCGAGGGAATCCGCCGCGAGGTGACACTTCACACGGCGGATCTCGCGGACAGCGCCCGGCTCTCGGCTGTCGTCCGCGACGTCCGGCCCGAGTGGGTGTTCCACCTCGCGGCCTACGGCGCCTACTCGGAGCAGAGCGATGCAGCGCGGATCTTCCAGGCCAACGTGGTGGGGACGGTGAACCTCGTCGAGGCGTGCCTGCGAGAAGGGTTCGAGGCGTTCGTAAACACCGGCTCGTCTTCGGAGTACGGCTTCAAGGACCACCCCCCGCACGAGGGTGAGACCGTCGAACCGAACAGCCACTACGCCGTCTCCAAGGCTTCGGCGACGATGTTCTGCCGATACGCCGCGCAGCGGCACGGCGCTCACATCCCCACGCTGCGTCTTTACTCCGTGTACGGCCCGTTCGAACAGCCCACCAGGCTCATCCCGACGATGATCGTCCGCGGTCTCGAGAAGACCCTACCGCCGCTCGTGAACCCCGACATCGCCCGGGACTTCGTTTTCGTCGACGACGTCGCCGAAGCGTACCTGCTCGCAGCAACTGCACCCGGCCAGAGGCCCGGCGCAGTTTACAACGTCGGGAGCGGAATGCAGACCCGGATCGCCGAACTCGTCGAGTTGGCCAGGACGCTCCTGGAGATCGAGGAGTTGCCCCGCTGGGGCTCGATGCAGGACCGCCAGTGGGACACCCGGACCTGGGTGGCGGACAGCAGCCTCATCCGCGAAACGCTGCTCTGGCGGCCGGAAACGTCCCTCCGGCATGGCCTGCTGAAAACGCTCCAGTGGTTGCAGGCCGACCCGCGCATGCTCCGCTTCTACCGCGGCGCCTTCCCCGGCGCCCGCTGAGCGCCACGCCCGGCGTTACCTTATCGCAGTGCCCCTGTCGGAGTAATCGCGTGTGGGCGCGTTACGAGCGCCGCGGGGCCATGCAGGCCGGACCGGTCAATCCGCGGCCGTGCGGCGGAGCACTTTGTGGGTGACGGCGACCTTCGGGAAGAACGCTTTCGCTCGCCTCACGATCCCCTCGACGTCGAGGTCGAGGCGGGCGCGAAGGATCTCCTGCGACCCGTGCGGCTGGAACTCGTCGGGGACGCCGAGGCGCTCGATGGCGACGTCGGGCACCTTGAGCGCCGAGACAGCCTCTTCCAGCGCGGAGCCGAAACCTCCCGCGAGCGCGTTCTCCTCGACGGTCATCAGGCGCGAGCCCGGGCGGATCTGGGCGGCGAGCAACTCGGTGTCCAGCGGCTTCACGAAGCGGGCGTTGACCACGGTGAGGTCGAGGCCCGCCTCGGACGCGAGGCGCTCCGCGGCGCGCAACGCCTCGCTCGCCATCGTGCCGATCGCCCAAACGAGGCCGTCCCGTCCGGTGCGAAGCACCTCGGCCTTCCCGATCGGCAGGGCCCGCGGGGGCCCTTCCATCGGAACGCCGTAGCCGTTGCCGCGAGGGTATCGGAGCGCCACGGGACGGTCGCTCGCCAGCGCGGTGGCGAGCATGTGGCGGAGCTCGTCCTCGTCCTTCGGAGACATCACGACGATCTCGGGGAAGACGCGCAGGTACGAGAGATCGAAGACGCCGTGGTGGGTCGGGCCGTCGGCGCCGACGAGGCCTCCGCGGTCGAGCACGAACACCACGGGGAGGTGCATCAGCGCGACGTCGTGGAAGATCTGGTCGTACGCGCGCTGCAGGAAGGTCGAGTAGATCGCGACCACCGGCCGCAACCCCCGCGTGGCCAGGCCGGCGGCGAACGTCACGGCGTGCTGCTCGCAGATCCCGACGTCGAAGAAGCGCTCGGGGATCGCCTTGGCGAAGACGTCCAGCCCCGTGCCCTCGGGCATCGCCGCGGTGATTGCCACGACGCGAGGGTCCTGGCGCGCGATCTCGGTGATCGTGTCGGCGAAGACCTTGGTGTACGAGGGCGGTCCGGGTTTCTTCTTGGCCACCTCGCCCGTCTCGAGGGAAAACGGAGTCGCGCCGTGCCAGAAGACCGGGTCCGCCTCGGCCGGCTCGTACCCCTTGCCCTTGCGCGTCACGACGTGGACGAGTACGGGGTGAGGGTGGTCACGGACCTCGCGCAGCGTCGCCAGAAGCTGCGGGATCGAGTGGCCGTTGATCGGCCCCACGTACTTGAAGCCCAGCTCCTCGAAGAGCAGGCCGGGGACGACGAGCTGCTTGGCCATCTGCTCGGCCTGCTTGGCGAGCTTCAGCACGCCGCCGCCGACCCGCGGGATGGCGAGCAGGAAGCGCTCGATGTCGTCCTTCAGGCGCCGGTACGGCTGGCCGTGGATGATGCGGTTCAGGTAGCCCTGCATCGCCCCGACGTTCGGCGAGATCGACATCTCGTTGTCGTTGAGGACGATCATCAGCTTCCGGCCGAGGTAGCCGGCCTGGTTGAGGCCCTCCATCGCCATCCCGCCGGTGAGGCCGCCGTCGCCTATGATCGCGACCACGCGGTAGTCGTCGCCCTTGAGGTCGCGGGCGACGGCCATCCCGAGGGCGGCGGAGATCGAGGTCGAGGCGTGGCCGGCGTTGAACGCGTCGTACTCGCTCTCCTCGCGCTTCAGGAAGCCCGAGATGCCGCCGTAGGTGCGGAGCGTGTCGAAGCGCTCGCGGCGGCCTGTGATCACCTTGTGCGGGTAGCACTGGTGCCCCACGTCCCAAACCAGCACGTCGCGCGGGGTGTCGAGGACGTAATGGAGCGCGAGGGTCAGCTCAAGCGCGCCAAGCCCGGAGGCGAGATGGCCTCCGGTCCGGCTCACGGACGAGAGCAGGAACCGGCGGAGCTCCTCCGCCAGGTCGCCGAGCGCCTCCTCCGGGATCCGGCGCAGGTCCGCCGGGCTCGAAACTCTCTCCAGCAGTTCCATCGTTCCCCTCTCAGCTGTCTCGGCGTGCCACGTAGCCCACGAGCGCACCGAGCACCCCGTTCCTGCTCTCGAGCTTCTGCGCCTCGACCGCGAGCGCGTTCGCCAGCTCGTCGCGCTCCCGTCGCGCCGCATCGAGGCCGTACACGGCCGGGTATGTCAGCTTGCCCGCGGCGGCGTCCTTCCCGGGGCTCTTACCGAGCGACGCCGCGGAGCCCGTCACGTCGAGAATATCATCCGCAATCTGAAACAGCAGGCCGAGGCGCCTTCCGAAGCCGCCGAACTCGGCCCTGGTCGCGCCCGGCGCGCCCGCCAGCACTGCCCCGAGCTCCACCGCCGCGCCGAGCAAAGCCCCCGTCTTCGCGTTGTGGATCTTCTCCAGCCGCGCGCCGTCCGGTGTCGAGCCGGTCGCCTCGAGGTCCTCCACCTGACCGCCGACCATGCCGCGGGAGCCGATCGCCTCGGCCACGAGCCGGCACCCATCGGCGCGGCGAGCGGCGAACGCGTCGCCTTCGGGAAAGCGCCCGAGCACGGCGAAGGCCTCGGTGAGGAGGGCATCGCCGGCCAGGATCGCGAGCGCCTCGTCGAAGGCCACGTGCACCGTCGCGCGGCCGCGGCGAAGCGTGTCGTCATCGAGCGCAGGCAAGTCGTCGTGGATCAGCGAGTAGGTGTGCACCATCTCGAGAGCGCATGCCGCCTCCAGGATCGACTCGGCGTCGCCCCCGGCCGCGCGGCATGCGGCCCGCGCCAGAACCGGCCTCACCCGCTTCCCGCCGCCGAACACCGCGTAGCGCATCGCCCCGTGGAGGCGCGCCGGCCACGCGTCGGCAGGGGCGAGCAGCCTGTCGAGCGCGCCGTCGACGCGCTCTCGCTCCTCCGCCAGGAATGCGGCGAGGTTCACGCTCACTCCTCTTCGGGCGCGAACGGCGCGGTTTTCGGTTCCTCGCCGTCGGCGGCCTCGACCAGGAGCTGCTCCACCCTCCGCTCGACGCCCTCCAGCTGCGCGCGGCAGCGCTTGGCGAGTCTCACCCCACGTTCGAAAAGCTTCAGAGCCTCCTCGAGGCCGACGCTCTCGTTCTCGAGCTTGGCAACGACCTCCTCGAGCTCCTCAAGCGCCTGCTCGAACGATTCCTTGGTCATTTGTCCTCCAAGAGGCGAGTTGACAGTTCACAGTTAACAGTTGACAGCAAAGACATAACCGAACACCAGGAACGACCCAGGAGCTGCACTCCACGGACTGTCAACTGTCGACTGTCAACTGTCAACTGGCTCCTCCTCCTCTTCGAACAACGAGCCCTGGCTGCCGTTGATGCGCCCCAGGACCAGCGACCTGAGATGCCCGGTCGCGAAGGTCGTCACGATGCGCTCGCCCGCGTTCACCCCGGCGGCGTCCGTTAGCGGCTTCGGGTCTCCCTCTCGGGTCGTGACCGAGTAGCCGCGCTCCAGAACCCGGCGCGGCGACAGCGCGCCCAAAGCCCGTTCTCCACCGGCCAGCTCGAGCCGGCGCCGGCCGACGAGCGATCGCAGCCGCTCGCCGGCCACCGCCAGACGGGCGGTGACGAGCTCACGGCGGCGCGGCGCCCCGAAACGGACCGGCCAGCGGTACAGGTGCGCCGTGGCCGCCTCCGTGCGCCGGTGGCGCCCCGCGACGAGCGAGCGCAGGAGCTGCGGCAGCGCTTCGAGGCGCTGGAGCAACTGATCCAGCTCCTTCAGCCGGAGCGGCAGCCGCGCCAGGCCCCGCGCACCCTCGAGCCCGTGGAGGCGCAACCGGGCGTGCTCGAGCTTCCGGGTGAACGCGCTGGCCGCGCCGTCCTGCGCGGTCTCGGCCCGCCGCTGCTGCCGCTCGAGCGCGGCGACGACCAGTTCGGCGGCCTGGGTCGGTGTCGCCGCGCGCACGTCGGCGACGAAGTCCGCGATGGTGAAGTCCACCTCGTGCCCCACGCCGGAGATGACCGGCACCGGCGAGGCGGCAATGGCGCGCGCCACGATTTCTTCGTTGAACGCCCAGAGGTCCTCGATCGAGCCGCCACCGCGCACCACGAGGACGGCATCCACTAAGCCGGAACTCCCGAGGTAACGCACGGCCCGTGCGATCTCCCCTTCCGAGCCCTTCCCCTGCACCCGAACCGGGTACAGAAGTACCGACAGGTACTCCCAGCGCGAGAGCACTTTGAGCACGTCGCGGACCGCTGCGCCGCTGGCCGATGTCACGAGGCCGAGCCGCTGGGGCAGCGCGGGCAGCGACCGCTTACGCTGGGCCGCGAACAACCCTTCGGCCTCGAGCTTTGCCTTGAGCTGCTCGAAGGCGAGCTGCAGCTCCCCGATCCCCTCGGGGCGGACCTCCTCGACGACCAGCGAGAGCGAGCCGCGCTGGGCGTACACTTCAAGGCGTCCTCGCAGCAACACGGCCTGCCCGTCCTCCAGCTTGAACTTGAGGCGGTCCGCCCGCGTCGCCCACATCGCGCAGGAGAGCTGGCCCTCACCGTCTTTGACCTGGAAGTAGCGGTGCCCCGACCCGGCCACCTTGACGCCCGAGAGCTCCCCCCGCACCCAGACCTCCCCGAAGCCGCCCGCGAGCGCGGCGTTGACCTCGCGGATCAGCTCGCCGACTCCGTAGGTGCGGGCGCTCACGCGGTCGCCTCCTCGACCTGACCGACGCCGGCGCCCATCAGCACCAGCGTCGTGTATTGCACGTTGGCGAACCAGAAGTTGTACTCGAAGAGGCCGGCGATCGAGATCGCCAGGACCGACGCGAGCGAGGCCGCCACCGCGGCCCGCCGCGGCCCCGAAAGCCGCGGGAGGCCCCTCCACGTCACCGTGAAGAACGCGCCCATGAGCCACAGGTAGGCTGCCAGCGCAGGCAGCCCCCGTTCGGCGGCGATCTGCAAGATGTTGTTGTGCAGGTGCGGCACCTGCCAGCGAGGCGCGTCGTCGCGACGGTAGAGCGGGTAGAGGCGCCCGACCATGTCGAGCCCGACACCCGTGATCGGGTGGTCGCGGATCATCTGAACGCCGGAGATCGCCATGCAGACCCGGTCATAGTTGGCGGACTGCCGCAGGTCGAAGATGGAGACGACCCGGTCGAGCACCGAGCGCGGGAAGACGAGCCAGAGCGCCATCGCGAGGACCGGATAGAGAAGAAGCAGACGGCGGCGCCACACGGCGGCCAGCAGCAGCAGTGCGGCGGTGAGCCCGACCCAGGCGTTGCGAGTGTACGAGAGGAGGAGTGCCACCGGCCCGAGCAGCGCCGGCGGCAGAAGCAGCCAGACCCGCCGCGCCGGGTTGAGCAGCAGCTCGGCGATCGCCACGACCGCCCCGAGAAGGACGCAGCCGGCGAAAAGCATGTAGTGGGAGAGCGGCCCCTGGATCCGGTGCTCGAGGTCGTTGGCGCCCTGCATGTACTGGATCACTCCCCAGACTGCCAGGATCGTCGTGGCGACCGCCAGGGCCGCAACCAGACGTTTCCACCAGACCTGGTCGATAAGCGCGGCCGAGAGTGGCACCAGAAGAAGCACGGCGAGCCGCGGCGTCTTGTCGAGGCTCCCGAGCGGGTCCAGCGAGAAGAGCACCGAGATCAGAGAGGCGGCGGTGAAGAGCACGAGCGGCGGAACGAGCAGCCGGGGGAACGGCCGCCCGCGCAGCTCACCCAGGCGCCACGCCCGCCAGGCCGCGACGGCCGCGACGACGAGCAGAGGGTTGGCGATTCCGAGCCGCGACGACGTGGCCGCTGCCGCCACGATCGAGCCAGCCGCAAGCGCGCTGGCGCGCGCGGGGCGGTTCGGGGCTTGCTCCTCCAACGGGCCTCACCCTGCGGCGGGGAGCGCCTCGTCGATCAGCATGACGGGGATGTCGCTGACGATCGGATAGACGCGCCGGCAGTTGGCGCACCGGAGCCCTTCCCGGACGTCCGGGACCTCGTCGCGGAACTTCTCACGGTACCGTTCCACCAGCGTTGCGCACTCCTCCGGCGGCAACGGGACCAGCTCCACGTCCGCCTTGCACGCCGGGCAAACGAGAATCTCCAGCAGCTGAGGATCAACCGGCATGTCGGCCTCCGCAGGCATGCTACCACTTCGCCCCCGCCCAACCAGCTCACAGCCGACAGCTCTCCACCACCCACCCTCCCAGCTAACAGCTCACAGCTCCCCCTCCCATCCACAACACCACCTGGGGGGAGGAGGCTGTTGGCTGTTGGCTGTTGGCTGTTGGCTGTTGGCTGTTGGCTGTCGGCTGTCGGCTGTCGGCTGGTCGGGCGGGTGGTGGAGGGCTGTCGGCTAGTATTGCAGCGATGCGAGTGCTGCACCTCGTCGCCGCGGACCGCTGGACCGGCGCCGCCGCCACGGCCCTTCAGCTCGCGGAGGCGCTTCGCGCCGCCGGGGTCGAGTGCGTTTTCGCCTACCGCCCCGGACGCAACCTCGAGGACCGCCTGGCCGGCGTCGACTGGTGCCGCCCCATCCTCGCCAAGGAGCGGACGCTCGGCGATGTGCGGGCGGCAGTGGCCCGCGTGCGCGCGCTGGCCTCGGACCACGACGTCGTCCACGCCCACCTACCCCACGATCACCTGCTGGCCCGCCAAGCCCTCAGGGGTGCGGGCAAGCCCCTCGTCCGCGGGGTCCACCACCTCGGTCACCTCCGGCCCGATCTCTTCCAGCGCTGGCTCTTCCGCGGGACCGCGGCCGTCGGCCTCTCCAACTCGGCGATGCTCCCCGCGTGCAGAAGACTCGCTGCCTTGCGCGACGTACCCGCGCGGGTGCTGCCTGTCGCCCTCGAAGCGCGGTTCCGCCCCGGCGGCGACCGCACCGGCGTGAGAGAGCGCCTCCGGATCCCGCCCGAAGCCGTCGTGGCGGGCACGATCGGCAAGCTCGACCGGGGACGCGGCCACGATCTATTCATCCATGCGCTCGCCGCGGCGCCCGGGGTGTGGGGGATCGTGATCGGCAAGGGCCCGCACTCGGATGCCCTCCACAAGCTCGCCCGCAGGCTCGGCGTCGCGGGCCGCCTCGCCTTCCCCGGCTACGTCGAGGCGGGCCTCGAGGATCTCTACGCTGCGATGGACGTCTTCGTCTTCCCCGCCGCCGGCTCCGACCAGGCGCACCGCGCGATCGCCGAGGCCGCCGGGTGCGGCACCCCGGCGCTCGCGGCCGACCTCCCCGGTGTTCGCGATCTCATCGAGCCGGGCGTCACCGGCGACGTGTACCCGGCCAACGACGCCGCGGCGCTGGCGGTGCAGATCGCATCCTGGACCCGCGACCCGGCCATGCGCCGGGCGGGCAGTGCGGCCGCAGCGGCCAGGGCGCGCTCGATGTGGACCCCGCAAAGCCTTGCCGCAGCGGCGATCGAGCTCTACCGGAGCGTCGTCCCCGGGTTCGGGTAGTCCTCTAAATTTGAGACAAAGTTTCATAACTTCGGTCCCCTCTTGACACGTCGTTTTTCGGGGTCTACAGTCCAAACGAAAACATAGCGAGCGTTCGTTTTGTAGGAGGATCCAGTGGACGCGGGAATGAAAGAGCGGAAGAGACACTCCCGAAGCGGCCCCGGCTCCCGCGCGTTTCACTGCCTGACGACAACGGCCCGAGAGGCTCAATCTGAACGGCCTCGGGCCTCCGTGTCTTTGGCGGTATTTCACGAGGAAAGGGCGCACGACGCCCGGGAGGAAGAGATGCACGTGCGAGTGTTCTCCAATCAACGCGCGAGGATTGGGCTCGGCGCCCTGGTCTTCGCGGCCTGCGTCGCCGGACTGCTGCTGGCGGGTCCGGCACTGGCGCAGGTCAACAATGCTACCGTCGAGCTGCAGGTCTCGGACAGCGGCAAGCTGCCGTTGCCCGGCGTGACGGCCAAGCTCGCGAACTCCGCCACCGGCCTGGTGCGGACGCTGCCGACCGATGCCGCGGGCATCGCGCGCTTTGCCGCGCTGCCGCCGGGGACGTACACCGTTCGCCTCGAGCTGGAAGGATTCGTACCGGTCTCCGAGGAGAACCTCGAGCTCCGGGTCGGCCAGGCGCTGCGGATCACCGCGGTGATGCAGGTCGCCAAGGCCAAGGCGGAAGCGGTCACGGTGACCGCCCAGGCGCCGCTCGTCGACGTGGTGAAGACCGACGACTCGACCAACATCATCCCGGAACAGATCCAGTCGCTGCCGGTGGCCGACCGCAACTTCCAGATGTTGGCCTTCATCGCCCCCGGCGTGGAGCGCGAGCGCGGGGGTTACCGTTTCATCACCGGTGACCCTGTGATCGGGGCCGGGGGCAACGCCTCGGATATCACGATCATAGTCGACGGTGTGGACTTCACCGACCCCGCCCTCGGCATGGCTCGGGTGCAGTTCTCGCAGGACGCGATCAGCGAGTTCAGGGTGATCAACAACCGGTTCGACACCGAGATCGGCGGTTCCGCCGGCGGCGCGCTGTCGATTGTGACGCGCTCCGGAACCAACGATCTCATGGGGACGGTGTTCGCGTACTACCGCGACAAGTCCCTGCGAGCCCAGGGCGCTCTCGAGAACGCGGCCTTGCCGAGCCAACAGACGCAGCTGTTTGGTGGGTCCGCCAAACCGCCGTACGACCGCGGGCAGTACGGCTTCACCCTCGGGGGGCCGATCGTCAAGGACAAGACGCACTTCTTCCTTTCGGCGGAGTACACCAAGACCGATGACGAGCCGCTGCTCTTCCGGCCGGGCGGCGCGTTCGCATCGGAGGCGGCAAATATCCCGAACCCGTGGGACCAGACGATGGTCTTCGGCAGCATCGATCACTCGATCTCCGACAACCAGCAGGTGACCGCCAAGTTCACCTACGAGCGCTACCGCCAGGACAACTTCCACGTCGGCGGCGTCGCGGACGAGTCGTGGGGAAACCAGCTCAACCGCGACAACTGGAACCTCACCCTCGGGCACACCCTCGCCCCGAGCTCCACCTACCTGAATGAGCTTTACTTCCAGGTCGGTGGCCGGAAGTACGACGAGCCCACCAACTCGGACGCCATGGAACAGTGGTTCTCCCTCGGGAACACGCTCAAGACCGGCACCAACACCACCGGCGACATCATCGGCGACGGCACCCAGTGGGAGATCCGCGACACCTCCCACCTGTACGGCGACAACCACGACTGGAAGATGGGCCTTTCCTTCCAGCACGTGAAGGAAGAGTCCAGCATTCCCACCTTCTCGAATGGGACGATGATCTATCTGAACGACCCCACCTTCGCGTCGAACGGGACGGTCCTCGTTCCGGCCATCCCTGTCGAGTACCTGTACGGCGTCGGCTCGGCCGATGCCCACATCGCCACCAATCGGATCGGCCTGTTCGCCCAGAACGACTGGCGGGCTGCGCCCAACTTCACGTTCAACTACGGTCTGCGATGGGACCTCGACACGAACGGCAACGATCCCGACTTCCACTCGGCGCTCCTCCCCAACGGCCGCAAGCGCGACTACGACAACTATCAGCCGCGCCTCGGCTTCTCCTGGGACGTCGCCGGCGACGGGCAGAACCTGATCCGCGGCGGCGTCGGCCGCTTCGTCGGCCGCTTCCTGCTGGTTCCGGCGTTCGCCGAGTTGCAGCAGAACCCCGAGACCGGGCGCCTGCTGCTCACCCGCTACAACGGCTACATTTCGTGCCTCGCTCTGGGGATCTACAACCCGGCCCAGTGCCCCCTGCCGATCCTCAACCCGGCGAACCCGACGACCACCGGCATCCTGCTGCCGCCGTCGGTCACGATGCTCGCCCCGAACTACAAGAGCCCGTATGCCGATCAGGCCACCCTCGGGTGGACGACGCGGTTGGGCGGCACCGGGCTGTTCTTCGACACCGAGGCGATCTACGTCAAGGGCCACGACGAGATCTTCGTGACGGACACGAACTGGTCGGGCAACGCCACGCACACCCTGCTCAACCCCGCCTACAACGCCATCAACACGTACACGAACGACGGCCACTCGGAGTACAAGGCGCTGGTGTTCAGCCTCAACGGTGCGCTCAAGAACGGGGACTTGATCGCCGCTTCGCTGACCGTCGCGGACAAGAAGAACCTCTCCGACGACTTCAGCCCCGTCTACACCGCCGGCTACCCCAGCGACCCGGCGAACCCGGAAGGGGAGTGGGGGCGCAGCCAGTCCGACGAGCGGTACCACCTCGTCGTGTCCGGCGTGTTCAAGCTCGGGTGGGGCATGACCGTCGCGCCGATCTTCGAGTACGGCTCCGGCCAGCCGTGGACCAAGATCCTGGGGTACGACTACAACGGCGACGGCTTCATCTCGGACCGCGCTCCGGGCGTGTCGCGCAACGGCCAGGACGGCCCGGTTTATAGGAACGTCTCGCTGCGACTCACCAAGAACCTGCCGTTCCACTCGGCCGGACGGCTCGAGATCATCGCGGAGGCGTTCAATCTGTTCAACACCGTCAACTACGACGTCAACTCGGTCTACGCCAGCCAGTATCTCTCGGGGCCGACGATCGCCAACCCGAAGGCCCCCTACGTGCCCAACCCGCTCTTCGGGCAGTACTCGGCAACGTTGCCGGCGAGGGAGATCCAGCTGGCCTTGCGCTACTCGTTCTAGAGCCAGGAACCCGGGTTTAGGGTTCCGGGGTCCAATCCCCCGCCCTGCCCCCGAACTTGCCCCGACATCAGACACGGCCGGCGAGGTCCGGCCTTGAGAAGAGGTGAGCCATGGCCATCGAGACAGGGTTGAAGGGGAAGGTTGTCATCGTGACAGGGGCGGCGGCCGGGATCGGCAGGGCCACCGCGAGCCGGTTCGCCCGGGAAGGCGCTCGGGTCGCCGCGTGGGACGTGAGCGACGCCAGGGCCGACGAGCTCTTGAAGGAGCTCCAGGCCGCGGGCGGCGAGGCGCTCTTCTCAAAGGTGAACGTCGCCGACGCCGCCTCGGTCGCCTCGGCCACCGAGACCGTCGTCGCGCGCTGGGGGCGGATCGACGTGCTGGTCAACAACGCGGGGATCGTGCGCGACGCCCAGCTGGTCAAGTACAAGGACGGCGCGGTTGTCTCGACGATGACCGACGACGCGTGGGACGCGGTCATCGCCGTGAACCTCAAGGGCGTGTTCCTGTGCACGCGCGCGGTGGTGCCGCACATGATCAAGGCCGGTGGTGGGGTAATCCTCAACGCAACGTCGGTGGTTGGCTTGTATGGGAACTTCGGCCAGACCAACTACTCCGCCACCAAGGGTGGGCTGATCACCATGACCAAGACGTGGGCGCGCGAGCTGGGACGCTACAAGATCCGCGTCAACGCCGTGGCGCCCGGTTTCATCGGCACCGAAATCATCGCCTCCATGCCCGAGAAGGTGATCGAAGGGATGGTCTCGCACACGCCGCTCGGCCGCATGGGCAAGCCCGAGGACATCGCCAGCACCTACCTCTGGCTCGCATCCGACGCTGCGACCTTCGTGCACGGCGCGGTGATCTCGGTGGATGGCGGCATCGTCCTCGGAACCTGAGACAACGACGGTGAAAGGGAAAAGGTAAAAGGTGAAAGGGAAGACCAAAGACACGGGGCCAGTCGGCCATGCGGGATTGGTCTCGTCTTCCCTTTACCCTTTGCCCTTTGACCTCGTATTTGCTTGAATCGAGGTGACAATGGCCAGAATTGCAAACATCGTGGCTACCGGGCGCTACCTGCCCGAGCGAGAGGTGACCAACAACGAGCTGCGCGCGAAGTTCGACGCCGCGGTACCCGAGTTCGTCGACAAGATGGAGGCCTCCACCGGGATCACGAGCCGCTGGTGGGCGCCGGACGACTGGGCGACCTCGGACGTCGCGCTTCCGGCCGCGCGGCAGGCGCTGGAGCGCGCCGGCCGCAAGCCCGAGGAGGTCGATCTCATCATCCTCGGCACCGACTCCCCCGACTACATCACCCCTGCCACCTCGGTCGTGCTTCAGCACAAGTTGGGGGCGAAGAACGCGGGCACCTTCGATGTCGGCTGTGCCTGTGCCTCGTTCCCCACCGCTCTCGCGATCGGTGCCGGGATGATCGCCACCAACCCAGGGCTCAACGTCGTGCTCGTCGTCGGCGTCTACCTGATGCACAAGCTCACCGACCCCAACGACCCGATGATTTTCCTTTACGGTGACGGAGCCGGCGCGGCGGTCCTCGAGCCAAGGGGCACACCCGGCTTCGTGTCCTCAGCGTCGCAGGCAGGCGGCGAGTACCACCGTTACTCTGGAATCTACTCGGGCGGCACCTTCGAGCCGGCGAGCGTCGAATCGGTCAAGGCGGGTCGCACCACGCCGAAGGTCCTCGAACGCTACCCGCCGGAGCTCAACCACGAGTTCTGGCCCCGACTGACCCGGCGCGTCGCCAAGGAGGGCGGTCTTGCGATCTCCGACATCGATCTCATCATCTTCACGCAGGTACGCAAGCCTTCGATCGAGCTGGTGATGGCCGACCTCGGCCTGCCGATGGAAAAGACCCATACCGTCATGGAGAAGTGGGGCTACACCGGATCTGCCTGCATCCCCATGGCTCTCGACGATGCGCGCGAACAGACCAAGCTCCATCCCGGTGACTTGGTCGTGTTCATTGCCTCGGGCGTGGGCTACAACCTGGCGGGGGCGGCATTCCGGATGCCCTAGGACAGAGGGCAAGCGGTGATCTCGGTGGACGGCGGCACTGTTCTCGGGACGTGGGGCACGAACGGGAAAAGGGTAAACGGAAGAGGGAAAACGTGAAAGGGAAAACGTGAAACGGGGGGCGCCACCGCTGCGACGCCTGACGGCCGCCACAGTGGGTCGATCCTGTCGCTGCCTTCCCTTTTCCCTTTGACGTTTGACCTTTGACCTAGAGAATCGAGGTGACCATGGCCAGAATCGCAAACATCGTGGCTACCGGGCGGTACCTGCCCGAGCGAGAGGTGACCAACAACGAGCTGCGCGCGAAGTTCGACGCCGCGGTTCCCGAGTTCGTGGACAAGATGGAGGCCTCCAGCGGCATCACGAGCCGTTGGTGGGCACCGGACGACTGGGCGACGTCGGACGTGGCGCTGCCGGCCGCGCGGCAGGCGCTGGAGCGCGCCGGCCGCAAGCCCGAGGAGGTCGATCTCATCGTCCTGGGGACCGACTCTCCCGACTACATCTCGCCGGCAACCTCCGTCGTTCTCCAGCACAAGCTGGGTGCTTCGAACGCCGGGACGTTCGACGTGGGGTGCGCGTGCGCGTCGTTCCCCACCGGCCTCGCGATCGCCGCAGGCATGATCGCCGCCAACCCCGGGCTGAAGGTGGTCCTCGTAGTCGGAGTCTACCTGATGCACAAGCTGACCGACCCCAACGACCCGATGATCTTCTTCTACGGTGACGGGGCCGGCGCCGCCGTGCTGGAGCCGCGCGAGACCCAGGGCTTCGTGTCCTCGGCGTCGCAGGCCGGCGGCGAGTACCACCGGCACTGGGGGATCTACTCGGGGGGCACCTTCGAGCCGGCGAGCGTGGAGTCGGTCAAGGCCGGCCGCACAACGGTCAAGATCCTCGACCGCTACCCACCCGAGATCAACCACGAGGGGTGGCCGCGCCTTACCCGCCGCGTCGCCAAGGAGGGTGGTTTCGAGCTCTCGGACATCGACTTCATCCTCTTCACGCAGGTGCGCAAGCCGTCCATCGAGTTGGTGATGGCGGACCTCGGATTGCCGATGGAGAAGACCCACACGATCATGGACAAGTGGGGGTATACGGGCTCGGCGTGCATCCCGATGGCGCTCGATGATGCCCTGGGAAAGGGTAAGATCCACGCGGGGGATCTTCTCGTCATGATCGGCTCGGGGGTGGGCTACAACCAGGCCGGGGCGGCGTTCAGAATGCCGTAAGGACCACGGTTCAGGGTCCGCAAGACACCCGGCCATGCGTTGGGCCGGCCGGGGGCCGGCGGACCACGGGCCACCGACCTCGGTCCACAGGGGTGAGGATGCGTGCAACGATGATCGTGCTCATCGCCATCGTGGCGGCTGTCGCGGCAGCGGGGGTGTGGGCGGTGTGGATGCTGCGCTACCGCCCTCTCACGGTGTTCGCCTGGCAAACACGGCTCGCCCTTCGCACCTCCGGGTTGCACAAGGTCCTGGTTGCCGCACCGGCCGGTCCGCAGACGGTGTTCGCCGGCGGCGGCGGCCCAGTTCTGGTCCTGCTCCACGGCGCCGGCGGCCAGGCCGGGGCGTGGTTCCGGGTCACCCGTGAGTTGGCCAAGACCCACCGCCTCATCGTGCCCGACCTCGCCGGGCACGGCGCAAGCGCACCGATGAGTGGCCCGATCGAGGTGCGTCAGATGCTCGAGGCCGCGGAAGCTGTCGTCGGCACGCTGGCAAACGGCGAAAGAGTCACGCTTGTGGGCAACTCCCTCGGCGCTTGGATTGCCATGCTCATCGCCCACCGTCATCCCGAACGGGTTGCCATGGTCGTGTGCATCGACGGCGGTGCGATCAGAGGCCCCGACCTGAGCGCCCATCTTCTCCCGAAGAACCGGTCCGAGGCGCGCGAGTCGCTCGCACAGACGAGGGATTCGGGGAGAGAACCGGTCCCGGGCTTCGTTCTCGACGATATCGTGCGTCAGGCACGAACAGGGCCGCTCGCCCGCTTCGCTGCCACCGCCGCGAGCATGGAGGCGTATACCCTCTCCGACGCCCAGCTCCACGAGATCACCGTGCCGGTCAGGCTGGTCTGGGGCGCCTCGGACCGCCTGGTCCCGATCGAGTACGCCCAGCGAATGCTCAAGGCTCTCCCCGACGCGACTCTCGTGACGCTCGACCGCTGCGGCCACGTGCCGCCACTGGAGTGCCCCGATGCCTTTCTGACAGCTCTCAACAGCGCAGTTGACAGTTCACAGTCAACAGTTGACAGCTCCCCCACCCACCCCGGAAGGCAATGAGGATGGCCTTTCGCTCCCGCGATCCCCTTGCCGAAACCCGGGTTGTCGTCGACGAACCGGACACCGTCGAGAGCGCTCCTCAACTGTCGACTGTCAACTGTCAACTGTCGACCGGGTGGGTGGGAGGTGGGCATGCTCCACGGTGACGTCCTCGGCGAGCGGGCGCGCCTGAGCCCCGACAAGACCGCGCTGGTGTTCGTACCGACCGGCGAGCGCCTCAGCTACCGCGACCTGGATGGTCGCGCGTTCGCCTGCGCCGCCGCCTGGCGCGACCAGCTTGGACTCACGAGCGGCGACCGCATCGGCATCCTCGCCCACAACCGGGTCGAGTTCCTCGGCAACTTCTTCGCCGCCGGCAAGAGCGGCGTCGTCATCGTGCCACTCGGCACCCGCCTGACCGCGCACGAATTCGCCTTCATGATCCGCGATTCCGGCATGCGCGCCCTCGTGTACGACGGCGCCTTCGCAGAGGTCGTCCGCGACCTCAAGCGCCTGGTCGAGCTCGAGCGCTGGGTCGCCCTTGACGAGCCCGTCGATCCCTCCGACTCCCGTTTTCCTGATCTGCTTTCTCGGACCCCGGACCCCGGACCCCGGACCCCGGTCTCTCCCGAGGACACGTACTGCCTCCTCTACACCAGCGGCACGACCGGCAAGCCCAAGGGGGTCATGCTCTCCCACCGGATGATCGCGTGGAACGCGTACAACACGGTGATCTCGTGGCAGCTTCGCGAGGACGACATCTCGCCGATCTTCACCCCCCTGTACCACGCCGGAGGCCTGGGCGCGTTCCTCTTGCCGATCTTCGCCATCGGCGGGACCGTCGTGTTGCACGCCGATTTCGATCCCACGGAGATCTGGCACACAATCGAAAGTGAGCGCTGTACAGTCGTTCTCGGCGTCCCCACCATCTGGAAGCTATTGATGGAGGCGCCCGAGTTCGCCTCCGTTGACCTTTCGTACGTGCGATGGCTCGCCTCCGGGGGCGCGCATCTGCCTCTCTACATCATCGAGGCCTACCAGAAACGCGGGGTAGTGTTTCGACAGGGGTACGGTCTCACCGAGGTGGGGGTCAACTGCTTCGCAATGTCGAACGAGGAATCGGTGCGGAAGAAGGGCTCGATTGGCCGTCCCCTGATGTTCACTCAAGCCAAGCTGATCGACACCGAAGGCCTCGAGGTCGAGACCGGCGAGGTTGGCGAGCTCTGCCTCAAGGGCCCGCATGTCTGCTCCGGCTACTGGAACAACCCCGCGGCTACCGCCGCGTCATTCGACGAGGATGGCTTCTTCCACACCGGCGACCTGGCGCGCCGCGACGAAGACGACTTCTTCACCATCGCGGGCCGGAAGAAGGACATGTTCATCTCGGGCGGCGTCAATGTCTACCCGGCAGAGATCGAGGGCGAGCTCCTGCTCCATTCGGCGGTCGCGGACGCGGCAGTTGTCGGTGTCGGGCACGAGACGTGGGGCGAGGTCGGCGTGGCGTTCGTGGTGCCACGCCCGGCGCAGCAGGTCACCGCCGATGAACTGGGCGCGTTCCTTGCGATCAAGCTCGCACGCTACAAGATCCCGAAGGACTTCATCTTCGTCGAGTCCTTGCCCCGCACCGCGTACGGCAAGGTGGTGAAACCTGAGTTGGCCGCCCGCTATGCTCAGAGCCGGGCACAGGACACCAAGCACGGGACAGAGGAAAAGGACCAGGACTAAGCGTGGACCAGGTAGGCATGCTCACTCACCGAATGGACGGGGCGGGAGAACCAGTGCTGCTGCTCAACGGCGGGCTCATGACGATGGGGTCGTGGGACCCGACCGCGAAGCCGCTGGCCGAGCGCTTCCGCGTCGTGCGCTGCGACTTCCGGGGCCAGCTCGCCTCGCCCGGCACGTCTCCCTCCGAGATCGAGGGGCATGTCGAGGATGTCGCGGCCTTGCTCGACGCGCTCGACGTGGGGGCTTTCCACGTGATCGGGACCTCGTTCGGCGCCGAGGTGGGCATGGCGCTCGCCGCGCTCCACCCCGCGCGCGTGCGTTCCCTCGTCGCGGCGACGGCCACCGAGATCACGGACGAGTTCCGACGCGGCGCTGCGGAGCTGCACCGCACTGCCGCCGCGGTCGCAGGGGGTGGCGACCCCGGCGCGCTGGTCGACGCCATGCTGCCGGTGTTCTACTCGCCCGCGTACCTCGAGGCGCATCGCGACGAGCTGCAGGAGCGGCGCACTCAGATGGCGGCGCTGCCGCGCTGGTGGTTCGCCGCCGCCGACGCGATCCTGGCGTCGCTCGAGCGCTTCGACCTCACGCCGTACCTGCCGCGGATCGCGTGCCCGACGCTGGTGCTCGCCGCCGCCGGGGACTGCATCATGCCGCTCGAGCGGGCAAGGGTGATGGCGGAGACGATCCCGGACG
The DNA here is from genome assembly GCA_050018455.1 of Thermoanaerobaculaceae bacterium. Classification (GTDB taxonomy): domain Bacteria; phylum Acidobacteriota; class Thermoanaerobaculia; order Thermoanaerobaculales; family Thermoanaerobaculaceae; genus RBG-13-68-16. The sequence goes on along the minus strand of JBEKAA010000008.1, from coordinate 68,581 downwards.
CGCGTCTCGTCGTCGTCGAGGGGTCCGGCCACGTCCTCGTGGTCGAGCACCCCGAGCGGTTCGTGAAGGAGTGCCTGGCCTTCCTCGCCTCGGTGGAGGTGCCGTCGTGACTCTGCGAGCCAGGGCAAACGGAAAAGGTCAAACGTCAAAGGGACAACGTCTCGTCTTTTTGCCTTCCGTTTGCCCTTTTCCCTTTTCCGTTTTCCTGCGTATACCCAACCTGCGAACCTTCGGACCTGACCTAGGGAGGATGACATGAGAAAGAAGATCTACATCGCCGCGTACCACCAGTCGAAGTTCGGGAAGCTCATGGGGATGACGGTGCCCGAGATCCTCGCCAGCGCCGCCACCGAGACGTGCGGGGTGGTCAAAGCCGACCCCGCCGCGGTGGACGTGGCGACCGTCGGAGCCACCTGCAACGTCTCACTCAACGAGCAGGGGCTGCTCGGGGGCCTGGTCGCGATGGTGCCGGGGCTCGGGGGCAAGCCGATCGAGTCGGTTGAGAACGCCTGCGCCTCCGGTGGCCAGGCGATCCTCTCGGTGATCCACAAGCTGCTCCTCGGCGACGGCGAGGTCGGCCTCGCCCTCGGCTACGAGAAGATGCGTGACGCCGAGGGGAAGATGGACGGCAAACTGATCGGGAAGGTGCTGGGGTTCTTCTCCCACCCGGACGAGCGGCCCGGCAAGGTCTACATCTTCCCGCACCTGTTCGCGGAGGTGATGGACGTCTACATGAAGCAGTGGGGGGTGTCCGAGCGCGACCTCGCCCACATCTCGTACCTCGAGTACGCCAACGCGAAGTACAACCCCTACGCCCAGATGCAGAAGGTGCAGATCACCCTCGACGAGGCGACCGCCATCGGCGACCGCAACCGCTACCTGGTCGAGGGCCTGCCGATGAAGACGTACGACTGCTCGCAGATCACCGACGGCTACGCCGGCCTCCTGCTCGCCACCGAGGACGGGCTCGCGCGCCTCGGCGTCGCCAAGGCGGACTGCGTCGAGATCGCCGGCTACGCGCAGGCCACCGACCCGCTACTCAAGGCCGGGCGCGACGTGCTCCACCCAGTCGGCGCGAACCGCGCAATGAGCCGGGCGTACGAGATGGCCGGCCTCAAACCCGCTGACGTCAACGTCGCCGAGGTCCACGACTGCTTCACGGTCATGGGCGCGATCGGCACCGAGGTGATCGGCAAGGCGGCCCCGGGCAAGGGCGCGGCGTACTGGGTCGAGGGCAAGGCGGCCCCCGGCGGCGAGTGCGGAATCAACACCTCCGGCGGCCTGATCGCCAAGGGGCACCCGATCGGCGCCACCGGCGTCGCGATGGTCGGCTGGTGCGCCTGGCAGCTCCTCGGCAAGGCGCCGGCCGAGCTGCAGGTCAAGAACGCGAAGGCCGCCGCCACGTTCAACATCGGCGGGCCGATCTGCGCCTCCGTGTGCACGGTACTCAAGCGGGCGTAGCGGTCTGCGTTTCGCCACGTTATCGCGGTGTTCGGCATGCAGAGGAGCAGAGGGGCAGAGGAGCCAAGACGCTTCTTCCACTCTGCTCCCCTGCTCCTCTGCTGGTGACCACAGGAGGTCCACGTGGCTGAGCAGCCAGTTCCGACGCGGCAAGGGTCCATCGAGGCCGACGGCCACACGATCCACTGGGAGCATTTCGGCGACGGCAGCCGCGAGGCGGTGTGCCTCCTCAACGGCCTCGCCATGCACACCAAGGCGTGGTCCACGTTCCTGCCGCTCTTGCAGCCCGAGTTCGACGTGCTGCTCTACGACTACCCCGGCCAGGGCGAGTCGTCCGCGCCCGACGAGCCGATCTCGATCACCCGCATCGCGGCCTACCTGACGATGATCATGGACGCGCTGCACATCGAGCGGATCCACTCGATGGGGATCTCGTACGGCGGGGTCGTGGCGATCGAACACGCCCGCCAGTTCCACGACCGCCTGCACACCCTGGCGCTCTCGGGGATCATCCTCTCGCGCGAGGAGTTGTTCGAGATGTACGAGGCGCTGTCGCTGCGCTTCTACCGGCTTGGTCCCGACCAGTTCGGCCTCTACACCCACTACCTGTACGAGAAGATCTTCGGCGAGCCGTTCGTGGCCAAGATCGGGCGCGACGCGCTCGAGCCGATGCGGCAGCGCTTCGAGGAGCGCTACAAGGGCAGCATCCACTCCCTCGTCCGTCTCACCGAGGCACAGGAGGAGTACTTCGGCGAGCTCGACAACCGCATGCCCGAGTACCGCGCGGTGACCACGCCAACGCTCATCATGCCCGGCGAGCAGGACAGGGCGATTCCGCTCTGGGCGCAGAGGAAGATGCTCGACATCTTCCCCAACTCGCGCTGGCTGCCGATCCCGGAGTGCGGCCACGTCGCGTACCTCGAGCAGCCGGCGCTCTTCTTCGGCACGCTCAAGGCGTTCATGCGCGCGAAGAGCGTCAATTTCCAGGTGTAGGCGCAGGAGTAGCGGGGGCGTGCCGCTGAGCCTCGGTGCGAACGGGCGCTCCGGACAGGCCCAGTCGGGCAGCTGCTTCGCACGATTGGGGGCCGGGCGGCGTCAGCGGGCGGGCGTGCCGAGCATGTCGAAGTCGATGAACCCGCGCTCGACGTCGGTGTGGACGAGGCGGACCCGCACCTGGTGGCCGACGTCCGCGCCCTCGAAACCGTGGATTAGGCGCCCCTCCACCGGGGGGTGGAAGACCCGCACCCACGTCCCCTTCTCGGAGGCGCCGGTGACGATCCCGTCGAATTCCTGTCCCACCTTGCCGGCCAGCAGCATCGCCGCGGCCGACTTGGCGACCTGGCGCTCGACCTTGTTGGCTGCGTCCTCCTGCTGGGTGCAGTGCGTGGCCAGCTGAGCAAGCTCTGCGTCGGCGTACGGCGGCGGCGAGTCGGCGAGGGCCGCCTTGAGCAGGCGCTGGGTGATGAGATCGGGGAAGCGGCGGTTGGGGGCCGTGGCGTGGGTGTAGTCCTTGACCGCGAGGCCGAAGTGGCCGGGCGCGTCCTGCCCCGGCAGCTCGACGACGTACTCGCCCGCGCCCAGCAGCTTGATCACGGTAAGCGAGAGGTCGGGGAAGCGCAGCGGGTCGGCGGCGCGCCGTTTCGTGAGGAACTCCGCCAGCGCCCTGGCGTCCGGTTGCCCGGGAAGCGTCACGCCTAACTGCGCCGCCACCTCGACGATCCGGTCCCAGCGCTTGGGCGTGCGAACGACGCGCCGAAGCGAGGGGAGGTTCTTCGCCGCAAGGAAGCGCGCGGTGACGCCGTTGGCCGCGACCATGAGGTCCTCGATCAGGTCCTTGGCCCGGTTGCGCTCCTCGGGCTTGAGGTCGCGGATCTCGTCCGCATCGAAGATCGGACGAGTCTCGAGGGTCTGCAGGTCGAGGGCACCGTGCTCGTGGCGGATCTCGCGCAGCTTTTGCGCGACCTCGTCCTGCGTGCGGAGGTTGGCGTCGAGGCCGGCCGCCGCCGCCAGCGCCGGCGGCACCGGCCCGTGCCCCTCGAGCCACGCCGCGACGGAGTCATACGCCAGCTTGGCGTGGTTGCGGACCGTCGCGCGGTACACGTCCGAGCCGGCGATCGAACCGTCGGCCCCCACGACGATCTCGACGACGACCGATTGGCGGTCCTGGCCGTCGGCGAGGGAGGTGAGGTCGGTCGAGAGCTTCTCCGGCAGCATCGGGAAGATCTCCGCCGCCGTGTAGACCGAGGTCGTGTTGGTCCGGGCGTGGTCGTCCACGGCGGAACCCTTGCCGACCAGCGCGTCCACGTCCGCGATCGCCACCAGGAGCTTGACCGCCCCGCCCGGAAGCTCTTGCGCGACCGAAAGCTGGTCGAGGTCCATGGAGTCGTCGTTGTCGATCGAGCACCACAGGAGGTCGCGCAGGTCGCGGGTGGAGGGCCCGACTGCGGGCGCCGGGCCCGCAATCGCCGCGAGCTGGGCGACGGCCTCGGGCGCGAAGTCGGGCGCGAGCCCGCGCTCGATCATGACGCGGTGGGCGATGCGGCGGAGGGTGGCACGCTGGTGTCCGTTGCCGGTGTCCATCTGTGTATTTTACCGCGGTCCCTGCCTTGGTCCCCCTTACGGCGCCGGACGCGAGAGCCCGAGGATCTCGACGAGCGCCCGGGCGTTGTTGTGACGCTCGTCGCGCGCGGCGTACAGGAGAGTCACCGTCCCTTCCGCTGCGAGGTCCCTCAGGCGCTGCGCCGAGCCGTTGCCGTCGAGCTCCCTCCGGTAGCGCTCCACGAACTCCCGGTAGCGCGGCGGCGCGTGGCCGAACCACCGCCGAAGCTTGTCCGAGGGCGCGACCTCCTTCGCCCACCAGTCGACCCGCGCATCCTCCACGGCCAGACCGCGAGGCCACAGCCTGTCCACCAGCACCCGCGCACCATCCTCGGGCGCCGGCGGGTCGTACACTCGTTTCGTCCTGATCACGCGGCCTCCTCCGTCCGCCGTCGTGACGGCTCGCTTCCAATGTTTCTTCAACACCTTTCGAACGCCGCATGTTCCGAATCGCCATGCCGGGCAGAATCGCTTCGATGCGGGTACACTGAAAACACCGTGGCGCGCAGTCGGGCCGCGGACCTTCTCATGGCGAACGACCAGCACCCCGAGGACCCCCGCCCGGGCAACCCGTCGCGCAGCCGGGATCACTTCCGCTGGGACGACCGGCACCACCAGCCGCACACCGACATGGGAAAGTGGGAGAAGTTCTTCGCGTCGCGCTCGGACGCCGCCCAGTTCCTGCGCCTGCTGGGGCGCAACGTCACCCGGTTCGGCCCCGTGGTGTGGCGCTACCGCGCGCTTCTCCACACACCGCAGGCACCGCAACCGGTGGCGAACGACACGTTCGGCGTCGCGGTCTCGCCGACCCCCGAAACCTGGGGCCGGTACCTGGAGAGGATCCGCGATCTGGACGTCCGCGCGCTGTTGATCCGCGTGCCGTCGTGGGCGCCCGAGCCGGTGTTCGCGCTGCATGACGAGCTGGCCCGCCTGCGCGAAGAAGGCACCCGTTTCACCTTCACGCTCCTGCAGAACCGCGAGCTGGTCAACGATCCGGAGCGCTGGGGCGCGTTCGTGTGCAGGGCGGCCGCGCGCCTCGGGGACCTCGAGCCCACCTTCCAGCTCGGCCACGCGATCAACCGCAAGAAGTGGGGAATCTGGCACCCCGACGAGTACGTGCGACTGATGGAGGCGGCTGCACCCGCTCGCGACGCGTCCCCGTCGTGCCGGTGGATCGGCCCGCCGGTGATCGACTTCGAGTACTACTTCACGATCCACTACCTCGTCGGTGAGAGGCCGTTCGACTTCGACGGGATCGCGGCGCTCCTTTACGTGGACCGGCGCGGCTCCCCGCACAACGTTCAATACGGGCACTTCGACCTGTACCGCAAGATCCTGCTGCTCCGCGCCGTGATCCAGGCGTCGGGCCACCCTGACGTGCCGATCCACCTCACCGAGTTCAACTGGCCGCTCAAGGGGTCGGGCAAGCACTCCCCCGCGGGGGAGCACGTCCAGACCGACGAGGCGGGGCAGGCCCGCTACCTTGTGCTCTATTACCTCACCGCGGCCGCGACCGGTCAGGTCGCCAGCACCTTCTGGTGGCAGCTCGTCGCGCGCGGCTACGGCCTCCTCGACGAGGACGACGCCTGGACCGAGCGCCGCGCCTACCGCGCCTTCATGCACCTCCTCGCCCGCACCCGCGGCCGTGTCGTCCGCCGGCTCCCCGAGAGCATCCGCCCACTCAGGGGCTTCCTTCTTCAGCGCGGCGACCAAACCGAAGCGATGCTGTACACCGCTGGCGAGGAGCTCCCCCTCGACCCGGCCTTCCCGGTGCAAGACGCTACCGACCTCATCGGCAACGTCCTCGCCGCGAAGGGCATCACCGCCCGTCCCGACCCGATCTACGTCTCGCTCGGCGCAGCCAACCTTGCGGAGGTTGTTGAGGTTCTCGCCTCGCGGCGGAAGTGAGCGCCCCTCCACTGGAGCGTTGCCGTTCGACCTCGTCTGGCCGCGTCAACCGCGTGCCTGATACCGGTTTGCCGTCCGTCGTAGAGCAAAGGTGTCATCCCGAGCCCTTCGACTCCGCTCGGGCGGGCTCCGCGAGGGATCTGGGAGGGGGCTGGTAGATCCAGGCTTTCCCCCACCCAGATTCCTCGTCGCTCCGCTCCTCGGAATAACATGTTCGATGGCAAACTGGTATGACACCTACAATTCGAGGTCGGAGACTGTCTTGAGCAGCTTCTCGAGGCGGGCGCGGACCTCCGTGCGCTCGGTCTCGAGCTCCTGGACGCGCCCCTCGAGTTCGTCCGTCGCCGAGCCACCTTCCTTGAGTTTGCGGTTCTCCTCCTCGAGGCCGGCGACGCGGGCCTTCAGCTCCGTGTGGGCGGTGATCAGCTTCTCAATGCGTTCTTCAAGAGCAGCGTAGATATCCATGCGGCCTCCCTACGAAAAGCTCACCGCCAGCTCGCGGCCGAGCCTGTCCATGAGTGCGAAGTGCGCGGCGTTGACCTCGTCCTGGGTGAGCGAGCGCTCGCCGTGACGGTACGTCAGGCGCACGGTTGTCTTGACCTCGTCGTTCGCGACGCCTTCGCCGCGATAGCGAACCACCGGCGAAACGGCTTCCAGCCACTCCGGCGCGGCCGCGGTGATGGCCGCGACGAGCTGGTCGTACGGCAGCGCCAGCTTGTGACGCACGGTGAGGTCGGCGGTCACCGCGGGGAAGCGCGGCAGCGGCTCGAACGTCGGCACATGAGCGGCGGCCGCGGCCGCAGTCAGGTCGATCTCGGCGACCCACACCTCCGACGGCAGGTCGAATACCGCCGCGGCGCCGTCCCCCAGCCGCCCGGCGATCGCAATCACGCGGCCATCCCGCACGACCTCGGCCTGCTCTCCGGCCGCCAGGACCGGCGCCGTTGCGTGCCGCCACGTGGTCTCCGAGACGCCCAGCTCGGCGAGCAACGCCTCCACGACCCCCTTGAGATCGAGGAAATCCACCTGCCGGAGGTCGTCCCACGGGCCGAGGCTGCCCGCAACGGCAACCGCTAGGCGCTCCTCTTCGGCGACCTTGCCGCCTTTCTCGAAGAAGACGCGTCCCACCTCGCCCAGCAGCACCCGCTCGGCGCCGCGCCGGAGGTTGCCGCCGGCGGCCTCCGCCAGGCCCGCGAGCAGCGACCGCCGCATGACGGCCATCCGTGCCGAGAGCGGGTTGTCGAGGGCGACGACCCCACCGCGGTCCGCCAGCGGCGACCCCGAGGTCGCCGCCTCGATCTCCTCGGAGACGAACGCGTAGGTGAACGCCTCGGCAGCGCCCACGGCGGCCAGCGCGTCCCGCCCCCGCTCCGTGAGCGGCCAGGTGCCGAGGCGCGCACCCGGTCTGACCGCCTCGGACGGCAGCGCGGACGGCACGTTGTCGTACCCGAAATGGCGGATCACCTCTTCGTAAACGTCCTCCGCCAGCTCGAGGTCCACGCGGTGGGCCGGCACCGTGCACGTGATCGTGTCCCCGGCGATCTGCGGCGCGAGATCGAGCGCGGCGAGGGCGCGGATCGTCCGGTCCTTCGGCATCTCGCAGCCGACGAACGCCGACAGGCGCGCGAGCGAGAAGGAGATCTCGCGCGGCGCCGGCAACTCGGGGCCGGAGTCGAGGACGCCCGCCGCCACCTCGCCGCCGGCGAGGCGCACGATCAGCTCGGCCGCGAGGTCCACCGCCGTGCGCGCCATGGCGCGGTCGGCGCCGCGCTCGAAGCGGTGCGACGCCTCGGTCTTGAGGCCGAGACGGCGGGCGGTAAGGCGCACCGAGCGCGGATCGAAGTACGCCGACTCGATGAGCACATCCCTGGTGGACGGCGCGATCTCGCTGTTGGCCGCGCCCATCACGCCCGCCACCGCCACCGCGCGCGACGCGTCGGCGATCACGAGGTCCTCCGCCGTCAGCTTGCGCTCGACGCCGTCGAGCGTCGTGATCGGTTCCCCGGCGCGAGCCCGGCGCACTCGGATCTCCTGCCCTTTCAGGAACGCGAGGTCGAACGCGTGCAGCGGGTGACCGACATCGAGCAGGACGTAGTTCGTCGCGTCCACGACGTTGTTGATCGGCCGCACGCCGCACCGCTCCAGGCGCTCGGCGAGCCTCGCCGGGGAGGGCCCGACCTTCACCCCGCGCACGACGCGGGCGCAGTACCTCGGACACCCCTGGGCGTCCTCGACGGTGAGCTTGGCGAGCTGCCCGACCGGCGTCGCACCCTCGGTGACCTTGATTGCAAGCGGCTTGAGCGTCCCGCACGCCGCGGCGGCGGCCTCGCGCGCGAGGCCGCGGTGGTTCATCGCGTCGGGCCGGTTCGTGGTGACGTCGACGTCCCAAACTTCGTCGTCTCCGGAAGGTTCGCGCACCTCGACGTTCATGCCGGCGGCGGTGAGGCGCTTCGCCAGCTCGTCGGCGGGCGTGGCGCCCTCGAGGTGGTCGCGGATCCAGGCGAGGCTCATTTTCATCGCGCCACCCCCTCGAACTGCCGCAGGAGGCGCTCGTCCCCCGAGAACAGCAGCCGCAGGTCGGGCAGGCGGTACTTGAGCAGCGCGACGCGGTCGAGGCCGCAACCGAACGCGAAACCGGAGACACAGGAGGGGTCGAGCTTGCACGCCGAGAGCACTCGGGGGTCCACCATCCCGGCGCCCAGGATCTCGATCCACCCGCTCCCGGAGCACATGCCGCACCCCGCGCCGAGGCAGAGCACGCAGGTGATGTCCACCTCTGCCGACGGCTCGGTGAAGGGGAAGAACGACGGCCGGAAGCGGACCGCGAGGCGCGGGTCGAACAGCACGCGCACGAACGCCTCGAGGGTGGCCTTGAGGTTGCCGAAGGTGATCCCCTCGCCCACCACGAGCCCCTCGACCTGGTGGAACATCGGCGAGTGGCGCAGGTCGGAGTCGCGCCGGTACACGCGGCCGGGGATGATGATCCGGATCGGGAGCGGCATCGTCTCCATCGAATGGATCTGCACCGGCGACGTGTGCGTGCGCAGCAGCAGGCCGTCCTTCAGGAAGAAGGTGTCCTGGCTGTCGCGCGCCGGGTGGTCCGGCGGCATGTTGAGAGCGCCGAAGTTGTGCCAGTCGTCCTCGACCTCCGGCCCGTCCGCGACCGAGTACCCCATGCGCAGGAAGATCTCCTCGATCTCCCGGCGCACGAGGGTCACGGGGTGGAGCGCTCCCGTCACGGGTCGCCGGCCGGGCAGCGTGACGTCGAGGACCTGCCGCTTGGTGCCGGCATCCTCGGCCGCCCGCTGTGCGGCCGTGAGGCGCTCCTCGATGAGCTTCTTCAGTTCGTTGAGCGCTTTGCCGTATCCGGGCCTGTCTTCGCGCGGGAGCGTTTTGAGGGCGTCCTCGAGCTCGCGGAGCAGGCCCGAGCGCCGGCCGGCGAAGCGGACGCGCACGGCCTCCACCCGAGCCGGGTCGCTGCCCGCCTCCGTCAGAGCGGCGAGGAACTCCTGCCGCGCGCGTTCCAGCGGCTCGGTCGCCATCAGGCGGCCGGTTTGGCCGCCAGGCTCTTCTTGGCGGCCTGAACGAGCTCCGCGAACCCCTCGACGTCGCGCACCGCCATGTCGGCGAGCGCCTTGCGGTCGAGAGCGCAACCCGAGGCCTTGAGGCCGGCGATCAGTTGCGAGTACGAGATCTCGAACTGCCTCGCCGCCGCGTTGATGCGGATGATCCACAGCGCGCGCATGGAGCGCTTGCGCTGCCGGCGGTCGCGGTACGCGAACAGCAGCGACCGCTCGACCTGCAGCTTTGCCATGCGGTAGGCGTTGTGCTTGGTCAGGTAGTAGCCCTTGGCGAGCTTCAGCACCCTCTTGCGACGTGCAACCCTGTTGTGTCCACGCTTTACGCGCATGTCAGCCTCCTACTTCGCGTACGGGAGCATGCGCTCCACGACCTTGGCGTCGGCGGGAGAGAGGACCGCGTCCTTCTGCAGGTGGCGCTTCCGCTTGGCCGATTTCTTCGACAGGATGTGGGAGTGAAACGCGTGGTGGCGCTTGATCTTGCCGGTCCCTGTCTTCTTGAACCGCTTCGCCGCCGCGCGCAACGTCTTGATCTTCGGCATTGAATCCTCCTTGACTACCAGTTTTCCCCTGCCCACCCACCTAGTTGACAGTTGACAGCTCACAGCCGACAGCTCACAGCTGCCAGCTTCCTCCGCCCCCCACCCAGGAAAATGCACACACCCACCTGAACCTGGTGCGAGGGGCGCCACAGAAAGGAAAGGCCGGAGGGTCATGACGCCTCCGGCCACGGGTTCAAGGCACGCTGCTTCGTAGTCGTGGTCATGGCGGCCACGATCTCGTCGAGGGTCTTCGAGCCGAGGTCCCCGCGGTGGCGGACCCTCACCGACGCGCCGCCGGCCTCGGCCTCGCGCGCGCCGACGATCAGAAGCACCGGCACCTTGCCCAGCTCGCCGTCGCGGATCTTGGCGCCGAGCTTCTCCGATCGCTCGTCCACGTCGGCGCGCAGGCCGGCCGCCACCAGGCGCGACTTCACCGCCCTCGCGACGTCCATGAATTTGTCAGACACCGGCAGGACGCGCGCCTGCTCCGGAGCGAGCCAGAGCGGCAGGTCGCCCGCGAAGTGCTCGAGCATCACGGCGAAAAAACGCTCTACGGAGCCGAGAACGGCGCGGTGCAGCATCACGGGCCGCTGCTCGCCGCCGTCCTCGCCGACGTACGCCAGGTTGAAGCGCTCGGGGAGGTTCCAGTCGAGCTGGATGGTGCCGAGCTGCCACTCTCGGCCGATCGCGTCGTGCACCACGAAGTCGATCTTGGGGCCGTAAAAGGCGCCGTCCCCGGCGTTGACCGTGTATGGCACGCCGCGCTCCTTCAGGCACCGCTCGAGTTGGGCCTCCGAGCTCTCCCAGAGGGCGGGATCGCCCATCGCCTTCTCGGGCTTGGTCGAGAGGTAGATCACGGGCTCGCTGAAGCCGAACGTCCCGTACACCTCGAACATCATGTCGAACAGGGAGGAAACCTCCTGCCCGATCTGCGAAGGCATGCAGAAGATGTGCGCGTCGTCCTGGCAGAACGAGCGCACGCGGGTGAGCCCCTGGACGACGCCCGACCGTTCGTAGCGGTGCAGCCGGCCGAAGTCCGCAATCCGCAGCGGCAGCTCGCGGTACGAGTGTGCGTGCACGCCGAAGAGCACGCAGTGCGAGGGGCAGTTCATCGGCTTCAGGCCGAACTCGCGCTCGTCCACCTCGCCGAAGAACATGTTCTCCTTGTAGTGGTAGTAGTGCCCCGAGGTCTTCCACAACTCCGCGTCGAACAGCTGCGGCGTGATCACCTCCTGGTAGCCATACTTCACATAAAGTCCGCGCATGAAGGCGAGCAGCTCGTTGTAGACGGCGGCGCCCCTCGGGTGGAAAAACGGGGAGGCCGGCGCGAGCGGCGAGAACGAGAAGAGGTCGAGGTCCTTACCGAGCCGCCTGTGGTCGCGGCGGCGCGCCTCCTCGATCCTCGCGAAGTAGGCGGCCAGCTCATCCCTGGTGGCGAACGCGGTGCCGTAGATGCGCTGCAGCATCTCGTTGCGCTCGTCGCCCTTGAAGTACGCGCCCGACGTCTCGAGGAGCTTGAACGCGCCTATCTGGTCGGTGCGCTGGACGTGCGGGCCGCGGCACAGGTCCACGAACTCGCCGTGCTGGAACACCGTGATCTCGTCGCCTTCCGGGATGTCCGCCAGGCGCACGAGCTTGATCTCCTCTTTGCGCTTGCCAAAGATCTCCGCGGCCTGCGGGCGGGTCACGACCTTGCGCTCGAACGGCCGGGCCTCCTTGACGATGCGGGCCATCTCCTGCTCGATCTTCTCGAGGTCCTCGGGGGTGAACCCCCGCGGGAACCGGAAGTCGTACTGGAACTTCTCGGAGTGGTCCTGGCGGCCGGCATCGATGATGGTGCCGGGGAAAAGGCGCTCGACGGCGTCCGCGAGGACGTGCTCGGCGGAGTGGCGGATCACGACCCCTGCCTCGGGGTCCCTTGGCGTGAGCACGCGGAACTTCCCCGAGCGCCCGATCGGCGCCCGCAGGTCGACGACCGCCCCGTCGAGTTCGCCTGCCACGGCCGCCTTCGCGAGGCGCTCCCCGATCGTCCGCGCCACCTCGAGCGGTGTCGCGTCCGCCGGGAGCTCCCGCCCGCTGCCGTCAGGCAAGGTCAATGTGATCGTCTCTGCACTCATCGTCATCCTTGCCGGGGGGCCCCGCGTCGCTAATCCCGCCCACCCGACGCTCCAGACTCCCCGAGCCCCTCACGCTCGTCCCGCCAGAAGTGGGACGTGCTCATCCCGACCTCCACTTCGCGCCGACCCGGGCCGATCCCGGGCCGGCCGACAACAAAAAAGCCGTCCTCCGAAACGGGGACGGCACTGGCAAGCCACGCTGCATGCATGGTAGGCGCGTGCGGGCTCGAACCGCAGACCTCATCCGTGTGAGGGATGCGCTCTACCAACTGAGCTACGCGCCTGTAGCTTGCTTGTCTGCGGAGCCGACACTAGATGGTAGGCGCGAGCGGACTCGAACCGCTGACCTCTACCGTGTCAAGGTAGCGCTCTAACCAAGCTGAGCTACGCGCCTGCTCCGCGGGCTGCCGGCGGGCGTCCTGCGGAACGCATTACTCCGCAAGGCTCTTGTGGCCCGCCCTCGTCCCCAATTTCACTGCCAAAGAACACAAGCCCGGAAAAACCGGGAGGGTCACTCTAGCCCAGCCGACTGGAAACCGTCAAGCGCGATGAAGCCGACCACCCGCGATGCAGCACGGTGGCGCGTGCGAGCGCCCGCAATCAAGGAAGCGCCCCGGTGGAAGCCACCGGGGCGCCGAGAGGTGCGAAACGGATGTCAGCTGCGAATCAGAAGCGGACGCCGAACGACACCGTGAAGGTGCGCGGCAGCTGGTAGCTGGTGGCCGAGAGGGGCTTGCCGAAGTTGGGGCCCTTCTGCCAGTTCGCGCCCATCGCCTTGCAGTTCGCCGCGGAGGTGCCCTGTGGGCACTCCACCGGCGTCGTGGTGAACGGGTTGAAGAGCAGCCAGCTCGGGCCGCTGTAACGGGTGAACACGGTGGTGTCCGGGGCCGTCACGGCCATCTCGTTGAATATGTTGGTGATCTGCGGGACGACGTAGAACTCGAGGTCGGCGCCGAACGCCGGGAGCTTAAACGAGTAGTTGACCGAGAGGTCGGTGCTGGTGACGTTGTCGGTGAAGTAGGCGCCGCGCTTGGAGAAGAAGTAGGTCACGGTCGTCGGACGCTGCGCGTAGCCGGGGTTGGGGACGACGTAGGGGTAGGAGTAGATCTGCCCGACCGCCGAGTACGGCGTGCCCGACCAGTAGCTCTCCATGAGGCTGGCGCTGAGGCTGCTGTGCCTGGTGTTGATGAGGTCCCAAACGGCCCACACGCGGCCGCGGTTGCGCTGGTCGTTGGAGAGGTTGCCGATGGGGTTGGTCCACTTCTGCTGCGAGTACTGCGGGTAGTAGTCGGGGTTCGCAGTGTTGGAGATCGGACCGGAGCCGACGGTCTCACCCTCGTAGTTGCCGTAGGTGTGCGACCAAGTGTAGTTGCCGGCGATCTGCAAGGCGTCGTTCAGACGATAGCTTGCCTGCAGGTTGACCCCGTCGTACTTCTTTTCGAGCACGTGGTCGTTGCCGATGATCTTGAGATCGCTGACGTTGCCAAGCGAGTCGGTGACCTGGCCGGTGGTCAAGTCGCAGCGGGTGGAGTAGAGATCCTTGTACTCGCGGTGGACGTAGTCCATGCGGAAGAGGCCACGGCTGCCGAGACGCTTGGTGAAGCCGATCGTGCTCTCCTCGGCGTACGGCGACTTGAGGTCCTTGCCGACGATCAGAGAGAGACCCGCGATCGAACCGTAGGCGACGCTGCGGCCAACCGGGCCGCCTATTGAGTTGGTGCCGTTCGCGTATAGCCAGGCGAAAACCTGCTGCAACACCTGGTGTTCGTTGAGACAGGTGGCCGGGTTGGCCGGGTCGCAGTCGGTGTTGATGTCCGGTCCCTCGTAGAGGTAGCCGAACGAGGACGGCGAGCCGGCGCCTTGGGAAGCGATCGAGCCCGCGATCGCGGTCACGTAGTCGCCGCGCGAGGCGTTGATGACCCAGTTCCCGTCACCGTTGATGTCGTAGCTGGCGCCGAGGCGCGGGCTGATCCGGCTGTCCCTGGCGACCACGTTGTGCGAGGCGTCCTCGCCGTCGTTCTTGTCGAAGCGGACGCCCACGTTGAACGACCAGTTGTTGTTGAGGCGCCACTTGTCGTTGACGAACGTCGAGTTGGTGCGGAAGTTGGTGCCCAGGGACTGCTTCAGCACCGCCCAGTAGGTGAAGTCCGAGCTGCCGTCGCCGTAGACGACCGGGATCGGCTGGTGCAGCACCGGGTCGAGGACGATCGCGCCGCCGGCGTTGGTGAGGTACGAGGTCGGCCAGTAGACGTAGTTCGAGCCCGACTGGTAGTTGTTCGACAGGCGCATGTCGTTGAACGAGTCGTACCCGGCCACGATGTCGTGCGAGCCGAGGGTCTGCGAGGTCGCGAACCACGAGCCCTTGACCAGCCAGTCCTCGTTGTCGCGCTTCTCGGGGGTGCAGACACCGCAGAACGTTGGGGCGTTCGAGTACCAGTAGTGCACGTTGTCGCGCACGACCGTGCCGAGGACCTGGTCCTTCGAGTCGCCGCCCGACCCCACGAAGGTGAAGTGGCGCTTGGAGTACTGCCCCTCGACGAAGAAGTTGTTGGTGATGATGCCGGTGTAGTTGGCCGCGAAGAGGTCCTGCGGCAGCTCGCGCTGCTTGTCGAGGCTCGCGAGGTCGAGGATCGTGCCGAACACGTTGTTGGTCTGGGTCTGGGCCACCTTCATGTAGGAGGCGATGATCCGGTGGTTCGGCGTCAGCGACAGGGTGAACTTGCCCTCGTAGCGCTTCTGGGTGTCGACCTGGGTGAAAGGGATGTTGGTCGAATACGTCTGGCTGTCGGTGGTCAGCTTGCGGTCCCGGCCGGCGGCGAAGAACCACAGCTTGTCCTTCACGATGAAGCCGCCAAGGGTGGCCTCGTAGACCGAGTTGATCGTGTCGTTGCGGCTCGCGGTCTTCGGGGTTTTCCCCGCCCACTTGTCGCTCGACAGCGAGTCGCGGAATGTGGCGTGGAACTCGTTGCCGCCCGACTTCGTCAGACTGCTGACGATGCCGCCCGAGAAACGGCCGAACTCCGCCGAGATGGCGCCCGTGGAGGTGGTCGTCTCCTGGATGGCGTCCTCGATGTAGAGGGCGAGCGGCGTGTTGCGGACGTTGTCCTGGATCACCACGCCGTTGACCATGTACAGGTTCTCGTACGACATGGCGCCCGAGATGGTGAGGTTGCCGGACGGGCCGGTCGCGGCCACGCCCGGAGTCAGCGCCGCCGAACCTAAAATGGTACGTGGTACCGGCAGCTCGTTGATCAAGTTCTGGTCGTACGTGGTCGCGACCTGATGGCTCGAGGAGATGTTGTCGTACGTCCCGGTCACGGTGACCTCCTCGGCCACCTTCGTGATCGGCATCGTCGCGTTGACCGTCGCGCTCTGCGCGGCGTTGATCTTCACAGTCGTGTCGAGCGTCTGGAACCCCATAAGCTCGAACTTCACGTTGTAGTCGCCGGCCGGAAGAAACGCGAAGATGTAGGCGCCCGCCGCCTCGGTCACGGCGGTGCGGGCGCCCTGCAGGTTGGGCGACGTCACGGTGACGATCACGCCCGGAAGTGGTTCCTTCCCGTCGGTCGCCCGCCCCGTCAGTGTCCCGGTCGGGATCTGAGCGAGCGCGGGCAGCGCAACGACGAGAATCACTGTTGCCACAAATAGGCATTTCGTGAATTTCATTCGAACTTCCTCCTTCTTCGAGTTTTCGATTGGCTTCAAGCTTCGGTACTTCATCACTCGGCACACACATCCAACCGTGATCCTGGTGCAAACCTCCGACGCTCACGATGCTCCGGGCCACCCCCTTTCCCAGCCGCCCGGCGGTTCCGCCTTTCTCTCGTCGCCACGCGAGACCTGCGAAGAGCAACCGAGCACGCTTGTGGCTCGTTTCACATTCCGCACTAAACTCTTAACTGACTGACTGAGCCGTCTCATATTTGACGTTGAATCAGAACGGTGCGCATGCACCACTTCAGGTGCGAGGGACCGTAGCACACTTGTCAAGTCGAGACAAGACAATGTAACTCGTTGAATATAATACTGTTATTACTGAGACTCAAATGCGAGGAAGGCCGTCAGCGCGGCGACGGTCGCCACAGGCTGCTCGAGCGGCACCAAGTGGCCGCTCGACGGTACAATAACGAGATACGCACTGGGCAGCGACGTCGCAAGAAGTTCTGCACTTGAGACAAGATCACGCACCTCGTGCTCGCCGCGCACGACCACGGCCGGGACGGTGATCTCGTCGAGCCGGTCGGTGAGCTTCCAATCCCGGTCGGGTGCGTCCCGCACGACCGCCAGGTACTCGCCCGCTGGAAACGTCCGCAGCATGGCTTCGAGGCGCTCGCGGGCGCCCGGGAGCGCGGCGGCGCTCGCGATCAAGGGGTTTGCAAGCCACACGTCGCCCGAGGCAGCGCCGGGGCCTTCCGCCCGGATCACCTTCGCCAGCGCCTTGAAGGACGCGACCAGCTCGTCCGAAAGCGGGGCGTCGGGCACCAATGGGCCGATCAACGCGAGCCCTCGTATGAGCTCAGGGCGGCGCACCGCCAGCTCGAGCGCGATGCCGCCACCCTTGGAGAGACCGACGACGTGCGCGGCTGCGGGTGCGAGATGCTCGATCACAGCGGCGAGGTCCGCCGCGTGGTCGCCCCACCGGTAGCCGCTCGGGGGCGAGCCGCTTCGTCCATGGCCTCTCTGGTCGTATCTGACGACGCGGTACCCCTTGCCTATGAGCGCAGGGGCAATCTCGTCCCAAACCCGGAGGTCGAGCGTGTGCCCGTGGAGCAGGATTACCGCATCGCCGTCGCCCTCGGCGACGACGTGCAGCGCGACGCCGTCGCGCTCGATGATCATGAGGCAACCAGAAACCAGAAAGTAAAAAGAAAGAGGTGAAAGGTCAAAGAAAAGGCGATTGTCCGGGACTTGACATTAGTCTTTCTTGGGATAGTGCTTCTCCTGGGGTCGCTAGGTTGCGCGGTTGTGTCCGGACTGGAACCACCCGTAGTTTCGTGCGTCGTGAAGCCATATAACGTGGATCGCAAACTCGGTCTCGTGCTTGCCGCCGAAAACGTCATCGTACGTAATGACGCCCCACGTATACAGGCCACGACCACCGAGGCCAGATTTGATTTGCTCAACCTGTTCGTCGGGAACCTCGTTCTCCACAAGCGCACCCATCTGAATGCTCTGGTCTGGTCCGACCACCATCGGCCCACTATCGCGCTGAGGAAGGGGAAACGTGAAATCCGCAGGCAGCGGGACCGGCCTAATCTCTGCCGCGGCCCGGTATCGGACGTTATGCGCCGGTGTTGCTCCTTTGTTGATCATGAACGGATGAGTGGAAAACCGGAGGTTCTTCGTCCTCTCTTGGAATATAGCCTCACCGACTACAACGCAGATATAGGCGCGCAGTTCTTGGCGGGCTCGTTCTTGGAGTCCGGCGGCAACCTGTTCGACTGCTCCCGCCGAGCGGGCCGCTTGCGTGATCGCGTCGCGTGTGTCCTTGGTCTGCCCACCGGCGATTTGATCCATCTTCTTGATGGTCTCTTTCAATCTACGGGCCTGCAACCCGAAGACAATCGCCTGAATCACTCCAACGAAAAAGACCGCCGCGGTGAGTTTCACCATCCACCAGTTGGCAGACGACTGGTCGTGTCTGGTCTGTCTATCGTCGGCGGTTTCCTCTGCGGTCTTTGGGGCTGCCAGGACCTTAACGAAAAGCGGCGAGGATTCAGTGCCCTGCGGGTTATTGGCGGTCTGCTCCTGAGTATCTGGGGAGCGTGGTACTGGATGAGCTGGTGAGAGACGGGTCGGTGTCGCCACGGCGGCTGACAGAGCCAATAGGATTGTGCAGAGCATGGAAGTCTCCTCCGGCGGAGCCGATTTCAATGGATCGCTGGAGGGAGTCTAGCTCTTTTCCTGTCTTTCGGGGTCCGGTGGCGTGGCAGCAGCGAGTAGGCCACGCATCGCCGTATCAAAGTCCAGGGGATACAGGCTCATTGGCCGAAGCCTCTCCTTCGGCTGTTCGGGCCTTTGCTTGGGCTTCTTGGTCGGCTTCTTCCGGGCGCCGATGCCCATCACGATCCCGCCACGACGAGAGCGAACATGTCGCCGTCCTTTCTGTTGTTGTACCGGAACGAGAACTCGTTGAGGTAGAGGGGCAGGTACTTCTTGGAGACCTTGTGGAACGTCCCGATGACGCCGCGCTTGAGGCCAGACCAGAAGCTGTCGATGTTGGCCGTGTGGACGTTGCCCCGGACGTACTCGCCGTGGGAGTGGTTGACCACACCGTGCGGGAGTTTGCCATCAAGGAATCGGTAGCCCGCGTGTTCGTCGGTAGCAACCAGCTTGACCTTCTCCGAGACGGCCTGCCGCACGAAGGCGTCGAGAGTCGCGTTGCTGGTGGTCTCGATGACCTTGCAGATCACGTTGCCCTTGCGAGCGATGGCACCGACCACGGCGACCTTGCCGGCCATTCCGCGACCGCCCTGGTGCTTCTTGAGGCCACCACCCACGCCCCCGCCGTGCCGGTTGTGGGCCTTGCCACCAACGTAGGTCTCATCGACCTCCACGAACCCGGCCAACTTCTTGAACTCGGGGCTCTGCATCGCGGCCCGGATGCGATGGCACATGTACCACGCCGTCTCGTAGGAGCCCGCACCGATGATGCGCTGGACCTGGAGGGCGCTGATGCCCTTCTTGGACTGGCACATGAGGTAGATCACCTGGAACCACGTGCGCAGCCCAACGTTCGTGTTCTCGAAGATCGTGCCGACGAGCGGAGAGAACCGGTAGCCCGTCTTGGCGCACTTGTTGCACTGCCAGTTCCAGGGGCGGGCGATATCGTAGACCCGCTTGTTCCCGCAACGAGGGCAGCGCACGCCGTTCGGCCACCGCTTCTCGACCAGGTACTCGCGGCAGCTATCCTGGGTGGGGAACCGTTCCATGAGTTCGGTGAGGGTCATCATGACCACAATATAAGCCCCGTGCGGGTAAATGTCAAGTGCCAGACAATCGCCAAAGGAAAAGCATGGGAGACGTCGGATGCACAGCAGGGATGCGGACTGATCATGGGGATCTGTCTTCCCTTTACCCCTTGACGTTTTCCGTTTGACCGCCTCAGCGGGCCGTCTTGAACGTGAAGCTCTCGGCCTTCTCCATCTCCTTGCCCGAGACTCCTTCCACGCCGTCCTGGCCGAGCGTCACGTGAAACGTGTCCCCTGGGGCGAGATCCGTCCGCGGCTCCCAGACCACCCACCAGTGCTCGGGGTCGTAGCTCACCTGGCCGGGGACCAGACCGCTGGCCTCGCCGAGCACGGTCACTCCATCCCCCTTGACCTCGGTCGGCCGCAGCGGCTCCGACATCGAGAAGAGCACTCGCGGCCGCCGGGCCGCAACGAGCGCCGCCGAGGTCGGAAAGTGCGAGGTCACCACCGGGGGCAGCGCCGGACCGGCTTCGGAGGAGCCCGCCACGAACGTCACGCCGATGCTGACGTGAAATACCACGTCGGCCAGCCCAGGCGGGGGCGGGGGCGGGACCGGCAGGCCATGGTGTCCCTCTTTGGCGAGGATTGCTGCGATCGCCACGACGGTGACGACGCCGGCCACGACCAGGCCGGTTGAAACGTGGTCGAGCACCGCCTGCACCTCGGTGACCGACCCCTCCTTGACCGTCACATCTGTGACCTTGTCTCCCAGCCGAACCACGTTGCCTGCCTCGTCGAGGCGCGCGGGGAAACGCAGCCTGTAACTCCCAGGAGGCAGGTCGACCACGGTCCAGGTCGGGTTGAGCGACCGGAAGACCGGCGCCCAATTCTTGGCGTCCTGGCGCTCGAGTTCCCCGAGGATCCCCGGGGGGCTCGGCCGGCCGTCACGCCGCGCGCCGTCGTCGGCGAAGACCTTCACGGAGACGCCGCCACCGGCGCCGGAAGCCGGGTGCGAGCCCGTTTCCGTGACCGACACGCAGCCCGAGAGAGTCAGTGTCAGTTGTCCGATTACGAGGAGCATCGCGAGAGAGCGCCTGATCATCGGCCGAGTTTCGCACCCGCCGCGGCGCCGCGCAAGCAAAGGGGAGAAGGTCAAAGGTAAAACGGAAAAGGTAAAACGAAAGACCAGTCAAGACTCGATCTGCACATCGGCACTTCTTCATCCTCTGCCCCTCCGCTCGTCGGCTGACCGGAGAGGTTGGAACTCCGGGCTCTGGCTTTCCCTTTGACCTCTTACCTTTGACCTTTCGCGGCCTGTATCTCACTTCCTGCGTGTCGCGACAGCGAACGAGCGCGCCAGCGCCTCGACCTCGCCGGGTAGCTCGGGTACGTCGCCGAGCTTGCCGATCCGCTCGACGAGCGCCGAACCGACGACCACTCCGTCGGCGAACTGGGCGATCTGGGTGACCTGATCGGGTGTTGAAACGCCAAAACCAACTGCAACCCTGACCTTGGTGAGCTTACGCACCAGCCGGACCTGCTCCTCGAGCCCTTCCTCAAGAGAAGCGCGCGCCCCGGTGACGCCGGCTCGGGCGACGAAGTAGACGAAGCTCCCCGCGAGGCGGCGGACCGCCTTGACGCGCGCCCGGGTCGAGGTGGGAGCGACCAGCAAGACGAGTTCGATCCCGACCCGCTGCAACGCCTCGTGCGCCATCGCCGCCTCGTCCACGGGAGCGTCCGTGAGCAGCACGCCGTCCACGCCCGCCGCCGCCGCGTCCACCGCGAAGCGGGCCATGCCGTACGCGTGCACCGGGTTGAAGTAGGTGAAGAGCACGACAGGCAGCTCGGTCGAGTAGCGCAGCTCGCGGACCATTCCCAGCACGCCCGACAGGGTCGTGCCTCCCGCCAGGGCCCTCTCGGCCGCGCGCTGGTTCGTCGGGCCGTCCGCGATCGGGTCGGTGAACGGCACGCCGAGCTCGAGGATGTCCGCCCCTGCGCGCTCGAGGGCGAGGGCCAGCACGACGGTACGCCCCGGGGTCGGGTCGCCGGCGGTGATGTACGGGATGAACGCGGCGCGTTTCGCCTTCCGCGCCCGCGTGAAGGCACGTTCGATCCGCCCGCTCATAGCGCCACCCCCTCCAGCCGCGCCACCTCGGTGACGTCCTTGTCGCCGCGGCCCGAGAGGCTGACCAGAATTGCGTCCCCGCTCCCCATGCGCGGCGCGACCCGGGCGACGTAGGCGAGGGCGTGGGCGGTCTCGAGCGCCGGCACGATTCCCTCGAGCTCGGACAGCAGGTGGAAGGCGTCGAGCGCCTCGCCGTCTTCGACCCGAACGTAGGAGACGCGGCGCGAATCGTGCCACCACGCGTGCTCCGGTCCCACCGCCGGGTAGTCGAGGCCCGCCGACACCGAGTGGGTCTGCACGATTAGACCGTCGTGGTCCTGGAGCACGTAGCTGCGCGTCCCGTGCAGCACCCCGGGCGCCCCTCCGGCGAAGCGCGCCGCGTGCTCGCCGAGCCGGGTACCGCGGCCGCCCGCCTCCACCCCGACAAGCTCGACCTGCCGGTATGGCACGAACGCCGTGAAGATCCCTGCCGCGTTGGAGCCGCCTCCCACGCACGCGACCACGAGTCTGGGCAACGAGCGGCGCTGCTTGCGGATCTGGAGCAGGGCCTCGCTCCCGATCACCGACTGGAAATCCCGCACCATCGCGGGGTACGGGTGCGGACCCAGCACCGAACCGAGGACGTAGTGCGTGCTCGCGACGTTGGCCACCCAGTCCCGCAACGACTCGTTGATCGCGTCCTTGAGCGTCCGCGCGCCGGCGTCCACGCCCACCACTTCGGCGCCCAGCAGCTTCATGCGATAGACGTTGAGCGCCTGCCTGCGCTCGTCCTCGGTGCCCATGTAGACGCGGCAACGCAGGCCGAGCAGCGCGGCTGCCGTGGCGACCGCCACGCCGTGCTGGCCGGCTCCGGTCTCCGCGATGACGCGCGCCTTGCCCATCCGCCGCGCAAGCAGACACTGGGCCAGAGCGTTGTTGATCTTGTGCGCACCGGTGTGGCAGAGATCCTCGCGCTTGAGGTACACAGCGGCGCCGCCGAGGTGCTTCGTCAGACGGGCGGCGTACGAGATCGGTGTGGGCCGGCCGCAGTAATTTTCGAGGAGATCCGCCAGCTCACGCCTGAAGGCGCGGTCGCGGCGGGCCTCCTGCCAGGCTAGGGTGAGCTCCTCCAGAGGCGCCATCAGCGTCTCCGGCACGAACCGCCCGCCGTACGGCCCGAAATAACCCCGACTGTCAGGTAGTGGCTTCACGACACCCCCAAGAACAACGTTCGCACGTTCGAATGTCCGAGCGGAACACGAAGAGGGTAAACGGAAAAGGGAAAAGGGCAAACGGAAGGCAAGCGACGCCCGACGAAGTTGCTGTGGTTTTCCCTTTCCCCTTTGACCTCTTCCCTTTGACCCCCTGCCTCTCCAGTGCCTCACAGGTTTGACGGTTCATAACGGGCCGCCTTTGAACTTTCGAAGGTTCGAACCTTCGAACGTTGGAACGCCACGGACGGCCGTGATGAAACGACGGACCTTCTCCAGGTCCTTGCGGCCGAGGGTCGCTTCGACGCCGCTCGCAACGTCGACTCCCGCCGGGCCGACCTGCGCCACCGCGCCCGCGACGTTCTCCGGCGTCAGCCCCCCGGCGAGCCAGAACTCGAGGCCGGCAGGCGCTCCGGCCAGCAGGCTCCAGTCGAACAGCCTGCCGCTGCCGCCCCCAAATTCCGAAGCGGTGTCGAACAGCACACGCGCCACGCCGGCGTATTCGGCCGCTCGGCCCCAATCGACTTCGCCGCCGACGGAGATCGCTTTGATGACCCGGGCACGGCCTCCGAGCGCTTCGCACATCTCCGGCGGCTCGCCCCCGTGCAGCTGCACGAGGTCGAGGGCCGCGTCGTCCCGCACGCGCCGGACCGTCGCTTCGTTCTGGTCGCGGAACACCCCGACCTTTGGCGCTCCCTCGAGGACGCGGACCCACGACGGCGCGGAGACGCCAACGTAACGCCCGGATGCCGGGAAGAACACGAAACCCAGGAAGTCCGCGCCCTCGGCCGCGGCTGCTCGCGCGTCGGCCGGGTTCGTGAGCCCGCAGATCTTGACCGTTACGCGCACGCGACGAGCTCCGCGAGGCTCGCACTCGGGTCGGCCGAGCGCACGAGGTGTTCCCCGACGAGGAAGTGCCGCAGGCCAAGCCTGGCGACGCCGCGAACGTCGTCGGGGCCGCCGACCCCGCTCTCCATCACGACGATCCGGTCCCGAGGGACCCGGTCCGCTAGCTTGGACGCCGCGGCGAAGTCCACCCGGAAACTGTCGAGGCCACGAGAGTTGATGCCGACGAGCGGCACCGGCAGCGCGACCACCCGGTCGAGGTCGCGCTCGTCGTAGGCCTCGACCAGAGTCTCCAGGCCCAACTCCTCGGCGATCGCCACCATCTCGGCGAGCAGCGCCCCCGGCAAGATTCGGGCAATCAGGAGCACCGCGTCGGCGCCGAGGATCGCGGCCTCGAAGAGCTGGCGCGGCGTAAGGAGAAAGTCCTTCTGCAGGACCGGCAGCGCCACCGCGCGCCGCACCGCCGGCACCCACCCCGGCTGGCCGGCGAAGAAATCCGGCTCGGTCACGACCGAGATCGCCGCGGCTCCGCCGGCCTGGTAGGCGCGCGCAAGCTCCACGGCATCGAATGGCTGCCGCAGCCATCCTTTCGACGGGGAGCGCCGCTTGCACTCGGCAATGATCCGCACCCCGGGCGCCGCAAGCGACCCGGCGAGGCTCCGCCTCCCTTCCCGGCGGCGAACCCCCGCGGCCTCGCGAGAGCGCGCCTCCAGCCGCGCCGGCGCCGGGCCCTTGCTCAGCCGGGCGAGCACTGCCTCGGTGATCTGGACGAGGATGTCCGGCCCGGGCGCCCTCATCCGGCGAGCTCCCGCATCTTGCCGATCACCGAATCGAGCTTGGTCGCGCCTCGTCCCGCTGCCAGGCATGCGCGGCTGGCGGCCAGCGCGGCCGCGAGGTCGGGCGCCACACCGGCGACGAGAAGCGCCGCGGCGGCGTTGAGGGCGACCGCATCGGCCGCGTGAGAGCGCTCCCCGCCCTCCAGGATCGCACGCAGCCGCCGCGCGTTCTCCCGAGCGTCCCCCCCGGCGAGGTCGGCGTGGGACGCCCTGCCAATTCCGAGCTTCTCCGGGTCGACTGTCAGCTCGCCCGTGACCGCCCCGCCACGCACCTCGATCACGCGCGTCGGCCCGCAGACCGATAGTTCGTCGAGGCCGTCGTCGCTGTGCACGACCCAGGCCCGCTCGGCGCCCAGCTCCGCCAGCGCCCCTGCCACCACCGGCATCACCTGGCGGCTGTAGACGCCGACCACCTGCCTCCTCACCCCGGCCGGATTTGCGAGCGGCCCGAGGAGGTTGAAGACCGTGCGCACGCCGAGAACCCGGCGCACCGGCATCACCGCCCGCATCGCCGGGTGCAGCCTCGGAGCGAATAGGAACGCGAACCCCTCCGAGTCGAGCAACGCTCCGAGCTGCTCGGGTTCCAGATCGAGGCGCACCCCGAGCGCCTCCAGAACGTCCGCCGAGCCGCACCTCGACGACACCGAGCGGTTCCCGTGCTTGGCCACGGCGACGCCGCACGCCGCCGCCACGAGCGCCGCACCGGTCGAGATGTTGATCGTGTGGGCGCCGTCTCCCCCTGTTCCGCAGGTATCGATGAGGGGCGTCCGTGAGGTCGGGACCGCCACGGCGAACGAACGCAGCACGCGGGCGGCGGCGGCCACCTCGCCCGCGGTCTCGCCCTTTGCACGCAGGGCGATGAGGAACGCCGCCTGCTCGGGCTCGGACCAGTCGCCGGCCATCAGCGCCTCGAAGCACTCCTCGGTGGACGCGGCGGGCAGGCTCTCGCCGGCGAGCAGCTTCTCCAGAACCTCGCGGATCATCGCCGGCCCACCCACCCGCCCAGCCGACAGCTCACAGCCGACAGCTGACAGCTGAAGCCGGCTCGGGCCGGGCGGCGGGCAGTCGGGTCGCCTCCTCTGCGACCGATGTCGTTGCCGTCCGCTGTTGGCTGTCGGCTGTCGGCTGGCAGCTTCCCGCTGTCGGCTGTCAGCTGTCGGCTGTGAGCTTGCATCACGCGGCCACCCTTGCGCTCACTCCTGCGAGGCCGAGGAAGTTGGCGAGCAGACGCTTGCCGCCCTGCGTGAGGTACGCCTCGGGGTGGAACTGCACGCCGAAGTGCGGCCGGCTGCGGTGCGAGAGGCCCATGACGAGGCCGTCGTCGGTCCAGGCCGTGACTTCGAGATCGTGCGGCAGCGACTCCCGCTGCGCGACGAGGGAGTGATAGCGGGTCGCCGTGAAGGGGTCCACGAGGCCCGCGAACACGCCGAGGCCGCTGTGGTGCACCTCGGAGGTCTTGCCGTGGCGCGGCTCAGGGGCGCGGACCACCCGGCCGCCGCACGCCACCGCCAGCGCCTGGTGCCCGAGGCAGACCCCGAGCAACGGCACGTTCGCCGCGGCGCGGATCAGCTCCACACACACCCCGGCGGCCTCCGGCACGCCGGGGCCGGGCGACAGCACGATGGCGCGCGGTCGCAGGGCGAGGATTTCGACCGTCGCAACGACGTCGTTGCGGATCACGCGCACCTCTTCGCCCTCCGCCAGCTCCCGCAGATACTGGACGAGGTTGTAGGTGAACGAGTCGTAGTTGTCCACGAGCACGATCACGGCTGCATCCCCTCCGCCAGGCGGGCCGCGAGAGCCAGGGCCCGCGCCTTGTTCGCGCACTCGGCGAGCTCGCTTTCCGGCAGCGAGTCGAACACGATTCCCGCGCCCGCCTGGATGTGCAGGCCACCCTTGGCGACGACGGCCGTCCGGATCGCGATGCAGGCGTCCATGTCACCCCCGAAGTCGAAGTAGCCGACCGCCCCGCCGTACACGCCGCGGCGGAGGACCTCGAGTTGCTCGATCAGCTCCATCGCGCGCACCTTCGGGGCGCCGGTGAGCGTACCGGCGGGGAAGCATGCAAGCAGCACGTCGAGCGCGTCGCGCCCGGCTTCCAGGTCGCCGACGACCTCGCTCGCGAGGTGCATGACCTGGGAGTAGCGCTCCACGTCCATGAACCGCACGACCCTCACGCTGCCCGGCTTCGAGATCTTCCCGATGTCGTTCCGTCCCAGATCCACCAGCATCAGGTGCTCGGCGCGCTCCTTCTCGTCGCCGGCAAGCTCGGCGGCCAGGCGCGTGTCCTCCGCCGCCGTGTGACCGCGCATGCGGGTGCCCGCGATCGGGCACGTGGCCGCGTGGCTCCCCCGCAAGCGAGCCAGCGTCTCCGGCGAGGAGCCGAGGATCTGCGCGTCGCCGGCGTCCATGTAGAACATGTATGGGGAAGGGTTTGCGATACGGAGAGCCCTATAGAAGGCGATCGGCGACGCCGTGGTCGGCCGGGACCAGCGGCGCGACAGCACAATTTGGAAGCACTCCCCGGCCCGGATCTCCTCGCGCGCCCGCACGACGGCGGAGAGGAACCGCTCGTCCTCGGGGGCGACCCGCCACGACGCGTCGGGCTGCGCGGCCGCGTCGGCGACCGGCAGGGGCGCCGGCCGGGCCTCGTCGAGGGGCGCCGCCAGCACGGCTTCCAGGCGGTCCAGAGCGGCGACGGCGCGCTCGTAGGCTGCTTCACCACCGCCCTCGACGCCCGCCGTGGCGATCAACAAGAGCCGCTGACGGACGCGGTCGAGGGCCGCGATCACCGGGTAGATCGCGAACCAGGCGTCGGGCAGCCCCAGCGGATCCGGCAGGTGGGCCGGTACCCGCTCGATGAGCCGCACCGCGTCGTATCCGAGCCAGCCCACGGCCCCTCCTGCGAACGGGGGCAGATCCTCGAGTGGCGCCCGGCCCTTGCAGGCGAGCTCTCCCCGCAGGACGTCGAGCGGCGCACCCGGTGCCTCTTCGCCGTCGATGGTGACCTTGGAGCCCCTCACCGCCACGATCCTTGCGGGATCGGCGCCGGCGAACGACCACCTCGCCACGCGCTCGCCCCCCTCGACGCTTTCCAGGAGGAACGGGTGCCGGCCGGCTCGCGCGAGGCGCAGCAGCATCCCGGTCGGGGTGACGGTGTCGGCCGTCAGCTCCCGAACCACCGGCACGAACGGGTGGCGGCCGGCCAGCTCGACGAACCGGGCGCGCGACGGCCGGATCACTGGCGGCTCCCCAGGGTGCCGTTTGGAGCGGGCAAGACGGGTCGCGTGCGCGCCACGACGGGGCCGGACTCGCTCACACCTTGCCCCTGCTCCCCGCACGGAGGGACTCCTCGTGCAGCGGCAGCCTCTCCTGAAGCGCCAGGACGCCCGCGGCGTGCGCCAGAGCGGGGTAGCGGTGGGCGGCCACGCTCACAACCGCGGTTCGGTGCACGAAGTCCCAGACCCCGAGGGGCGAGGCGAATCGGGCCGCCCCGGCCGTCGGGAGCAAGTGGTTGATGCCGACCACGTAATCCCCGAGCGCCGACGCCGCCCACGGTCCCAGGTAGACCGCACCCGCCTTCTCGATGCCGTCGAGCAGCCGGAGCGGATCGGAGACCAATACCTCGACGTTCTCCGGGGCGATGCGGTTGACCGCGTCGACTGCCGCATCCAGGTCCGGGACGAGGACGATCGCCCCCCAGTTCTTGATTGCAGCCCGCGCCGCGCTCTTCCTCGGCAGCGAGCGGAGTCGCGCCGAGACCCGCCGCTCCACCTTCTCGGCCAGCGCCTTCGAGGGCGTCACCAGGACGGCGAGGGCATCCGGGTCGTGCTCGGCTT
The DNA here is from genome assembly GCA_050018455.1 of Thermoanaerobaculaceae bacterium. Taxonomy (GTDB): domain Bacteria; phylum Acidobacteriota; class Thermoanaerobaculia; order Thermoanaerobaculales; family Thermoanaerobaculaceae; genus RBG-13-68-16. The sequence goes on along the minus strand of JBEKAA010000008.1, from coordinate 40,630 downwards.
GCGCCAGCATGTCGGCGGCGATGATCGCCGCCTCGGCGTGGGCGTCCGCCACGACCACGATCTCTGAGGGGCCGCTCACGGCGTCCACGCCGACAACGCCGAAAACCGCGCGCTTCGCGGCGGCGACCCACCTGCCGCCCGGCCCCACGATCTTGTCCACTGGGGTCACGGACTCGGTGCCGTAGGCGAGCGCTGCAACCGCGTGTGCGCCACCCATGAGGTACACCTCGTGAAGGTCGAGCCGGTCGAGGAGGTAGCGGAGGTGCGGCGACGCCAGGAACGCCCTCGGCGGGGTCGCCACGGCGATCCGGGACACGCCGGCAATGCGAGCGGGCACGACCGCCATTAGCAGCGAGGAGAGGTACACCGCTGAGCCCCCTGGTACGTACACGCCGAGCGACTCGATCGGCCGCACTCTGACTCCCAGATCGCCGCCGTCCCCCTCAAGGGTGAAACCCTTGGGCATCTGCGGCTCGTGGTAGGCCTTGAGGTTCGCGAGCGCCAGCTCGACGGCGTTGACGAACTCCTCGCCGACCTCCTCGCCGCTGGCGACCGTGCCGCGGAGACGGAAGTCCCCCACCCGCAGGCCCTTGAGGTCGTGGCGCCGAACCAGGGCGACGAGCGCCTTGTCGCCCCGCTTCGCTACCGCGGCCACGATCCTGCGCGTCTTCTCCTCGACTTGAGGCGGAAGCACCTCGGCCATGCGCCTCTCGACCCGCGCCAGATAGCGGTCGCCCTTCTCATCGTCACTGCGCCAGATCTTCATCGTCCCCCTCCCAGCGTGCGCCCAGGCGCACGACCCCGCCCTGCAGCCCCGAGGATCGCTCAGTCAGGCGATCGCAGTCGCTTCCGCCCCCCACTCCAGTCCTCCACCGGGTACGCCCCATTCTCGCGCACGGGACTGGTTCTTGCCACCTCGCGCAAGCGCCGTAGCCCCGCGGGGGACGTTCTCCGGCCGTCATCACTCCTCCGCATCGGCAAGGCCGAGGGCTGCCGCCATGGCCCGGACCGGCGGCGCCGCGCCGGTCATCGCCGCGAACTGTGCCACGGCCTGGAAGAGCAGCACGTTCTTCCCGCCCACGTAGCGCCAACCCCGGCGGCCCGCGAGCTGCTCGAGGAAGGTTGGAGCCTCGCCGTACGGCAGGTCAACGACGACGGCCCCTTCCGGGAGCCGGAGTTGCTCCAGCCACGGCGAAGAGGAGCCGTCGGCGCCGGCCGGGGTGGCGTTGACCGCCACCGACACCTTCTCGCCGGCCCTGATATCGCCGGCCGAGACGCCGAGCCTTCGGGCCGCCTCCTCGCCGCGGACCTGGTCGCGAGCGGCGACCGTCACATCTGCCCCGGCGAGCTGCAGCGCCACAATCGCCGCGCGGGCCGCGCCGCCGGCGCCGAGCACCAGCGCCCGTACGCCGGGCAACTCCATGCCTTCGTTGGCCAGCACGCGGGTGATCCCGTCCATGTCCGTGCAGTCCCCTAGCACCTTGTCCGCCCGAGGCAGGACCGTATTCACCGCCCCCGCCCGCTCGGCCCTCGGAGCCAGGAGCGTGCACCGCCGAGCCGCTTCGCCCTTCCACGGCATCGTGACCGCGAATCCGCCCGCGGCCAGTCCGAGGTCGGCGAGCCAGGACTCCCCGGCGGGCACGAGCAGCCCGTCGAGCTCCTCGACGTCACGGATCTCAAGAGGAATGAAGACGTTCGGCAGGCCGAGCGCGCGGTACGCCGCAGCGTGCATGCGCGGCGAGAGCGAGCCGCCGACCGGCGAGCCGAGGACGGCAAAGAGCCTGCGCGGACGGCCCCCGAGGTGGCCGATGAGGGCATCGAAGTCCTGGGGAAGAAACTGCCCGGCAGCGCCGTGCCGCCCCGGCGCCCAGGCGGCGTACGCGAGCGGCGCTCCGAACAGCGGTCCGAGCAGCCGCGTCGCGCGGCCGACCTCGCCGACCGCGAACACCACCGCCCGCCGCTCCCGCCGGCTTCCGCGGTCGAGCGCCTGTGCGAGGTGGAGCACCGCCCTGACGTCCGCGAGTCGCGCGGCCGTCGGGACGATCTTCACGAACCGCGTCCCCGCGCCAAGCATCGCCGCCGCCCGTTCCTCGAGATCGGCCGGGACGCCGCCCGTGAAGTGCGCCGACAGGATGACCCGGTCGCGGGGGATCACGGCGTCCACCAGACCCCGGTCGCGCTCCGCCTCCAGGTCGAACAGCAGAGCAGGGAGCACCGCCGCCCGCTCGAAGAAGCGGCGTCGCTCCGTGGGGTCGTCGGAGCCCTTTCCCCCCTCCGAGCGGGAGCGCAGGGTCACGATCACCGGCCGCGGCGAGCCGGCGATCAGCGCGGCGAGGTCGCAGCCGGCGTCCAGGAGATCGGCGCGGAGCTCGATCATCGTTGCGCCTGCCGGTGGGTCGGACAGCTCCTCGGCGTGCCCTCTCGCGGACGGAACGAATGTGGCTACGATCTCCATGAACTCAAACCTCCCCGCCGGGTGCGGGGAGGGGTCGGTTCGCTGCCACCTTGTCTCCCCGCTCGAGCCCGGCGGCCAAGCGGGGTGGCGAATCCCGCCTACCGCCTCACGGGCCAGTACCAGTAGCCGAAGTGGTGCCGCGTGATCGCCTGATGCATCGTTGCGACGCTATCCCAGGTTCGATTGGCGTGTCAACCCTCGGGGTTCCCCCGCCCAACCTCCCAGCCGACAGTTTCCACCCACCCACCCTCCCAGTTCACAGTCGACAGTTAGAAGCGAAGACCCAGCCGCAAGCAGGTCCAGGGTCTTGCGGGTGGGAGGAGCCTTTGGACTGTTGACTGTCAACTGTCAACTGTTGACTGTTGACTTTCGACTTTCAGCCCTGCACTGCAACTTCACGAGGTATCCTGTCCTCGAGGGAGAGACAATGAGCCATCCGTGGCACGACGTCCAAATCGGCGCCGATGCGCCCGACGAGTTCCAGGCCGTCATCGAGATCCCGAAGGGTAGCAAGGTCAAGTACGAACTGGACAAGGAGACGGGCCTCCTCCGCGTAGACCGGATCCTGTACTCCTCGGTGATCTACCCGGCGAGCTACGGTTTCATCCCGCAGACTCTGGGCGACGACCACGACCCCCTCGACGTGCTCGTTCTGATGCAGGAGCCGGTGGTGCCGCTCTCGATCCTGCGCGTCCGGCCGATCGGGATGATGACCATGCTCGACCAGGGCGAGAACGACGAGAAGATCATCTCCATCCACCTGGACGACCCCGAATACCGCGAGTACTCCGACATCGGCCAGCTGTCCCCTCACCGGATGAACGAGGTGCGCCGCTTCTTCGAGGACTACAAGAAGCTCGAGGCCAAGGAGGTGCTCGTGCAGGATTTCCTCGGCCCGGCTGACGCCAAGAAGGCGGTCAAGCACGCTATGATGCTGTACGATAAGCTCTTCGCGTACATGCACCGGCAGAAGAGCCCGCGCGGCTAGCATGTCCGAGTAATGGAGCGAGTTGTCAAACAGCGAAGACGCGGGTGTCCAGCAGGCTCTTGATGTCGGAAGAGGATGCCGGTTTCGGGAGGCAGCCGCACGCGCCGTCGGCGATCGCCCGGTCGATGCGCGAGCGCACTTCGCCCGACCCCACGAAACCCGTCAGGAAAACGACCCTGGCGGCGGCGGCGCGAGAGATCTCCCGGATACAGTAGAACGTCTGGATCCCGTCGAGCCCGGGCATGTTCACGTCGAGGATCACGAGGTCCGGCGCGGTCAGCGCGCACAGAGACACGACGCCGTTGCCGTCCTCGTAGGTGTCGACGCGGAGGTCGCCGGCACTGACCTTATCTTGGTAGAGCAGCTCGATGCTCTGGCGCAGCGTCTCGCGGACCTCCGGGACGTTGTCGGCGATCACCACGAGCTTCGGCACATCCGCCTCCCCCAGTTTCAGTAACTCTAGCGTAAGCCTACGCTTGCAGGCCCGCCGGCGCAACGGGTCGCAACTGAGCGGGGTCGGAAGAGGTTAGAGGGAAGAGGGTAGACGTGAGAGGGAAGACTGAGGTCGTCTTCAGTCCTCCGTCTTCCGTCTTCCCTCTGCGCTCGCCGTGCGCAGTCGGGCTGCTACGTCCGTCCGAGGGCATCCCGAACCCGTTCGGCCATCTGTTCAGGCGTCATCGGGATGCGCGGAGCGGGAGCGGGATCCGCGGTCTCCACGGCAAGATCGAGGAACGCCGGGCCGGACGCCGAGAGCCAGGCCTTCATCCCCTCGCGCGCGCCGCCGGCCGAGGAGCAGCGCCGCGCCCAGGGGTACCCGGCCCCGGCCGCTGCGGCCGCAAGGTCGACCTGTTGCGAGAGCGCCGGCTGGCCTCCGGTCGTCGCGTAGCAGCCGTTGTCGAACACCAGGTGATACAGGTTCGGCGGCTTCAGACCTCCCACCAGCGCGAGGCCGCCAAGACCCATCAGCAGGTTGCCGTCCCCGTCGAGCGCGACGATGCGCTCCCGCCGCGTCATCGCGAGGCCGAGCGCGATCGACGCCACCTGACCCATCGAGCCGAGCATGTAGAAGGTGCGGGCGCGATCGTGGGCCCGGTACGCCTCACGGGCGATTGCTCCGTCCGCCGCGACCACGATGTCGTCGTCGGCAAGCAGAGAAAGGGCGAGCGCGACGCCCTCGGCGCGAGTCATACGTCCGCCTCCTTGCCCACCAGCAAGACGGCGGGTCTGCGCTCGCGCTCGGAGGTGTCGACCAGCCAGCGCGCCTCCTCGCTCACCATGCCGGGCCTGGCCTCGAGCCAGGGGATCTCGAACAGATCGAGAAGCTGCCGGGTGCGCTGACCGAGGATTCTGTGCTCCTCGTAGTCTTTGGGGTCGCCGCGGTCCGAGACGATCATCGGAAGCGGCATGCCGTACATCAGATGGAGCGAGGTCAACACCTCGAGACAGTAGCCCAGGCCGGAATTCTGCATTGCGGCCAGGCTGCGTTTCCCGCCGAGCCAGGCACCCGCGCACGCCGCCACGGCATGATCCTCGCGGACCGCCGGCAGGAACAGCGATGGCGGGAGCTCACCGCACCCTGCGAAGAACCTCTTCAGGTACGAGCACGGCACGCCGGAAACGAACTCGACTCCGGCGGCGCGCAGGGAGTCGAGACGCTGCGAGCCATTCACCTCTTCGGCTCCGGCGCAAGGATCTCGAGGTCGGGGGCCGAGTCCGGGGTGATGCGCGGGCCGCTCTTCAGGTCCTCGCGGATGATCAAGTCGAGGAACATGTCGCGTACGCCGGCCTTGCCCCGCTGCTTGTACACGCGGGCCACGTCGCGGGCCGAGAGCCTGATCCCGGTCATGGCCTGGAGGTACTGGGTGAAGACCCGCGGCCGGGAGAGGAAGCTCACGATCAGCAGGAAGAGCAGGATACCTACGGCCGTCACAAGGTATGTCGTCGTCTGCCAGGAAAGCTCAATCATCGGTCGGGTTCTCCTCGCCTTCGTCCTGCCGTGTCGCGTCCACTTCGCCGAAGAAATCGGGCGGCACCAGAACCTCCCGCCCGCGGGAGCCTTGCGAAGGCCCCACCACGCCTTCCTGTTCCATCATATCGAGAAGCCGGGCCGAGCGCGCATACCCGAGCCGCAGCTTGCGCTGGATGTACGACGCCGACGCCTTGCGCGAGCCGACCACGAGGCGCGCGGCCTGGTCGTACATCGGGTCGTCCCACTCCGCCTCGCCGGTAAACCCCGTTCCCGGCTCGGGTTCGGAGAGCACGCCGGGGTCGAACTCCGGCCTGCCCAGGCGGCGCTGGTGCTTGAGCACCGTGAGAATCTCCTCCTCGCGCACCAGGCACCCGTGCAGCCGGATCGGCCGGGACGTGCCGGCGGGCAGGTAGAGCATGTCGCCCATGCCGAGCAGGCACTCCGCCCCTTCGGTGTCGAGGATGGTGCGCGAGTCGAAGCGCGTGCGCACCTTGTAGGCGATCCGGCAAGGGAAGTTGGCCTTGATCACGCCCGTCACGATGTCGACGCTCGGACGCTGGGTGGCGAAGAGCAGGTGAATCCCGACCGCACGCGCCATCTGGGACAGGTGTCCGATCGAGTCCTCCACCTCGTTCGCGCACGTCATCATCAGATCGGCGAGCTCGTCGATGATGACCACGATGAACGGCAGCGGTTTGAGCTCCTCGGTCCCGGCGCTGTCGGCGGCGATCCGACGCATGTCGGAGTCGCCCAGCAGCGCGTTGTACTGCGTGAGGTTCCGCACCTTGCACGCAGCCAGCAGCGAGTAGCGCTCGCGCATCTGGCGGACGGCCCAGCGCAGCGCCTTCGCAGCCTCCTTGGGGTCCGAGATGATCGGCGTCAGCAGGTGGGGCAGCTTCTCGTACATCCCGAGCTCGACCTGTTTCGGGTCGATGAGGATGAACCGCACCTGCTCGGGCGTCGCCTTGAACAGAATCGACATGATCATTGCGTTGATGCCGACGCTCTTGCCCGAACCGGTGAACCCTCCAATGAGCAGGTGGGGCATGCGCTGCATGTCGGCCACGAAAGGCCGGCCGTGAATGTCCTTGCCGAGCGCCAGCGTGAGCGGGGAGGCGGAGTGGACGAACTTGGAGGACTCGACGATTTCCCTCAGAACGATCGTCTGGCGCTCCGGGTTCGGAACCTCGATCCCCACCGTCGCCTTCCCCGGGATGCGCTCGATGCGCACCGCCTCGACCTGGAGGCCCAGGGCGAGGTCCTCCTCGAGGCGCACGACCTGCGCGTACTTCACGCCCGCCGCGGGACGGAACTCGTAGGTGGTGATGATCGGGCCGGGCAGCACGTCCTCCACCCTGCCGTCCACGCGGAACTCCTGGCACTTGGCCTCGACGCGCTCGCGCATCTCGGAGAGCTGTCTGGGATCGAGCTCCGGAGCGGGCGGCGGCGGGAGCAACATCGTCTTCTCGGGCAGCGGCGAGATCGGCGCTTCCGGGAAGTCGAACTCCTCCTGGACCGGCATCGATTCGACGCGCCGCGCCGCGCGTTGCGGCCGCGGCACCGGTTCTTCTCGGGCCGCCGGCCGCTCCGAGCCCGCGGGCCGTTCCGCCGGCGCGGCCCTCTTTAGTTTCGGTTCTTCCCAGATCGTCACCTGGTGCAGACGCCGAATGCGGAACCGGGCTTCGCCGAACCGCTCGCGAGCCACGAGAGGGGGCAGCGGCGCCCCCGGGTGCCGCTCCTGGTGACGGCGCAGGAGCCGGCGGCGCATCTCCCCGCGCCGGCGATCCTCGCGCCCGCGGGACCAGCGCGCAGCCATCTCCGAGCGCTTGCGGGCGATCAGCTCGCCGAATCCCGAGAAGACCAGCACCAACGAACCTCGGAAGCCGAAGACGACGCCCGCGAGAAGCGCCGCGGCGCACAGCACGAGCGTCGCGATCGGCCCGAGCGACTCGTTGAGGCCGCGGGCGACCAGCCGTCCCATCTCGCCGCCCCACTCGAGTTCGCCGCCCCGGTACGACGTGCGCCCGATCAGGGTCGCCAGGACACCATCCCCACCGACCACCGCGACCGCCCAGGCGGTCCCCTGGATGCGGGGCGACTCGAGCTTCCGTCCGCGCAGCCAGTGCCAGCCGACCACCATCATCATTGCCGGCACAACCAGCGCGGGCAGGCCGAAGAGACCTACGAGGATGCCCGCAATCGCCGCGCCGCCGTACGAGAGGAGGTTGTGGACGACGTCGCTGCCCGCCGAGAAGAGCGACGGGTCGAGCGGGTGGTACGTCAGCACCGCGAGCAGCACGAGGACGCCCATGATCCCGAGGAGGTATCCGGCGATCTCGCGGCTGATCTCCTCGCGCGTGCGCGCCATCACCAGACGCCCATCACGGAAAGGGCCGCCGTCACCGCAGCCAGCGGCAGCAGGTACCACGCGAACAGGTACAGCCGGCCGCGCTGCACGAGCCGACGCACAAGAATCAGCGACGCGAGGCCGACGACGGCGGCCGTAAGCGCCCCGATGAGCGCCAGCGCCAGCAGCCCGCGCGCCGCCGCGAGCTCCGCGTGATGGGTCCAGCCCTCCACCACGGCGGCACCGAGGATCGCCGGGATCGAGAGCAGGAACGAGAAGTCGGCCGCCCACTTCCGCTCCAGGCCGGAGGCGAGGCCGGCGCAGATCGTCGTTCCCGAACGGGACATCCCGGGGAGCAGCACCACGATCCCCTGGGCGACGCCGACGACCGCCGAGGCACCCCACGTCATGCCCCGCCCCTCGATGCGCCCGGCGCGGTTGCGAACCGCCAACAGTACTACCGCCGTGACCGTGAACCCCGCCGCGATGAGCAGCGGGTAGCGGACCGCATCCTCCGCCCAGTGGCGCAGCGGCAGCGCGAAGATCGAAGTCCCCACCATTGCGAGCGCGAGCTGTGCGGTCAGGCGAAGGAGGTACCGGTGCCGCACGACCTCGACGATGCGGCGCCATTCGAGCGCCACCACCGCCAGCACGGTCCCGAGGTGGAGCGCGACGTCGAACACCAGGCCGGGTTGCGAGAAGCCCGGCATCAGCGCCTGCGCCAGAGCGAGGTGCCCGCGCGAGGACACGGGCAAGAACTCGGTCAGTCCCTGCACGATCCCAAGCACGAGCGCATCCCAGTGGGTCATCTAAACCTCCACCACCAGCACAACCACAACCGGACGGCGGCGCGTACGCCGGCGCAGCTCACTCCGAAGCCAACGCGTCATTGTACTGCGCAGCCAATCAGGATCGCGGCGCGCCAGCGGCCCGGCTCGGGCGAGCTCGGCGGCCAGGCCGGAGACCAGCTGATCGTGGATGGCGCCCGACAGAGGCATTCCGGAGACGTGGAGCTGCCCGCCGGCTTCCGGGCCCTGCCCGGTGCGTGAGCTCGGCAGCACCGCCACCACCAGGCCCTCGCGCGCGAGCGAGCGGCGGTGCCGGAGAATCGCCGGGTCGAGCACCTCCTCGCCGACATCGTCGAGCAGGATGCGGCCGACCTGGCAGAGCTCTCCCGTCTTGGAGACTCCGGCGCCGGTCCATGCCATCTCCTCGCCGTTCTCGACAACCAGCGTGCCGATGCCCCGGCTCCTCGCGAGCTCCGCGGTCGCCTCGAGGTGTCGCCGGCGCCCGTGCACCGGGATGACGAGGCGGGGGCGAACGAGGTCGAGCAGCCGCTGCAGCTCCGCGCGGTGCGGGTGGCCCGATGCGTGGATCGGGGCCTCGGTCGCGGTGACGACACGCGCCCCGCGGCGCACGCAGTGGTCGAAGAGCTGGGCCAGGCGGCGCTCGTGGCCCGGAATGATCCGCGCCGCGTGCAGCACCGTGTCGCCCGCTCGCAACCGCAACCCCGGGAGCAGATCGACCGCCAGCCGCGAGAACGCCGAGCCCGGCTCGCCCTGGGATCCGGTGGCGATCACGACCACGCGATCGTGCGGGAGCTTGGGCAGCTCGCGGGCCGGACGAACCAGTCCGGGAGGAAGGCCGAGCCCCCCGAGCTGGCCCTGCACCTCGAGCGACTCGACCAGACCACGGCCCACCGGCACGACCAGCCGCCCCGTCTGAGCCGCGGCACGAGCAAGCTGGCGGAAGCGGCCAAGCTGCGAGGCGAACGACACCGCAACCACCGCACCGCGCGCCCTGCGCACCTGCTCCTCGATCGCATCCGCGACGACCTCTTCCGACGGCGGCTCCGTCTCGACCAGGGCGTTGGTCGAATCCAGGAACAGCACATTGGGGCGGGCGTCCCCCCACCGAGCGAGGACCTCTTCCGACGTTTTCTCACCCAGGGCGGAAGGCGCCAACCGCATGTCGGTCGCGAGCACCAGCACGCCCTCCTCACCCTCGATGCGCAGCGCGACCGTGCCGGGGATCGAGTGGGACACTCCGAGCACGCTGACCTGGTACGCTCCGGCCGGTGCCTTGGCACCCTCCTTCAGCTCACGAACCGAGAGAGGCACTCCGTTCCCGACGGCGCGCCGGGCCCACGCCAGCGTCGTCCGGCTCGCGAGAACCTCCACGCTCTGGTGCGCCTCGCGGAGGAACGCGAGCCCCTTGATGTGGTCGTCGTGGGCGTGCGTCACGATCGCTGTTGACGGCATGACCCGCCCCAGGGCGCCGAAGTCCGGCACCTCGTACCCGACACCGAAGGCGGCGAGATCGGAAAACGCGGCGCCCGCGTCCACCAGGACCCGCCCGCCGACGTCGTCCTCGAGGAGCATCGAGTTGGCCCCAAACTCCCCGAGCCCGCCGAGCGCCACAAGCTTCGCCATCACCGCCCCCCGCCTCGGCGGGGGCGCCCGTTTGCCGGCGGGGTGGCGTCTGGGGGCAACCTTTTCGCGAGATCCAGCCACGACGCGAGCTCGAGCTCCTGGGGTCGTGCCCCGGGGTCCACGCCGGCCGCGGCGCATGCGGCAGCCGCCTCGCCGGCGACGCGTCCGCCGAGAGCATTGGCGAGCTTCTTCCGCCGGTGTAAGAACGCCGTCGAGGCGAGCGCGAGCGCCCTGTCAAGCGCCTCCTGCTCGACCGCCGGCGGGCGAAGCTCCAGCCGGACCACGCCCGACAACACCTTCGGAGGCGGCGAGAAGCGACCCGGGGGCACTGTGAAGAGCAGCTCGCCCCGGGCGTACGCCTCTGCTTCGAGCGTCAGCAGTCCCCGCTCGCTGCTCCCGGGAGGGGCCACAAGGCGCCGCGCCACCTCGAGCTGGACCATCACCACCAGGCGTGTGAAAAGGTCCCGCCGCGGCAGCAACCGACGCACGACCGGCGTGGCCACGCTGTACGGCAGGTTGCCGGCGACCTGCCACGGGCCGTCTCCGGCGAGCGCGTCCAGGTCCTCTTCAAGGGCATCGCCGCAGCGGACTTCGAGGCCGGCCGGATTCCCCAGCAGGCCGGTCAGCGCCGCCGCAAGCCTGCGGTCGAGCTCGATACAACGGACCGTGCTGAAGCGTTTCAGCAGCGGCCGCGTGAGAGCGCCATGCCCCGGCCCGATCTCCAGGACCCTGTGAGGCTCCCCTGAGAGCGCCGCGGCGATCGCGCGCGCGATCCCGGGATCGCGTAGGAAGTGCTGCCCGAGCCTCTGCCGCCGCGTCCGCACGGTTGCCACCCCCGTCGCGTCCTCCTTACAATACCTTCATCCGGGCGGTTCGGGAGCGGCCTCGGCGGTCCGCCGCGCCGGTCCAGGGCAGCCGGGAGGAATTTGCTCGCCGAGCGTCGCGATTTCAACCCTGCGGGCACGGGGAGCCGGGGCGGTCCCCGAAGAGAGGAAGGCAGCGATGTCCGAAAACGTCAGTCAGGTCACCGACGCCACGTTCGAATCCAACGTGGTCAACAGCGGCAAGCCGGCGATGGTGGACTTCTGGGCCACCTGGTGCGGGCCGTGCAAGATGATCGCGCCCCACGTGGAAGCGCTCGCCGCCGAGTTCGCCGGCAAGGCGATCGTAGCCAAGCTGGACGTCGACTCCAACCGCCAGACGGCCATCAAGTTCGGCATCCAGTCGATCCCCACGGTGCTGTTCTTCAAGGACGGAAAGCTGGTGGACCGGGTCGTGGGCGCGGCGGACAAAAAGGTCCTCAAGGAGAAGCTGAGCGCACTCCTCTGATGCGACGCGTCATCAGGAGAACGGCCGTCGTGACCGGCGCCGACTGCGCCCCCGCTCGCCCGGTCCGCCGCGGGGCACGAGCAACGTGAGCGCCGCTGCGAACAGGATCGTCCGCGGTCCACGGGGACCGGTCGCCTACGAACGGTGGGGCGAGGGCGCCCCGCTCCTCCTGCTGGCCGGCCTCGGCTCTCGGGCGCGCCTTTGGGGGGAGTTGCCGCGCCTCCTCTCGCACCGCTACACCGTGCTCGCCCCCGACAACCGCGGCGTCGGAGGCTCCAGGGAAGGCGCGCCGTTCACCATCGAGGGCGCGGCGGACGACGCTGTGCTCGTGCTGGCCGACTCGGGCTTTCGCGCGGCCGGCGTGATCGGCGTCTCGATGGGCGGGTTGATCGCCTGCGGGATGGCCGTGCGCCACCCGGACGCGGTCGAGCGCCTGGTGGCGGTGTCGTGCGCCGCGCGCCTCACGCCGTCGCACCGTCGCGTCATGCGTTTCTTCGAGATCGCCTTCACGCGCCTAGATCAGGCGGAGGCCGCCGAGGCTTTCATGGCGTTCGCCTTCGGCAGCGCCTTTTCCGACAGGTTCCCCGGCTTCGTCGACCAGGCGGCCAGGCTCTGGACCCTGGACCCCGAGGACCTCCCCGGCGCCCTCGCGCAGCTCGAGCACCTGAAGGGAGGGTGGGACCTGCGCCCGCGGCTCGCCGCGATCGGCTGCCCGGCCCTCGTGCTCGCGGGCGAGCTCGACCCGATCGTGCCCGCGGCCGCCACCCGCGAGCTCGCGGCGGTGATCCCGGAGGCCCGGTACCGCGAGGTGGCTGGTGCCGCCCACTCGGTCCTCGCCGAGGGCGGCAGCGCCCTCCTGAACGAGGTCATCGAGTTCCTGAGCACCTGAACGGGCCTGTTCGCAGGTTCACACGTTCGAAGGTTCGAAGGTTCGAAGGTTCGAAGGTTCGGCAGGGACAGGTAAAAGGTCAAACGGAAAAGGTCAAACGGAGGACAATGAGTACAACGTCATGGTCGCACCCAGCCTTCGTCTTCCCTTTGACCTTTCCCCTTTCACCTTTGACCCCGCGGGTCTCTGAACTTCCGAACGTTCGAACGTGTGAACCTTCGAACGGTTCTGCCCCTTGGCTCCTCCGCAGACGTCCGCACGCAAGGGTAGGTACAATGCACGGCCATGGAACATCGCGAGGGGCAAGGGGGCGGCGACGACGCCGAACCGCTCGAGCCGGCGCTCGAGGAGCTCCGCGCGCGACTGGCCGCCGATCTCGAGGCGCTGTCGGCGGCGGTGGGGAACATCTCCCAGGCGCAGGCGGACTGGCGGCCCGCGCCCGCAAGGTGGTCGGTCGGCGAGACCCTCCATCACCTCGTACTCTCCAACCGCGCATTTGCGATCGTCGCGAGGAAGCTCATCCAGCGCGGGCGGCGCGAGGCCCTGACCCCGGGCCCGAGCAGCCGGCGGTCGTGGCCGCGGCTGCGCTCGATCGCCGACGTCTCGGCCTCCGGCCCGGTGAAGAACCCCGAACGGGTGACGCCAACCCACGGGCTCCCGATCGAGCAGCTCCGGCGCGAGCTCGCCGAATCACATTACGCGGTCTTGGTCCAAATCCCCGCCCTCGGCGCCCTGGAGTTGGCGGAGCTGAAGTTGCCGCACCCGCTGGGGTTCGAGCTGAACCTCTATCACTGGGTGGACATCGCCGGAGCGCACGAGCGCCGGCACATGGCGCAGATTCGGGCGACCATGGCCGCACCTGGCTTCCCGCCCGCCGCCCGGTAGGGCAGTTCGAAGGTTCGAAGGTTTGAAGGTTCGAAGGTTCGGCGGGAGAGGAAGAAGGTCAAAGGAAAGACAAGGAACGCAAGAACGGGCGGCCCCAAGCCTCCGTCTTCCGTTTGACCTTTCACCTTTTCCCTTTTCCAGTTTGACCTCGCTGCTGTTGAACCTTCGAACGTTCGAACGTGTGAACCTTCGAACGGCCTCTGGGGTACAGTTGCGCCATGCGCACCCGGCTCGCCAGGTCGGCCACCCTTCTCGGGGCGATCATGTTGATCGGAACGCTCGGCTACAGGTGGGCCGAGGGCCTTTCCTTGTGGGAAGCGTTCTACAGGACCGTCCTGACGCTCACGACCGTGGGCTTCAACGAGATCTCCTCGCTCTCCCGCAGTGGCCAGGTTCTGACCGTTTTCCTGTTGTTTGCCGGCCTGGGCGTGATCCTGCTGGTGGCCACGGAGATCGGCCGCTCGGTGGTGGAGGGCGAGCTGCGCGACGCGCTTGGGCAGGTGCGGAGGTCACGGATGATCGAGAGCCTTTCAGGCCACGAAATCGTGTGCGGTTGGGGGCGGATGGGTCAGGCCGTCGTCGAAGAGCTCCGGCGCGCCCGGCGCGACGTCGTCGTTGTGGAACACAACCCGGAGAAGGTGGCCCGACTCCGCGCGGCCGAGATACCGGTCGTTTCCGGCGACGCAACCAGCGAGACGGCGTTGCGCGCCGCGGGGATCGAACGGGCGCGCGGCCTGGTGTCGTGCCTCAACGACGACGCACACAACGTGTACACGGTCTTGACTGCGCGCTCGATAAACCCGCAGCTGTTCATCGTCGCGCGCGCCGGCGAGGAAGGAGCCGAGATGCGGCTGCACCGCGCCGGCGCGAACCGCGTCGTCAACCCCTACCAGCACGGCGGGGCGCGGCTCGCCCAGCTGGTCGTGAAGCCGACGGTCGTGGATTTCCTGGACTTCTCGATGGGGGCGGGGAAGATGCCGGGCCTCGAGCTCGAGCAGGTTCGGCTGGCCTCTTCGAGCCCCCTGGTCGGGGTGACCCTGGCCGAGGCCGATCTGCGGCGCAAGTGCGGGGTCGGCGTGGTTGCCGTTCAGCGCGGACCGACGCTGTTCCCGAATCCGGAGCCGAACCTGGCGCTCCACGAGGGCGATGTGCTCGTCGTGCTCGGCGTGCGCGACCACCTGGAGGAGTTCGAGTCGATGTTCTGCTCAGGCACTTCAAAAAAGGAGGCCTGAGAAACCGGGGTCCGGGGTCCGAAAAGGCGCACAGGGGAGCGGAGGGGCTGAGGGGCAGAGGAGCAAGAAACCGACTGGCGTCGTTCGTTCCTCTACTCCTCTGCCCCCTTGCTCCTCTGCTTTCCTCGGACTACGGTCCACGTTCCACGGATCACGCCCGTTCCAGCCATGATCTTGACGGTCCAGACCGACGCTGGTATGTTTCTTCCCCACCCGCGCGAGCGGGCGCTGAGCGGGAATAACTCAGTGGTAGAGTGCGACCTTGCCAAGGTCGAAGTCGCGGGTTCAAATCCCGTTTCCCGCTCCAACTTCTTTTGCGGGGGGCTCTGCGGCCCCCCACTCCATCCCACCCGCCGCAGAAGTGCCCCCCGAACCCCCCACGCTCCGGGCGAGTGAATCGCCCTCCGCTTTTGCGGGGGGCTCTGCGGCCCCCCACTCCATCCCACCCGCCGCAGAAGTGCCCCCTGTGCACCCGTTTCGCGGGAGTGAATCCCGCTCCGCACCCTGGCGCGCCCCCAACCAGCGCTTGCAGCGTCACGTCGGCCAGCGTGCTTGCGCAGCGGCCGTGCCTCGGTTCATGATCGTGCCATGCTGAAGTTGAAAATCGTCAGCCGGCGTGCCGCTGAAGCGCAGCGGTAGGTTCCAAGACTGATCGGTCAGGTTGCCTTGAACCACACGCAAGAGCACGCGATCGAAATGACCCTCAAGGAGACGTATGAAAGCGATCGTCTACACGGAATACGGGCCCCCGGATGTTCTTCGGTTCACGGAGGTAGCAAAGCCGACCCCGAATGACGACGAGGTCTTGATACGAATTCGTGCGGCATCCGTAAATCCATTCGACTGGCACTACATGAGAGGCACGCCTTACGTCGTGCGCACAACAGCCGGGTTGCGCAGACCGAAGGTCATCCGTCTCGGAGTCGACGTGGCCGGCCAGATTGAAGCGGTCGGCAAGAACGTGATCCAGTTCCAGCCGGGCGACGACGTGTTCGGCACGTGCAAGGGAGCCTTTGCCGAGTATGGGTGTGCTTCCGAAGGTGCATTGGTGCTGAAGCCGGTCAGCGTGACGTTCGAGCAGGCGGCGGCGGTTCCGGTGGCGGCATTCACCGCCCTGCAGGGTCTTCGGGACAAAGGACGGATCCAGCCCGGGCAGAAGGTTTTGATCAACGGCGCGGCGGGAGGTGTTGGGACGTTCGCCGTGCAGATTGCCAAGGTGTTCGGGGCGGAGGTGACCGGCGTGTGCAGCACGAGGAATCTGGACATGGTCCGATCGATCGGAGCCGACCACGTCATGGATTACACCCAAGAGGATTTCACCGCGAGTGGGCAGCGGTATGATCTGATGTTCGATTCGGTGGGGAACCGTTCCCTGTCAGATTGCAGGCGCGCGCTCACTGCCGAGGGGAATCTCGTGCTGGTCGGGGGACCGAACAAGGGGCGTTGGCTGGGACCTCTGACAG
The DNA here is from genome assembly GCA_050018455.1 of Thermoanaerobaculaceae bacterium. GTDB lineage: Bacteria > Acidobacteriota > Thermoanaerobaculia > Thermoanaerobaculales > Thermoanaerobaculaceae > RBG-13-68-16. Next base: position 24,641 of record JBEKAA010000008.1, on the reverse strand, counting down.
GTATGCTCAAAGCGGTCGTATTGTCACGGTTCGTGGGCCAGAAGCTGCTCCCGTTTCGGTCACGTCCTGTCAAGTGGTGTACGAGGGCCACTGCGGGTGATGGGTTACGCGGCATGGGTGGGCTGGGTCACCTCCTCAAGGAGCAGTGTTGATGGAGCGAGGTTGGCGGAAGAGGTGGGTGCGGTCGTGGGCCAGCTGAGGTAGCGGCGGGTGACGGCCCACTCGTCGTGCTGTTCGGCGAGGATCGCGCCGACGAGGCGAAGGATCGCGGGGCGGTTGGGGAAGATGCCAACCACGTCGGTGCGGCGGCGGATCTCCTTGTTGAGGCGTTCGAGCGGGTTGTTGGACCAGATCTGGCGCCAGTGTGCGAGTGGAAACCCGGTGAAGGCCAAGAGATCGGTGGCGCTTGCCTCGAGCAATTCGGCGGCTTGGGGAAAACGAGGGGCGAGCTGTTCGACGACCTGGTGGAGCTGGCGCCAGGCGGAGGTCGCATCGGGTTGGGCGAAGATCGAGCGCACCAGACTGGCGACCAATACCTGGGCCGACTTCGGGACGCGGATCAGGAGATTGCGCATGAAGTGGGTGCGGCAGCGCTGCCACGATGCCCCGGGCAGGACCGCACCGATCGCCTGGCGGAGGCCCTCGTGCGCATCGGAGATCACGAGTTGCACACCCGCCAGGCCCCGGCTCACGAGCCCACGCAGGAAGGCAAGCCAGGCGGCCCCATCCTCGACCGTCATGACATCGACCCCAAGGATCTCGCGGTGGCCCGAGGCGTTGACGCCGGTGGCAACGACGATCGCCACGTTGGGGGTACGGCCGCCTTCCCGGCACTTGAGGACCAGCGCATCGAGCCAGATGTAGGGGTAGCCACCAGCATCGAGTGGCCGGTTGCGGAAGTCCTCCGAGGTGGCATCGAGCGTCTTGGCCATCTCGGAAACCTGGGACTTGGAGATCCCCTCAATGCCCATCGCTTGCACCAGCGCCTCGACCTTGCGGGTCGACACGCCGGTGACGTAGGCCTCGGCGACCACCTGGACCAACGCGTGCTCGCTGCGCCGTCGCGGCTCCAGCAACCAGCCAGGGAAATAGCTGCCCTGTCGCACCTTGGGAATCTGCAGCGCGATCGTTCCGACGCGCGTATCCCACCCTCGCTCACGGTACCCGTTGCGCTGGTTGGTGCGAGCCGACGACCGCTCGCCCAAACTCGCCCCGCAGCGGGCGTCCACATCGGCACTCATCAGCACCTGGGCGAACATCCCCAGCATCTCCCGGACCAGATCACTGCCATCGTCCTCCAGCCGCTTGCGCAGCCACTCCAACGGGGTCATGCTTTCCTTGGCCACTGGGCCCTCCTTGGGGGGTGAGGCATCGCATACCTTCATGTTCCAAGGTCGGTGCAGTGGCCTTCGTTTTCCATCCCGCTTGGTGCTCGTCCGGGAAACCCCGTCGGCGCCGCCTCCGGGGTTTCCCTCAGCCAACCGTCTCGCCAACAACCAACTCTTCGTACACCACGTCAGCGGACACTACTCCCGTTTCTGGCGCACTTGAGCAAAGAAGACTTGATGGTCATGCGAGAGTTCCTCGAAGCCGGAACGGTCACTCCGGTCATCGACAGGAGCTTCCCATTGAGTGATGTCCCTGAGGCTATCCGGTATCTGGAAGAGGGACACGCCAGAGGAAAAGTAGTGATAGCGATAGACGATCGTGGTGAAACCTGACAGCCCCTTGCACCCGCCGCCGGACCTTGCCCCGATGATGTTGACACGCTGACCTGGCCCTCGGAGGGGGGTCTTCAATCCATTGGGGCCATTGGGGCCGCGGGCGGCTTCTTCCTCCGCAGGCCGCGGGGCAATAGATCACCGGCCCGAAGGGCCAAAGCACACGGAGCTTCAGAGGCCGCGGGGCAAAGGATGTAGCATGAAAGGTACAGAGTAAGGCCAGGCCCACCGGAGCGGAGACCGGCGGGCGCCCGGGAGGCGGCGATGCGCGAGAGACCAACGATTGTGCTCACGATCTCGAGACAACTCGGCAGCGGCGGCTCCTCCATCGGCCAGGCGATCGCGAACAGGTTCGGCCTGCGCTACGCCGACCGCGAGATCCTGAAGCAGGCAGCGGCGGCGGCCGGGCTCCAGGAGGGGGACCTGATCCCGAGCGAGGAGAGGACCACCGGGTTCTGGGAGTCGCTGCTGCACTCGTACTCGATGGGCGCCCCGGAAGCCGCGTTCGTGCCTCCGCCCCTCCCCCCCGTGTACGCCGCGGACCTGTTCAAGCTCGAGAGTCTCATCATCCGGGAGATCGCCGAGAGCTTCGACGCCGTGATCGTCGGCCGGGCCGGGTTCCACGTGCTGGCCGGTCGTCCGAACGTGACGAACATCAGGGTGCACGCGGATCGAGCGTTCCGCGTGAAGCGGGTCATGGAGGTCTACGGCACCGCGAGCGTGAAGGAGGCGGAGGGGCAGGTCGACCGCTCCGACCGGCAGAGAGCCCAGTTCATCAAGAGCTTCACGGGTAGGAACTGGGACGATGCGTCTCCGTTCGATCTCTGTATCAGCACGAGTTCGGTCGGTCTCGAAACCGCCACCGAGGTCGTGGCTGCGCTCGTCGAGAGCGTGCTCGGGCGCCAGTGGCGCGGAGCCCACACCCCGGCGGTCTGATGTCGCCCCCGGAACACGGGCCCCTCCCGGCCACTTCGGTTCGGGGCGGCGGGGCGAGTCCGCATCCGAGGGACGATTGCCGATCCCGGTCATCTGGACGAGAATTCACGCGATGGCCACGCGCTCCTTCACGGCGGCGGCAGCGGCGGCATTGGTTGCCGGTGCGGTCCTCGTCGCCCGGTTTTCCGGCACCGCCGCTGGCGGAGCCGACTCCTCCGGATACCTCAACAGCGCCCGGATACTCGCCGCCTGGGAGCTCCACGAGCGGGTCCGGACGATCCCGGGCATCGAGGCGGACGCGTACCCGGCAGGCACGTTCGTACCGCTCGGAATGCGCCCGGGCCGTCAGCCGCTGACCGCCGTCCCCACCTACCCGCCCGGCCTGCCGATCCACCTCGCGGCCGCCTCCCTGCTCATCGGCCTCGGACGCGCCCCCGTCGCCGTCAACGTCGTCGCGTGGATTGCGGGGGCCGTGCTCCTGTATCGCCTCGCGAGGCTCCTGGCGATGCCGCGGAGCTGGTGCCTCACGGCAGTGCTGGCGTTCGCTCTCTTCCCTCTCACGGTCCTGCAGTCGGTCCGGGTCATGAGCGATCTGCTTGCGACCGCGTGGTGCACCGCCGCCGTCGTTTTTGCGCTGCGCGGGCGAAGGCGAACTGCGTATGCCGTGGCTGCCGGAGCGAGCTTCGGCATCGCGGTCCTCGTCCGCCCGACCGACGCGCTCCTGGCCCCGGCGCTCGCGGTCGCTCTCGGCGGGAGCCCGGCGGCCCTCGTGGCGGCGGCGGCCGGCGCCGCTCCCCTGCTCGCCGGCCTCGGCTTGTACAACCTCGCCGAGTACGGCGGCGTCTTCACGACCGGATACACCGGTATCGCCCCCCTCGTGTCACTCGCGAACCTCCCGACCGGTCTGCTCCACTTCGGCCGCTGGCTGGCGGCCTTCCTCGGAGCGCCAGCGCTCGCTCTCGTCGGCTTCGGACTCGTCCGGGCCGTGCGGGGCGACCGCCGTCAGGCCGTGCTCCTCACCTGGGCCGGCGCGATCGTGGGCTTCTACACCCTGTACGAGCAGTCGGTCTACGGGTGGTGGCGGCTGCGGTTCCTCCTGCCCGCCCTGCCCGCCATCATCCTCAGCGCCGTGCTGGCGGCCCGGGAGCTCCGCGCTCTCGCGGCCGAGCGGTGGCGCGCCCGGCCCTTGGTCCGTCGCCTCGCCACTGCGGCACTTGCCGCCGGCCTTCTCTGGGCTTTCGGCGTCTCCGCGTACTGGGACGTCACCCGCCGGATGTGGGAGATCGGGAAGAGCGAGGACGTCTACCCGCGCTGCGTCACCTGGTCGGAGCGCCAGCTCCCGGCGAACGCAGCTCTCCTCGCGATGCAGGCGAGCGGCGCGGTGTATTTCTACGGCCGCTCGCCGATCGTGCGCTACGACCTGATGGACGAGCCGACATATGCGCGTTTCGTCGCCGACGCACGGAGGGCCCGAGTGCCTCTGTACGGCCTGCTTTTCCGCAACGACAGGCTCGAGTTCGACCGGCGGTGGCCGGGCTCGTGGCTGCGCCTCGGCGGCCTCGAGGAGGCCTCCCTGTGGCGGCTGCGCGAGGCGGCGGCGCCGACGGTCCCGTAGCCGGGGCGGAGGGTTGACGGAATAGCAGGAAAGCCGGTACGGTTCCACCTTTGGAATGGTTTGGAGCTTGGAACCATGGCGACCGTGAAACAGCCTCGCGAGGCCGGCCCCGACCGACCGGGCATAGGCCACACGATTCGATCGTGGTGGATGCTCATGGCCGAGGCCTCGGTGGGTGAAGACCTGGCCATCATGGCCGAGACGGGCCTCACCCTGCCGCAGGTGTTGACCTTGTTCAAGCTGCACGATCAGAGCCCTCAGTGCGTGTCCTCGATCGCCGCGGTCCTGCACCTCTCGCAGCCGGCCACGAGCCAGCTCCTCGACCGGCTGGTCCATGAGGGTCTGGTGGACCGCACCGAGGACCCGGGAGATCGCCGCCGCAAGCGGCTCGCCATCACCCCGAGAGGCGCCCGGCTCGTGACCCGGCTCGCCGAGGCCAAGAGCCGCGGCCTCGACCACGCGGCGAACAGACTGAGCCCGCAGGTGCGGAAAAGGCTCGCCTCGGTCCTGCAGGAGGCGCTTCGCCAGCTGGACCGGGGGTCCGCGGGCGTGACGACCCCGCCGGGCCGGAAGGAACGGAACCGGCATGAGCTTTGATCGACGACGAGGAGGCGGCGAGATGTCTAGACTCCACAGAAATCGACGTGCCCGGCGGCTGATCCCGGGCCGGATGGCGCTGGCGGAAGCCGCACTTGCAGCCGTGATGATCGCGAGCACGGCAACCGCGCAGTCGCCGCCGGCTCAAGGCCCCTCTCTTCTCACCCTCGACGAGGTCCTGCGGGAGATCGCGGCGCACTCCACCGCGGCTGTGACCTCCAAGCTGGACGTCGGCGCGGCGGAGGAGAGCACGAAAGCCGCGGAGGCGGCGTACCGCCCGACGGTGTCGCTCTCGACCGGCTTCCAGGCCCATGACAACGAGGTCATCGTGCGGTTCGGCGCACTCCAGGCCCCGGAATCGGAACGAAACTTCTTCACCGGGGAACTCGACGTCGGGTACCTGCTCTGGGATGGCGGCCGGCGCGCGTCCGCGGTCGCCGGCGCGAAGGACCTCGAGGGCGCCGCCGCCACGCGGGGCCAGGCTGAGGTCAGGTCGGGCCAGCTCGACGGCCTGGCCACGTACCTGCGAATCGTGACGCTCAAGGCCCAGAGGCAGGTCGTGGCGCAGCGCGTGGAGGCCCTCGAGGATCACTTGCGCGAGGTGCAGGACCTCTTCAGCCAGGGCGTCGTGGCCCGCAACGATCTGCTCGAGACCGAGGTCCGGCTGCGTCTGGTGCGGGACCAGGCAGGCGATGTCGACAACGGCGAAGCGGTCGCCATGCAGGCGCTCAACCGCCTCATGGGCCGGAGGCCGAGCGACCCGGTGGCCTTGCCCGAGCGCCTACCCTCGCCACCCCCGCTGCCAGCCGCACCGGAGGACCTGAAGAAACGCGCGGCGGACAACAACGCTCAGATGCTGGCGCTGCGTGCGCGGCTGAAGGCGCAACTGGACGTGCTCTCGCTGCGGCGGAGCGAGAGCTACCCGACCCTCTTCGCCCAGGCCTCCCACACCTATCAGCAGAACGAATTCCTCGTCTACCCCAACGCCAACATACTGTTCCTCGGCTTGTCGTGGCAAGCGTACGACGGCGGTGCGCGCGAGGCCAACGTGCGCGAGGCGGATTTCGCCGCGGCCCGAATCAGGGAAGAGATCGCCGACCTCGAGCGCCAGCTGGAGGTCCAGGTCGAGCAGTCCTACCGGGACTATGCTCAGGCCGTCCGGGAGGCCGCGACCGCCGAGACCAACGTCAAGGCGGCCGAGGAGAACCTCCGGATCGAGGAGGACCAGTACAAGGCCGGGCTGACGAGGACGACCGACGTGCTCGACGCCGAGTCGGTCCTCGCGAACAGCCGGTTCTCCCTCGCGAACCAGCACTACAACGCCTACCTCAAGCAGGGCGCGTTGCTCACTGCGGCCGGCGAGGATCTCCCGACGTTCTTCGCCGCCGTCGGGACTCAGGGACAGGAGCGCTGACATGCTTAAAAAGTGGATCAGTTTCGCAATCATCGTGCTCGTGCTGGCGGCAATCACCGTCGCTGGGTACCGGTACTGGCAGCACTCCCAGGTTCACCCGAACACCGAGGATGCGTACGTGGCCGGCGACGTTTTCTCCGTCTCGTCGCGCATCGCCGGCACGCTGTCCACGGTCGAGGTGACGGAGAATCAGCATGTGAGGCGGGGCCAGCCGATCGCCACGCTCGACCCGCGCGACTACGACGCGCAGGTGGACCAGGCGAAGGCGGCTCTCGAGGAGGCACGCTCCGCGCTGGCGACCAACCGCGCGCAGATCGCCCAGGCGAGGGCCAAGACGGACGCGGATGGCAGCAAACTCGCGCTGGCACGCCTCAACCTGGAGCGCTTCTCCGAGTTGTTCAAGCGCAACTCTGCACCCAAACAGCGGTACGACGACGCCGTCACCGCCGAGCAGGTCGCCTCCGCCGATGAGGCCGCCTCGCAGAAGGCGCTCGCCGTGGCGGAGGCCAACCTCGCCGTCGCTGACCAGCGCGTGCGGCTCCAGGAGACTCGCCTCGCCAACGCCGAGTTGACCCGTTCCTACTGCGCCATCACGTCGCCGGTCGACGGCCTCGTCAGCAGGAAGAGCGCGGAGTCCGGCCAGGTCGTGGCGCCCGGCCAGCCGCTGTGCGCCGTCGTCCCGCTCGAGGGCGAGCACATCTGGGTCGAGGCGAACTTCAAGGAAACCGAGCTGCGCAGGATCCGCGTCGGCCTCCCCGCCACGTTCCACACCGATGTGGACACCAACCGCGAGTACCTCGGCTGGGTCGAGAGCCTCTCCGCCGGGACCGGCGCCGCATTCTCGCTCCTGCCCCCGGAGAACGCCACCGGCAACTGGGTGAAGGTCGTCCAGCGCCTCCCCGTGCGCATCGCGATCGACCCGGCGAGCAACGCGGACCACTCGCTCAGGCTGGGCCTCTCGGCCCACGTCGAGATCGACACCCTTGCCCAACCACGCGCCCTGCCCACGCCGACTCCGGCGGCCGCGCCGGTTACAGCGCGCTGACGTCTCAGAAGGCGATGGACAAGAACCACCCGGCCCACCAGTACCTGATGGCGTTCACCTCCATGCTCGGCACGCTCATGGAGGTGGTGGACACGTCCGTCGCCAACGTTTCGTTGCCTCACATGCAGGGAACGTTCTCGGCCGGCGTCGACGAGATCACGTGGGTGATCACGTCGTACCTCGTCGCCAACGCGGTCATCCTGCCGATCACGGGATGGATCGCCAACTATTTCGGCAGGAAGAAGTTCTACCTTTCCTGCCTGACTCTGTTCACGCTCGCCTCGCTCGGCTCCGGAGCGGCGCCGTCGCTCGCCTTCCTGGTTGTGATGCGGGTCATCCAGGGGTTTGCCGGCGGAGCGATGGTGCCGATGTCACAGGCGATCCTGCTCGACGCCTTCCCCAGGGAAGAGCGCGGCAAGGCGATGGCGCTGTTCGGGGTGGGCGTCGTGTTCGGCCCGATCATCGGACCCACGCTGGGCGGGTGGATCACCGACAACTGGGGCTGGCCCTGGGTCTTCTACATCAACATCCCGGTCGGCATCCTCGGGATCATGCTCGGCATGATGTACATCACCGACCCGCCGTACCTCAAACGCCCAGAGGGCCGGGTTGACGTCCTGAGCTTCCTGTTCATCTGCCTCGGGCTCGGCAGCCTCGAGGTGATGCTCAACCGCGGCCAGCGCTACGACTGGTTCAAAAGCAACTTCATCAAGTTTTTCGCGCTCGTGGCCGTCGCCGGGATCGTGCTCTTCATCTGGCGCTCGTTCACCGCAACCCGGCCACTGGTGAATTTGCGCATCTTCAAGAACCGGTCGTTCGCCTCCGCCACCGTCCTGATGTTTCTGCTCGGGTTCGGCCTGTTCGGCTCGTTCACGATGCTGCCGCTGTACGTCCAGAACATGCTGCACTACACCGCGACCTGGGCCGGGCTCGTGATCTCGCCTGGCGGGATCGCCTCCCTGTTTGCCATGGGACTCGTCGGCGCCCTCATCGGCAAAGTCGACACCCGGCTCCTCGTGCTCGTCGGCGCGGCGTTCAACATTGCTGCCGTCTGGCTGCTGCAGTCAGTGGACCTCAACGTAGGTTTCGCCTACCTGACGTTCTCCCGCCTGCTGCAGGGGTTCGGGCTCGGATTCCTGTTCGTACCGATCTCGACTGCCGCGTTCTCGCACCTGCCGCCGGAACAGATCGGGAATGCCACCGGGCTGTTCAACCTGTTCCGCAACGAGGGCGGGTCGGTGGGGATCGCGATGTCCGCGACGGTGCTCGCACGCCACGCCCAGATGCACCAGGCGCAGCTCGCCGACCACGTCACCGGCTTCAGTCCGATTGTCCAGGGGCGCTTGTCGGCCGCGGCGCACGGCCTGTTCCCGGTGGCGGGGGTCGACCCGACCACCGCCCGGGAGCTGTCGTTGCGGCTGCTGTACGGCCAGCTCGAGCAGCAGGCCGTTGTCAAGGCGTACGTCGACGTCTTCTGGATGCTGACACTTGCGTTTGTGCTGTTCATCCCGTTCATCCTCATGCTGTCGGGAGAAACCGGCAAAGCACCGACCAGCGCGCACTGAACGCCGGTGCCTTGGCGGCCCTCAGCGATCGCCGAGAAAGCGAAGCCACGGCCTCCGACGGCCGTGGCGCGCTTGAAGAGATCCGGGAACCGGTGGGGCTCAGCTGGTCTGAGGCGGGCCGCCGTGCGGGCCTCCCCAGCGCCCGCGATTTTCCCTCGCGCTGCTGAGATACGCCTCGAACTCCACCTTCTGGTCCTTCGTGAGGACACTTGCGACCGCATCGTGGAACTTGGCCGACTCGGTCTCAACCGCCTGTTCTGCGGCCTTGACGCTGAGGTACGCCTTGCCGACGGTCACCGGGTCCGGCTTCTCGACCTGTGCCGCGGCGTCGAGGGCATCGTGCGCAGGGCGTATTTGCTCGCGCAGCGCGGCGATTTTCGCCGTTTCCTGGTCGGATATTGCCTTCACCTTGGTCTGCTGCTCCCCGGTGAGGTTGAGCCTTGCGATCGCCGTCTGCATCGGGTCACCGCCGCCGCCGTGGCCCCGCCGGCCAGGCATGGGGTTGGCCGGTTGCGCCAGGCCAGGGAGCGCCGTCGTGGCGACGATCAGGATCCACAAGACAACCAGCCCGCCCTTCACGTTGCCCATCGTCGAATACCGCCTTTCCGCCCGGCGCTCGATCGCCGGACACCTCTAAGATGCCTCAAGATGGGTTCCGGTTACAACTACCAGGAGGTCTTGTGGCCTGGCGTGAGCCGGGGTGATGACCGCAGCCCAGTCAATATGTCAGGTTCGTTTTCGGCCGCCCGAAGTGGAATGGAGAGCGCTGGGTCCAGCTTAACCTCGGTAGGGGGCGCCGCGCCGCCTGCGGTGCTTTCCGGCCGCACACGCCCCGGAGCATGTGAAAAGAAATCACGCTGGTACCGCAGAAAGGGAGCATGGCATGGACACGAGGGTGATCGGGAAACAGGGGTTGGTGGTCTCGGCGATCGGGCTCGGCTGCATGGGGATGAGCGAGTTCTACGGCCCGGCAGACGAGGGCGAGTCGATCGCGACGATCCACCGCGCGCTCGACCTCGGGGTGACGCTCCTCGACACGGCCGACATGTACGGGCCGTTCACCAACGAGCGCTTGGTCGGCCGGGCGATCAAGGAGCGGCGCGCCGGGGTTGTGCTCGCCACCAAGTTCGGCAACGAGCGCCGGGCCGACGGCACCTGGGTCGGCGTCAATGGGCGTCCGGAGTACGTTCGCTCGGCGTGCGACGCGTCGCTGTCGCGCCTGGGTGTCGACGTCATCGACCTGTACTACCAGCACCGCGTCGACCCCAGTGTGCCGATCGAGGACACGGTGGGCGCGATGGCAGAGCTGGTGCGAGCGGGCAAGGTCCGCTTTCTGGGCCTCTCGGAGGCGGCGCCCGCGACGATCCGGCGCGCCCACGCCACTCACCCGATCAGCGCGCTTCAGACCGAGTACTCGCTGTGGACCCGCGATGTCGAGGAGGAGATCCTGCCGACCGTACGCAAGCTGGGGATCGGCTTCGTCGCCTACAGCCCGCTTGGCCGGGGCTTCCTCACCGGCCGGTTCCGGAAGCCGGAGGATCTTCCCGAGGGTGATTACCGCGTCCGTTCGCCGCGCTTCGAACCGGACAACTTCGCGAAGAACCGCGAGCTGGCGGCACGCGTGGAGGCGATCGCATCCCGTCTCGGCGTCGCCCCGGGACAGCTCGCGCTCGCCTGGCTGCTCGCGCAGGGGGGAGACATCGTGCCGATCCCAGGCACGAAGCGTCAGAAGTACCTCGAGGAAAACGTCGGCGCTGCCGCGATCCGCCTTGCTCCGGAAGTGCTGGCGGAGCTGAACGAGGCGGCGCCGAAGGGGGCGACCGCAGGCGCGCGTTACCCGGAAGGACCGATGCGAGCGGTCAACCGGTAGCGCACTCCTGTGGCTGCGTGCCGGGTTCGTTGACACCCTCCCCGGCCTGCCGGTACACTCCGCCCGCGGTGACGTAGCCAAGTGGTAAGGCAGGGGCCTGCAAAGCCCTCATTCGGCGGTTCGACTCCGCCCGTCACCTCCATGTTCCCCTCTTGACCCTTGACGTTTCAATCTTGACCTCTCCCCTATTTCTGTCAACCCTCCGATTTTTCGGGCCTATCTCCGTTACCGGTACAATGGCTGCGCGATGCCCGAGACGCCCAAGTTCCTGTCCGAGACGTTGGGACTGCCGATCCGTCGGCCGGAGCCCGGTAAGAAGACCACGTTCCTCGGCTTTCTGCGCAGCCGCTTCGTCACGGGTCTGCTGGTGTCGTTCCCCCTGGTCGTGACGATGTTCTTCGGGCGGTTCCTGTTCGATCTCATCGACCGGTGGGCCGACCCGATCAGCCAGCGGCTGTTCGACCGCATCGTGCCCGGCTTCGGAGCGGCGATCTTCGTCGTCGGCATTTTCCTGCTCGGCGTGCTGGCGCACAACGTGCTCGGGCGGCGGGTGCTGCACTGGGGCGAGAAGGTCTTTGCGCGCATCCCCGTGCTGCGGGCCGTCTACACCGGAACGCGGGAGGTCACGCGGGCTTTTGCCTCCAACCGCTCGAGGAGCTTCCGCCGGGTGGTGTTGGTGCCGTTTCCTTCAGGCGACGTCTGGGGCGTGGCGTTCGTGACCGGGGAGTTCGACGAGCGGACCCCGGCCGGGCCGCGGCGCGTGGTCACGGTGTTCATGCCGACCACGCCGAACCCCACCACCGGGTTCTTCCTCGTCTACCCGGCGGACGCGGTCAAGGCCACGGACCTCTCGGTGGAGGAGGCGCTCCGCATGGTGATTTCGGGTGGCCTCGTGAACGCGACCCAGTCGCGCCTGTTCCCGGCACCGGCTGGGAAGGACGCCGTACCGTGACCCGCAGGCCGGCGGGCCTGGGAATCTCCGCCGCACGCGCCGCCGCGATCGAGGCGACTCTCGAAGCCGCATACCCCGACGCGGCGTGCGAGCTCGACTTCCGGAGCCCCTACGAGCTTCTGGTCGCAACGATCCTCTCCGCGCAGTGCACCGACGCGCGGGTCAACGTGGTGACGCCTTCGCTGTTCGAGCGGTTTCCGGATCCGAATTCCCTGGCACGCGCAGACCAGGCGGAGCTCGAAGCGCTGATACGCTCGACGGGGTTCTTTCGCAACAAGGCGAAGTCGCTGCTCGGGATGGCGCGCGCGGTGACCGAGCGCCACGGGGGCGAGATCCCGGCGTCCATGGACGACCTCACGAAACTGCCTGGGGTGGGTCGCAAGACGGCCAACGTCGTGCTCGGCACCGCGTTCGGGATATCGACGGGCGTGGTCGTGGACACCCACGTTGCACGGCTCGCGCAACGCCTCGGACTTTCCGCGGAGAAGGACCCGGAGAAGATCGAGCGCGACCTCATGGAGTTGTTCCCGCCGACGAGCTGGGTACCTCTCGGGCACAGGCTGATCCTGCACGGGCGGCGCGTGTGTCACGCCCGGAAGCCTGCGTGCGGCGCGTGCCCTCTCGCACCGACATGCCCACGGCTCGGTTTGTGAAGGTCGCGGTCGGGTCCACGCGCGAGCCGAAACTCGCCGGCGTCCGTGCGGCGCTGGAGCGCCTTGTGGCCATGCCCTGGCCCGGCGGGGCGGTCGAGTTGCTGCCCGTCGACGCACCGAGCGGCCAGGCCGACACTCCCCTCTCGACCCAGGCCACCCTCGCGGGGGCGCGTGCCAGATCCCGCGCGGCACTCGGCTCGGTGAGGGGGGCGGATCTCGCACTCGGCCTCGAGGGTGGCATCGAGGTGCTTGGCCGTGACCCGCGCGAGGTTGTGCTGCGCAACTGGGCGGTCGCCTGGGACGGTGCTCGCGAGGGGGTCGGGTCGAGCGCGGGGATCCTCCTCCCCGAACCGGTCGCCGTGGCGGTTCTCGCCGGGGAAGATCTCGCCGCCGTGATCGACCGCTGGGCCGCCGAGTACGACGTGCGTTCGCGCCAGGGCGCCTTCGGGGTGCTGACCGCCGGCATGGTCAACCGCGCGGACGCGTACGCCCAGGCGGTGCTGACGGCGCTCGCGCCGTGGTATGCGCCCGCGTGGTCCGGCAGAGGTTTGCGCCCGGCGCCTCGCTGATCTTCCAGCTGCAAGTGGCGGCCCGCTCCCGAGCGTGGTACAAGGAGCATGGAGGGACCATGCAGCCAACGAGCCCTTGGGGCGGCGGGATCGAGGTGATCACCGGCGGCATGTTCTCGGGCAAGTCCGAGGAGCTGATCCGTCGACTGCGGCGCGCGATCATCGCCAAGCAGCGGGTGCAGGTGTTCAAACCGGGGCTCGATGACCGCTACGCTGCCGGCCAGGTCGTCTCGCACTCTAAATGGCGCCTGGAAGCGGAGCGCGTCGCCAAGGCCGCCGACATCCTCCAGCGCATCGACCCCCGCACCGAAGTCGTCGGGATCGACGAGGCGCAGTTCTTCGACGCGGATCTGGTGCGTGTAGCCGGCCACCTCGCCGACCTCGGCAAGCGTGTGATCCTCGCCGGGCTCGATATGGATTTCCGGGGCCAGCCGTTCGGGCCGATGCCGGAACTGCTCGCCGTGGCGGAGGATGTCGAGAAGGTCCACGCGATCTGCGCCCGTTGCGGCGCCCCGGCGTCGTACACGCAGCGCCTTACCCTGGAACAGGAGCAGGTCGTCGTCGGCGCTTCCGACGTGTACGAGGCGCGCTGCCGGCGCTGCTTCGAGCCCGGCGGCCCCGGCGTCCAGCCGGAGCTGTACCCCCCGGACGAGAAGTAGCCTCCCCGGTGCGTCCCCCGGCTATGCTTGGCGGGACGTCCGCGCTAGCGTGACCCGAGACGGCCCGATCGGGTTACCCTGTTCCAGCTCCGGCCGCCGTGTTGGAAGAGGAGGCCATCGTGACAGGATGGGCCCTGTTGGGAGGGACGCTCGCAACGGCGGCCGGCGACGCGCTGGTCGCCGCCGCGCTGTTTCTCTCGTGCGGGCTCATCGGCTTCTCGCTGCTCCCCGCACGCACACGCGGCCGCGCCCGACTTTCGCTGCCGCTGGCCCTCTCGGTCGGTGTCACGGCAGTCGGGTCGGGAAGCTGGGTTGTCGGGTCGCTGGTCGGGACTCGGGCGACTCTGCCGCTGCTGGCGGTCCTGCTGCTGCAGTCGTTGCGGACATGGCGCAGCTACGCACGAGCCTTCAACCGGTGGGCCCGGGCGGCGTGGCTGCTCGCCCGCTCGCAGCCATGGCTTGCGACGGTACTACTGCTCGTCCTCGCCGCGCTGGGGCCGCAGCTCCTGTTGCCGGTAAGCGACTCCGACGGCATGCGCTACCACCTTGCGCTGCCGAAACTCTTCATTCTCACGGGCAGCGTGTTCCGCTATCAGTACGACTTCACCGGCGGCCTCCCGCAACTCGCCGAAATGGTGTACCTGCTCGGCCTTCAGCTGGGTCGAGCGGAGACGGCGAAGTTCCTGCATACCGGGATGTTCCTTGGCACGCTCGCCGTCCTCGCCGCGGTCGTTTACCGGGGCCCGAGGTCCAGGGCGGCCGCACTGCTCGCGCCGCTGGCGTGGGCGGCAACGCCCCTGGTGCTCACCGTTGCAGCCACCTCGTTCGTCGATCACTTCGCGGCGTTCCACTGCGCCGTCGCGCTGCTCCTGGCCGGAGCGGGCGCTTCGCCGGCGCTCGTTGGCTGCGCGCTCGGCGGCGCCTTGGGAACGAGGCTGACGGCAGCCCCGTTCGTCGCCGGGGTGGTAGTGGTGGTGGTCCTCTTGGCCGGAAGAAAGCGCGCCCTACAGGCTTCAGCATCGATGCTGATTCCAGTGGCCATCGTTCTGGCGCCCTTTGCGGTGCGCAACACGCTCAGCACCGGGGATCCATTCTTCCCTCTCGGTCGAGGGCTGGTTGGGCTGCCGATTCAAGGCGTCAGCACCGAAAGAGTGAAACTGACCACTCACTACCATCCCCCATCCACCGGCTTCCTGGGAATCACCTGGGGCGCGGTCCAGGAGCGGGCGAGCGCCGACGAGATCGCGGGCTGGCACAATCTGCTCGCGATGCTCGCGCTCGTCTTGGCCGTCCGCGACCGCAGGTTGAGGCTCCTTGCAGCACCGGTCGCGTTCACCTTGGTTCTGGGGTTCTGGTTCCGGCCGCCGACTCGCTACTTGATGCCGATGTTCCTCTGCCTCGCGGCGCTGGGGGCGATTGCAGTCGCCCGTGTCCGTTGGCGGCTCGCGCTCTGGGCCGCCGTGGCGGCCCTTGTCCCGGCCTTCGCGACGGGTCTCTCGTTCGTGCTCACGTACCAACGACCATTCGACTACCTCGCCGGCCGCCTCGACCGCGACGGGTTTTGCAGCCGCTACATTCCCGGCTGGCGGGCAGTGCGGCTCGTCAATGCGCAGGCGCCGGGAGGCCGCGTGATGGCGCTCGACTTCCCCGCCTTGATGTACTTCGACCGGCCTTGGATCGCCGAGGGGATGATGATCAAGCCACCGCTCCAGGAGTGGATCGAGCGCGCCGGAGACGGCGGCGAGGTGCTGCGCCGTCTGCAGGCCGAGAAGGTCCGCCTGCTCGTCGTCACGCCGGGGTACGGCGGTGGTTCGCGGGAATCCCTGCTCCCGCTCGCGTCCACCCCCGCGCAGCTGCAACGGACACTCGCACTTCGTGCATCGCTGGAGCTCGTCGGAACGCGCGACGGCGTCGACGTCTACAGGGTTCCGTGACCGCGCTCGCCCGCGATGGCGCCGGTCACTTCGGCGGCCGACCGACCGCGAAGTCCGGCACGTTTTCGAAAACCAATTGGGCGCCCGGGACGACACCATGCGTCCGCGAATACCCGGCGTTGACCAGCAGGACCGTGCGTGCCTTCTTCGTGTTTCTGTACATCGGACAAGGGTTGGACCGGCACGGCGGGGCGTCCGGGAGGACCTCGGCGACCCTGCCCGCCGCGTCGAGCCAGACGATGTCCAGCGGGATGAGCGTGTTCTTCATATGGAATGAGAAGATCCCGTCGCTTTCGAAGGGAAAGAACATGCCGCGGTCGGCCGCCAGGGCGTCCCGGAACATCAGGCCCGTCCGTTTCTCTTGCTCCGTCAGCGCGAGCTCGAGCTGGAGTCGGGCACCATCCGGCACGACGCAGACAGGGGCGGGCGGGGGGCCCGCTGCGGCAGCGAGTAGGAGCGATGCGATCAACATGGCATTTTCTCCGCCCGACATGGTACCAGGGGACCCTGCCCGGGGTCGGGCGCCCCGGTCAGCTACTTCCTCGCCGCATGCGGATCGGCGGTCGCACCGTCCTCACTCGCACCGCGGAAGCTCCGCCAGAGCAACAGGTCGTAGACAATCTTGAGCCCGCCCGCGAGGAAGAACGGCAGCCCCATCAGTGCGGGGTTGGCGAGGAGCGGCGTCGCGATCGCCGGGGAGAGCGCCGCCCCGCTCGTGCGGGCCACGCCCGTCACCCCTGCCGCGGCCGAGCGCTCGTCCGCGCTCACCACGGCCATCGTGTAGGACTGCCTCGTGGGCACGTCCATCTGCGAGATCGAGAACCGCAGCAGCAGCACCGCGACCGCAAGCGGCAGCGTCGGCATCAGGGGCACGAGAAAGAGCAGCACGTTCGACGGCAGGTGCGTGACGACCATCGTGTTGACCAGTCCGATCCGTGCGGCGACGCGCACCGCAAGGAGCGCGGAAAGCCCCGCAAGGAGGTTTGCGCCGAAGAAGATGCCGCCGAGAAGCGCGGGTTCTACGGCGAACCGGAGGTGGAACCAGTACGCCACGATGCTCTGGACCACGAAGCCGCCCGCGAACGCGTCGAGCGAGAACAGTCCTGCGAGCCTCGCCACCACGCCGCGGGAGCGGTACAGGCCGAAGAGTCGGGTCGATGGCGCTCCCGCTGCCGAGGCCGGCGCCTCCACGGAGCGGGAGAGCCCGGCGAACAGGACCGCCAGCAGCGCGCCGAACGCCGCGTAGCCGACCACGACGGCGCGGTAGCTCCCAAGCGCCGTCACGCCGGCCCCCTGGAGGCCCTGACTGAGAGCCCCTCCGGCCAGCGAGCCGAGCGCCGTCGCGAACGAGCCCACCAGGTTGTACCAGGCGAAGACGCGGGTGCGCTCCCGACCCGGCACGACCTGCGAGAGGGCAGCCTGTTCGACCGCGAGGAAAGGTCCGACCTCGTTCCCGCTCGGGCTGATGACCCCGACCGTCGCGGCCGCCAGCAGGAGGACGAAGTTCCCGGTCATCGCGAAGACCACGCCCGCCAGGAGCATCAGACCCGCCCCGGCGATCAACGTCCGCCGCCGCCCGAACCGGTCGGCGGTGGTGGTAAGACCCAGCGAGATCGCGGTGTCGCCCAGCAGCGTGAGCGTGAGCAGTAGCCCGACGCGCGCCTCCGAGAGTCCCGCCGCGACCAGGTAGAGCACCAGCACAACGGACAGGAAGCCGTAGGCGAACAACCGGGCGATCCTCGTCAGGAACAGGCGTCGCCCATCGTGCGAGAGCAGGTGCTCCCCGTGAAGCGTCGTCGTGAAACCTGAAGCGCTGCTCAAACCCGTTCTCCGCGCACCCATGGTACGGAGGTCCGCCGCCCCGGTACAGCTTCGAAGCCGACAGGCTCACGTGCCGCGCGGCCGGCGCCGTATACTCGAATCGGTCTGGGGACGGAGGGCGGGTGGCAGGAAGCAAGATCCAACGTACTACCAGGAAAGTTTCGCCCGGTTCGGTCGTTCCGCTCGGCGCGACGCTGAGCCGCGAGGGAGTCAACTTCGCCCTCTTCTCGCGCAACGCGAAGGAGGTCCGGCTCGAGCTGTTCGATGACGCGGCGGGCGAGGCTACTGATGTGATCCGCGTCGAGAACCAGAGCCGTTTCATCTGGCACGTCTTCGTCCACGGACTGAAGGCGGGGCAGCTCTACGGCTACCGTGTGCTCGGGGACTTCGACCCTTCCCGCGGGCTCCGGTTCAACCCGGCGAAGCTGCTCATCGACCCGTATGCGAAGGCTCTCACAGGCAAGGCCGAGAACACCGACAACCTTCTTCTCGGCTACGACCCGGACGACCCGAGACGCGATCTCACGCTCGACATGCGCGACAACGCCCGCGTCGTGCCGAAGTGCATCGTGGTGGACGACGCCTTCGACTGGGGGGGCGACGCCCCGCCCGACATCCCGCTCGAGCAGCTCCTCATCTACGAGGTGCACGTCAAGGGGTTCACCGCGCACCCGTCGTCCAAGGTGGCTCTTCCCGGAACCTACCTGGGCTTCGTCGAGAAGATCCCGCATCTCCGGCGCCTGGGGATCAACGCGGTCGAGCTACTGCCCGTGCACGAGCACTACGTGGAGGATCTTCTCAAGGAGCGCGGCCTCACCAACTACTGGGGGTACAACACGCTCGGGTTCTTCGCCCCCGAGCTGTCGTACGGCACCGGCTCCGCCCCCGGTTGCCAGGTGGGCGAGTTCAAGACGATGGTGCGCCAGCTGCACCGCGCCGGGATCAAGGTGATCCTCGACGTGGTGTACAACCACAGCGCCGAGGGGAACGAGCTCGGACCGACGCTCTCGCTGCGCGGCATCGACAACCCGACCTACTACGCGCTCGGAGGCCCCGCCGACCAGCCAGCCCGCTACTACCTCAACTACACGGGCACCGGCAACGCCCTCGATCTCGCCAGGCCAGCGGTGATCCGCCTCGTAATGGACTCGCTGCGCTACTGGGTCGAGGAGATGCACGTGGACGGTTTCCGCTTCGACCTGGCGTCGGTGCTCGGGCGCGCCGAGGACGGGACGTTCCGTTCAAGCTCCGGGTTCTTCGATGCCGTCTCACAGGACCCCGTCCTCTCGCGCGTCACCCTCATCGCCGAGCCGTGGGACCTCGGGACGTACCAGGTGGGGAGCTTCCCGATCGACTGGTCCGAGTGGAACGGGCGCTTCCGCGACACCGTACGGAAGTTCGGGCGGGGGGACCGGGGACAAGTGCGCGACCTCGGATCAAGGGTCACCGGTTCGGCCGATCTCTACCGCGACGACGGCCGCTCCGCGTACAACAGCGTCAACTTCGTCACCTGCCACGACGGTTTCACCCTGCGCGACCTCGTTACCTACAACCAGAAGCACAACGAGGCGAACCACGAGGACAACCGCGACGGCACCGACGACAACAACTCCTGGAACTGCGGCATCGAAGGGGAGACCGACGACCCCGCCGTCGTGCGGCTGCGCCGCCAGCAGGTGAAGAATTTCATGTGCCACCTGCTCTTCTCCGCGGGGACCCCGATGATCCTGGGCGGCGACGAGTTCTACCGCACACAGCGCGGCAACAACAACGCCTACTGCCAGGACAACGACCTGTCGTGGTTCGACTGGAGCGAGACGGAGCGCAACGCCGACATCTTGACCTTCTTCCGGACCGCCGTAGCCCTCACCCGTCGCTGCACCATCCTCCAGCGGCGGAGGTTCCTGCTGGGAGAAGACCGGAACGGCGACGGCGTCCCCGACATCCTCTGGTACGGCCCGAACCTCGACACCCCCGCCTGGGAGGACCCGGAACTCCGCGCGGTCTGCGTCCAGCTCGACGGCGGTCAGGAGCAATCCGACCTCGGGCACTACCGGCTGCTCTTCATCCTCAACGAGGATACCGACCTGCGGTGCTTCAGGTTGCCGCCTCTGGCTCCGGGGGCGCGCTGGAGCCGTCTCGTGGACACCTCCCTCCCCAGCGGGGAGGACATTGTCCTGCCGGGGGTCGAGGTGCCGCTCGACCCGCCCGGGTACTACCTCGTCAACCCGCGCAGTACGGTCGTGCTGATCGGCCGCTGACGTCGTGCGTAGGCCGCGCCGACGCCGAGGTGGTACTCGCCGAGACCTACCGCGTCGCCCTCGACAAGATCCGCGCGTTCCGCTGGCGGGGCGCCGGCACTCCTCGCCATCGGTCGCCGCCCCTCACACCGGCCCATCGCCCTCAGCCCGGTCGGGGGTCGACTGTCGCTCACGCCGCTGCTGGTCCAGGCGATGATGCAGAAGGACGAGGAGCAGGCGCTCAAGCTCATCAAGCTCGGGTCCGATCCCAACGGGCGCGACCAGTACGGCACCCCGGTGTTCAACTGGGCCGTGATGATGTGCCAGCTGCGCGTGGTCAAGGCCCTGGTGGACGCCAAGGCCAGCCTGACGTATCAGCGTGCGCCGGGTATGACGATCCTCCAGGAGGCGGGGGCATGCCCGGAGGCGGCCAAGATCCTCCGCGCCGCCGGCGCATACTAGCCCGCATCAATCATGAGGGGCCTGACCCAAACACTGATCCGGCCTGTCCGACGATGGGATCGTGTCGCAGCCCCGCAAGCGGGGCGCCTCGTCGCGCCGCAGATCACTACTCAGGGGAGCGCCGGACAAGGTTCAACCAAAACCGGATCGGTGCCTGTTTGAGATGGAGGAAGGGGTACGTGCGCCTTCCTGTCCCCGACTCATGCGGGGGTCGGTGCGCCGCTGCAATCCCGCAGGAGGTAGTCGAGGACATCCTTAGCGGAGTAGCCCTCGCCTTTCCCGGAGAGGAACGACTTGAGCTGCCTGAAACAGTCGCCAACGGTGAGCAGCGGCTGCTCCACGTACCCTCCGCGTCGCTCCGGTGCAAAACCCAAATTCGCCAGGAGCCCGCTGCAGAGGCACTTGCGCCCCTCGAGCTCCTCCGGGGCGCCGCCCTTGGCCAGCCAGCTCGAGGCCGGCTCCGCCGGGCAGCGATAGCCGACCTCGCCGTTCTCCCGCTTGTAGATGTGGCGAAGGAACCCGAGGTCGCAGACGCGCGGGCGCTTGAGGTACTCGGCCACGTCCGAGAGTGTGCCCTCGAGGCTGAGGACCTTGAACGGGAATCCGGTCGGCGACGCGAACGTGTCGGTAATCACCTTGCCGAGTCCCTCCGAAGCCACCCTGATAGCCTTCTCCTTGATCGAGCGCAGCAGGCCGGACTCCCGGCAGAAGGCGAACAGCGTCCCCACCTGCACCCCCGCCGCGCCGAGGGCGAGCGCCTCCTTGACCTTTCCCGACTCGCCGTACCCGCCCGCGAGGTAGAAGGGGAGCCCGAGATCGCGGATCTTCGCCACGTCCACGGCATCCTTGGGCCCGTAGACCGGCTGCCGGTCGACGTCGAGGGTCGTACCGCCCCGCGGCGGCGCATTGTGACCGCCTGCCGTCGGCCCCTCGATCACGAAGCCGTCGACCCGGCCCGACGCCTTTCTGGCCATCGTCAGAGCGAGGACGTTGGAGGACACGATGGGAAAGAAGTCCGGCCGCCGCAGCTCGCACGACGCGCCGCACAGCACGCTCCGAGGCGCAAGCTGAGCGCGGAAGTCGTCCTGGGCTGTCGCACCCTCGACCTGCAACGTCATCGAGACGTCGTTATGCCCCGCCAACCCGTCGAGGATGGCCGGAACCTCGCGAGGTATCCCGGCGCCCATGACGACGACGTCCACGCCGGCCAGCATCGCGCCGTAGAGACTCGCAAGCACCGGAAGCTGGATCTTGGTCAGAAGGTTGATGCCGACCGGTTTGTCGTGGCCTTCTTTAGCGAGGAACACCTCGATGAAGTTGGCGGCGATAGTGTCCTGGATGAGCTCCACAGGCTCACGCAGCACGTGCTGCCTTGGCATCCTCGCGAAACGGCGGTTGGCGGGGTTCTCGACGAAGTAGGCTGCGAGGATGCGCTGGGCGACCTCCTGGTCCGGGAACGCGGCGAGCGCCCGGCGGGTGTGCCCGCCCTCGTCGCCGGAGCGCAGGCGGCCCGCCATGATCGCTTCGGCGCCGGTGCCGGACACGACACCGAGCTGGCCCTCCAGCGACACGGC
The DNA here is from genome assembly GCA_050018455.1 of Thermoanaerobaculaceae bacterium. Classification (GTDB taxonomy): domain Bacteria; phylum Acidobacteriota; class Thermoanaerobaculia; order Thermoanaerobaculales; family Thermoanaerobaculaceae; genus RBG-13-68-16. The sequence continues at coordinate 3,014 of JBEKAA010000008.1, read as the reverse complement.
CCGCGCCAGCACCCAGTTGGACACGCCGGCGCCCATGCCACCCTGGATGATCAGCGGGAGAGCTACGACACACCTCCTGCCGAAACCGCCCTGGCACGCCGTCCCGTCCCAGCGTTCCAGCCGGCCATCCGGGTTCTTAGCCCGTGGGCACGCTGCCGCATGGATGGCTGTTCGGTAACGACTTCCCGCACCTGCGTCCTGCTCGTTGACGAGCCCCCCAAGGAGTTCAGTTTACTCCTCTTCTGGACCTGCCCGCTCTCCGCGGCCGGGGCTACTCCCGCTCGGGATGCGCCCGCCCAACGAACGGAGGCGAGCCGCCGGTATCGGCACGACGCCCCCTGCCCGGATGCGACACCGTGAGGAAGCGCGGCGCTCACCGCGGCCGGCGGTCTATGCCATCGTCTCTACTTCACGAACGTCAAATTGCCGCACGCTGCCCCACCCTTCTGCCATTGGGCGCGATCGGTCTTCGTGAAGTAATTGATGTCGATCTCGGAACGGAATGGTGGGGATATCGTATAGCCCCCGTTTGGCCACGAGCACAAGATCTGGTATGTCCGGGTCTCGAGCCGCTTGAAGTTGCTGTTGGGCGGAGCGGTCGCCGGATTGTTACCGCCCTGGTTGGGGCACTCCGGGCAGTCGCAGCCGCGGAGGAAGCCTGCCCCATGGGGTCCGTCTTGGTAAATCATGGTGTAGATCGTGACGGCCCAGAGGTCGCGGTTGGCGGTGAGCGTCCACGATCCCCTGTACCGGTCGACGGACGGGTTCTTTGCATGGTCGGCCGCGTCGAAGGTCACCGTCCCCGAGGCGGTGCACGCCGGAAGGGTGAACGGCGGGTGGGCCGCCGAGATCATCGGCGTCGGCGTGACGGCGATTGGCGGCGGCGGGGCTCCCGCCGGCTTGCTCAGCTCCGGTGGGGCGGCTGCGGCCTGAAGCGCGATCAGCACCATGGCGAGACAGCACGAAACAGACAGTCTTTCGCTCATCTTCGGTCCTCTCTCGGTGAGAAAACGCCGATCCGAAAAGAATGATTGATGGGAACTCCCTCTCTGACCAGGTTCGAGGATAGTCCCCTGAGAGCTGCTGTCAAGATTCCTCGAGGCTCCCGGCCGGCGTCGGAAGGCCTCAGGGCGCGGTCGGATGGCGCCCCCAGGGGGTCGGGGGTCTAGCTCGTCGCTCTAGTTCGCCGGGGTCAACTCGCCGCACGATGCGTTCAGCTTCTGCGACCACGCGCCACCGGTGTTCGTGAAGTAGTAGATCCAGAACTTGAAATGGAACGGCTTGTTTGTGTTTGGCGGCAGCCCTCCGGTTGGCCACGCGCACGAGAGCTGGTACGCCCGCTTATCGCCCCGCTTGAAGTTGCTGTTGGCCCAGGCGGTCGCCGGATTGTCGCCGCCGTTGGGGCAACCGGAGCAGCTGCAGCTGCCCAGGTACCCCTGGCTACCATCGATCTCGTTGAAGATCGTCACGGCCCAGAGGTCGATGTCGGCGGTGAACGTGACGGATCCCGCGTAGCGGTCGACGAGCGGGTGTTGCGCGTTGTAGGCCGCGTCGAAGGTCAGCGTCCCTGCGACGTTGCACACCGGCAGGTTGATCGGGGTGAACGGCTTGCTGACCCCCTGGATGAACCCCGGCGTCGGCGTGGCGACGCTCGGCGGCGTGGCGACACTCGGCGGCGGGACTCCCGGCGGCTTGCTCTGAGCCGGCGGAGCGGCCGCGGCCTGAAGCGCGACCAGCACCATGGCGAGACAGAACGAAACGGACAGTCTTCCGCTCATCTTCGATCCTCCCTCTTTGAGGAAACGCCGACCCGAGAAGAATGATTGATACGGTTTTCCTTTCTGACCCGGGCCGAGAATAGCCCTGTGAGAGACGCTGTCAAGGTATCCGGAGGTCTCCGGACAGGGCCTGACCGTGCCCGGAGGTTGTTGCCCCTTCTCGATTCGAGGCCGGGAAGAAGCACTGAGCCCACGAAGCCCTGCCACGCAGGATTCCGCTGTGACGCCCCGGACCGGCTGAAACCCGCCCTGGGGCACGTGCGGCGCGAGCGCGCTGTCCACCCATTCGAGAGGCGCTACTTCTCGACGGGTTGCCGCAAGATCGTGCGCAGCTTCTCGGGTTTGGCCTTCCGCGGGTCTCCCAGGTAGATCTCGTGGTGCTTGCCGCGATAGCGATAGCCGTTCTCCGACGCAAACGTCCTCATACGCGCCATCGTTCGCGGCTCCTCATGGTACGGGCCGACGTGCATCGTCTGGATCGAGAGCCCCTCGACGAAAGGCCCGAACCGCAGCCGAGTTGCAACCGCGGTGGGGGTTTTCTTCTTGGCGTCAAGGAGAGCTCGGGCGAACATCGTTTCGGTGATGTGCTTCGGCTGCATGACCATGAGCGTCCAGCGCCAGCGCGCCGTGGCCTGGAAGTCGAAGTTGCCCGAGTCCACCCACCACAACGCCTCGAGCGCCATCACGGCGTAGTCAACGGGGTTGCGCGTCCTTTCTCTGGACATGGACTTGAGCGTGAAGGACACGCCGGTCAGCGCGGCAACCGCATTCTGGAAGGCGACCGACGTCGCCGGCCGCTCACTCGGCTCCATGTAGCCGTCGATCATCACGAAGTTGAACTCCGGCACATTGATTACCTCGATTGCGGTTGCCGATGGCGCGTAGAAACGCTTCAGGTCTTTCTTGAGATCGATCTTCGTGGCCACAGCGTCCCCCTTCTTTTCGCGGCTGTCTCCCCTCGAGGGGCAACAGTTTGTGTGGGCGGTCCCATACCATGGTACAGCGAATCTGCCGCGCCGCAGGCCGGCGCACCTCAAGAGGGCGATGAACCACGGCAGAGCTGTTGTTGAGGAAAGGCCCGGATAGGGGTACTCCGTCAAGCGCGCACGGGCTCGAAAGGTCAAAACAGCGAATCGCTCGTGAGCTGGAACACCGGGCCCTTGCCGCGATCGGGGTACGCGATCTCCAGGCGGAGGATGCGCACCAGTTCGGCACGGGTGATCTCGACAAGCAGGC
>JBEKAA010000007.1:0-123260 GCA_050018455.1 Thermoanaerobaculaceae bacterium | reverse complement strand
CGGAAGGTGACGTTGACGGGAGAAGAGTTGGGGTTGTGGACCCAGATGCAGGCGTTCCACTGGGAGTTCGAGGCTCCCGGTCCGAGCCCCAGCGACGGGATGAAGACGTCGGTCCCGGAGAAGTTCGCCAGCACGGTAGGGGCGGCAGCGAGAGTGAGGACGGCTGCCGCCAGGATCGAACGCACGAATGGGGGGGTAGACACGTTCAACCTCCTTCGATTCTCCGGCTACCGCGGAGTTGTGGCGCCGGAGTCATTTGGCCTTTCCCCAAACATAGGCCGCGCGAGGATGCGGCGCAAGGTACGAAACAGGGGTGGCCTGGGCCGAGGGTCAGGCCGCGAGGATCTTGAATACCCCTTCCCCTGCGGCGTGTGAGGCCTTTCCCGACTGCTTCAGTGGCTGGCCGTTACGTCACCTCCGGCGCCGCGCTGGCGGTCGCGCTTGACCGTGCGGTGTGCTTCCGAGTAAGGTGCGGCGTCGGCCGTCGCGCCGCTCGGCGCACGATCAGTTCAGCAAAGCGGGAGGAATCGAACGATGCTCCGAACCCTGGCTCTCAACCTTCTAGGTGTGGTGATGCTGTTGGGCCTTTCGGCCTCCGGGTCGGTCGCGGACCAGAACAAGCCCACGGGCAAGGCGGCCGGAGGGCGGGCAAACCCGTTCCTGACTCCGAGTCCTCTGCCGTTCCAGGCGCCCCAGTTCGACGAGATCAAGGACGACGATTTCAAGCCGGCGTTGGAGGAGGGGATGAAGGTGCAGCGGGCGGAGGCTGAGAAGATCGCCGAGAACCCCGCCCCGCCCACGTTCGAGAACACCCTCGTCGCCCTCGAGAGCAGCGGCCAGCTGCTCGCGCGAGTGAGCCAGGTGTTCAACGGGCTCTCCTCCGCCAACACGAACCCGACGTTGCAGAAGTTGCAAGAGGAGGAAGCGCCCAAGCTCGCCGCGCACCAGGACGCGATCTTCCTCAACCCCAAGTTGTTCAAGCGGGTCGAGGCGATCTACAACCAGCGGGCCGCCACCAAGCTCGACGCCGAGTCCACCCGCCTGGTCGAGTACTACTACCAGCAGTTCGTGCACGCGGGCGCCAGGCTCTCCGACGCGGACAAGGCGAAGCTGAAGCAGCTCAACGAGAAGGACGCGGCGCTCAGCGCCAAGTTCACCAACCAGCTGCTGGCGGCGGCCAAGGCCGGCGCCCTGTCGATAGACAACAAGGCCGAGCTGGCCGGCCTGCAAGAGGGCGAGCTCGATGCCGCCGCGCAGGCGGCCAAGACCCGGGGCGTCGCTGCCCGGTGGCTCGTCCCGCTTCAGAACACCACGCAACAGCCGGTGCTGTCTTCGCTCGCGGACCGGGCCACGCGAGAGAAGCTGTTCAGAGCCTCGTGGCTGCGTGCGGAGCGCAGCGACGCCAACGACACGCGTGTCACGATCACCGAGCTCGCGGTCCTCCGGGCGCAGAAGGCAGGGTTACTCGGTTACCCGAGCTACGCTGCGTGGAGGCTGGAAGACCAGATGGCCAAGACCCCGGCCGCGGTGGAGCAGTTCCTCGCGAAGCTGGTGCCGCCGGCGACCGCCAACGCGCGCAGCGAGGCCGCCCGTATCCAGGAGTTGATCGACCGGCAGCACGGCGGTTTCAAGCTGGAGCCCTGGGACTGGGATTTCTACGCGGACCAGGTGCGCAAGGCGAAGTACGATCTCGACGAGGCGGAGCTCAAGCCGTACTTCGAGCTCAACCGCGTCCTCGAGGACGGGGTGTTCTACGCGGCGCATGAACTCTACGGCCTGACGTTCAAGGAACGCCACGACCTCCCGGTGTACCAGCCCGACGTGCGGGTCTTTGACGTGTTCGACAGCGACGGCTCGCCGAGGGGGCTGTTCTACTGCGACTACTTCAAGCGCGACAACAAGTCGGGCGGCGCCTGGATGGACACCTTTGTGATCCAGTCGAAACTCCTCGGCACGCGGCCTGTCGTGTTCAACGTTGCCAACTTCACCAAGCCGGCGCCGGGCCAGCCGGCGCTCTTGAGCTGGGACGATGTCACGACGATGTTCCACGAGTTCGGCCACGGTCTGCACGGGCTCTTCGCCGACCAGCAGTACCCGAGCCTGTCGGGCACGAATGTGGCCCGCGACTTCGTCGAATTCCCGTCGCAGTTCAACGAGCACTGGGCGCTCGACCCGAAGGTGCTCGCGCACTATGCGATCAACATCACCACGGGCAAGCCCATGCCCCAGGCGCTGGTCGACAAGATCAAGAACGCCGCCACGTTCAACCAGGGCTACGACCTGACGGAGCTCCTGGCCGCGGCCGAGCTCGACATGCAGTGGCACACGCTGGCCGCCGCCGCGCCCAAGCCCGAGGTGGACGCGTTCGAAGCCGCCGCGCTCAAGACGACGGGCGTTGACCTGGCCCAGGTACCGCCGCGCTACCGTTCGAGCTACTTCCTCCACATCTGGAGCAACGGCTACTCCGCCGGCTACTACGCCTACCTGTGGGCGGAGATGCTCGACGACGACGCCTTTGCGTGGTTCGGGGAGAACGGCGGGCTGACGCGCGCCAACGGCGACCGCTTCCGCGCCATGATCCTGTCGCGCGGCAACACGGAGGACCTCGCGGCGATGTACCGCGCCTTCCGCGGGCGCGACCCGAAGATCGAGCCGATGCTCAAGGTCCGCGGCCTTCTCGATTGACGGGGAGCCGCGGCCTCGATCGCATCGTCTGAAGCGTTTTGCCGCGTCCTGCGATCTGGGTGGCGGGCATCGCGGCGAACCGATTCGAGGGGGCTGTTCGATGACGTACAACTTCGATGCAGAGCGATGGTACGAGAACCAGCGCGCGCTGCTCGAGGCCCGGCGGCAACGCGGCGAGCTTGACGACCCCGCATTCACCGAGGCGCTCGAGGACCTCGACCGCCGCTACGAGGAGATGGCGGCCCGTCTGAACCGCTCGTTCGAGCTGCCCAGGTAGGCTCGCCGGTCAGCGGCCTGGTTTGTAAAGGCCTCTTGGGTTCGAGCCCATCAGGCCGGCGCGGTAGCGACGAGGGTCCACGGCGGCAAGTTCGGCGGCCTGCTTTCGCGTGAGCACGGGGAAGTGTCGGGCCGTGTCGAGGCGGGCTGCGATCACGTCGAGGCCGTCGTCGCGCGTCTCCCACCACAGCGCATCGAACCTGGCGAGGTCGAGCGGCACGGAGTACGAGCGGAGCGTCTTCTCGCGGGCCACGTTGTAGAAGTCCTCGAAGTAGGAGAGGACGAGCTCCCGCAGGGACCGGAACAGCGGCTCGCGGTACCGCAGCCCGACGAAGTTGGACTTCGCGACGGCCCCGAGGCGGCCGCGATGACGAAAGACGGCGATCATGTGGTCGTCATCATTTTCGGCACGCATGTCGACGACGAGGGGAGGGTGGCCGAGCCGCCGAAGCGCCGCCGCCGCGAAGAGCGCGCCGTCGAAGCAGTGCGCCTTGCGGTCGCAAAGCACGCTGCGAGGGGAGCGGTACACGGGGTCGGCGCTGTACGGGATCCTGTCGAGGAAGTTCTGGATCGCGTGCGGAGTTTTCAGGCGGTCCAGGGTCGCCAGCTCACGCCGGGTCCAGGCGCCTCCGGCCGGGTTCCGGTGGGAGTCCCGCACGTCAGGCCCCGTGGCTGGCCGCGACGGCGGGCTCCAGGCGCGCGCTCTTCCCGGCGGGCGCCTTGAACTCGTGGCATGTGGCGCAGTCGCCGCCGTCGGCGTAGTGCGTCTTCTTGTCGTCGTGGCAGGCGATACACGTGTCCCTCCCCGTCACCTTCCAGACGTGGGGTTTGTGGCAATCGGTGCAGGCCGCGTCGGGGTGGCCGCCTTTGGCGTGCAGCCCCGGCAGCTTCTCGTGGCACGTCTTGCAGTCGTTGAGCGGCTTGACCTGCTGCTCGGCGGCGTGGCAGTTGTCGCAGCCGCCGTCCATCATCGGAGCCTTGGCGTCGAGCTTGTGGCAGTCGGCGCAGGCGGCCGGCGGCCGGTACCCCGCCGCGTGGCAGCGGTTGCACAGGATCTCCGCGTGCTTGCCCCTGAGTTCCCACGGGTGCCAGTTCTGGTTGCTGGCCGGCATCGCCGTGCCGATCGGCGACAGCGGCCCGCGCTGCGGCATCGTGTGGCAGGTCGTGCACTCCTTGCTGAGGGTTTGTCCGTCGGCCGAAACGTGCTTGCCGTCGTGGCAGCGGAAGCACCCGGGCCAGTTGCGGTGGCCGATGTTGGAAGAGTACGTGGTCCAGTTGACCTTCATTTCCGGGAAGACGGAGCGGTCGTAGATGTCCGTGACTCGTCGCACGGTGTCGTCGAGATCGGCAGCCCTCCCAGTGCGGACGGTCGGGTACTGCTTCTCGTAGAAGGCCATAATCTCGCCCCGTATGCCGGCGCGGGCGGCGTCGCGGGTCGGATACTCCCTGACGAGCGCATCGACGGCCACCTTCTTGATCCACGGCAACGTCGGCGGTATCAGCCCCGAAGCCATCGCGCGATCGACCGCGCCCTCTGGGGCCTGAAAGATGTGGGTCGGTCGGTTGTGGCAGTCCATGCAGTCCATGGTGTGGCGGCGCAGGGCCGCGAGCTTCTCGGGCGGGGGCGCCGCGTCCCTGTTGAGGTACTCCCGAAGCTGGCCGTCCGGTCCCGTCGCGCTGACCCACGGTATCTGCTGGAGCTGCTCGTCGAGAGCGACGTACTCGATCTTGTTCTGGATGATCATGTGCCAGTGGATGCCGGCGTTCTGACCGAGCTTGGTGCTGCCTCCGCCGGTCTTGACCAAGAGAGAGATCTGCTCGGGCGAATTGGCCTCGTCGTAGCGGAAGTGCGGGTTCTGGATCAGCTGGGCGCCGTAAAATTTCTGCGGCCAGTGACACTCCTCGCAGGTCTCGCGAGCCGGCCGGAGGTTGCGCACGGGGACCCCGATCGGCGTGGGGTAGGTGTGGAACGTCACCGCGATCACCTGGCGCGCGCCCGAGAGCTTCGACTTGACGTACCAGGAGGCGCCCGATCCGACGTGGCAGTCCACGCAGCGGACGCGAGCGTGCGGGGAGTCCAGGTACGCCGTGTACTCGGGTTCCATCACGGTGTGGCACACGCGGCCGCAGAAGGTGACGGATTCGGTGAAGATGAAGGCGTGGTACGAGACGACGGCGAGCAGCAGGAGCAGGGCGAAGCCGGCCAGCAGCGCGTAGGTGAACTTCTTGCGCTGTTCGGGCCAATTCAGATCGAGGGTCGGATAGGGGAGGGCCGCCTCGACGCCGAGCTTCCGCCGGCGCGCGATCTGGCGCCGGATCCCGAAGACGAAGATCAGCGCGCCCAGAACCAGAAACATCGGAAAGACCAGGTAGGTCAGGATTCCGATGTAAGGACTACCCTGCTTCATGAGCAGTGAGAGCGCCAGGGAGAAGACGATCAGGATCGCGCTCCCAGCTACGACCAGGCCACCGAAGTAGCTCAGCGGGTTTCGATACAGCCCCGTACCCTTTCTTGCCTTGGTCACGACGGCACCTCCCCCTGCGCCTGCGCCGGCAGTGTACCGTTGCACTCTGTGCCCGGGGAAGTCCCGGCGCAGGTCAGAGCTCTTCCGAGAATGCGATCTGGCACGCCTCGATGGCGGCGCCGAGAAGCCCGGCGGCCGGGTCGAGCACGACCTTCACCGGGATCCGGCTCACCAGCTCGCTCATCCGCCCCTTGTTCCGGAACGCGGCCATGAAGCCGCCCTCCTGCAACCTCGGCAGGATCTTGGGCGCGATGCCGCCCGTTACGTACACGCCTCCCACGGCAAGACACCGGAGCGCGAGATTCCCGGCCTCGGCGCCGTAGGCCGTCACGAAGAGGTCGAGGGCCCGGTCGCAGGCGATGTCCGCGTGGGCGAGCGCGAGCTGGCCGATCACGGCCGCGGGGTCCTCGGCTGACATTTGGGCCTCCACCTCCGGCCGGGTCGGCACGCCCCGCTCGACGAGGAAGCGATAGATCCGGACGAGACCGGGGCCCGAGACGACCCGCTCGACCGAGACGGGACGGTGGGTCCTTTCGAGGTGAGCGAGCAGGTCGCGCTGCGGCTCGCCCACGGGCGCGAACCCCCCGTGGCCGCCCTCGGTGGGGTTGACGCGGTAGCGCGAGCCGTCCCAGAAGAGCTGCGCCTGCCCGAGGCCGGTTCCCGCTCCGAGAACCGCCTTGGTTGCTTCCGCGATGTGCTCGCCATCCTGGAGGGCGGCGATTCGCTCGTCGGGCGTGGCGAGCAAGCCAATCGCGGCGGCCGCGAAATCGTTGATGAGGCGGATGGACGAAAGGCCCGTCTCGGCGGAGAGGCCGGCCTCGGTGACGATCCACGGGAGGTTCGGCGTCGTGCAGGTTCCGCAAAGCACCGCGCCCGGCACGCCGAAGCAGGCGGCCGCGATGCGCGTCCTGGCCTGGCTCATGAACTCGCGGACGATCGGGGCAAGGCCCGGGTACTCCGGGCTGGAGAAGCGAGCCTCGGTCAGGATCCTCACCGAGTCGCCGTCGCGCTCGGCGAGGGCGAGCAGCGCCTTGGTGCCTCCGATGTCTCCTGCCAGCACAACGGCCACGACACCCTCCTCTCAGCGTCACGCCGTCCCGAACGATTATCGCCTAGCCAGAACAAACGCCCTACCCGAGACGTCTCCGGAAGCGGACTCGCGCGAGGAGCAGGATGCCGACGCCCATCCCCGCGAGCGTCGCGGCCTCCGGCCACAGCACCGCGAAGCCGACACCCTTGAGGAACACGCCGCGCAGAATCACGAGGTAGTAGCGTAGCGGGACAAGGTAGGTGAGGAGCTGAAACACTCGCGGCATGTTCTGGATCGGGAACGCGAAGCCGGACAGGAGCATCTGCGGGAGGATGAAGACGAACGCCGTCAGCATCATTGCCTGCTGCTGGGTCTGCGCCATCGTCGAGATGAAGAGTCCCAGGCCCAGCGTGCACAGCATGAACGGCAGCGTGAGCACGGCCAGAGTGAGGAACGATCCCGCCAGCGGCACCTTGAACCAGAAGAGGACCACGGGCAGGGCGGTGAGGAACTCAACGATCCCGACGAGAGCGAACGGTATGAGCTTGCCCACGATGAGGTGCTGCGGTTTCAGCGGCGTGACCAGGAGCTGCTCCATCGTCCCCAGTTCGCTCTCCCGCACAAGCGCCATCGCGGTCAGCAGCATCGTCATCACCATCAGGATCATCGAGAGGGTTCCCGGGACCATGTAATTGCGGCTCACGAGATCGGGGTTGTACAGGACCTTGGGGCGCAGCTCGACGAGCGGCCCCGCCCCGGAGAGTGCCGATGACCCCTGCAGGACCGATGTGGCGTACGAGAGCCCGAGCGTCCCCGTCATCGCGTCCGCCCCGTCGGCGAGCAGCTGGACGCTCCCGGGACGCCCCGCGCTACGCTCGTCGGCGAAGCCGGCCGGTATCGTCAGCGCCACCCTGGCCGCGCCCGACTGGAGGAGGGCGTCAAGCGCCGGCTGTGCGTCCACCACGCCAGTCATCTCGAAGTAGGTGGACCTCGTGAAGCGCTCCACCAGCTCGCGACTCTGGGCCGTGCGGTCGAGGTCGCACACCGCCAGCTCCACACGACGGACGTCGGTCGTCGCGGCGTAACCGAGGATCAGGAGCTGCATCACCGGGGCGATGAAGAGGATCGGGAGGATCTTCGGGTCGCGCCGCAGCTGCAGCAGCTCCTTAACCAGGATGTTGATCAGGGTCCTCATCGTCCCAACCTCGGCGCCTGAATCGCGTGTCGTTCCGGACCCCGGACTCCGGTCTTCCCGCATTACAGGCTCCTCACCGTGCGGACCGTGGCCAGGCCGAGCACGACGGCGCCGTAGACGACGAGGCCGACGATCTGAGGCCACCAGCTCGCGGGGCCGGCCCCCTTGAGGACGATCCCCCGCAGCGCTTCCAGGAAGTACCGCGCCGGCACGATGTGCGTGATGATCCGGAGGCCCGCCGGCATCGAAGAGATGGGGAAGATGAACCCGGACAGGAGCAGAGTGGGCAGCATGGAGGAGAGCAGGCCGAGCTGGAACGCCACCTGTTGCGTGTCCGCAAGTGTCGAGATGAAGATTCCCCACCCGAGGCTGACGGCGAGGAACAGGACCATCACGCCCGCCAGCCAGACGAGCGAGCCGCGCACGGGCACGTCGAAGAGCAGGTGAGCGAGCAGCAACGAGCCCGAGGCCGCGACGAAGGAGACCAGCAGGTACGGGAGCGTCTTGCCGGCCAGCAGCTCGACCGCGACCACGGGGGTGGCTCGCAGCGATTCCATCGTTCCGCGCTCCTTCTCGCGTACCACGGCGAGGGCTGTGGCGATCACCGCGGTCACCATCATGATGAACGCGAGCAGGCCGGGGACCAGGAAGCGCGCGGACGCGAGATCGGGGTTGTACCAGACCAGCGGCACCCCCGCCACGACACCCCTCGCGCTCGCGCGGACGACCGGCGACACCGACGAGACGATCTGCCGTGCATAACCGAGGATTGTGTTGGCGGTCTGGGAATCCGAGCCGTCCAGGACGAACTGAAGCGTCGTCGGCGTGAGCGACGCGACGTCGGCGCCGTACCTCGGGGGGACCACGAGGGCAGCCTGCGCACGGCCGGTGTCGAAGAGGCGATCAAGGACTCGCACGTCGCGGGTGTGCGAAACCAGATCGAAGTAGCCGCTCTGCAGGAACGCCTCCGCAACGTCGCGCGCGGCCCGGCTGCCGTCCTCGTCCACCACCGCGAGCCGAATGTGCTGGACGTCGAACGAGAGGGCGTACCCGTAGATGAAGAGGAGCAGGATGGGCATACCGAGGAGGGTCAACGCCGTGCGAGGGTCGCGGCGGAGCTGCAGCAACTCCTTGACGGCGATGGCGAGCGTGCGCCGGAGCATCAGGCGGCCCTGCCTTCCGCGCGGGCGATCACGTGGATGAAGACGTCCTCCAGCGACGGCGCTATCGGCGTCACGACGGCGTTCTCGCAGCCTGCCTCGGCGATTCGCCCCGCGATACCCTCGGCGATGCGCGCCTCGGCGAGGGCGACATGGAGTCGCTCTCCGAAGAGCGCGACCTCCTCGACGCCGGGCAGCCCCTCGAGCGCCGCCATGGCGCGGGCGGGGCTCGTGCAGGCCACCTCGACGATGGCCCCGGCGGGGAACACCCGCTTGAGTGCCGGCACGGTGTCGAGCGCGAGGAGCCGGCCCGCGTGCATCAGGGCCACCCGGTGACAGCGCTCCGCCTCGTCCATGTAGTGGGTGGTGACGAACACCGTCGTGCCTGAGTCCGCCAGCTTATCGATGAAGTCCCAGAATCGTCGGCGCGCCTCGGGATCCACACCCCCGGTCGGCTCGTCCAGGAACACGATCGGTGGGCGGTGGAGCAGGGCGGCGACCAACGCCAGGCGCTGGCGGAAGCCGACCGGCAGATCGCGGATCAGCTTTGTGCGTCGATCCCCGAGACCTGCCTGGGCCACGGCCCACTCCTGGCGTTTGGCCATCGCTTTGCCGAAGAGGCCATAGGTTCCCCCCCAGAAACGGAGGTTTTCGTCGACGGTGAGGTCGCCGTAGAGGGAAAACCTCTGGGACATGTACCCGATCCGCCGCTTGATCTCCTCGGGGCTGTGCGCGACGTCGAAGCCGAGCACCGTGGCGGAACCGGAGGTCGGCGACAGGAGGCCGCACAGCATCCGGATCGTCGTCGTCTTGCCGGCGCCGTTGGAGCCCAGGAAGCCGAAGATCTCGCCGGGCCGCACCTCGAACGAAACGCGGTCCACCGCCACGAACGTGCCGAAGGTCCGGGTCAGGTCCTTCACGACGACTGCCGGGCCCGCTGAGTTCATTGTCCGATCGCCCTTGCGAGGTAGGCGGCTGCGATCCACGACGAAGCCCGCGCGTTGATCTGCTGCTGCTCCGCGCCCGCGAGGTCGGCCTGGGCATCGAGGATCTCGAGCATCGTGGCCAGGCCGGCGGCGTGCCGGTCGCTCGCGGCAACCTCGCGCTGCTCCGCCGCGGCGCGGGCGGCATCTGCCGCCCCCACGGTGGCCATTGCGCTTTCGAGGTTGTGGCGGCCGGTTTCGACCTCGAGGAGGATTCGGCGCCTGAGCTCTTCCTGATCCCTCTGGGTCGCCTGCTGGGTGAGCCTGGAGGCTGCCGTTTCGGCGCGAGTCTTCCCGCCGTCGAACAGCGTCAGCGACGCGATGACTCCGACGCTCCACGAGTCCTTCCACTCGTCGGCCTCTGGGAAGTACCGCTGGTTGGGCCGGCTGTAGTCCCCCTGTGCCACGGCACCGATCGCCGGGCGCAACCCGGAGCGCGCGATCTCCTCTCGATCGTGGAGGGCCGCCAGTTGTGCCGCCGTTGCGGCGAGCTCCGACCGCCGCGCGAGCGCCTGGCTCTCGAGGTCTGCGAGAGTTCCGGAGGGCGACGGCAGGCCGTTCGCGAGCGAGTCGGTGAGCTCGACCGCGTCACCGTCGCCGATTTGAAGCAACGATCGAAGCTGGGCCAGGGCGTTCGCGGCGGAGTTCTCGGCGGCGATCACCTGGACCCGCGCCGAGGCGGTCCGCTCCTGAGCGGCCAGGACGTCGGCCTCGACGGCCATCCCGGCGTTCAGGAGGTCCCGGGTGTCGTCGAGGAGCCGCTTCGCTCTTGTCTCTTGTGCGCGAGCTGCCTCGACGTTCGCCGCGTCGCGCACGCTCTCCCAGTAGGCAAGACGCCCTTCGAGCCTGGCATCGGCCACGGCCTGGCGGGAGATCGCGACAGAGGCTTCCGTGTCGTGCCGGGTCGCGGCGCGCTGGGCCGTGATGGCCCCCCCGGAGTAGAGCGACTCCGAAACCTTGACGCTCGCCCCGTAGGTTGTGGTGATATCGGGAACCAGGACGAGCGGCTGCTGGCCGGGCAATGCAAACGGGAGGGTGAACTCCGGCACCGAGCTCAACTGAGCGAGCGCGGCGGTGCCGGTGACTTGCGGCAGGCGAGCGGCATCCGCGGCGGTGACCGACTCGCCGGTCGCCCGGGATCGGTCCACGGCGGCGGCGGCGACGTTCGAAACCTCCACCGCGCGAGAGGCCGCGCCCTCCGCCGTCAGCCTGACGATCTCCGCGCGCGCCGTTCGTGGACCGGGAATGAGCAGAGCCACTGCGAACATCGCCGCGAGCGCGGGCCTGAGGTTCGAGGCTCCAGTCGGGAGGAGGAGGTTCGGCTGTGACGCTCTCCGATTCGCAAACCCCAAGCTCGACGCCTTTGAGAGTGAAGCCTGGCTCCACCGGGTGGGCGGGGGAACTGTCAACTGTCGACTGTGAACTGTCAACTGGCCATTCATGCTGCCTCCCCGAGGGTGCTGTTGCCGTTGGCGCGGGTGAGATGGAGAAACGTGTCCTCGAGGCCGGCCGGAATCCCCCGCACCTCGTCGACTCGCGCGCCCGCGCTTTCCAGCGCGGCCCGGATCGCGTCGACCGCGCCCTCGCCGAGCTCGAGCCGCACGTGGAAGCTGGCGGCGAACGGGCGCACGTCGACGACGCCAGGCACTGCGGACAGAGTGCGTGCGACCAGCGTGCGGGGCTCGGCGGAGACCTCGACGACAACGCCGGGGAGAAGGCGGGTGAGCTCGCCGGGCGGAGCGTCGGCGAGGATGCGCCCTTCGTGCATGAGGACGACGCGCGAACACCTCTGGGCTTCGTCGAGGTAGGGAGTGGCGACCACGAGTGTCAGGCCCTCGCCGAGCAGGTCGGCCAGGAGCCGCCAGAATTCCCGCCGGGTCACCGGATCGACGCCCGTGGTCGGCTCGTCGAGCAGGAGGATCTCCGGGGAGTGCATCAGGCTGCAGGCAAGGGCGAGCTTCTGCTTCATTCCCCCGGAGAGCCGGTCGGCCGGCCGCGACCGGAACGGGGCGAGGCCGACGCGTTCGAGCAGGAGGCCTCGCCGCGCCCGCCAACCCTTGACGCCGAGCAGCAGAGCAAAGAACTCGACGTTCTCGTCGACGGTGAGGTCACCATAGAGGGCAAAGCGCTGGGCGAGGTAGCCCAAGCGGTGGTGGAGGACCCTACGGTGTTGCCAGGCATCGCGTCCGAGCACCTCGACGGTTCCGCCGGCGGGACGCAGGAGGCCTGCGAAGACCCGCAGTGTCGAGGTCTTGCCGGCGCCGTCGGGTCCAATGAGGCCGATGACCTGGCTGCGCTCGACCGCGAAGTCGAGGCCTCGGACCGCTGTACTGTCGCCGTAGCGCACGACGAGGCCGTTGGATTTGATCACCGTCTCGGTCATCGCGCCTTCGCTCCGGCGGCAACGTCGAAATACGCATCGGCCGGCATGCCCGGCTTGAAGACCCGGCCAGGGTTGTCCAGGCCGACCTTGACGCGGAAGACAAGCTTCGCCCGCTCCTCCGGGGTCTGGACGTTCTTCGGGGTGAACTCCGCGACGTCGGACACATACGTCACCTTTCCGGTGAAGTCGCCCGAACGGCCGTCGATCCGCACCCTCGCCGGGTCGCCGAGGCGGACTCTCGCGAGGGACGGCTCGTCGACGTAGGCATTGAGCCACGGGTGCGCGATGTCGGTGAGGACGTAGAGGAGCGCGCCAGGCGCCAGGACCTCGCCCGGCTCGGCCGCTCGCTCGGTGATCACCCCGTCCCGGGGCGCCTGAACGGTCGCGTCCGTGATGTGCTGCTGGATCGCTGCCGCTGTTGCTTCGGCGGCCGCTTTGGAGGCGCGGGCCTCCTCGATCTCCTCGGGCCGTGAGCCCGCCCTCGCCTTCGCCAGGTCGGCCCGGTCGCTCGCCACGATGCGCCCGAGGACCTCCGCCCTGGTGCGCGCGTCGTCCCGCGCCTTCAGAGTCGCAGTGCCGCGGTCGGCCAGACCCTCGAGGCGACGGAGGTCGAGCGCGGCCCCCGCGAGGTCGGCCTCTGCGCGGGCGAGTTCGGCCTCGGAACGCGCGATGTCCTCCTTGCGGGTCCCGGCGAGCAGCAGGCGGAGACGGGCGTCGGCGTTGTCAAGGTCGGCCCGGGCCCGCGCGAGATCGTGTTCGGCGTCGATGGTGTCGAGCCGCGCGACAACTGCGCCGGCGCTGACGGCGTCCCCCTCCCAGAACGGGAGCTCGACGAGCCTACCGCCGACCTTCGCGGCCACGCGAACTTCGGTCGCCTCGATGTGGCCGGAAGCGTGAATGGCGTTGCGCTGAACCGAGGCGTTGCAACCGAGGAGGAGCAGCGCGGCGGCCGGGGCGGCAAGGGTGTTGGCAAGTGTAGTGCGCATGGAGACCTCCTCAGTTTCCTTTGCTGGAGACGCCGTCGAGCACGATGTCGAGGACGGACTCCGAGAGTGTTTCGAGGTCGGCGGGAGAGCTCGGGGGGAGGGGGAGCTTGTCTCCGAATCGGTCGCGCAGTCTCAGAGCGTTCGCCATGAACATCATCGCGCCCACCAGCATGAGGTGCGTCGCGAACGGGTTCACCGGCCGAAATGCGCCGTGGGCGGCGCCCTCGTCGAGCACCTGCTTGGTCATCAGCATGATCTCGGCGATCTGGCGGATCGCGACGTCGGGCATGTTCGGCCCGCCTGCGGTGATCTCGCGGAGCATGAGTTGCGGCAGGTAGGGGTGCTCGCGCACGGCGCGAGCGAAGGCCCGGGGGATCGCCCCGAGGCGCCTGCGCGGGTCGTCGGACTCGGTAAGCGCCACGGCTACGAGCGTCCGGATGCGGCCGACGTGGGTGGTCACGACCTCGGCGAAGAGCGCGGCCTTGTCCCCGACGTAGTAGTACAGCATCGCCTTGTTCACACCCGCCCGCCGCGCGATCTCGTCGACCGTTGCGCCTCCGAATCCGTGCTCCGCGAACAGCTGTCCTGCGGCGTCGAGGATGCGATTGCGTGTTTCGGGCGGGGGTTGCGCACCAGTGTTGGTGACCACGCTCTCACCTCCGACTAAACGGTCGGTTGAACCGACTAGTTAGTTATCTCATCGACGTGCAACGTTGTCAAGCTCGCGTGCCCGGAGGCCCCGCGCGCTCCTCTAAACAAGGAACTTGCGGAGTGGCGGCACCGGAGGTAGAGGTTCCCAGGGTGGGCGGTGCGATGCGAGCGTGGGGCTCGTTCGTACCGGGCCGGCTCGCTCGGCCGGCCCGACCCCGTGGAGGCGACGGACCGGGAGCGGGTCGAGGAACGACCGCACCCTGTGCGGGGGCACGACCCGGAGCCCGTCCGCCTTGCCCACGAACGAGGGGTCGTCGCGCATGTCCGCGGCGATGTAGCAGCAGTCCGTGTCGCAGTGCACGATGCGACGGGCCCCGGAACCCTGCGGCGTGCCGCAATTCCACGCGCCAGGCTAGAGCCGAGCTCTCGAGAACACGACGGTCGCATCGCCCCAGTCGCTCGGAACCGCCGTCGCCGGTCGCGCGCTCACGAGGGCCTCGCCCCCTGCCGGGAGGCCGTACGACTGATCGGCGATCAGGAGCTCGAGGGGCTTGTCGCCGCTCACGGTGAGCTCGATCCTGACCCCGTCCTCTTTGAGGGCACAGAAACGGACTCGCCGGTGCCCGTTTTCCCGACCGGAGCCGGCCGGGGCGAAGTGGACCGACTGCCCGTCGGCGGTCAGAGACTGGAGGGGCGCGTCGCGCGGGATGATGAGGACGAGGGCCGGCGCACCCCGCCGCGACCGCAGCGTCGCCTTGATCACCCTCCGGTCCTTGAGCTGAGTCGCGCCGATGTCTGAAAGCTCTGGTGCGGGCAGACCGAGCGGCGGCGCCGGAGCGACGAACTGCTGCAGGTCGGACCACGGGAAAGGACGCTCGGGTGCCGCTCCGAAACGCGCCGAGAGCCGAAGAGCGTCGGGCAACGGATCCCCCAGGCCCCCGGCCACCCATCGGCACACACCGGCATCCCGATCGTCCAGGTAGACGATGTTGAGGTGCTGCGGCCTTTGAGTGGAGTACGGACGCACGAGAGCCGCCGCGCCGACTGCGAGGAGAGCCACGCAGGCTGCGGCGCAGAAACACACTCTCCGGGCGCGACGGCACCGCGGGCCGAGCGCAAGGAGCGGCGCCAGGGTTGCGACGACCAGCGCGAGCGGGCCGGTGACTGCCAGGCCCCGTGCGAGCCCGAACGCGGACTGCAGCAGGAACGCGAGCGGCAGCCAGTTCACGGCCGTCACGCCGACGATCAAAGCACACGCCGCGCCCGTTGCGCCGCCGGCCCGCGCGGCAGGTGCGAACTCCGCAGCGACGAGCAGGAGCGCGGCGGCCATCAGAGGGATCAGGAACACCGTGACGGCTCCCGGAATGACCGTTGCGGTAGCGAGTGTGAGGACGCTCCATCCGAGCCAGGTGCCGGCAGCCAGGCCGAGGAAACCCGCGCGGCGTGCGGCCAGGCTCGCGACGGCGCCCCCGGCCGAAGCCGTTGCGGCCCACAGCGCGAACTGGGCCGGGAGGGGGTGCGCGGCCCACGGGGCTGACGCCCCGGCGAGAGCTTCGACGAGCCGGGTCACGAGAAACCCACACCCGGGTACCGCAACGACGACGGCGAGGAAACCTCCGACGCCTGAGAGGATCGCCGGGACCGTTGTTCGCCGGCTCGACACCCACCGCGCGGCGAGCGCCAGCAAGAGCAGTCCACCGGCCAGGGCGAGCGGCGTGCCCGCCCCGGATGGCCACTTCAACAGCGCGAAGCCGAGGATGTCCTGGTAGCTGGCCTGACCCCTTGGAGGGTGCGACAGCTCGGTCTCTGCCAAGACACGCGTCACCGCGAGAACGCTCTCGCCCTGATGCTGCAAGCTGCCGGTGTCGAGGTGCGCGAGGTCGTCGAGCGGCGTGTGATAGTGCGACACCTCGTCGATGAAGGCAAAGTTCATCCCAGCCATGCCCGCGCGTTTGAACACCGTGAGGTCGGTGTCGTTTGGGAGGCGCTTGTACACCTCGTACGTGAGCGAGAGGGCGGCGGGCCGTCGCACGGCGCGGGCGTACGCATCGACCAGCCATGCGTTGTCGTCGCTCGTTTCGAACATGAAGCTCAGGCCTCCGGTGCCGCGGGCCTCCAGGTTGATCACCGCCCCGACTTCCCGCGCCCAGGCGTGCCCGGCGACGAACGCGCGGGCGCCTAGCAGGCCGGCCTCCTCGCCTTCGTCGAGCAGGAAGACGACCGGGTTGCGCGGCGCGGGGCCCGCCTGGAGCGCGCGGGCCACCTCGATGATCGCGGCGACGCCGGCCAGGTCGTCGGCGATGCCGGGCCCCGCCGGCACGGAATCGTAGTGCGCGGCGAGCAGGACCGCCGGCCCTGCGGACCTGCCGGGCAGGCGGGCGAGGAGATTGGCGACATTCCCGCAGACGGGGTAGCCCTCCCCGCAGACGAAAGCCCGCTGAACCTCCACCGGGAGGCCCAGTGCCTCGAGACGGGATACCGCGCGTTCCCGCACGCTGGCGGACGCAACGCTGCCCAGCGGGTGCGGAGCCCCGCTTCCGGCAAGCGCGCGGAGCACCTCGAACGCCCTGCCGGCGGAGAACTCGCCGACGGGGGCATCGGTACTCAGCGGTGCCGGCGGGCGGAGGCGGAGCGCAACCAGCGCGAGCACGACTCCTACCAGGGTCAAGGCCACGCCCAGCCAGACCGGGGAGGCGGTGTGGGGAACTGCGTTTCTTTCGCTGGATGTCGGGGCTGTGGGGTGTCCTGTCATTGGCTCCGTCCGATTCTGCTTGTCCGACGCGGGAGCTTGATCCCCCCGTACGATCCCGTCAAGACGGAACCGCTCAGGCCTTTCTTCCACAACGGCGCTGCCTTCACCGAACTTTCACAGTGCGGGTTGAACGCCGGGAACCCACTTCCTTGGGCTCAACCCACAGAGATGCCGATCAGGCGCCCGATCCCGAACGTGACGCCGGCAGCCCCCAATCCTATCAAGAGCTGGCGGGTTCCCGAGTAGAGAACGCCACGGCCGGTCAGAAGAGTGATGGCGGCGCCCGTTGCGAAAAGCGCCAGGCCGCTCGCAACGAGGCTGGTGACCACGGCGGGCGCTCCGGACAGAAACAGGAACGGCGCCACCGGTGCGATCGCGCCGGTGAAGAAGAGGAAGAACGAAGTTATCGCCGCTTCCCAGGCCGAGCCGCCCAGCTCGGTTGGGTCGAGGCCGAGTTCCTCGCGCGTCAGGGTGTCGAGCACGTTGTCCTTGTCGGCCATCAGCTTCGCTGCGAGCGTGTCCGCCTCCTCCTTCCCGAGCCCCTTGGCCTGGTAGATCAGTGAGAGCTCCTCCTGTTCCTCCTTCGGGGCTTCTCGAAGCTCGTCGCGCTCGATGTCGATCTGGCGCTGGGCGAGCTCGCGAGCGCTCTGGACCGAGAGCCACTCGCCCATCGCCATGGCGCACGCTCCAGCGAGCGTGCCGGCCAGGCCTGCGATCAGGATCGCCCGGTTGGAGGAGTGCGCGCCGGCGACGCCCATCACGAGGCTGAGTACCGAAACGAGCCCGTCGTTCGCGCCCAGGACAGCCGCCCGTAACGCATTGCCGCCGACGGCCCGGTGGCGTCCCTCGAGGCGGGCCAGGAGGCCGCCCTCCATGCCGGAGCCGCGGGCGTGGGAGATCGTGGCGAGCAGGCGGGCGTGCGAGTTCTCAACGGCCGGGAGGTTGGCCGCCAGGGCTTCCGGCTGGTCGTCGTAGTCGTGCCGGCCGGCCTGCTCCTTCATCGCCAGCATCGGGACCACGGACTGCGTGCCGAACCGCCTGGAAAGCGCGACGATCAGCCGGGATCGGAGGCTCGGGCGGCGGTGGGGCACGCGCCCCCCGGCGTCGCGCAGCTTGCCCTCCCAGAAACGGATGTGCGTCTCCTCGGAGGCGGACAGGCGCCGGTACACCTCGGCGAGCTTCTCGGCTTTCTCGACCTGAGCGATCGCCGCGTAGATCGCCGCGCTGTCGATCTCCTCCTGCCAGTTCCTGCGGAAGCGGGCGACGTCGTTCCGAGGCGTCCCGTTCACGCAATCCTCCGTCTGCCGTGAAAGGAATCCGGCCCTTCCACTGCCGGCGGTCTATGCTACTCCTGCGCTGGGCGCGGCCGGCGCTCCGGGCGGGACCATGTCGGGCCGGCGAAGGTCCGGCACGAATCGGTTCCCAGGGCCGCAGGGGAGGGGAGATGGCGTTCACCGAGATCGAGGCCCAGAGGTGCAGACAGGATTTTCCGGCGCTCGAACGGACCGAGAACGACGTGCCGCTGGCGTTCCTGGACGGGCCTGCGGGGTCGCAGGTTCCCGCAAGTGTGATCGAGGCGATATCGAGCTACTACCGCACCTGCAACGCGAACACCGACGGTGCCTTCGTGACGTCACGCGAGTCGGACGCACTCGTGAGGTCCGCACGCGAGACCGTCGCGGCGTTCGTCGGCGCGCCGTCGTGGCGGGAGATCTCCTTCGGGGCCAACATGACCACGCTTGCCTTCGCGCTCTCGCACGCGCTGGCGAGGGAGATGAAGCCGGGCGACGAGGTCGTGATCACAGAGCTGGACCACGAGGCGAACCGCGCCCCGTGGCTCGGCCTGCGAGACATGGGCGTTGTCGTCAAGGAAGTCGCTCTACTGCCGGATGGCCGCCTCGACGAATGCGACATGCGGTCAAAGATCACGGCAAGGACGAGGCTCGTCGCCATCGGCTACGCTTCGAACGCACTCGGAACGGTCAACGACGTCCCCCTGGCCCGGCAGCTTTCGAAGGCGGCCGGAGCGTGGCTCCTGGTCGACGCGGTGCACTTCGCGCCTCACTTCCCGATCGACGTGACGGACCTCGATCCAGACTTCCTGTTGTGCTCGGCCTACAAGTTCTACGGACCGCACGTTGGGATCCTCTACACGCGGCCCGGACTGCTCGACCGCCTGCGGACCGACAAGCTGCGGACGCAGGACGACGTCTCGCCGTACCGGATCGAGACCGGAACCCTCAACCACGCCGCGATCGCCGGCGTGAGGGCCGCGATCGAGTACATCGCGTCGTGGGGCGACGGCGCCGCGCTGCGCGAACGTCTGGTCTCGGCGATGAGGGCGATCGCGAGGCACGAGCACGGCTTGGCGGCGTTCTACCGGGACCACGTCAGCCGGGTGCCGGGTGTGACGGCATGGGGGCAGGACTTCGCCTCGCCGTGGCGCGCGCCGACGGTTTCGATCACGATCGACGGTGTCCGTCCCTGTGAGGCGGCCGAGGCGCTGGGGAAGCGCGGCGTGCTCGTGTGGGACGGAGACTTCTACGCCGCACGGGCGATCGAGGTGCTCGGTCTGGCGGAAAGTGGCGGCGTTCTCCGCACCGGGGTTTCGATGTACAACACGCGGGGCGAGATTGAGAGGCTGCTCGATGGCGTCGCGGAGCTTGCGCGTAGGTGACCGGCGCGCAAGCTCCGTTCGAACGTTCCAAGGTTCGAAGGTTCAGAGGTTCAGGAGCAGCTGAGGCGCGGAGGACCTACGGGCAGCACCCGCATCTGTCATTCATAGCTCGTCCGCTCCTCTGCTGGAGCTGAACGTCTGAACCTGTAAACGTTTGAACCTGTGAACGTTCGAACCTTCGAACCGTCTCTCGATCAATCGAGCTTGAACCCCGCGGAGAGCGTCACCTGCCACTCGGAGGGCTTGCCGTCCCGGATCGCCCCACGGACCTCCGTTATCTCGAACCACGACAGCCCGTGCAGCGATTCCGACGCCTTGGCGATCGCTGCTTCCACCGCTTTCTCCACGCTCTCCGTCGAGCACCCCACCAGTTCGATTCTCTTGTAGACCTTGTCGCTCATGGTTCCCCCCTTGCGCGATGCGGCTCCAATTGTCCTGAGTCCGAGCCCAGGTTGCAACCGGTGGCGTCCGGGGTCGAGGTTCTTACGATATAATCTGCCGACAAAGCACGGTCGAACGGAAGCCTTTTCATCATCTAGTGAACGACAGGGAGGGCATGAACATGGCAAGCAACACACCGCAACCCCCGGCGCCGACGGCTCCGGCCCAACCCGTGGCCCCCGCCGCACAGAAGAAGGGGTCCAGCCCGCTCGTCTGGATTCTGGCGGGGTGCGGCGGTCTCATCGTGATCGTAGGCATCATTTTCGCGGTCTTTCTCTACTGGGGCGCCCACAAGATCAAGGGGTACGCCGCGTCCGCCAAGAAGAACCCGGCGGTGTTCGCCGCCAAGATTGCGGTCATGGCCAACCCGGAACTCGAGGTTGTCTCAAGCGACGACGATGCGGGTACCGTGACGATTCGCAACAAGAAGACCGGCGAAGAGCTCACGATGAACGCCCAGGACATCAAGCAGGGCCGCCTCAAGTTCAAGAACGAGAAGGGCGAGGAGGTCACGTTCGAAGGGAGCGGCCAGCAGGGGCAGGAAGGATTTCGGATCAAGTCGGACAAGGGGTCGATGACCTTCGGGAACGCCGAGGGCGAGAAGCCACCGTCCTGGGTCCCGACGTACCCCGGCGGAAAGTCGTTGGTGACCGCTTCGCAGAAGACGGCCGAGGGGTTCATCGGCCACTACTCGTTCCAGACGGCCGACCCCACCGACAAGGTGCTCTCCTTCTACGAGCGCGGACTCAAGGCGGGCGGCTTCACCGTGGAACGGACCTCGATGCAGGGTATGGTCCGGCTCGCGAACCTCAACGCGAAGGCGGATGGCGGGAAGCGAACGGTGAACGTGATCATCACTCCCGTAGGCGAGGTGTCGCAGGTCGCAGTGCAGTACGCGGGGGTGGGCTCCCCCGAGTAACGAGCCAGGCAAGCTTGGGTGGGAGGGAGCCGGAGAATCGTGCCGGCTCCTTCTTTTCCTGCGCTCGGTGCCGTTACAATCGCAGCATGTCCGAGAGTGTTCGGCTCGACGTGTGGCTCGACGTTGCCTGCATCGCGAGGACGCGGTCCCAGGCCAAGGAGCTCTGCGAGGGGGGCAAGGTCGAAGTGGGCGGCGAGCGAGCCAAGGCGCACCGGCTCGTGGGCCCGGGAGACCGCATCCAGGTGACCGTCGCCCCCGGCTTGCGCCGCGATCTGATCGTCCGGTCCGTGCGCGAGACCCACGTGGCCAGGGCCCTCGCGCGGGAGCTCTACGAGGACGTGACCCCGCAGCCGACCGAGGAGGAGCTGGAGCTCCGCCGACTGGAGCGCTTCGCACCACCCCCGGCGCCCCCCCGTGGCAGTGGGCGGCCCGAGAAGCGCGCGCGCCGGAAGATCGAGCGTTTGCGCGGGCGTTGAGCTACAGGCTCCGACTGGCGGAGTGGGACGCTCGAGCCTACCGCCCGGCGGCGGTCCGTGCTGCGAACCACGCCGCCGTGCGCCTGAGCCCGTCCTCGAGGCGGACTCGGGGACGCAACCCCAGGTCCCTGGCGAGAAGGTCGGACGTGATGACCGACCTGCGTTGCTCGCCGGCCTTTGCCGGCCCGTGGGTTGCGGGCCGCGCGATGCCGACCGCATCGGCCAGGATCCGGTAAAGATCCACGACCGTCGTCTCGCGACCCGTGCCGACGTTGTAGGTCGAGAACCCGGGCCGCCCGAGGGCCGCCAGGTTGGCGGCGACGATGTCTTCGACGTAGACGTAGTCCCGGGTCTGGAGCCCGTCGCCGTTGATCACCGCTTCCTTCGAGCTCAGAAGACGGTCGAGGAAGATCGCCACGACCCCGGCCTCGCCGTGCGGGTTCTGGCGCGGTCCGTAGACGTTCGCGTATCGCAGGGCGACCGCATCGATGCCGTACTCAGCGTGGAAGAAGTAGAGGTAGCGCTCGACCGAGAGCTTGGCAACGCCGTAAGGCGAGAGCGGTCTGGTCGGGTGTCCCTCGTCGGCAGGAAAATGCTCCTGCTCGCCGTACATCGCGCCGCCGGTGGAGGCGAACACGACCTGCTTGAGGGAGCCGCGCCTCCCCGCCTCGACCAGGTTGAGCGTCCCGACGACATTGACGCTAGCGTCGTGCACGGGATCCGCAACCGAGCGGCGGACGTCCATCTGAGCCGCATGGTGCACGAGCACCTCGACGCCGGTGTCGCGAACGAGCGAGGCCGCCTCGGGGGACCGGATGTCGAGCTGATGAAATTCCGCGGCCGCCGGGATGTTCTCCTTGCGCCCCGAGGAAAGGTCGTCAACAATCAGGACACGGTGGCCTTGAGCGAGCAGCGCGTCGGCCACGTGGGAGCCGATGAAACCCGCGCCTCCGGTGACGCACACCGTCCGTAAGCCCATGGAGGAACCCCTCTCCGGCGGGGCGCTCGCCGCGCTCGCGCCGCTGGAGAAGGAATTCTACCAGCGCGCGACCGCGACGGTGGCCCGAAATCTGCTCGGGAAGCTGCTGATCCGGGACCTGCCCGAAGGGCGCGTCGCGGTGCGCCTGACGGAGGTCGAAGCCTATCTCGGGATCGGCGACGCGGCCGCGCACACGTTTGGCGGCCGCCGCACGCCGCGGAACGAGGTGATGTGGGGCGACGGAGGCTACCTTTACGTCTACTTCACATACGGGATCCACTTCTGCTGCAACGTCGTCACTCGGAAAGTGGGCATTCCCGAGGCGGTGCTGCTTCGGGGCGCGGTTCCGGTGCACGGCGAACCGCTCATCGCCGTCCGGCGGGGAGGCAGGACGGGGCGGCAGCTCCTCGACGGTCCGGCCAAGCTCTGTCAGGGGCTGGCGATCGACCGGGCGCTCAACGGCGCGGATCTGACCCTCGCGGGCGGGATCTGGCTGGCCTCGGACGGGTTCGGGTGCCGGCGTGGCTCGGTGAGGCGCCTGCCGAGAGTGGGCGTCGGCTACGCGGGCGAGGCGGCTCGGTGGCCGCTGCGTTTTGCTCTGGATCTCGACGCGCAGGCGGCGCGGCGCCGGGCTTCTCGGGCGTGACGCGGAACCGGCGACGCAGCCGCACCACGAGGTCCTTGAAGTCGTCGGGCGGCGGCTGTCGGAAGAGCAGCCTCTCTCCCGTCCGGGGGTGCACAAACCCCAGAGTCTCGGCGTGCAGCGCGACGCGGCCGATCGAGAAAGGATCGCTCGCAGGCTCGCCGTACACCTTGTCCCCCAGCACGGGGTGGCCGAGGTAGGACAGGTGGACTCGAACCTGGTGCGTCCTTCCGGTCCCGAGCTCCGCCTCGACCAGCGAAAGCGGGCCGAGGCGTTCGAGCGGGCGGAGAACCGTACGAGCGGATCGGCCCCCGCCTCCGGGCGCGAGCGCCGCGCGGCGGGCGCCGGGGCGTGGCCGGCCGATTGCGCGGTCCACGAGACACTCGTCGGGCAGTTGACCGCGAACGATGGCGATGTACTTGCGGCCGACGCTATGAGCGCGAAACTGTCTTTGCAGGCTTTCCGCGGCGTCGTGAGACAACGCGAGGACGAGAAGGCCCGAGGTGTCGCGATCGAGGCGGTGTACGACGAGGACGCGCCGGTGACGCCCAGTGCGACGCTCGATCTCGGCGCCGGCCCGGCTCACAACGGTGTCCTCATCGCCTTCGGCCGTGGGGTGCATGAGCAGACCGGCGGGCTTGTTGACAACCAAGATGTCGGAATCGGCGTGGACGACCTGGATGGGTGGCACCTTGGGAGCGCGTGCCCGCTTAGGCAGGCCGGGGTCGTGCGTCACGACGTCGGTTGGCACGACGAGCGCTCCGGGATCGGTCGATACGACCCCGTTCACGAGGACATGGCCCACCAGGACCTCCTGCTTGGCCCTGGAATACGAGGTGCCGAGGACCGTCTTAGCAACCCTGGCGAGCCGTCGCACCGTTCCGTTCACGACCGCAGCGTAGCACTGCGCCGCCGGCCCGGTGGACAGCGCCGAGTCTTCCGGGGTAGGGTGACAGGCATGGATCGCGAGGAGTCCGGCGCCGACCAGGTCGCGGCGCTCTTGGGGCGCGCCGGCCAATCAGGACTGGCGGTCGGACGGATCGGGCTGGCCGTTCGGGGCGGCGGCCGCGGGCGGTGCTGGTGCTCAGGCGTGGCCGAATTGCAGGGTGCGCCGGTTGTGGCCGACCTCCAGTTCGACCTCGCATCGCTCACCAAGCCGCTGGCCACCGCCACCCTGCTGCTCATGGCGCGCCGGGACGGGCTCGAGCTGGAAGCCCCGATCTCCGAGACTCTGCCTGAGCTGGCGGGGAGTCCGTGGCAGGACGTCACGTTCCTTCAGTGCGCGACCCACACGGGCGGCTTCCCTGCGTGGGCCCCGCTCTACGCGCTCGGCCCTGCGACCCGCGAAGGATACTTGGAGAGCCTGCGCGGGATCCGTCCCGGAACGCCGCCGGGCGTAAGGGTGGAGTACTCCTGCCTGGGGTTCATCGCGACCGCTATCGCACTCGAGCGCGCCAGCGGCGCCGATCTGCGGACTCTCTTCCGCGAACTGATCGCGGAGCCGCTCGGCATCGCGCAGGAGCTGGGCTTCGCCCCGAGCGTCGGCACGGGCGTTGCCGGGGGGGAGACGAACTGGTTCGTCGAGACGCGACTCCTCACAGACCGGCGGCTCGATGGGGCGCCGCCCCCGGCGGTCCTCGGCGTGGTGCCGTGCGACGATGGGAACGCCCGTGCGCTGGGCGGCTCGGCCGGCAACGCGGGACTTTTCGGATCCGCCGCGGCCGTTGCGCGGCTGGCCGGCGAGTACCTGCCGGGCGGAGGCGATGTGCTCAGCTCGGAGGAGGCGGAGCTGGCGACGAACTGCTTCACACGGGGTCTTCAGCAGGCGCGAGGCCTGGGTTGGCAGCTCGCCGCGAGCCCCGGGTGCTCTGCCGGCCCAGCACTCTCCCAAAGGGCATTCGGCCACACGGGCTTCACGGGGACGTCGGTCTGGGCCGATCCCGAGGATGGGCGTGTGTTCGTGCTGCTGGCCAATCGCCTTCACCCGGGCGGGCGAACCTGCGACCTGCACCCGCTCCGGCGCAGGTTTCACGAGCTCGCCGCCCGTGCTCTCGACGTCAGTGACGGGCGAGGCGCAGGGGTGTGAGGCGGCTGGGCCTGCTGGCGGGGGTCGTGGCGCTGAGCGCGGGCGCGCTCGGCCAGCAAGCCGCCGTGCCCCCCGACCTTGCGAACGCACGGCGCGACGTCAAGGAGTTGGAAGAACGGCTCAAGAAGCTCGAGGAGGTCCAGAGCGGGCTCGGGCGGGACCGAGAGCGGCTCGCTCTCGAGGTTCGCGTGGCGGCGGGGCACGTCCGCGAGGCGGAGGTTGAGCAGCGGGAAGCTTCGCAAGCCGTCGCGGCGGCGGCGAAGGCCTCGGAGGCCTCACAGGCCGAGCTCGAGGCAGCCGTGCAGAGACTGCGCTTCCAGCTTTCGCTTCTCGCCGCGCTCGGTCGCGCCGGGCTCGCACCCCTGGTGGTCGAGGCCATCGGATCGGGCAACGACATCACTCGGCGGGTGACGGTCGCGCTGGCGGTCTTTCGCGAGGAGAAGCGGAGGCGCGACGATGCCGCCGCCCTCATGGGCCGCCGCGAGGCGACGCTTTCGGAACTCTCAGCGCGGCGGGAGGAGCTTTCGACGACCGCCGCGCGCCTCGCGGAGCGTCAGAGGGAACTCGAGGAGACGAAAGCCAGAGTGGAGCTCAGGCTTGCCGCCATCGAAAAGGAGCGGCGGCAGAGCGCTTCGGCTCTCGCCGGCGCCCAGGAAGCCGAGGAGCGGCTCGAACGGCTTTGGGGCGTGGTGACCCAGGAAGAGGCGTCGCTCGGATCGGAGGTCAGGCTGCTGCGCGGCGGTCTCCGCTGGCCTGTCGGCGAAATGCGGATTCTGCGTCGGTTCGGCCCCCAACGCGACCCGCAGTACGGCACCGTGACGGTTTCCCATGGCGCGGTGCTCGCCGCGGTGCCGGGAGAGCACGCCCTCGCAGTGGCTTCGGGTCGAGTGTCGTTCGCCCAGTTCTTCAAGGGTTACGGAAACCTCGTGATCGTCCAGCATTCGGGCGAGATCTACTCGCTCTACGCGAAGCTTGCTAGTATGCTTGTGCGCCCGGGTCAACGGGTCGGAATCGGAGATCCTGTAGGCATCGTTGGACGAGACGAGGACGGCGGGGGAAGCGTTTATCTGGAGATCCGGGTCGGGCAGCAGGCGCAAGACCCCCTGACCTGGCTCAAACCGGCGGGGAAGTGAGGTGGCGGTGAGGCAAAGGTGGGTGTTTCTGGCGATCTCTGTGGCGGTGATCATCGGGGTGGTCGCGCTCGCTTCCGGGGCCGCTGGCGGGACCGGTCGCGGGGTGTACCGGCTCATGGCGGTTTTTGGACAGGTGGTTTCGCTGGTGCGATCTTCCTACGTGGAGGAGGTCCCGATCGAGAGGCTCGAGTTGGGCGCAATGGGCGGCCTGGTCGAGGCTGCGGACCCGGGCGGCCAGTGGGTGCCGGACGACGTGGCCGCGGAGTACGCCCGCGTTCGGGCTCGTGCGCTCCCGCCGTTCGGAATGGTGCTCGGCAAGCGCTCCTCGTACCCGTTCGTCCTGCAGGTGATTGCGGAATCTGCGGCGGCCAAGGCAGGGATCGTGCCCGGGGAGTTGATCGAGCGGGTGGGCAGCGAGCCGGTCCGCGCCCGGCCTCTCTGGCGCGCCCTCCTGCTGCTGGATGCGGCGGAGCGCAACACGGGTGCCGCGAGCCTCGACGTCATCGACAGACAGCTCGCCGGCAAACGTCCCGTCGAGCTCAAGTCGACCCCGTTCCCGGCACCCGGCGCGGCGACCGAGGTGAGGAACGGGATCGTCGTGGCAAGGTTGGCGATGGTGGACAGCGCCGGTGCTTCAAAGTTGGCCCAGTCGCTTGAGGCCGGCGCAACGGCCCCGGGGATCGTAGTTGACCTGCGCGGCGTCGCCCTCGGCACACCAGATGGCGCGGCAGAAGCCGCGTGCCAGATCGTCGGAGGCGACTCCGAGCTCAGGATGGAGATGCGCGGCGGAAAGAGCGAAACGCTGAAAGCCAGGGGCCCCTCACGAACCTGGAAAGTGGTGGTGTGCCTCGACAGCACGACAGCGGGGTCCGCGGAGTTGCTCGCCGGGCTGCTGAAGGCAAGGGGCGCCACGCTCGTCGGTGGAGAGAGCTACGGCGATACCGGCCAGCGGCGACCGATGAAGGGTGCCGGGGGCGAAGCCTGGCTCGCGGTTGAGTGGGGCGTTGCGCCCGGGGGGAACCCGCTTCTGGGGACGGGATTGAAGCCCGACGAGCGGATTCGGTCTCGTAAGGAGGTCGACGCGGTGCTGGAGCGCGCCCTGGAGCTGGCCGGTGGTGTCACCGTCGTCAAGCAAGCGGCGTAGGCGGCCGGCGGTCACCCGGACCAGAGGCGGAGGAGCCCGGCGGCGCAGCGCCGTCGCCGCGGCTCTCGTCGTCCTGGCGCTGGTGGTCGTGACGTATCTGGCCTGGCGCGTAAGGCGACCGGCTCAGGCGCCGGCGGTCGCCGATGCGGGCGAGGTAGTTCGCGCCGTCGCAGCCCGGCTCGGTTGCGGGCTCGAGCGGGTCACGGCGGAGACATCGATGGAACGGGGGGCGTCGCTCTCCCTCGTTACCGTCCACGCGCCTCGGGGGTTTCAAACCGAGAGATTCGTCCTGGACCTGGAAGCCCGCGCCCACAACCTGGGCGGTCGCCTGGAGCCCCGTCCCCTCATGGAAAAGGGCGGATACGGGCTCGCCAGGCTGGAGGGGGACGTCGGGGGTTCGCACTGGCGGATCCTGGTCCTGGGCGAGGAGCCGCCGCCGGCCGGGAAGCGCGCCGAGATGGAGGCAAGGCAGCGTGCATCGGGTGCTCGGTTGGCGATCGTGCTGGACGATGCGGGCGCGTCGATGGAGGTGGTGCGCGAAACCGAGGAATTGCCGACGGCGGTCGCGGTCGCGGTCCTGCCGAACGCCCTCCGTTCGGCGGAGGTGGCGAGGGGGCTGGGCGCGCAGGGGCGCGAGGTGCTGCTGCACATGCCCATGGAGCCCTTGGGAACCCAGGGACCCGGGCCCGGCGAGGGCGCGGTCGAGGTCGGGCTCCCCGCGCACGAGATCCGCGTACGTGTCGAGCGGGCTCTCGGGGTCGTAGCGGGTGCTCGCGGCATGAACAATCACATGGGCTCGCGCGCAACCGCGGACGCTGCCGCGATGCGTGCGGTAATGTCCGTGTTGCGGGAGCGAGGGCTCTACTTCCTGGACTCGCGAACCACTCCCGACTCTGTCGCCGAGCAGGTCGCTCGGGAGAACGGGATCCCCGCGCTCCGGCGGGACGTGTTCCTCGACGTTGTGAGTGAGCCCGAAGCGATCCGACACGCGCTCGAGCAGGCAGTGGCGCGGGCAAGGGCGCAGGGAAGCGCGGTGGCGATCGGCCACGTTCACCCGCTCACGATAGAGATCCTGGCACACGAGTTGCCGAAGCTCGGCCCGGACGTGCGGCTCGTCCGCCCGTCCCAACTATTGCGCTAACCGTCCAATAGCTCGATCGAGCTCGTGACCTTGCAATCCGGGCGAAGCGAGGCGAGGGCCGAGCAGTACGTGGAGCGGGACAACTCGACCGCGCGCTCCGCCTTCTCCCGGGAAAGGCCGCTTCCGCGCAAACGATAGACGATCGACAGGGAGGCGAAGTACTTCGGATTCGTGGGCGAGCGCTCGCCGGACACCTCGACGTCGAGCCCGGCCGGCGGTTGTCGCATCTTCTCCAGGATGGCGACGACATCCATCGCGGTGCAGCCCGCGACGGCGATCGCCAGAAGCTCCATCGGGGAGGGGCCTTGGTGGCCGGGGCGGCCGGGCGAGTCCACGGTGAGGCGGTGTCCGCTGCCCGAGATCGCCTCGAACCTGAAACCGGATTGCCAGGAGAGCGTTGCGTTGAGGCGGTCCGCCATCGTTTCCTCCGCAAGGCCGCAGCCTCACGGAGGAGTCTAGCAGGGGGTTCAGGAGAGCAGGGCGGAAAGCAGCATGAGGAGCAGGAGACCGGTGGCCAGGAGCTCGATGCCGCCGGCCCGGACGCGCTCGCGAACATATCCTCGGATCATGCCCACCTCCCGACGCGGCGTCACTAGTGTTCCGTATACCTATACGGAAGTCGATCGGAATATGTCACAAGAGCATTACACTTATGGCATTATAGCATGTTCTCATGGTTATACTCATTCGATGACTCGCGACGAGATCCTCAAGCTCACGCACCTGGTGAGCTGCGCCGGTTGAGCGTCCAAACTGGGTCCGGCGGACCTGCACGAGGTGCTCTCAGAGCTTCCGGCAATCGCTGACCCCCGGCTCCTGGTCGGGCCGGGGACGTTCGACGATGCGGGTGTCGTGCGCCTAACGGATGAACTGGCCTTGGTCCAGACGGTGGACTTCTTCACGCCGGTGGTCGACGACCCCTTCGACTTTGGCCGGATCGCTGCCGCCAACGCGCTCTCCGACGTCTACGCGATGGGTGCAAAGCCTTTTTCGGCGCTGGCCATCTGTGCTTTCCCGAAGGAAACCCTCCCGCTCGGAGTTCTAAGGGAAACCCTGGCTGGCGGGCTCACCGTCCTCCGGGAGGCGGGTGTCCTGCCGCTGGGCGGCCACACCATCAAGGGCCCCGAATTCACCTACGGCCTCGCAGTCACCGGCCTCGTGCACCCGGACAGGGTGCTCACCAACGCTGGCGCGAGGGTCGGCGACGTGCTGGTGCTGACAAAGGCCATCGGAACCGGCGTCCTCGCGACCTCGTTGAAACGGGGAACGCTCGGTGAGGCGGAGCGCAAGGCGATGATCGCCTCGATGATCGCCACGAACCGGGCAGCCGCCGAGGCGTGCCAGGGCCTGGAGATCCACGCGCTCACCGACGTCACCGGATACGGTCTGCTCGGCCATGGGCTCGAGATGGCCGATGCGAGCGGCGTGAGGTTCGAAATCGACGCATCCACCGTGCCGCTGTTGCCGGGCGCTCGGGCGGCCGCCGAGGCCGGTTCGGTCCCCGCAGGGCTGATCGCCAACCGGAACTGGGTGGCCGGTAAGGTCGAGATGGGCGGTGTGAACGACCTGACCGGAATGCTCCTGTGTGATCCGCAAACCTCGGGCGGCCTGCTCGCGGCGATCGCGCCCGAGTCCGTCGAGAGGTATGCGGAGGCGTGCCGGCGGCAAGGCGTTGCTGCAGTGGTGATCGGCCGCGTCGTTGGTGGCACGGCGGGGACCGCGGTGGTCCTGGAAGGTCGCGGATAGGAGGGAACTATGAAGGTGGGCCTCGTGGTGGGCTTCGTGCTGGCTGCCGGACGTCTCGCGTCGGCCGGCGGCACGCCTCCGCTCGTCTCCCAGGCAGGCCAGGGCCGGACTTTGTCCCTCACCGTCTACAACGTCGGCCGGGCTCTCGTTCGCGACTCCCGCCCGATTACACTGCCGGCCGGCACGGTTGCGCTCGAGTTTCGCGACATCGCGGAGCACGTGATGCCCGAGACGGTCGCGATCGGAGGTGAAGGGGTCAAGGTCCTCGAGCAGAACTACGAATACGATCTCCTCTCGCCCCAGACGCTGATGGGGAAGTACCTCGGTCGCGACGTGACGCTGGTGACCGAAGAGCCGGGGGCCTCGCCCGGCACGACGACACGGAAGGAGTTGGTCGGGCGGCTCCTGTCGATCGAAAACGGCACCGTGTGGCGAATCGGGGACAAGATAGTCTCGAACCCGCCGTTCCGCGAACTCGTGTTCGGCGAGCTCCCCGAGAACCTGCGCGAGCGACCGACGCTTGTCTGGCTCCTTGACTCCGACAGGGCAGGCGAGAGGCGGCTGGAGGCGACGTACCTGACCACCGGCGTCACCTGGAAGGCGGACTACGTGCTCACGCTGGGCGCTGGCGGGGACGTGGGCGGCTTCCTGGGTTGGGTGACTCTCGACAACACCTCGGGAGCGTCGTACCCGGACGCCACGCTGCAACTGGTCGCGGGTGACGTGCACCTGGCGCCCGGCCCCAGGCCGATGCCGCAGCCAATGATGATGGCGGCCAAGGCGGCTTCCGCGGAGATGCGGGAGGAGACTCTCGCCGAATATCACCTCTACACGCTCGAGCGCGCCACCACAATCAGGGACCGGCAGCAGAAGCAGGTCGCGCTGCTCGAGGCGGAAGGCGTGAGGGCCGTTCGGCGCTACGTGGTCGAGAGCCCTCAGTGGTGGTATGTCCAGCGCATCGGCAAACAGAAGCAGGACGTGCGGGTGGACGTCGAGCTCGCCAATCGAGCCGACAATCACCTCGGCATGGCCCTGCCTGCCGGCGTGGTCCGGCTGTACCAGCGTGATCGGAGGGGTACCGCTCAGTTCGTGGGTGAGGACCGCATCGAGCACACCCCCAAGGACGAGCTCGTCAAGGTGACGATGGGCAACGCCTTCGACGTGATTGCCGAGCGGAGGCAGACCGACTACCGCAAGCTCGCCGACAACCTCTACGAGGACGCGTTCGAGATTACCCTGCGCAACCACAAAGAGAGCCCGGTCACGGTCGAGGTGCGGGAGCAGGTCGGGGGCGACTGGGAGATGATCTCGAGCTCCCACCCCTTCGAGAAGCTCTCGGCGTCCGGGATCTCGTTTTCCGTGCCGGTCGCGGCAAACGGCGAGGCGAAGCTGACCTATCGCGTTCGCGTCCGCAGCTGAGCGCGCTAGGCGCGGGCCGTGATAGCGCCGCAATAGAAGCCCGGGTAGATCTGGGCGCACCTTTCGATCTCCGCGGGCAGGATGGAGATTTCGGTGAACCCGGCGGCTTCGAGCGCCCGTCTCCACCCGCGCGCGCTCATGAAGCCCGGGCGGACCCGGATACCTTCTTCTAGCGGGGCCTGGGAGTACGTTGTCAGAAGCGTGAACGGGAGCTCGAGGTGGACGGCGGCGGTCGGCGTGGGGCGCAACAGTTCGCCGACGACCAGGACACCGCCGGGCCGGAGCAGCGTGCGCAGTCTCCCCAGGGTCGCGACGACCTCTCGCGCCAGATGGAGGGTATTCACGCCGAGGATCGCGTCGAACTGGCCGGCCTCGACGC
This sequence comes from Thermoanaerobaculaceae bacterium, assembly GCA_050018455.1. Lineage (GTDB taxonomy): Bacteria > Acidobacteriota > Thermoanaerobaculia > Thermoanaerobaculales > Thermoanaerobaculaceae > RBG-13-68-16. The sequence continues at coordinate 91,451 of JBEKAA010000007.1, read as the reverse complement.
CCTGGGCGGCCGGGTCGCCGTCGATGTCGTAGCGGAGCGTCCGCAGATCGCAACCGTTGGGCAGCACCTGCTGGATGGCCCGGACGCCACGACGGAGGAATGCCGGCTGCAGCTCCGTGAAAAGGTAGTTCGATGGGGTCTTGTGCGCCTCCGCCATGGCGTCGAAGACCGCCAGCGCGGCGCTCCCGCTCCCGCCTCCGACCTCGAACACGCGGGCCCCGGCACCGACTGATCGTTCGATCGCAAGGGCTGTGACCAGATTGTTCGGGGCGTAGTGAGGGTTGGAGTTGGAAAAATAGTCGAACCAGAGTCCCATTGCAGATGGGCCAAAAAGCGCATCCTCACCGCGGAGCTCGCCCTTCAGGACCCCGGGCAGCGAACCGGCGGAGAGCGTGAAAACCTCGTAGGCGGGACGGGCGGCTGGCACGGCGTGCTCCGCCTCCGCTCTGAGCTGCCCGGAGGACACGGGCGGGACCCCTCCTTTGAGGCGCCAGCCGTCGCCTCGGCGCTCGGCTTCCCCATAGAGCTCGAGAGTTTCGAGCAGCCAGCGGAGCGGGAGCGTTCCCCCGTCCCTCCATCCGCGCTGTTCAGCAATGCGTTCGACGGGCGGCAGATCCCCGGCACCGAGGCCGAGTCCGGCGGCTAACTCGACGCTGAGAGCGCCGACGAAGCGATCGAGGCGCTCGCTAGCCTGCTTGAACGCTTCGTTGAACACGCTCCCAGGGACGTCCGGAGTGAGATCGTCGAGCCGCGGCGGGATTCTCATCGGCAGAGTGGCCATCTCAGGCGGCTCCCCGGTTCCCGAAGTAGCTCTCGACGGCGCCGAGCAGTTCCTGCGCGGAGGAAACCTCGGAGAGGTGGCGACGCAGACTGCGACCTTCGGGGAGCCCGTGGGTGTACCAGCCCGTGAACTTCCGGAGCTTGTGCAAGGCGGTCCGCTCGTCCTCCCGCCGGACCACCTCGTCGAAGTGCCACCGCATCAGGGTGCGGCGCTCGGCCAGATCGACTTGGCCAGCCGCTTCGCCCCGCAGGAGCGCGCTCGCCTGCCTGAAGATCCACGGATTCGTGAGGCTGGCCCTGCCGATCATCGCACCATCGCAACCAGTCCGGCGCATCATTTCGAGCGCCATCTCGGGCGTCGTCACGTCGCCGTTTCCAATCACCGGAATGCTGAGCGCCTGTTTGAGTTGCGCGATGGCTTGCCAGTCGGAGTGTCCGCCGAACTGTTGTTTGGCGGTTCGGGGGTGGAGCGTCACACCGTCGGCCCCCTCATCTTCGCAGATCCGCCCGAGCTCGAGAAACGTCCTGGATCCATCCGTCATGCCGAGCCGGAACTTCACGGTAAGGGGAGTCCGTATCTTGGCTCGGACGGCTCGCACGATGGCCGCGGCCAGAGGCAGATCGGCAGTCAGCGCCGCTCCGGCACACCCCCTGAGCACCTTGTTGGCGGGGCAGCCCATGTTGATGTCGCAGACATCGGCTCCCATTCCCTCGACGAGCCGGGCTGCCTCGGCCATCTTGGCGGGATCGGACCCGTATATCTGGATGGCGATCGGCCGCTCCTCGTCCACGAAGTGCAGCATCTTGAGCGTGCTCGGGCGTTGCCGGGTCAGGCCCTCGCTTGAAATGAACTCCATCGACACCAGTCCGCATCCGCCGATTCGCCGGATCAGCAGTCGGAAGTCCCGATCGGTGATGCCAGCCATGGGAGCGAGGATCAGCGGGGAATCGACGGTGATGGTCCCGATGCGCAGCACGCCCGAGTATACCAACCGGATCCTAGGTCGCACCCGGGACGGCCACCGCGAGCCGCGACAAGAGCTGGCCTCGGGAGGTGATGCCGAGCTTTGCGTAGGCGTGCTTGAGGTGGTCCTTTACCGTGTACTCGGTGATCCCCAGCAGGCCGGCGATCTCGCCGGCCTTGTGTCCCTTCAGCACGGAGGCCAGGACGTCGGCTTCGCGGCGCGAGATCTGGGCGCCGGTCAAACGGCGCCGGATCTCCTCGGAATCCGGCAGGCGGATCGGCGTGAGGACGACGAGGGAGTAGCCGATGCTTCCCAGCCCGGAAAGCGCCACGATTTCCAGCCGCCACCGCCCACCGTCTCCGGTCGTCACCGCCTGTCGCCGCACACGATCGCCGGACTCTCGGAGGCTTGCGATCTCGGCCACGATGAGGGAGAGCAGGGGAGCCGGCCGGCAGTCGCTCGCGAGCTGGGCCTGCGGCTGTTCCGTGTGCAAGGAGAGGATCTCCTCCCCGCGGGTGTTGGCGAACAGGATCTCGCCCGTCGCGTCCATCAGGAGGTTGGCTTCCTCTTGAGCCCCTAAGATCTGCATGAGGATATCGATTTGGTGGCTCGCGTTGTTGCGCTCGATGAGCGCGAGAACGGCGCCTTCCAGAACGGGCCGCATGCACTCCAGAGCAGACGGGCTCGCGGCAGGGCCGGTGCCGGCCCCGTAGAGCTTGAAGGCGCCTCGAAAGCTCTCGGCCGTCTCGAGGCGAATGACCAACGGTGCGTGGGGTCCGTCTTGGCCGTACCCGTAGGTTGCCCGCGGCCCATCGGGGAGGAGCTGCAGGGAGAGCATGCATCCGCGGGCGCCGGTCGCCCTCGCGAGGCCGTGCAGGATCGCTGCGACGGCCGGGTCGTCGGTCGGCGGCATGGACTGCGTCAAGAGGATGGGCGGGCGCCACATCCAAATTAGTCTACGCGGGAGCGGGGGCACTGACAAACGCCGGTCCGCCGCGCGGCTGCGCGCCACGGACTGCTCTGTGTGATATGTTCCCCACTCCGTGAGCCGTGACGTCGGCGTGGGAACGCGGCTCACCGACGGAGGACTTGACGCTTGCCGGAGCTTCCCGGAGACTCGCCGAAGCCTGAGGTCCGGGTCAACGGGCACGGGGCCATCCCATTTGGTCTCAAGGAGCTGCTGGTCGGCAGGCCGAAGGATCCGACAGACCCCAACGTGTTTCACAAGCTGTCCCTGGTCGCGTTCCTCGCCTGGGTCGGCCTCGGAGCGGACGGGCTTTCCTCCTCGTCGTACGGCCCGGACGAAGCGTTCAGGGCGATCCTCGGGCACGAGTACCTGGCGCTCTTTCTGGCAGCGCTCACCACCTTCACGGTGATCCTCCTCTCGTATTCGTACACGTTCGTGGTAGAGCATTTTCCGAGTGGCGGCGGCGGGTATGTCGTCGCCAGCAAGCTGCTTGGCCCGCTCCCAGGTGTCGTTTCGGGGTCGGCCCTCGTCGTGGATTACCTTCTCACGATCACGCTTTCGATCTGCTCGGGCGTCGATGCGATCCTGAGCTTCCTGCCGTTGGCCTGGCAGACGTACAAGGTGCCGTTCGACCTGGCATCCTGGGCGTGCTCCTCCTGCTCAACCTTCGAGGTGTCAAGGAGTCGGTCAAGATCCTGCTCCCGATCTTCCTGGTTTTCATCCTCACCCACGCGGCGCTGATCGTGTACGGCATCGCGAGCCACATCTCGGCCCTGCCGGAGGTTGTGCGCGGCACCCACGTGGCCATGGCGCGGGACATGAGCCAGTTCGGTGCGCTGGGCGTTTTCCTGCTCTTCATGCGCGCGTACTCGTTGGGAGCCGGAACCTATACCGGCATTGAGGCGGTGTCCAACGGTTTACAGATCCTGAAAGAACCGAGGGTCGCCACCGCGAAACGCACCATGGCCTACATGGCGCTCTCCCTGGCGTTTGCAGCGGGCGGGATTCTCGTTTGCTACCTCCTCTGGCACGCGTCACCCGAGGAGGGGAGGACCATGAACGCCGTGCTCCTCGAACGGGTGATGGGCTCATGGGCGGTCGGCGGCTGGAGCATCGGCACCTGGCTTGTGATCATCACCCTCGTTTCGGAAGGGTCACTCCTTTTCGTGGCCGCACAGACCGGGTTCATCGATGGCCCCAGGGTGCTGTCGAACATGGCGATGGACTCATGGATGCCGCACGCGTTCGCCAACCTCTCCGAGCGTCTCGTCACGAAGAACGGCGTCATCTTAATGGCCGCCGCTGCTGCGTCCTTGATGGTGTACGCCAAGGGCCGCGTGTCGTTCCTCGTAGTGCTCTACGCGATCAACGTTTTCATGACCTTCAGCCTAACGCAGATCAGCATGGCCAAGATGTGGCTGGCGGATCGCCAGCGAGAGCGGCGTTGGGTGGCCAAGGTGGCGCTCCATTCAGTGACTCTCGTCCTCTGCGTCGCGATCCTGGCAATCACGACGTATGAGAAGTTCGCGGAGGGCGGATGGCTGACTTTTGCCATCACTTCCTGTCTGATCGGTTTGTGTTTCCTTGTGCAGGGACACTACCGGAGCATCCAGCGCGAGATCGCGGAGCTCGACACGATTCTGAAGGAGATCCCGACCGCCGGAGCCCTTCCGGTGACGACCTCGGTCGATCGCAAGACCCCGGTGGCGATCCTCATGGTGTCCGGATACGGCGGTCTTGGGGTGCACGCCCTGCTCTCGATCCAGAGGCTCTTTCCTGGGTACTACAAGAACGTGGTTTTCTTTTCGGTCGGCGTCGTAGATTCGGGTCACTTCAAGGGCAAGACCGAGGTCGACTCGCTCATCGCATGCACGGAGAGGGACTTGAAGCGCTACGTTGATTTTGCGCGAGGCCTCGGATTTGCGGCTGAGTACCGGTACCGGATCGGGACGGACGTGGTGCTGGAGGCCGAGCAAGTGTGCCACGAGGTGCAGAGGGAGTTTCCGAAGGGCGTGTTCTTGCTGGGGAAGCTCGTCTTCGCGCAGGAGAAATTCTACTACCGTTTCCTGCACAACGACACGGCATTCGCGATCCAGCGACGCCTGCAGTTTTGCGGTCTGCCAACGATCATCCTGCCGATTCGGATACGACTCACCGCTCCCGCGTGACCCGGCGGTGTCCGCGTGGGCGGGCATCACAGGTCCACAAGTCCTCATGCTTGACAGGCCATGCCGCATTCTCGAACCGACTCTGTATTGCGTGATCTGAGTACATTCAGGGCTTGAAGCCGTTTCTGACTGGAGTATAATTGAACAGGCCCATGGGAGGTGCAATGGTTGTGCTCGCACTTGAGTCGGAAAACGGTGCTGTGCTGACGTACCGCCTCTCCAGCAGCCAGATCACCGTGGGATCGTCGAGCAAGAACGACGTCGTCGTGCGGTCTCCGGGCGTTGGCGAGCGGCACCTCGTCATCCATCGCAACGGCGGAGTGTTCACCTTTGTGACGGGGGATCGCCTCACGGTGGTTCTCAATGGCGAGAGGAGGGCACGAGGCGTCCTCAACCCTGGGGACAAGATCCGCCTCGGCGGCGTGACGCTCGTTTACCGGGGCGGCGGCCAGGGCATCGAGGGCGACAAGGCGGATGCCCCCGCGGCGGGGTCCATGGCAAGGGCGCGCGAGGTCGCGGAGCAGGCGGTGTTCCTGCCCGATCCCACGGGGTTCGCCGCGGCGCGAACCAAGCTCAGCGAGATCCTCGCCGCGCCCCGGCACGACTGCTTTCAGAGACTGATAGGCGTTGTTCGCGACGCCCTGCCGGGCGTTGAGGTGGCAGTGCTGGTTCCCCGGGCGGAAAGTGAACCCGTTGCCCTGGCCTCCGTGTGGGCCGGCAGCGTGCCGCGCCTGGCTCCTTCGGTCTTGAGCGAGCTCATGACGCCCGGGCGGTATGCCCAGGTCAGTCACGACGGAGGGTCGGTCGCCGTCGTTCCCGTTGTCTCTCCGGCGCAGGAGTTGGTGGCGGTCGTGGCAGCTCGCCCGATCGGCAGCCTCGGAAACGAAGGCGTCGGTCTCCTGTGCGAGGCGGCGCATCTGCTCGGGATGCGATGGCGCGACATAGGCCGTGAAGACGTTTCGATCGGTAGCAGGGAAAAGGAGGCGGCCCAGCGCCTGGACGCCGATGTCCCCGGCAGCTCTCAGGCAGTCCAGGTCTTGCGGGCCGGGATGCTCGGGGCAGCTCTTGGGGGCGATCCCGTCCTCGTCTGCGGCGGCGAGGGGGTCGGTCGCACCGAGACGGCTCGTTTGCTGGCCGCGATCGGCACAATGCAGGGACGCCCCGTCCTCGTCGTCGACGGCCAGGGGTTGGACGAGGCACATGTGCGCGGCCTTCTGTTCGGCCCCGCGGGCCATCCGAGCCTCGCCGGAAGCGCCGAAGGAGCTCTGGGAAAGGCGCGCGGAGGCGCACTGATACTGCGGAACGTGGATCGACTCCCTCTAGCGATGCAAGCGGAGCTCGCCGGCTTGATCTCGGCTCAGCAGCGTGCTCCGGCGGGTGGTCAGTCCATCCTCTGGATCGTCACATGTGGGGAAGATCCTCTCGCCCTCGTTCAACAGGGCAAGTTCGCGTCTGCGCTGTTCCTTCTCTTCTCCCGCCGCATGCTGCGTGTGCCGCGTCTGGCCGAACGGCGGGAGGATCTACCCCTTCTGATAGCCGGCCTGCTCAGAAGAGTCGCGGACGAGCAGGGCAAGACTCTGCGGGGGATCACACTCGAGTGTCTCAACACGCTTCTGGCCCATTCGTTTCCGGGAGAGATGGCCGAGTTGGTCGGCGAGATCAACCGCCTCGTCACCGCCACGCCGGACGGCGAGATGGTCAGGTGCGAGAACCTGCCCTCCAGGAAACCCCTCATCGACGCTAAACGTGGCGACGCTGTCACCGGTCTGAGCGACGTGCTGGCGTCGGACAGCCTCAAGGAAATCGTTCCCCGCGTCGAGCGGATGACCATCGACCGCGTGATGCGCCGGCTCAAGGGCAACCAGTCGAAAGCGGCGCGCACCCTGGGAATCTCACGCGGGGCGCTGATCGCCAAGCTCAAGGAGTATGAGGTGCCGGACTACCGATTCCTGCGCCGGCGCGCGGTCAAGTCTTAGACCCTGGTGAAGTGGAAAGCATCGGGCAGGAGCGCATCGAGACCCGTAACCTGTTTGCCGTCGCCGACAGAGGTCGCGAGAATCACGGGCATCTGGGCGGAGAACTCTGCGAGGACCTGCCTGCAGGCCCCGCACGGCGCGACCGGCGCGGCACTGGCTACCACAGCGACAGCTGATGGACGCGCGCCCGCCACGATCGCCGCCGCCACGGCGTTTCGCTCCGCGCACACGGTGAGGCCGAACGAGCTGTTCTCCACGTTGCAACCCATGAAGATCCGCCCGTCCTCGGCGAGCACCGCCGCGCCGACCGGGAACTGCGAATATGGCGCGTACGCTTTCTGCTGGGCTCGACGGGCCGCCTCGATGAGTCGCTCGATGGTTAGCGGAGCCAGTTCCATCCGGTCACTTTAGCCTCCGCTGCACCCGTTCACAAGGGGTCGGGTTCTTGACCATGTGGCGCCTCGTGTGTACGCTCCGCCCGGCAAAGTGTTTGCGGCCGACGAGAATGGGGGGGCCATGAGCTTGAAGGACTTGCGGGTGCCGGGGTGGGGGGAGCGCATCGGTTGGGACGGCCGGAGCATTCAGGTTCCGGAAAGGCCGGTGATCCCGTACATCGAGGGTGACGGGACGGGTCCCGATATCTGGCGAGCCACCCAGCGGGTTCTCGACGCTTCGGTCGAGAAAGCATACGGGGGCAAACGCCGCATCGCGTGGGTCGAGGTGGAGGCCGGCGAGAAGTCCTTCAAAGGGAAGGGGACGTGGTTGCCAGACGAGACGGTCGAGGCGATCAGTCACTTCCGCGTGGCGATCAAAGGGCCCTTGACCACTCCCGTCGGAGGCGGAATCCGATCTCTCAACGTGACGCTCCGGCAGGTCCTCGACCTCTACGCCTGCGTGAGGCCGGTGCGCTGGATTCCGGGCGTGCCGTCGCCTGTGAAGCGGCCGCAGGACGTCAACATGATCATCTTCCGTGAGAACACCGAGGACGTCTATTCGGGGATCGAGTGGCAGGGAGGGAGTCCCGAAGCCGAGAAGCTGCGCCTCTTCATCGAAAAGGAGCTCGGGAAGAAGATCCGGCCCAACTCGGGTATCGGGATCAAGCCGATATCGCAGTTCGGCAGCGCCCGCCTGGTGGTAAAGGCGATTCGTTACGCCCTCGCGAATCACCGGGACTCCGTGACCCTCGTTCACAAGGGCAACATCATGAAGTTCACCGAGGGAGCCTTCCGCGACTGGGGGTACCAGGCCGCGCGGGAACAGTTCGGCGACGCGACCCTGACCGAGACCGAGCTGTTCGAAGTGCACGGGGGCAAGCTCCCCGCAGGAAAGCGCCTCGTCGTGAGGGACCGAATCGCCGACTCCATGTTCCAGCAGGCGCTTCTGCGGCCCTCGGAGTACTCGGTCCTGTGCACGCCCAACCTCAACGGCGACTATCTGTCCGATGCCCTCGCCGCCCAGGTCGGCGGGCTCGGAATGGCGCCTGGCTCGAACGAGGGCGACGAGCACGCGCTCTTCGAGGCAACTCACGGCACTGCCCCGAAGTATGCGGGCCAGGACAAGGTCAACCCCGGCTCCCTGATCCTTTCAGGGGAGATGATGCTCCGCCACCTGGGCTGGGGCGAAGCCGCCAACCTCGTGGTCAAAGGCGTCGAGGCGGCGGTGACGGCAAAGAGAGTCACATACGACCTCCATCGGCTGATGGACGGTGCGAGCCTGGTCTCGTGCTCCGGGTTTGGCGAGGCGATCGTCGAACGGATGTGACGTGCGAGGTGCCCCCAGGCGAAGTCCCCAGGGAGCCACTTCCCTCGTGGCCGTGTAACATGCCGGTGCGGAGGTAAGAATGGCATCGGGTGAGGCAAACCCCCAGGACCATCCGCGAATTTCGGCGGTCATCACGACGTTCAACGAGGAGCACAACATCGGTGACTGCATCGAGTCGCTGCTCTGGTGCGACGAGATCGTGGTCGTCGACTCCTTCTCGACCGACCGGACGCCCGAGATAGCGAGGTCGCACCCAGAGGTTCGCCTTTTTCAGCGGCCGTACATGGGCTCCGCATCGCAGAAGAACTGGGCGATGGATCAGACCCGCTTCGAATGGCTGCTGATCTTCGACGCGGACGAGCGCTGCACCCCCGAGCTCCAGGCTGAGATCACCGCCACCCTCGCGGCGGGTCCGCGGGCCGACGCATACACGATCAAGAGGCGTGCGTACTTCATGGACCGAGAGATCCGCTACTCGGGCTGGCAGCACGACAGGGTCGTCCGTCTCGTGAAGCGGGGCGCGGGCCGCTACCCGAACAAGCGGGTGCACGCGGACATGCAGACGCGAGGTCCGGCGCTCGTTCTGAAGAACCCGATGCTGCACTACATGGTCGAGTCGTTCGACCAGTACCTCCCGCGAATCGTCAAGTACGGTTTCTGGGGAGCCGCTCAGGGGTGGACCACGAACCGCCGGTCCGGCTTCGCGGAAGTCTTCGGCCGTCCGCTCTGGCGGTTTGTCCGAATGTACCTACTTCAGCTCGGGTTCCTCGACGGAATGCCCGGCCTCGTCTTCTGCATGCTGCAGGCGTTCGGGACGTACCTGAAGTGGGCGATTCTGTGGGAGTGGCGCGCCAACGCCGCCAGGGGGCACATGCCCAAGCTGCCGGAGTTCGACGAGGACAAATCGGTCTGGGCCTGGGAGGAAGCGATCACGACTGGAAACTCGGGGAACAAAGGGTAGAAGCGAGGAGAAGAAGTTCAGGGTCCGTTGCCTGGTTGCAAATTCTCCTCGACACTCGCCAGACGCCTGAGAAAGGCAGCGGGGTCCTCGAAACCCGTCAACCGCGCGGAGCTGACCTCACGGCCTCCCACGAAGAATGCAATGGTCGGGACGCCGGCCACCTCGAAGCGGCGGCGTAGCGCTTCGGTCGCCGGATCGCTGGTCGTGAGGTCCACCTTGAAACGCACGAAAGAAGCCAGGCGGGCGGCGACCTCCGGCTGAGCGAACGTTCTCTCCTCGAGTTCCTTGCACGGGAGGCACCATGTGGCGTAGAAGTCCAGCACCACCGGCTTCCGACTCGAAATCGCTCGTTGCACCGACGCCTCGTCGTACACCTCCCAGATCACCTCGCCGCCCGTTGTCTTGCCCTTTGGGGGAATGAGGAGAACGCCGGCCAGGAGCACGGCCGCGCTCGCGAGGCGCATGAATCGGTCCACCCAGGGCTGCTCGTGGCCGGGCCGTGCGACGAGGAGAAGATACAGGCCGCCGGCTACAAGGAGGGCCGCGAAGAGGAGGTCTCCGGTGGGCCGCGGGAGGAGCGGGCGCACGAAGTAGCCCGCCAGGGCGATCAAGAGGACTCCGAAGAGCTGACGGACGCCGGTCATCCAAACACCCGAGTTCGGGAGACGGTCAAGCGCTCCCGTGAACACGCCGAGCAACAGGTAGGGGAAGCCGAGACCGAGCGAGAGCGCGAAGAAGAGGACGAAACCCAACCAGACATTTTGCCTCTGACCGACGTACGTGAGCAAACCGAGAACGAAGGGACCGATGCAGGGCGCCGCCACGAGCCCGACCACGAGGCCCATGACCAGGGCTCCGGCGAGTCCGCTGCGTCCGCCAGACGCCCGCGATGCCCAAGCCGGAACCCGTAGCTCCCAGAGGCCGAACATCGACGCCGCGAACGCCAACAGGACGCACACGATCAGCCCAACCACCCAGGGGGACTGCATCGCGGAGCCGAAGAGGCGGCCTGAGAGGGCCGCAAGCACTCCGAGCGCGGAGTAGGTCGCGCTCATCCCGAGAACGTAGGTCGAAGCAAGAAGCCAGGCCCGCCTGCGGCTGTCCGGCTTCTGGGCGGCGAAGAAGCCCACCGTGATCGGAATGAGCGGATAGACACAAGGGGTCAGGTTCAAGGCGAGGCCGGCGAGGAAGACTATCGCGAGCTGGAGAAGGAGGCCTGCGCCCCCAAACCCGTTGGGCACGCCGGCTGCAGCCTGGGCTGTCGCCGGGCTTGGGCGTTCTGGTGTACCGGTGCCGGGCGCTGTGGCCGGCGCTGGGCCGCCGTTTGCTGGGGCGGTCGTTGCGGCGGCAGCAAGCGCCACGGTGAAAGGAACCTCCGCCGGCGCAAGGCAGAGTTGGTTGTTGCAGGCCTGGGCCTCGACAAGGCCGTGCAGGGCGTCCGGGCGACCGGCCCCGGACGCGACGCTGATGAGGATCGTGATCGAGAACCGGCCTTCGAAGACCGCAAGACTGTCCTCGCTGAAACTCAGCCTGGCGAGCTTCGGGGGCGGGTAGTTGGGCTTGGTCGCGGTCCAGCCGGACGGCAGATCGAGGCTCGCCCTGGTGGGGATCAGGTAGGGGTCGAGAGGCCGGTCGGCGTTGACGTGCCATCCAGGTTGGACGGTCACTTCAACTTCGAGGATGGCACTGCCTCCTGGGCTAGGCGGGGTGTCCTTCCACGTCGCTACGACGGCAAAAACAGGCCCGGCGGCGTTCGCCGAACCGGAAAGGAACGCAAGGTAAACACCTGCCAGGAGAAGTAAGCGGCGCACACCACCTCCCGCTCGGCTCGACGCCGGCCGTTCACTGTAGCATTTTGCCGCCTGTTGCTCCGTTGTTCCACATCACTTGACGTCAAGCTGGACATAGCAGAAGATGACGAACGAGGGGGAGAGTAATGAAATCGAAACGATTTCTGAACCCCGCTTACTGCCTCGCGGCGCTGACGTTGGCAATATCAGGAATACCGGTATGGGCAGCGGACGACAGGGCGTGCCTGGAGTGCCACGGCTCCAAACAGCAGGTAGCCGATGCAGCCAGCGCGATGGACCTCAAACTGACGGCAGAGAGGATCGAACGGCTGGTCAAACACCCGGCCGAGCAGGGAGACGCGCACACCGGAATAGCGTGCGCGGATTGCCACCCGAAGGCGAACGAGATTCCTCACCCCGCGGACATGCTGAAGGAGAGCCCCTGCGTGACGTGCCACGAGGATGCGCTCAAGCAGGTCGACCAGAGCGCCCACCGGGACCCCAAGGGCGGCAGCCAGCTCCGGGCGCCGTGCTGGGCATGTCACCGCGCGCACGACGTGAGACCGATCAAGGACCCGGCCTCTGCGATGGCGCCGGTGAATGTGGCGTCCCGCTGCCTGGCCTGCCATGCGAAGAAGGAGTACCTAGTCGGCGTGCACGGCCAGGCGGTACAGCTCGCGGGCCTTGACGTCGCCGCTACCTGTGTCTCGTGCCACGGCTCCCACGACATCCTGGCGCCCTCGGAGAAGGGTTCGCGCGTTGCCCGACGCAACATCTCCTTCACCTGCGGCAAGTGCCACGGTCGGGTCGCGGAGGCGTACCGCAAGAGCGTGCACGGAGCCGCCTTGACCGCCAACGACAACCCCGATGTGCCGACGTGTGTCGACTGTCACGAAGCGCACGGGACGCTGGATCCTCTCCTCCCGAAGTTCCGCCTCGCATCGCCGAAGACCTGTGGGCGCTGCCACGCCAACGAGAAGATCATGGCGAAGTACGGGCTCTCGACGCAGGTATACTCCACCTACGTCGCCGACTTCCACGGCACGACTGCCGAGTTGTTTCGCGCCGCGTCCCCCGACCAGCCTCTCAACCAGGCCGTCTGCTACGACTGTCACGGGTACCACGACGTCGAGTCGGTTCGCTCCTCCGGCGACGCCCAGATCCAGCAACGCCTCCTGACCCGCTGCCAGGCATGTCACAAGGCTGCCACGGCGAGCTTCCTCTCGGCCTGGACCGGCCACTACGTTCCATCGCCGACCAAGTTCCCCATGATCTACTGGGTTCGAGTTTTCTACCGAATGGTGATCCCTGGCACGATCGGCTTCTTCCTGGTGTACATCGCGGTTGACATCATCGGACGTCGCCGCACTCGGAGGTCCTCATGAGCGCGGTTGGAGAACAGATCCGGCGCTTCGGCAGGCGGCACATCGTCAACCATCTCGTGATGCTGGTGTGCTTCTTGGGCCTTGTCCTCACGGGGCTGCCCCAGAAGTACGCGGGCGAGATGTGGGCCAAGGGGATCGTTCTGGTCATCGGGGGCGTTGAGCGGGTTCGGTTCATCCACCACATCCTCGGCACACTGATGGCGCTGCAGCTCGTGTGGCACGCGATCGAGGCCGGGTGGCTGCACCTCGTGCGCCGAAACGCGATGCCGATGGTGCCGCTGCTCGACGACGTCAAGAACCTCATGCAGCAGATTAAGTTCAACCTCGGGTTGGAGAAGCGGCCTCCTCGGATGGACCGCTACACGTTTGCCGAGAAACTCGAGTACCTGGCGCTGGTCTGGGGCACCGTCGTCATGGTGCTGACGGGCCTCGTGTTGCTGTACCCGGTGCGGTGGACCTCGTTGTTCCCGGGTGAGGTCGTGCTGGCGGCGAAGGCCGCCCACGGCGGCGAAGCCATCCTCGCGTTCCTGTCGATCCTTACATGGCACTTCTACTTCGTGCACGTCCGCCACTGGAACACCTCGATGTTCACCGGCAAGCTCGGCGCCGAAGAGTACGCCGAGGAGCACCCTCTCGAGCTGGCGCGCCTCCGGCGAGGAGAGGAAACGGCGCCCGCACCGTTGCGGGCCTGGCGGGTCGGCGTTTTCCTTGTCTTCACGTTAATTCTCGTCTTGGGCTCTGTGTTCCTCGTGGCGTGGTTGCGCGGCTCGGTGGCAGGAATCGAGGCTTTCAAGGCGGCGGGGACCTCGTGAGCATGAGGCGACTCGGGCGTTGGCTTGTCAAAGTTGCGTCAGCACGCGAGTTCGTCTAAAATTCGTCAGGCCCACTCTGCGGGGCGGAAGGAGGGATCGATGAAGAGGACCTTGATCGTGGTTGCGGTGGTGGTGGCCGTCCTCGGTCTTTCTGCACTGACGGCGAGTGCCGCTCCGACATTTGTTGGTGCAGAGAAGTGCAAGATGTGTCACAAACTACAGTACGACTCCTGGGGGCAGACAAAGCACGCGAAGGCTACCGAGACCGCGAAGGCCTCTACGAAGATGAAGTTCGAGGCGGCTTGCTTGGCCTGCCATGCGACCAACAAGGACGAGGCGATGGCCGGCGTGCAGTGCGAGGCGTGCCACGGAGCGGGCTCGGACTACAAGGGCCTGTCGGTCATGAAGGACGTTGCGAAGGCGAAAGCCGGCGGCCTCGTGATCCCGACGCAGGCGACCTGCGATGGCTGCCACGACGGCAAGGACCACCACAAGACGATGACCTTCACCAAGGACGTTCACGCCCACAAGGCCCCTGCGCAGTAGGTTCTGGTTCCGACATGGAAGATCCGGGCGGCCGCACGTGGCCGCCCGTTCCTTTTCTCACGAGAGGTTAGAGTTCAGTAAGTCCTCGCCCTACCCCGTCTTGAGGAGCTGAGCCGTTCGTTCGATCCTTGCGGCATGAGCTACGACCACGTTGAGGAGCAAGGGCAGCAGCTTCGTGGCAAGTTGGACCGGGAGCGGCGGAAAGCCGGAGGATCGGACCGCTGGCGGTGCTCCGAGGAACTGCGATTGCGAGTCGTCACGTACGCTGTCGCCTGTTCAGCGGACGGCGAGTCGCACGGATTCATCGCCGCCCGACTCGGCCTCACCCAGTCCACGCTCTCACGTTGGATTCGCGAGGCAGGTGAGAGCGACCCCGGCTTTCGCTCCGTCGCCATCGTGCCGAGCGAGCAGAAGGCTGCCAGGCCGTTCACCGCTGGCAAAGTTCTCCGGGGCGGGCCAGTCGTCCTAGCCTCCACCTCCTAGAGCGGAAGTGCCTTGGACCCTGGGTCCATCGCTTTGCGCCGTCCGAGGGTTCTTCTGATCCTCAGGTAGGCGAGCCGGATAGTCGCGCCTGCAAGGAGCCAGAAGGTGGTATTCAGAACCGCAAAGGTGAGGTTGTTGGCACGGTAGTCGCGAAACCGTGGGAAGGCACGCATCACGACGCCAGTCCACCGTGTGCCATTCGTCCATACACTGTCACGCGCGATTGGACCCAGAGGCAGGAGTGTGACCGGCGAGAGTCTGTCCAAAGTCCACAGGATGGGGCCGGGATGAGGGTTTGTATAGTGCCCTATCGGACCGAAGTCCTCGTGCGAGACAGTCACGTATTGCAGGACTAGCATCCCAAGACCCACACAACACCAACCGAGGAAGCCGCGACTGCGTGGGTGTTTGCGCATGGCTGACCTGCCCCCAATTGTTGTACCTCCCGTTATGTTAGTCCTTCGTAAGTCCTCGGCCGATCCCGATCGATGTGTCTTGGTCGAGTGACTGAGAATCTGAGCCGAATCTGATCAGGTTAGGTCTTCAGGGAGTGTGATGGTGCCTGGTGAGGCGATCGCGCGACGGGTCGCCTCGAGCACGTAGCGGTGGGGATCGACTCCAGCGAGCTTGGCGCTCTCGAACAGCGTGTAGAGGATCGCCGCCACCTCGGCGCCGCGCCGGGAGTGCGAACCGTAGTGATTCTTCCTTCCGACGACCACACCCCTGAGCGCGCGCTCGGCTGCATTGTTGTCCAGCGGGATGCGGGGATCGGCCAGGAAGCGCGTCAGCCCCGGCCAAAGCGAGAGCATGTAGTCGATGGCCTTGCCGAGCGAGCCCTCCGGCAGCGTGGCGGGCTTGGTCGCGTACGCCCAATCCCGCAGTCTGGCGATGATCGCCTTCGAGCGCTCAGCGCGGAGGCGCGTGCGGAGATCCAACGCCTCAGCGTGGGCTTCATCCGGCGCCGTCCGCGGCAGCCGCGGGACCTGGCGTTCAACCTCGTAGAGTTCCCCGATCAGGTCGATCGCTGTTCGGCACTCTTTGGGGTACGAGATCTCCGCCTCGATGAACTTCCTGCGCACGTGCGCCCAGCAGTGCACCGGCGTGATCTCCGGTGAGCCGCGCGCCAGCGACTGGTACACCGCATACCCGTCCGACATCAGGATGCCCGTGTACTCGCCGAGCACGTCGCCGGCGGCCTCCTTCGACCGGTGGTCCCGAATCCAGTACGCGGCCGCATCATTGGCCGCCACGCACCACGTCCACCAGCGGTGTGAGCCGTCGGTGTCCATCACCCGCCAGTGCGTCTCGTCCATGAAGACAACGTCGGAGGAAAGGACCTTCTCGCAGAGCGCTTCATAGGTCGGCGTGAGATGCCGGGCCAACGCCCCGAGCTGGTCCCACAGGGTCTGGGAATCGACGTCCAGGCCCTTGCGCCCCATCGCCCGCGCCTGACGCTCGAGCGGCATGTGATCGAGGTACTTCTGCTCCGCGACGTGGACGGCGAACTCCAGCGAGTAGCGGCCACCAGGAGTGAGCTTCACCGGTCCCGGCGCCGTGACCACCGAGGCGTTACAGGAGCAGCGGTACTTCTGCCGCTGGTGGGTGACGACCTGGTACGAGGCCTCGATGACGGTGATCTCTTCCGAGTCCTCCGTCTGCTCGCCCATCGGCTCGAGGTGACCCTGGCAGACCGGACACACCTGCTCGCTCTCCGGCAGGGTGTGGGTGACGATCGAGATCGGCAGCAGCGGCTGCGCCTTGGGGCCGTGACCACGACGCGGCTCCTGCGCTGTCTCCTCACTCGAAGGTCCCTCGTGTGAACGCTTCTCGGAGGACGGCGCGAAGACCTTCTTCTTCAATGCCTCGAGCTGCTCCTTGAGGAGGTCGAACTCGAGCTGGGTGGGGACAGTCTCGCCCCGGAGGTGGGCGATCTCGACCTTGAGCTTGGCGATGGTGTGGTGCTGGGAAATGACGGTCTTCTCGAGGAGAAGGGCGGCCTGCTGCAGGGTGTCAACGTCTCGGATCTGCTCCAGCCGTGGCACGCGCAATAGTCGCAATCTCGACGGCTTCTGTCAAGCACTTCAAGCACAGCTTCGCCGGCGAAACGCGCACTTTGCCAACCAACGACGACCCCTCCAGGAAGAGCTGCAGCTCGGCCATGGTGAGCTCCAAGGTGTCCTCACCCCACACCTGGGCGAAGCGTCCCTTCTCGAGCCGTTTCGCGTACAGGCACAGCCCAGTGCCGTCCCACAGCAGGACCTTCGCCCGCTTGCGATTCGAGGCGACGAACAGGTAGAGATCGCCCGACAGCGGGTCGTGATCGAGGTGCTCCTTGACCAGGCCGTACAGGCCGTCGAACCCCTTGCGCATGTCGGCCGGCTTGCCGTAGGCGAAGACCCGGATCGACCGGGTGGAGCCGATCACCCGAGGACCCGCAGGAGGGACACGAGCAGCTCCGGGCCGAGACCCTCGACGGCGAAGCCGTGCGGGGTGAGCAGGCGCAGCGGTGGTTGGGCTGCCGAAGGTGTTGCGCGTGCGTGCTTGGCCGGCACGATGGCGACCGAGCGCACACTGGCCTTGGCCCGACGCCTCCTCCGAATCCAGCGCGACAGCGTGCCCTGACCAACCCCGAGGCGCTCGGCGACGCACCCATGCGATTCGCCGTCCGCCGAACACGCCACGGCGTAGGCCACGACTCGCTCCCGCACTTCGCTCGAGCACCGCCACCGATGGTCGCCACCGGCCTTCCGCCGGTCCCCGTCCAACTCGTCACGAAGCTGCTGCCCTTGCTCCTCAACGTGGTCGTAGCTCATGCCGCAAGGATCGAACGAACGGCTCAGCTCCTCAAGACGGGGTAGGGCGAGGACTTACAGAGTTCAGAGTTGAGAGTGAAGAGTCGAAAGACCCGGAGCGGGCACAGCAGGCGGCACTGGGGTCTCTAAACTCTCAACTCTTCACTCTTGACTCTGTGGTGTGCGGAGTCACCAGTCCACGTCGACCTTGAGGGGTCCACCTGAGTAACGTGTCACGAGGACATGGCGGTTGCGCCTCCCGTAGAGGTAAAGGTCGCGGGTGAGGCGAACGTCGTCGGTGCAGTACTTCTCGATCAGGTCGAGCCGCCCTTCTTTCCACCACAGGAGTGCCTGGAGACCATCCGCGGACTTCCCGGCGCCGAGCGTCGCCTGCACGACGGAGTCGAGCTTGGGACGGAAGCCCAAACGGTCCTGCAGATAGAACATGATGTCGAGGGTCGGGACGGTCTCGAGAGGCACGTCCTGGTACCCCTTGAGCACCTCGTAGTCGAACCCCAGGAGGTTGAACCCGATCACCAGCTCGGCGGAGCGGAGGCGGTCGATCAGGGCCTGGGCTTCCTGCTCCAGGAAGGCGCGGAAGGTGTCGCTGCGAAAGGAGTAGACGACCCCGATCGACATTCCGAGCTCGCGCATGGCGCTTCGGCCGCCGACGTCCTGGAACGATCGCTGCGTCTCGAGGTCGAACACCAGGATGTCGCGGCCCGTCGGGGCCTGGCGGGCCGAGTCGTCCTCGAAGAGGCTCAACTGCCCGCTCCACTCCTCGTGTTTGGAGCCCTTCAAAGCTACGTCCCTCCAGGGGCGGGCAGTGTACCATGCGGCGGTGGTTTGCCCGGAGTTCGATCTTTGGGAACCGCGGGCGGGGAGCACGGGAGTCAGCGTGAAGCCGGAGCGTCGAAAGATCGTCGCGGCGTCGGTCGCCGCATCCACAGCTCTCGCGCTGACGCTGGCCAAGACGGCGGTTGGCCTGACGACGGGCTCCCTCGCGGTCCTGGCGGCGGCGGTCGATTCCCTGATGGACGTGGCATGCTCCGGTCTCAACGCTTTCTTCCTCCGCGTGGCGGCAGATCCTCCGGATGCGGAGCACGCGTACGGCCACGAGAAGGCGGAGGCGCTTTCCGGCGTGATTCAAGCAGTGATCATCGCGATCGGCGGGTTCTGGCTGGTGGGGCGGGGGGTCTGGTACCTGCTTCGCCCGGAGCCCATCAGTAGCCCCGAGTCCGGTGTGGCGGTGGCGGTTTTCTGCGTGGCCGTATCGGTCGTTCTGGTCACGTATCTCCGGCATGAGGCAAGGGCGACAAGGTCGCTTGCCCTCCGCGCCGACGCTTTCCACTACATCACCGACATCGCGACCAACCTAATCGCGGGGGTAGCGCTCGTGGGGTACCGGGTGTTGGGCTGGCGGTGGCTGGACCCGGTGGCCTCGATCGTGATCGCCGTCTACATCATCGTGAGCGCCGCCCGGATCCTCCGCGACGCCGCGGAAGAGCTGCTGGACAGGGGACTCCCGCGCGAGGCGGAGGACGAGGTGATGGGGATGTTGAAGGGCTTCGCCCCGGAGGTCCGGGGGTATCGGGCTTTTCGATCGCGCCGGGCCGGCGGAAAGGCGTTCATCGAGTTCCGACTCCTGGTGGATCGAAACGCCTCCTTCGAGCGCTCGCACGAGATCACGGAAGGGGCGATCCGCCGAATCCGCGAGCGCCACGGGGAGCACGCCGAGGTGATGATCGACACGGATCCGGTGTGAGACAGTCAACAGTTCACAGTCAACAGTCGACAGTCACAAATTAACGGCGCACAGCCAGCCGCTGAGGGCTGTTTCTCCTTCGAGGGTCTCTGGGGTTGGTGGGAAACTGTCACCTGTCAACTGGGTGGGAGGGCGGGCGGAGACTGTCGACTGCTTCAGAGGGAGTACAGCACGGATCCCGTCTGAGGCAGTCGACAGTTCACAGTTAACAGTGGACAGTCACAAACTCACAACGCATAGCCGGCCGCCAAGGCCTGTCTCTCGTTCGAGGTTTTCCGGGGCGGGTGGGAAACTGTCAACTGTCAACTGGGTGGGAGGGCGGGCGGAGACTGTCGACTGCTTCAGAGCGAGTACAACCCGTCGTCGCGGGTGGGCGCGCTGGGCCCTGCATCACCATTTCCGTCGGTATCGCCCATCTCGGCCTCGAGCTGCGGCCCGAGTTCTTCCTCCAGCGTTTCGGGGTCCTCTCCGGCCTCCAGGCGCCGGAACATCTCCTCCATCGTGGGAGTCATGGCCTCGCCCGACACCTCCGCGACCCTTCGCATCATGCGGGCCATGACCCGGGGGTTCTCGGCGTCCTTCTCGTCGAGTCCCTCCATCATCCGCATCATCTCGCTCTCCATCTGCGCGGATGAAGCGTCGTCGGACGCGCTGGCGACCGGTTTCTCCGGCTTCGTCTTGGCCGGAGAACTCACCGAGAACGCCGATGGAACCCGTGAGAGCTCCGTGCCGCCGCAGCGAGGGCAGACCGGCTGCTTCGACGGCCCGGGCGCCAACGACAGGAAGCTGTAGATCCGGTTGCAGGCCAGGCAGAGGAATTCGAAGATCGGCACGTCGCACCTCGCAGCTCACCAACTAAGCAATTCTAGCGCTCTCAAGAAAAAGCGAAGGCGTCGCAGGCGCAGCGGACGCCGCCGGGGTTACAATGCGCGTCGATGGGACCCGACCCGATCGTCCGGCTGCTGGCTGCGTTCCCGCGCCCTCTCGACACCGCCGTCGCCGCGGCCCGCACCTGCACCTCCGCTTCGGGGGTGGTTTCGCCGGATGCAGTGCTCGGGGCGTCCGGCCTCACA
Organism: Thermoanaerobaculaceae bacterium; assembly: GCA_050018455.1. Taxonomy (GTDB): domain Bacteria; phylum Acidobacteriota; class Thermoanaerobaculia; order Thermoanaerobaculales; family Thermoanaerobaculaceae; genus RBG-13-68-16. Next base: position 71,227 of record JBEKAA010000007.1, on the reverse strand, counting down.
GGGGGCGAGCCGGCGGGGGCGCGGGACCGGCGGGACGCCCTCGCGAGGTCGCTCTACGCCGCGGGGCACCACACGACGTTCCAGCACGCGCATTTCTTGTTCTCGCTGGAGCGGGTGAGCCGTCAGTTCGTGTGGTCGTTTCTGCACGCCCACCCGTACTCGAACTCCGAGCAGGTCTCCCAGCGGTACGTGAAGGTGGCCGCAGACGAGGTCCTGATCCCCGAGATGCCGCCGGCCGCGGCGGAGTCGGCCAGGGCCACGGTGGCTGCGCAACACGCCGCCTACGAGCGGCTCGTGGAGCTGCTCGGCCCGGTCGCCGAGTCGGAACTGCTCAAGCGCTTCCCGTCCTGGCGCAGGCACCCTAAGCGCCTGGATCGCCAGTCACGGCGGAAGGCGCAGGAGGTGGCGCGCTCGGTGCTCCCGGTTGCCACGCACACGTCGCTGCTCCACACCGTCTCGTGCCTCACTCTGTTCCGATACCGGCGACTGTGCTTGCAACTCGACGTGCCGACCGAGACTCGTCGCGTCGTGGACTCCATGGTCGCCGCAGCCCTGGAGCACGACCCCGATCTCGCAACCGTGCTGGAGGAGCCGATCCCGCTCGAGGCGACCCCTGAGTACGAACTCTTCGCGGCGTTCCACGGGGAGGGGGCACATCCCTCCGCATACAGGACCGAGTTCGATCGGGACCTCGCCGGGCTGACGTCGAGGCTGCTGGCCCCGGGCGGCGGCAACGTCGCCGCGGTGGCTGCGGCGGTCCGCGCGGTCCTCGGGATTCCGGCGGGACGGCTGGCCGACGACGAGGCGGTGCGACTCGCGCTCGACCCGGGAGCGAACCGGCTGCTCGGAGAGGACCTCAACCTCTCGACGCTGTCGAAGCTCGGGCGCTGCCTGCACCACGCGCACTACACCTTCGCGAAGAAACTTTCGCACGCGGCTGACTCGCAGGACCAGCGTCACCGGATGACGCCCGCGGCCAGGCCGCTGTTGGCCGCAGTCGTGGACGAGGAACCGGATGTGGTCGTTCCTCGGCTCGTGGCGCACGCCGGGGGCGAAGCGCGGCGGGTGTTCGACCATGCGGTCGTGAAGGCCTGGGAGGGGGCAGCCGCGGTTCGACGCCTCGGCGGCTCGGAGGAGGCGGCGGCGTACCTGCTTCCAAACGCGCTGGCGATCCGCTTCATCGAGTCGTCCGACCTGCTGAACCTCCACCACAAGCACAGGATGCGCCTCTGCTACAACGCCCAGGAGGAAATCTGGCAGGCGTGCCTCGACGAGGCGCTGCAGATCCGCGAGGCCGAGCCGGCGATCGGGCGATGGCTCCTTCCGCCGTGCGCCGTCAGACACCGTGCCGGGCGGAGGCCGTTCTGCCCGGAGGGTGAGAGGTTTTGCGGGATCCCGGTTTGGCGGATCCAGCCCGCGGAGTACAAACGGATCATCTGACAGCGGTGTCGCCATGCGGAAAGCGGGGTCGGCGAGCGTGCTAGCATCGCCGAGCGTGAGCGCGCCTGCGAAAACCTCGAGCCGTGGCCTGCTTGTGCTTGCGGACGGTGCACAGGCGGCGTTCGTGGCTGGCGCCGTGGCCGAGCTCGCCAGGCGAGGAGCGAGCTGGGACCGAGGCGTCGGTGCCGGTCTCGGGGCACACGTTGCCCTGCTCGCTCTGCTGGGCGAGGCAACGGAGGCCGAGCGGCGCTGGGCGCGGGAGGCGGCGCTCGGCTGTCCGATGTTCGAGTCCCGGCTGGGCGCTGCCCGCCGCAGGTTCGGCGAATCTCGGGGCCTGACCCTTCTGCCCGACGCGTGGTCCCTGGACGGTTGGTTGGATCCTGCCGGGCTCGCCGAGCATCTTGCGCCCGAGATGGCGGCAGCGCCGCAGCGGTTGGCCCAGCGAGGCGCCACCCTTGTCGTGGTGGTCGAGGATCTGACCCGCGGAGCGGCCGACCGGGTCGACCTCGCCACACTCGAGGCGAAAGAAGCCGGTGCGGTTCTGCGAGCCGCAGCCGCGTTCCCCGCGGGCTGGGGACCGGAGTCGGTCGAGTTGGGCGGGGCGACGCGCCTTCTCTGGGGTGGCGTCGGGCTCGTCCTCCGAGGCGCGGCGCCGTGGGCCGCCGACCCGCGAGGGTGGGACGTGGTGTGCGGGTTCCCGGTTCCCGCCGTTGCCCGGCCGGCGCTCGGCGGAGCTCTCGTCGAGCTTATCCAGCGCCGGAGCGAAGCGAGCACGGCTGCGGTGGTCGAGCGCTGGGTCGATGGGGCGAAGGCTGGCTCCCTGCGGGTGATTGCTCCCACCGAGTCCGCGTGGCGGGCCTTCTCCGGGCGCCACGGCGCAGATTTGGGTGTCGAGTACCCCATGCCATGGGAGCGAAACGGGGAACTGGCTGGCGCTGCTGTCCGGTTCGGAGCTTTCACGGCACGAACGGTGGGAGCCCGGACCGGGGGCTGAGCGCGGGTTGCGGGAGGTCAAGTTCCTCGGGTGAAGGTGCTGACGGCTCAGCAGCCCGAGCGCCCGTCCTGGCTTCCGGTGCAGCCCGCGCCCGGGTCGTCGGTGTCGTGCTGGGAGCAGGGTACGCTAGAATCCGTCGAACTTGAGGGAGGCTCCATGCGCACCCAACGCCCAGGTGTTCCGCTCTACGGATCGTTGGTTCCGTGGCTCTTCGGAATCGTCCTGGTGGCGGCCTGTGCGTCCCTCCTGGCGACCAAGATCGGCGATATCCAGAAGGCGCCCGGGAGGTTCGACGGCCGGAGCGTGACCATCGCCGGCAAGGTCACCGGCACCCACAATCTCCTGGTGGTCAAGTACTACGAGGTTGACGACGGGACCGGCAAGATCGCGGTCGTGACGGACAGCACTCTCCCGAACGAGGGCGACAGCGTGCGGGTGCGGGGCAAGGTGAGCCAGGCGTTCGCCCTCGGATCGGCCCACCTCGTCGTGATCCTCGAGGGACCTCCCGGGCGCTGAACGCCCTTATCTCCGCCGGCCGCGATCGCATCGTACAATCGCGGGCAGGAGGCCCGATGCAGCGCGAGATCCGGTTCCTCAACACGATGACCCGGCGGGTGGAGGTTTTCCATCCGCTCGAAGCCGGCCACGTCCGCGCGTACACGTGCGGTCCGACCGTCTACAACTTCGTCCACATCGGCAACCTGCGGACCTTCCTCTTCGAGGACGTCTTGCGGCGCACCCTCCAGGTTTTCGGCTATCGGGTGACGCAGGTGATGAACCTGACCGACATCGACGACAAGACGATCAAGGGCGCGGTCGCAGAGGGGATCTCGCTGCGCGAGTTCACCGACCGCTACATCGAAGCATTCTTCGAGGACATCGATGCGCTGAACTTCCAGCGAGCGGAGCACTACCCGCGTGCGACCGATTTCATCGCTGAGCAGGTCGAGTTGGTTAGGAGGCTGACGGAGCGCGGCCACACCTACGTACAGGACGGCTCCACCTACTTCCGCATCGCCTCGTTCAGCGGGTACGGCAAGCTCTCCGGCATCGACGTCGATCAGGTCAGGGCGGGCGCCCGGGTGGACGCCGACGAGTACGAAAAGGAAGACGTGCGCGACTTCGTTCTGTGGAAGGCGTCCAAGACCGGAGAGCCCTCGTGGGAAACGGCGCTCGGGGCCGGCCGCCCGGGTTGGCACCTCGAGTGCTCGGCAATGGGGATGGCTCTCCTCGGAGAGAGCTTCGACATCCACACCGGCGCGGTCGACAACATCTTCCCGCACCACGAGAACGAGATCGCGCAGAGCGAGGCTGCGACCGGACGACCGTTTGTGCGCACCTGGCTGCACGCCGAGCACCTCATCGTCGAAGGGCAGAAGATGGCGAAGTCGCTCGGCAACTTCTTCACGCTTCGCGACCTGCTGGAGCGCGGCCACGACCCGCTGGCGATCCGCTACCTCCTCATCTCGGTCCCGTACCGGCAGAAACTGAACTTCACGTTCGACGGGTTGCACGCGGCGGCCGCCGGCGTCGAACGGATCGGCAACACGCTCCGGCGTCTGAGCCACACGCCCCCCGCCTCGACCGGGGGAGCGCTGGCAACCTCCGAGGTCGATGCGTTCCTCGAAGAGTTCGACGGGGGGCTGGCGGACGACCTCAACACCGCCCGTGCCCTCGGGGCGCTCCACACCCTCCTGACGCGGGTGAACCAGGCTCTCGACGGTGGCGGGATCACCGCCGACGTTCGGGGGCGCCTCGCCGCTGCCGTGATGCATGTGGACGGGGTGCTGGGGATCGTTCCGAAGGTGCAGGTTTCGGCCGGCTCCGATGCCGAGGTCGACGCGCTGGTCCTGGAACGCACCGCAGCGCGCCGGAGCCGCGACTTCGCCCGCGCAGACGCAATCCGCAAGGAGCTGACGGAGCGCGGCATCGTCCTCGAGGACACCCCGCACGGAACGGTCTGGCACCGCACAGGTTGACCGGACTACCGAGCCCTTTCAAAAGTGAGGCCTGGCCTGGAAGGGAACATTCGGCGGCCGGTTCGATCTTGGCGGGTCACCGACAGACCGTGGCCGGGGTTTGGGGTTAGAGTGGTTGCGGAGGCTCTGCGTGCCGTCCGGTGACCCTGTCGGCGACCTGGTGATGCTCGCCCGCGGTGCGGCCGATGCGGGAGAGAACTGGCGCTCGAGGCTGCGGCGGGAGTGGCTGCCGCGAACGGTGGAATCGATGCCGAGGTCATTGCTCGATGCCGCTCTGGCCGAGTGGTTGGATGAGGCTCCCGCTGAGACGAGCGAGATTGCGGGCCGGCTCGAGGCTGTGGTCCTTGCGGCCATGGCCGAGCAGGGCTACGACTGACGACCGACAGACACGTCGGTGGAAGGCAATCGTCGGTCGCCTCGGGCGGCCGGTCGGACCAGAGAGGTGACACCGGCCGGGAGGGAATAGCGGCCTGGGGAAGTCCCTTAGAACGGAGCGACAGGGGAAAGGGGGACCGGCATGCGTCTGCTGGCTCTGGTGGGGGTGGTGATGACGGTGGCGACCGTGGCTCGTGGTGAGGTGCGTTCGAAGGTTGTGGAGTACAAACAGGGGGACACGACTCTCGAAGGCTTCCTCGCGTGGGACGACGCAGCTGCCGGCAAGCGGCCGGGTGTGCTCGTGGTCCACCAGTGGATGGGGTTGACGGAGTACGAGAGGATGCGGGCCCAGCAACTCGCAGGCCTCGGCTACGTCGCCTTTGCGGTCGACGTATACGGCAAGGGAGTCCGCCCCAAGAGCGCCGGTGAGGCCGGCCCCCTAGCCGGAAAGTACAAGGGCGACCGCGCACTCCTTCGGGCGCGCGCCATCGCCGGCCTGGATGTCCTGCGGGCGAACGGCATGGTGGACCCCAAGCGGATCGCGGCCATCGGTTACTGCTTCGGCGGCACAACGGTGCTCGAGCTGGCCCGAAGCGGCGCGGACGTCGCAGGCGTCGTGAGCTTCCACGGCGGACTCGACGCCCCGGGCCCCACCGACGGCAAGGGGATCAAGGCCAGGGTGCTGGTCCTGCACGGGGCCGACGACCCGTTCAATCAGGCCAAGGACATCGCGGCTTTCCAGCAGGAGATGCGATCCGGCGGCGTGGACTGGCAGATGGTCTACTACGGCGGGGCGGTTCACTCCTTCACCCAGAAGGAAGCCGGCGACGACCCGTCGAAGGGCGCGGCGTACAACGCCACGGCCGATCGACGGTCGTGGCAGGCGCTGAAGGACTTCCTCGGCGAGATCTTCCGGTAGCGGCCGACCGCCGGCCTGCCGAACGCAGGAAGGAACCTTTGCCGACGCCTACGGCCCGACCGTGTACGCCACGGCGGGGTACCCGACGAAGTGGTAGAGGTTCGCGGGAGCCGTAGCTCCCATTCCGATCTCCTTCACCGGAAGCTCCGGGGCGCCGATCGAGGTCCCGTAGGCCAGCGGGTGCCCGACCGGCGTCGGGAGGCCGAGCGCGGCCGTCGTGCGTTCCAGCAGCAGGAGCCCGAACGGGATTGAGAACCGGCCGCACCAGGTCAGCCGGTACTCGGACGGTTGCTGCGGGTTCACGCACGTCGTGAAGAACTGCTCCGTCTTGGCGGTCGTCACCGGGCCCGCGAGAGGCCCGGTCAGCAGTCGCCGATCCTGGTCTCCCGCCTTCACGTACGCGTCCACCCCTCCGTCCCCGAACGGCGCGTACTTGAAGTCGTCGCCGTAGTGCACGGCGTCGGAGGAGATCACCACGGCCACGTCGCGCCCCAGCCGCCACCCGTGGCGGCCCATCGACTCGGCCAGCGCGGTGGCGAGGCGCCCCGCGAGCGCGTGCATGCGGTCGAAGCTCATCGCCGGCACGATGACCGGAACGAACTCGACGTCGGCCCGGGCGTGTTTGAGCCAGAAGAGCAGCGCTTCCAGCGAGTGCTCCGAGTCATGGGCGGTGTTGTCCCGCACGGCGTCCCCGGCCGCCAAACGACCCAGCAACTCCTCCCGCAGCGGCGAGACACGGGCTTCGCCGTCCGGCGTCCGCCACGCGCGATAGGAGTCGAACACAAGCACGTCGTGCGCGCCGAAACGGCGGTACTTGTGGAACACGCCGACCATTACGATTGTCTTGGCGGTCACGAGAGGCAGCGTTTTCCTGTAGACGCGGCCCGCGAACAGGTAGTCGTCGTGCGGGCAGATCACGCCGGCCACCCCCGGATCGGGAGCGTCGCCCAGGCGCTCCGGCGCGGGGGGCGTGGCTGACAGATCCCAAATGCGGGCCATCTGGTCAGCCTTGGACGCGAAGCCGACAGCGTCCTGCTGGCCACGGATATCTCCCTGCGAGGCAATCCCCATGCCCTTGCGAACCTCCTCGGCGGTCGGCGGCGTCCCCTGAGGCTGCAGCGCGGCCTGTCCGGGGGCCCAGACACTCGAGAGCAAGAACACGAGGGTGATAAGGGTGACTCTCATTTCTCGGTCCTCCACTGCGGCAGGCTACCTCAGTTTCGCGCCGGCTTCATCGGCTCGGCGGCGAGGTCCGGCCAGGTGGCGGGGTTCAGGACCGAGAGCAGTCGCTCGGTGTATTCCTGGATCACCAGGTCCGGTTTCTCCCGCTCGATGGGCGAGGCCTCGAAGTCCTGGATCCACAGGTACACGGCCCGGCCGAAGTGCTCCGAGAGGTACGGGACGAGTGCAACGGAGAAGGAGTCCCTGAAAACGACGACCCGCGGAATGTCGCCATGGTCGCGCACGGTGATCACCGGCTCCTGAAGCTTCGGCCAGGCGCGGAGCGTTGCATAGTCACCGCTCGGCAGGGTCCGCCACCGGCTCGGGGTTCTTGGGGCGACCCAAACGATCGGTTCGGACACGAGCCCCTGGATGCCCGCCATCGCCGCGAGGTCACCGCCCGGCCCGCGGCCCCATGCGACATCGAAGCCCGAAGGTGGGGTGGGTTGCGCCTGCGGAAACCAGCGCGTCAGGGCCTTCATTATTCCGTCGTACGCTGCCCACGCCCCGACCATGTTCCAGTGCGTGTCGGTCGGCGAGTAGGCAGGTGCCAGCTTCTTGATCCCGAGGAGGGCGGGCCTGAGGTCGAGGACGGGCACCTCCGGGCAGCGTTGCATCGCGCCCATCAGCTGGTCGAGCCGAGTGCCGTGGGGGGAAGGGCGGACCCATCGCGGGAGGTGCTCCGGGTAAATCGACGGCGAACCCGGTGCGAACACCACGAGGTAGCGGATGCCCCGGCGAGCAAGCCACTCGTTGCGTTGGCGGAGCGAACGCCGCCATGCTTCCAGGTCGCTTTCCGAGAAGGGGTTCCGCCCCTCGATGTACGTTATCGATTCATCTCCGGTGAAGAAGAGCCAGCCGTGTCTTCCGACCAAGATCTCGACGTTCGGCGAGGGAGGCACGCCGAGCCAGCACACCGCGACCCGGGAGTGGAGGCGGATGAGGAGCGACCGGAAGCCGAAGTGATCGGCGAGGTACGCGTCGAAGGCCTTGGGCAATTCCGCGATGGACCGAAGCGAGCGCGGCAGCCCGGGCCGGGGCGCGAGTTCCCGCTTTTCCTGAGGGGGCGTCGTTCTGTCCACCCCGAGCGCCGAGTCGAGCGCCGGGAGCACCAGGAGGCCGACGAACACGATTCCCGTCAGGAGACTCACCGCAGCCCGGACGCGCACTCGATCAGCCATCGCACCTAGAACCGGAAATAGATGAAGGGGGCATACGTCCCCGCCGAGAGCCAGGAGAGCGACATGACGAGAAGTGCTGCAAGCCCGAGGACCTCCGCCACGCCGAAGGCCCCCTCCAGGAGGACCGAGGTCGAACGGGATCTCGCCTCGATCCGGCCAGTCATCCAGCTACGCAGGGTCGGTCCGATCCGGGTCGAGAGTGCAACACCCGCCGCAACGGCCAGCAGCGCGTCGGCGAGGGCGTACCGGGCGATCGGAGCCGGGTCGGGCCCGCTGTGGCCTGCCATCGCGGCCAGGAACGTCGACGCCTGAGCCACGCTTGTGGTCCTGAAGAGCACCCACCCGACCGTCACCGCCATGAGGAGGTACGCGTGTTGAACCGGCCCGGGGAGCTTGGTCAGACGCTTGCCGAGGCGCGTTCGCTCGAAGACCAGGAACGCGCCGTGGTAGAGGCCCCAGGCGACGAAGCCCCAACTCGCCCCGTGCCATAGCCCGATGAGGAACATTGTGGCCAGGCTGCCACCGGCGTACGCCCAGAAGTCCTCGCGCAGGCGGGCGAAGCGGATGCGCTCCACCGCGCGGCCGACGGGATAGGCGATCGGGAGAAAGAGGTAGTCCCGGAACCACGTCGAGAGAGAGATGTGCCATCGGCTCCAAAACGCCCTCACCGAGGTCGCCGCGTACGGGGCGTCGAAGTTCTCCATGAACCGGAAGCCAAGCATCCGCCCGAGGCCGATCGCCATGTCGCTATAGCCCGAGAAATCGAAGAAGATCTGGAGCGTGTAGCACGCCAGGCCGAACCACGCGAGGGCCGGCGTCAGCTGCGGCGGCCCGAGGCCGAAGATGGCGTTGGCGGGCGTCGCGAGGGTGTTGGCGATGAGCACCTTCTTGCCGAGGCCGACGATGAACCTGCGCGCGCCTTCTGCGAGAGAGGAGACGCTTTCCAGTCGTTCGGCCAGCTGCGGCGCCAGGTCCTTGTAGCGGCAGATCGGGCCGGCCATGATGAGCGGAAAGAGCGAGATGTAGAGGCCAAGCCTGAGAGGGTTTCTCTCCGTTTCGACCTCACGCCGGTGTAGCGCAATGAGGTACGAAAGCGCCATGAACGTGAAGAACGAGATCCCGGCGGGCAATCGCAAGGTGAGAAGGCTGACCGACTTCACGTGCACCAGGACCAGAAGGGTGTCGAGTTTGCTGGCCAGGAATCTTGGTCCGAACTTGAGGGCGATCAGGGGCATCAGGTTGAGCGCCACCCCGATCCAGAAAGCCAGGCTCTCCAGGCGAGTACCCCGCGCGCGCTCGAGCCACAGGCCTACCAGGTAGTTCGCGAGGATGGAAACGAGCAGCACCAGGGCGTAGCAGCCTTCGCCCCACGCGTAGAAGAACAGGCTCGAAACGAGCAGCAAGCCGTTGCGCAGCAGGCGCAGCCTGATCAGGAGGTACGCGGCCAGGAAGGCCGGCAGGAAGACGAACAGAAACGTGGGCGACGTGAAGAGCATGTTGTGCGGCTCTCATCGCTGCCTGAGCGAAGCGCATTGGAGCCGACGCCGGCAGAAGGATTGTACGTTCAGCGGGCGGAGGCGCGCAAGGCAAGCGCCCGTTCTAGACGCCGTCTGCCACTCCAGCTATCAGCGCCCTTGCGGCGCGGTTGCCGGACCGCACCGCGTAGTTCTGGCCGCGGTCCTCGGGGTAGATCTGCGCCATGCACGCGTGGTAGAGACCGGGAATGGGCGTCTCGAACCGCGGCATCACGCTGGGGTACCGGCGCGGGATCACCGGCTGAGCGTACGCGGCCTTGAAGTGGTGGCGGGCGAGAACCCACGAGTCGTCGAAATCCGCGTTCACCTTCTGGAGGAACGGCCGATACACCGACCAGACATCGTCGTCCCGTGCGCTCCAGAGGGGGTTGTCGGTGAACAGGTACTTGGAGATGTAGAGCAGGTGACGGCCGCCGTAGCGTTCGCGGGGGATGTAGTTGGTGTGCTCGATCAGGCCGCCGAACGGAAAGTCGGAGTCCGCGATGTTGAGCCAGTAGTACGGCGTGAGCGAACGAGAGAGCTCGAGCACGACACAGAGCGCAGCGGTGGCCGGCAGAGCCGCTAGGTTCGCTCGGTAGTTGTCGGGAAACTGCTCCGCCGCGACACGCACGAGTTCCTGCGGCGCGGCGGTGAAGAGCACTCGGGCGAAGCGCTCCGTACCGGTCCGTGACTGGACCTCGAGCCCGTCTCCCGAGCGCGAGATCCGCTTGACCGGGTTGGCGAACTCGAGGCGCACGCCGGCATCCCGCAGGCGGCCGACGAGGACCTCGACGAGCCGGCCGAACGACCCCCGCATGTAGCCGAGACGCTCGCCCATGCCGGTGGTCGAGCGCGACCTTCCCCGCAGGTAGACCTTGCCCCACAGCCAGACCATGGCCACGTCCTCGGCCCTCTCGGCGAACTTCTGGTGGAGAAGGGGGCCCCAGACGGTGTCGTACACCTTGCGTCCGGCGTGCGCGAGAATCCAGTCGCGGGCAGTGACCGTCTCGAAGGCGTGGTGGTCGGCCGTGCGGTTGAGGAGCAGGGTGGACCACCCGAACCGCACCTTGTCCAGCCATGAGAGCGGCCGAAACCTCAGCAGCGAAACCGGAGTGCCGAAGTCCCACAGGCGGCTCTTGGAGTAGATCCCCATCCTGGAAGGGAGCCAGGCGATCGTCCGGGCGAGCTCGAGTTCCTCGGCGAGGGCGACGTAGTCGGTGTCCGTTGTGAAAAGGTGGTGGTAGAAGCACTCCAGGCGCTCGCCGCCGGCGTCGAAGCATGCGACCAGGCCGCCGGCCTCCGGGTAGCGCTCGAAAACCGTCACCTTCCAGCCGGCGCCGGCAAGTCGGTACGCAGCGACCAGACCAGTGAGTCCTGCCCCTACGATCGCGATGTCAGTTGACATCGTCGCCTCCGTCGCCGAGGAATCCCGGCAGCTCGTACCTGCCGCCCCCCGGCAACTCTTGCTGTTGCTCGCCCTCCTGCACCTGCCAGCGTTGGTACGAGTCGTCCGGCAGCTCGGCGACGAATCGCGAGGGTTCGAGGATCACGTCCACGCGGTAGCGGTCGCGGGCGACCAGGGGGTAGCACAGGATGAGCTCGTCCTTCGCTCGGGTGCAGGCGACGTAGAACAGCCTGCGCTCCTCCTCCATGTCCTCGGCGCGCGCGCTGGGGAAGCGGCCCTCCGCAAGCCACACGATGAATACCGCCCGCCACTCGAGTCCCTTGGCCTGGTGGATCGTGGAGAGCGTGACGCGCTCACGCTCGCCCTCCTCCACCGAGACGTCCTCGCCCGAGAGCTCGTTCATGAGCGTGACCTCGTCGAGAAAGGCGTCGAGCGAGTCGTAGCCGTCGGCGAAGAGAGCGAGCTGCTCGAGGTCATCCAGGCGGGCGCTGGCGTTGTCGAGTTGCGCTCGCACGTATTCCCGGTAGCCCGAGCCGACGACCTCGCGGACCATCTCGCCCGGACGCGAACGAAGCTTGAGCAAGCTCGACACCAGCTCGGCGATGTTCTTGACCGAGTTTGCCGCCGCGCCGGGGAGCCCGAGACCCCTCGCGTCCAGCCGGGCGAGGGCCTCGTGCGGATTGCCGGAAGCCGAAAGCGATTCCCAAACCCGCGCGACGAGCCTCTGCCCGAGGCGCGGCTTCAGTCGCGCCATCCGGTTGAACGCGACCTCGTCACGGGGGTTGGCCAGGAAGCGCAGGTGCGCGAGCACGTCCTTGACGTGGCGTTGCTCGAAGAAGCGCAGCCCAGAGCGTACCTCGTACGGGATGTTCCTCCGGGTCAGTTCGACCTCGAGTTCGAGCGAGTGCGAGTGGTTGCGGTACAGAACCGCGATCTCGGGCAGCGCGATGCCCTCATCGATCTGCTCGAGGATCTGCTGCGCCACGAACGCCGCCTGCGACTCCGGGGATGGCGCCGCGCAGAGCACAGGCGGCTCGCCGCCCTCGCGGACCGCCCGCAAGTTCTTGCGGAACTGGCGCTCGTTGTGGCCGATCGACGCGTTGGCTAGACCCAGGATCGGCGGGAGCGAGCGGTAGTTGGTCTCGAGCCGGAACGTGGCGCACCCCGGGTAGCGCTTGGGGAACGTGAGGATGTTGGCGTACTCGGCGCCTCGGAACGCGTAGATCGACTGGGCGTCGTCGCCGACGACCATCAGGTTCCGCTCCGGGCCGAGCGAGAGGTCGACGATGTCGGCCTGCAGGCGGTTGGTGTCCTGGTACTCGTCGACGAGGATGTGACGGAAGCGCGCGGCCAGCTGGCGGCGGACGTCGTCGTGGCGGCGGAGGAGCAGGAGCCAGTTGAGAAGAAGGTCGTCGTAGTCCATGACGGAGGCCGCGCGCTTTCGCTCCAGGTAGCGCCGGAACACCGCCTGCATGGTGTCGACGTCGCCCGAGAACTGAGGAAAGCGAGTCGCCACGACCTCCTCCAGAGGACGGCCGGTATTGATCACGAACGAGTAGATCTCGACCAAGACAGCGCCGCCCGGGAGGCGGCGGTTCGGCGTCGAGGGCACCACGTCGGCGAGCGCGGTCCCCATCAGGTCGCGCGAGTCCTCGCGGTCGAGGATGCCGTAGTTGGACGGGTAGCCGAGCCGGTCGCCGTACCTCCGCAAGAGGCGGTTGCCGACGGAGTGGAACGTCCCTCCGGTCACCCTCCCGGCATCGCCTCCGAGCAGCAGCCCGACTCGCGAGAGCATCTCCCGCGCGGCGCGGTTCGTGAAGGTGAGCAGGAGGATCGCGCCGGGCTCGACGCCGTCCTCGAGGAGGCGGGCGACGCGGTACACGAGGGTGCGGGTCTTGCCGGAGCCCGCGCCGGCGAGCACGAGCATCGCGCCGGCCGGGTGCAGGACGACTGCGAGCTGCTCGGGGTTGAGCTCGCTCGGGTAGTCCACCGTCCGGCGCTGCCCCTCCGCCGGGCGGAGCGAGATCCTGCGAGTGGCTGGCTTGTCCGGCACGGAGCGAGGATAGCGTACTGCCGGGACCGGTCGGACGCGCCCCGGGCGGCCGTTGGGCGGCTGCGGCCGGTTGTGACAACGCGTCTCAACTACGCGCGGGGGGCCTGAGGGAATTGCCCTGTTGCCAAACCCCTCGTCGGATCATAGTATGGGCCGGTGCAAGGCTCCAGCAGCGCACGCCGGGACCCCAACCTACACTCCGAACGTGGCGACCAACGTCCGCAGGTGACGGAGGCATGAGCGTGTTCACGGTTCTCTCCAGAGATGAAATCGCGCCAAAGTTCCACCGCTTCGTCGTTCGAGCCCCCGAGATCGCCGCCAAGCACAGGCCGGGGCAGTTCGTCATGGTCCTCCCGACCGAGACGGGCGAACGCATCCCTTTGACCATCGCGGCGTCGGATCCCGAAGCCGGGACGATCACGCTCGTGGTCCAGGAGGTCGGCAAGACCACGATGGCCATGGGTCTGACAGCGGCGGGCGACGCGTTCCTTTCGGTGGTGGGGCCGCTAGGTACACCGACTCACCTCGAGCGATTTGGGACCGTCGTGTGCATCGGCGGCGGGGCCGGGATCGCGCCCATGCTGCCGATCGCGGGCGGCTTGCGCAAGGCCGGCAACCGCGTCCTCTCGATCCTGGGAGGCCGCACGCAGGAGCTCGTGATCCTGAGGGCCGAGATGGAGGCCGTCTCGGACCAGATCGTCTACACGACCGACGACGGCTCCTTCGGGCGCAAGGGTCTTGTAACGCACGCGCTCGCCGACCTGATCGCGGAGAAGGGAAAGCCCGACCTCGTGGTCGCCATCGGCCCGGCGATCATGATGAAGGCAGTTGCGGAGATGACCCGTCCGCTCGCGATCCCCACGCTGGCTTCGTTGAACTCGATCATGGTCGACGGAACCGGGATGTGCGGCGCTTGCCGGATTTCGATCGACGGCAAGACCAAGTTCGTGTGCGTCGACGGGCCCGAATTCGACGCCCATCAAGTCGATTTCGACCTCTTGATCAAGCGGTTGAGGATGTATCTGCCGGAGGAGCAGGTCGCGCGCGAGGCCTTCCTCGCGAGCCACGAGTGCCGCGCCCTCAAGGGGGTCGCCAATGGCTGACGAGGTTCGCGGCGTTCCCGAGCTCCCGAAGGCCGAGCGCATGAAGGTGCCCCGGCACCCGATGGCGACGCAGGAGCCTCTTGAGCGCATCCGCAACTTCGAGGAGGTGGCGCTCGGGTACTCGCCCGAGTTCGCCCTCGAGGAGGCGCAGCGCTGCCTGCAGTGCGCCAACCCGCCGTGCGTGAAGGGGTGTCCGGTGGGGATCGATATCCCCGCGTTCGTGCAGCTCATCCGCGAGGGCGAGTTCACGGGCTCGCTCGCGAAGATAAAGGAAACAAACACGCTCCCCGCGATCTGCGGACGCGTCTGCCCGCAGGAGGAGCAGTGCGAGGTCGTGTGCGTGCTCGGCAAGAAGTACAAGCCCGTGGCGATCGGCCGCCTCGAGCGGTTCGTCGCGGACTGGGAGCGGCGGCTCGGGCTCTCCTCGACGCCGCAGCTCGCGCCGCCGTCGGGGCACAAGGTCGCGATCGTCGGCTCCGGGCCGGCCGGCCTCGCCTGCGCCGCGGAGCTCGCGCGCTTCGGGCACAAGGTCACGATCTTCGAGGCGCTCCACAAGCCGGGCGGCGTGCTCGTGTACGGCATCCCGCAGTTCCGACTTCCGAAGGAGATCGTCAGGTTCGAGATCGACAACCTGAGCACCATGGGCGTGGAGATGCGGACTGACTTCGTGATCGGCAAGACCGCCACCGTGCACGAGCTCCTTAACGGCCACGGGTACGACGCGGTGTTCCTGGGGACCGGCGCCGGGCTGCCGTACTTCCTCGGCATCCCGGGCGAGAACTACATCGGGGTGCTCTCGGCCAACGAGTTCCTCACCCGCGTGAACCTGATGAAGGCCTACAATTTCCCGCGCACCGACACGCCGGTCCGCACCGGGAGGCGGGTCGCGGTCGTGGGCTCCGGGAACGTCGCGATGGACTGTCTCCGCGTCGCCAAGAGGCTGGGCGCGGAGGAGGTCATCTGCGTCTACCGGCGGACGCGCAACGAGTCGCCCGCGCGCCGGGAGGAGCTCGAGCACGCGGAGGAGGAGGCCATCGACTTCCGCTGGCTCTCCGCGCCTGTCGGGATCCTCGGAAACAGTGAAGGGTTCGTGACCGGCCTGAGAATCCAGCGCATGGAGCTCGGGGAGCCGGACGCCTCCGGCCGGCGGCGGCCGGTTCCGATCGAAGGGTCGGAGTACGAGATTCCGATCGACACGATGGTGATCGCGATCGGCCAGGGACCCAACCCTCTCGCCACGAAGTCCACGCCTGGCCTCGAGCTCAACCGCCACGGCAACATCGTCGTGGACGAGGCGAACATGATGACCTCGATCCCGGGGGTCTTCGCCGGTGGCGACATCGTGACCGGCGCGGCCACCGTGATCCTGGCGATGGGCGCGGGCAAGCAGGCCGCGCTCGGGATGCACGCGTGGCTCGACCGGCTCGCGAAAGGCGAGGTCTCCAAGCCCGGCCTCGTCTCCGCGCAGATCTGAGGGCCAGCCCCGTCCCTGCTGGTCTTCGGGCCCTCCAGTTGCGCCTGCGGCGACGGGCCAGTAGCATCAGAAGGTAAGGCGAGAATTTGGGTCGTGCCTTGGGGGTGGCGTGATGCCGCTGGAAGACCACAAGATAGCGTGCTTCATCGACTTCGAGAACATCGCCCTGGGCGTCCGCGACACCAGCTACAAGACGTTCGACATCCAGCTCGTCCTGGCGCGGCTTCTGGAGAAGGGGAAGGTCGTCGCCCGCCGCGCGTACGCCGACTGGGAGCGCTACGGCGCATACAAGCGCCCGTTCCACGAGGCCGGGATCGAGCTGATCGACATTCCACTCAGAGGGTATTCGGGCAAGAACTCGGCAGACATTCGGATGGTGGTGGATGCCCTCGACCTCTGCTATGCCAAAGAGCACGTGACGACGTTCGCCCTCTGCTCGGGCGACTCGGACTTCTCGCCTCTCGTGGGAAAGCTGCGCGAGAACGACAAGTATGTCATCGGACTCGGCGTCAAGAACTCGACGTCGGAGCTCCTCGTTTCGAGCTGCGACGAGTTCGTCTTCTACGAGGACCTCATCCGCTCCGTGCAAGAGGCGCCGCCGCTCGTCGGGCTTCCGAAGAAGCAGAGGGAGTGCTTCGCGCTCCTCGCCGACTCGATCAAGGCGGTCATGCGCGACGGCAAGGAGGTCCTCTGGGGTTCGATGATCAAGCAGACGATGCAGCGCAAGCGTCCAGAGTTCAACGAGGAGTACTTCGGGTACTCGACGTTCTCCGCGCTCCTCGAAGATGCCGAGAAACACCACGTCGTCAAGTTGCGCCGCGATCAACGTTCCGGGACCTACGTTGTGACCGGGTTCGACTCCGGGAGTGGGGAAACAAGCGCGGAGGATGTCCTTCACGACGCCGCTGCCGACGAGAAGCCGGCGGAGAAGGCGCGACGCCCGCGGCGCCGCTCGCGCAAGACGCCAAAAGCGGCCGCCGAACCCTCACCCGGCTCCGAAACCTCCTGACGTCCCCTGTGCCCTGCCCGCCACCGCTGGCGACTCCTGCCGAGGCGAGGAGTCCCGTCTGAGGATGACTAGGAAATTCGTCACAGAGCGGGGGCAAGCCTCGCCCCCCACCGGAAGTCGCGGTCCTACGTAGGGGCAGCCCTTGGGGCCGCCCTCCGCAGGCATCGGAAGGGACACAAGCGGGCATAGACTGGACACAAGGGGGGCGCGATGCGGATCGACCTGGGTGAGGTGACCTTGGAGGTCGAGGATCACGGCGAGGGAGTGCCGGTGGTCCTATTGCACGGTTTTCCACTTTCGTCGGCGATGTGGACGCCGATCCGCACCGCGGTGGAGCAGGCCGCCCGCCTGGTCACGCCGGACCTGCGCGGTTTTGGTGCGTCCGACAAGCCCGAGGCCGGTTACGCCCTGGAGGAACTGGCCGGCGACATCGTTCGTCTGGCCGACGCGCTGGGAATCGACCGCTTCGTTCTGGGCGGCCACTCGATGGGCGGATACGTCGCGCTCCGAATAGTTGCGGCGTGCCCCGAGCGCGTGGCCGGTCTGATTCTGGTGGACACGAGGGCGGAGGCGGATGGTCCGGAGGGGAGACTGCGACGCGAGGCCGGCATCGCCAGGGTCGCCGGCGGCGAGGCCTCGGCCTTCCTCGATGAGTTCGTTGCGGGACTCATCGGCCTATCGAGCAAGGCGAGGGCGCCAAGGCTGTTCGCCCAGCTGCGATCGCTCGCGGCCGAGGCCGCCCCGCACGCGCTCACAGGCTGCCTCGCCGGGATGCGCGACCGGCCCGACAGCGGCCCATTTCTGCCCACAATGGACGTGCCTGCACTCGTGATCGTGGGCCAGGAAGATTCGCTGACGCCCCCGTCCTCGTCGCGCGGGATGGCCGCCGCCCTGCCCAGAGCGCGGCTCGTTGAAATCGCCTCGGCGGGTCACACCCCGAGCGTGGAGAGGCCGATCCCGACCGCCGAGGCGATCCTCGCGTTCCTGCGCGAACACTTCCCGCAGCCCGCTGCCAGGATCCGCCCCCGGCGAGTCCAGAGCGCCGGATGAGCCAAGGTGCCGTTCGGAAGGTTCAAACGCCAAGATGTTCGAGAGTTCATACAAATACGATCGAGGTCAAAGGTGAAAGGGGAAAGGTCAAAGGGAAGGCAACCACCTGCTTCGGTTGGCGTCGGGCCTCTGGTCTTTCCTTTGACCTCTTACCTTTGACCTTTTCCGTTCTTGTTGTCGAACCTCCGAACATCGGAACTTCGAACTCTTGAACCAGAGCCTATGATGAAACCATGTGCGGCCGTTTCACCCAGGCGGCGCCCGGCGAGGTCATTGCCGAGCTCTTCGACCTCCCGGAGGTCCCGAAGTTGGCGCCTCGCTACAACATCGCGCCGACACAGGACGTGGCGGGGGTGCGGATGGCCAGCGCCGGCGGGCGCGCTCTCGTGCAGTTGCACTGGGGTCTCATCCCGTCGTGGGCCAAGGAGCGCTCCATCGGGTCGCGGATGATCAACGCCCGCGCTGAGACCGTAGCCGAGAAGCCGGCTTTCAGGGCCGCACTCCGGAACCGGCGGTGTCTGGTTATCGCCGACGGCTTCTACGAGTGGCAGAGGCTCGGCGCGCGCAAGCAGCCTTATTTCATCGAGTTGCGCGACGGTCGCCCGTTCGCGTTCGCCGGTTTGTGGGAGCGCTGGGCTCCCGAGTATTCGGAGCCGGTCGAGTCGTGCACGATCCTGACCACCACCGCCAACGAGGCGATTGCCGCGATCCACGACCGGATGCCCGTGATTCTCGATGCAGGGGATCATGCGGCGTGGCTCGACCCCGACGTCAAGGAAGCTTCGCGGCTCCTTCCGCTGCTGCGCCCTCGGCCGGCCGAAGCGGTCCGGGCGTACCCGGTCGGCCTGCTCGTGAACACCCCGGCCAACGACGTGCCCGCCTGCCGGGCACCTCTCGTTCCGCGGTAGTCACCCGACTGGGGTGCGGGTTGCCGGCAAGGTAACCTCATCGGTGGGCGGGGCGTTGAGCCAACGGCGGTGGTACCAGAAGTACTGCTCGGGGCAGGCCCTGATCGCAGCGCCGAGCGCGTCGTTGCAGGCCACCGTGACGGCGTAGGGGCGTTGCTCTTCGTCGGTTCGATCGCCGGGGACCGTCAGCGGCGCGAGGGCGACCTGGTGACTGCCGTCGGGCAGGCGATGGCCGGTCATCACGAAGACCGGGGTTTGGTAGCGCGCCGCGATTGCTCCCGGCAGCGGGAGCGTCACCGCATCACGCCCGAGGAACGGCGCCGCGACCCCGCTCCGCCCGGCGCGATGGTCGGCGACCATCACGATCGCCCGGCCTTCGCGGAGGCAGTGCAAGATCTCCCGCGGGGCGCCCCTGCTCTTCGGGACGAAGCGCACCGCACCCCCGGGGATCCCAAGGATGAAACGCTGGACCATCGGGTTGTGCTGGCGGCCGACGAGAAGGGCGCTCGGGATCCCGGAGGCCGCAAGAGCGGTCACGTAGAGCGCCCAGGCGCCGACGTGGGCCGTCACGACGAGCGCGCCGCCGCCACCCGCGAGGGCGGACCTTAGCGCTTCCGTCCCACTGAGCGCGACGAGGTCACCCACGCGGTTTCGATCGGACCCCGCGAAGCGGACGAACTCGGCCACCGTCCGGCCGAAGTTGCGGGCCGCCCGGGCGGCGATGCGGCGTCGTCCGGCCGCGTCGATCTCGGGGCACGCCTGCGCCAGGTTGGCGAGAACGACCCGGCGCCGGATCCGCAGCCACCACCCGATCTGCCCGAGCGCCGCGCCCGCCTCGAGGGCGATCGGCCTGGGGAGGGCGCGCAGCAGCGCCGACAGAGCGAGGATGCATGCGTGCTCGAGGTGGTAGCGCGGCTTCATGCGTCGCCGTTCAGCGCCTGCCGTGCGGCCGTCAGGGTGGCGGAGAAGCCCTCGACATCCCCGGCGCCGACGAGCGCCACCAGTTCCTCGAGGGCCTCCCGCGCGGCGCGGTACACGTCTTCACGGTGGGGGTTCAGGCGCTGGATATCGAAGTAGAGGGTCGGGTCCTCCTCGAGGACCGACAGAGCCGTTGCGGCCTGGCGGGTGAACGTGGTCGAGGCGCACGCCTGCAACTCCGCCGGGTCGAGCCCGGACCGTGTCAGGGCCGACCCGAAGAGCATGCCGGTGAGGTGGGCGAGACCTAGCAGCCATCCCATCAGTTGGTCGTGGTGCGCAAACGGGATCGTGATCACCTTCGTGTACGGGTGGCTCAAGAGGCTCTCGATGCGCTGTCGTTCGGCCGCCGGTTCGTCGAGGCACGCGAGCACGAACGTCAGCGGCTCGTATGGCGACTTGCCGGGCCCGAACATGGGGTGGAGCGAGCAGACCGAGATGCCCTGCTCGCGCGCGCGCAGGAGGGCGGGCTCGACGTGGGCTTTGATCGAGGCAACCTCCACCACGACGCCGCGGGGGCGCCGGGTCGAGAGGGCATCGAGCACGCTCGGGGTCAGCTCCAGCGGTGCCGCAACGACGATGAAGTCGTAGCGGTCGAGGGCGGGCACGTCTTCGATGGATCCCCAGCGCCCATCCTCCGCGGACAGCGTCGCCCACGCCGGGTCGACGCCTTCGACCCGGTGACCGACCAGCGGCAGGAACCGGCCCAGCCAGCCGCCCATCGCGCCGGCTCCGCCCAGAACGAGCACCAGGCCGCCCCGCCGGCGTCGAACCTCGATCCCTACGCGATGCTGCCGCTCCACCGAGCCCCGCATGATCGCCTGGAACACCTGCTCCATCACGTCCTCGGAGACGCCGCACGCCTCCGCGTGTTCGCGGGCGCGCGAGAGTACGCGGTCCTCCGCGTCCCGGACCACGACGGGCTCCGCCGCTTCCGCTTTGATGCGCCCGATCT
Source organism: Thermoanaerobaculaceae bacterium (assembly GCA_050018455.1). Taxonomy (GTDB): domain Bacteria; phylum Acidobacteriota; class Thermoanaerobaculia; order Thermoanaerobaculales; family Thermoanaerobaculaceae; genus RBG-13-68-16. The sequence goes on along the minus strand of JBEKAA010000007.1, from coordinate 50,672 downwards.
GGGCAGCCAGCGACATACGGCGCCGGAGCAGCTCGAGCAATGCGCGGTCGACGTCCGCGATCGAATCGCGCAGGCCGGTGAGCTGCTCTGTGTCAGCCATCGCGCCTCCCCCGTGTACGGCGTGTCGCAGCGACAACGACGAATCTACCAGAGTCTGGCTCGATCTGGCATGGGCGAGCGTCCCATTGCCGGGCGGGCCTTCCCGAACCGGTCCGGAACGCGGCACTTTGCCGTCGCGGGCTACCTTTGCTCGGCGGCAGAGTCGCGTTCCTCCGGAGGCCGAAGGAGCTGGAGCTCGTACAGCGCGCGGTACAGCCCGCCGCGCGCGAGGAGCTCCACGTGGGTGCCCTGCTCGACCAGCCGGCCCGAGTGCATCACCAGCACGCGGTCGCAGCCTACGACGGTTGCGAGCCGATGGGCGATGATGAGGGCCGTCCGCCCTGCGAGGACTCTCTCGAGAGCTCGCTGGATGACGGCTTCCGTTAACGGGTCGACGGACGACGTCGCCTCGTCCAGCAGAAGGAACTCGGGGTCGCCCACGAGCGCTCGTGCGAACGAGACAAGTTGGCGCTCGCCCACCGAAAGTCCGGTCCCGCGCTCGCCGAGAACCGTGTCCAGCGTCTGAGGAAGCCGGTCGAGAAGCGGTCCGGCTCCGACCTGCTCGAGTGCCCAGCGGATGCGCGCGTCATCCACGCCGCAACGCCCGAGCGACACGTTCTCGCGGAGGCTGCCCGCAAAGCAGTCGATCTCCTGAAGGACCACGGCGAAGCGCCTCCGGAGACTGACGAGGTCCCACTGGCGAACGTCTTCGCCTCCCACCCTCACGCCGCCGCGCCGCACGTCGTAGAAGCGCAAGAGGAGGTTGACCAGGGTGCTCTTCCCGGCGCCGGTGTGGCCCACCACGGCCAGACGGTCGCCCCCGCGAGCCGAGAACGCGACATCTCGCAAGACCCAGTTCTCCCCCTCGTAGGCAAACCAGACCCCGTCGAATGAGAACGTGCCCGTGCGCTCCGGTGGCGTCAAGGGGATCGGCGGCTGAACGATCCCGGGCTCGGTCGCCAGCAGCCCCTTGAGGCGCTCGGCGGCTGCGAAGGAAGCCTGCAGAATGTTGTAGTTCTCCGCCAGGTCCGCGATCGGCCGGAAGAACCGCTGAACGTACTGCAGGAACGCGAAGAGGACACCGATGGAGAGGGTCCCACCGTACTTCCACGCCCCGCCGAACACGAGCAGCAACGCCATGCCGCCCGCGATGAGGAGCTCCACCATCGGGTAGAAGACCGCGTAGTAGAAGACGCCGCGGATGTTGACGTCGCGGTGAGCGGCATCCAGCTCCCTGAAGGCCGCCGACGTGCGCCGTTCAGCGCGGGCGAGCTGGACCACGGACATCCCGGCCAGATGTTCTTGGAGGTGGGTGTTGATCGCGGCGACCCGCGTCCTCACCTCGCGGTAGATCGAACGCGCCCGCCTCCTGAACCACCCGGACAGGAGGATCATGAAGGGCAGGACGGCGAAGGCAACGAGGGCGAGGCGCCAGTCGAGGGCAAACAGGATGGTCGCGATCCCGCCCAGCACCGAGAGATCGGCCAGGATCTCGACGAGCCCGGAGGTGAAAAGCTCGTTGAGAGCCTCGACGTCGCTGGTGAGCCGCGTGATGACGCGTCCGGCCGGCGTGTGGTTGAACCATGCGACATCGAGGCGCTGGAGGTGTGCGAAGAGCGCGTCGCGCAGGTCGCGCATCACGAGTTGCCCGGTCATGAGCATCGTGCGCGCCTGCAGGATCAGAAGAATGGCCGAGCCGAGCACGCTCCCCAGGTAGAGAGCCACGACGACGGCGAGCCCAGCGGCGCCCACCGTCGGGAGATGCAGCGCCCGCATGAAGTGAAGCACGTGCTGGGCGCTGGTGCCGGCCTGCGGCTTCATGTAGAGGTCGATCGCAGCGGCTGTCAGGAGGGGTCCGGCGACCTGGAACGCCGAGCCGGCCACGACAAGGGCGATCGCCGCTACGATGCGCCTCCGGTAGGGGAGCGCCCAGGCGGCCAGCCAGCGCAATAGGGCTCGGTCGGTTCCGGTGTCAGAGGACGACGCGACGGCGTCAGGCTCGGCGCTCATCGGTGGGGTCGGCGGCTCATGCCCCGCCGTTCGGACCGGCCGCGAGAGGCTCGACGATCGGCCGCCCGAAACGCACGGCGATCTGCTGGACTTGCGCGAGACCCTGCAACGCCCGGAACCGGATCGTCTTCTTCCACCGTCCCGGCCCCAGTACGTCCGCCGCGAGCAGGGAGACGATCGCGGCCGGAAACCGGAATGCGTCGGTGGGGTTGAAGAAGAAAGCCAGGAAGTGCTTGTCGTAGTACGCTCGGATGAAGGAGAAGAACAGCCGGTGCAGGCTGCGGGTGAGCGAGATGGTCGGCCCGAGGTCGGCCGCATCCACGCGGCCGTGGCGCATCATGGATTCGATGATGTCCTGGGCGGCCGAGGCGGCCGTCGTGGTTGCGATGAACACGCCGGTCGAGAAGATGGGGTCGAGGAACCCAGCGGCGTCGCCGATGAGGCAGTACCCATCGCCGCCGATCTGCATCACCCGGTACGAGAAGTTCTGGACCGCACTGAAGGGGAGCAGTCGCTCGGCATGCCCAAGCCTGCGTGCGACCTCCGGCGTCGCCTGAACGGCGGCGTTGAAGAAGGTTTCGGGGGTCCCACCCGAACCACGCCACTTCTGCACATCGAGCACGGCGCCGACCGAGACGGTGTCGTCGGCAAAGGGGATCATCCAGAACCACCCCCCATCCGTCAGTGCGATGGTGATGTTGCCGGCTTCCCGCTCCGGTGGGAGCCAGACGTTGCCGAAGTGCGAGACCGCCGCGACCTTGCGGTGCATCGGGTACGGGAAACGCCACCCCATCCGGCTGGCGAGGAACGACGACTGACCGCTCGCGTCCAGAAAGGCGCGGCATCGGATCACGCGCTCGGCGCCGCCGGGTTCTCGGACCACGAGTCCGACGAGGCGTTTGCCCTCCCATCGAGGCGCCGCCGCGTGCCAGCCCTCGAGGACCTCGGCTCCCTTCGCCCTGGCGTTAGCGAGCAGCGCGGCGTCGAATTCGTCCCGCCGCACCTGGTATGCATGGGGTATAGCCGGGGGAAACGCGTCGCCGAACCAGTAGACGACGTGCCTGCTGCCTTCGTGTGTCACGAAGCTGGCACCTTCCTTGCGGCGGGTGTGCGGGAGAGCCCGCACTGCCTCGTGGACGCCGAGACGGTCGAGGAGCGGCAAGGTGTGGGGCAGGAGCGACTCCCCGACATGAAAGCGGGGGAACCGCTCTCCTTCGAGGATGACGGTATTCAAACCGGCAGTGGCGAGGAGCGCCCCGGCGGTGCTTCCGGCCGGTCCCCCGCCGAGGATCAATACGTCCACCGCGCGCTCGCTCGCCACGGCTAAATTGTACCTCGTCTCGTTATAGTTTCCCGAGGATGACTCCGAGGGCCTCGAGCTCTCCGGCGGTGGCGTAGAAGTGGGGCGAGAAACGGACCCAGCCCTGCCGTGCGGTGACCTCGATATGACGCTCGCGAAGGCGACGCGCGACGTCGTCGGACGGCAGGAGCGGATGGCGCGCGGCGACGATTCCGGCGATCGGGTGCCCCGACCCCGGCGAGCCGACGCGCCACCCCGCCTTGAGGAGGACCTGAGTCAAGGTGCGCGCGTGGCCGACCACGCGGGTGTGGATCTCGCCGACCCCGACTTCGAGCAGCAGATCAAGCGCGGCCGCCAGCCCCGCAACGAGGACGTTCGGCGTCGCGCCCGGCTCGAAGCGCCGTCCGTCCGCGTGAAATTCGAGATCATGAAGGAAGAGCTGGTTGTCGGGACGCCGCACGTTGAGCCACCCCGCCAGTACGGGGTGGAGTGCCGCCCGCAACGCCGGCTTCGTCGCCATGACGCCGACACCCTCGGGGCCCAGCAGCCACTTGTGTCCGTCCGCGACCATCGCATCGACGCCCAGCTCGTCGAGCCGGTCGGGAAGGACGCCGAGCCCCTGGATGGCGTCGAGGACGACGAGGACGTCGCGCTCATGCGCTGCGTAGGCGAGTTCGGCGACCGGGGCCACCCAACCGGTGTGGAACGCGACCCACGAGAGGGCCAGCATTCGCACCGGCGGCTTGAGGAGCGGCATCACGGCTTCCGGTGCGATCCGCCCGCCGGGAGTGGGGAAGCGTCGCACGCCGACACCCCGCCGTTGCAGGGCCAGGTAGGGCGCGACGTTTGCGGCGAATTCCTCCTCGCCGACCAGGACAGCGTCTCCCTTCTTCCAAGCCACCCCTTGGGCGATCAGCGAGAGCCCCTCGGAGGTGCTGCGAACGAGCGAGACGTCCTCGGCTCGGCAGCCGATGAGCTCGGCGGCGAGTGCCCGGGCGGACAGCTCGGTCTCGCGCCAGCGTTGCCAGTTGTGGGAGCCGGCGCTCTCCTGGTCGGCGATCCGATCGCGCATCGCGTCGGCCACACGTCGGGGGAGCGGGGCGACAGCCGCGTGGTTCAAGTACAGGCAGTGCTGCCGAACTGGGAACTCGGGGAGCCAGCGAGCGAGATCGAGCGGCACGCGACGAGTATACCCGTGGGCCTCGATCGGCCGCCGCCAAAGGCATCTCGGCTAGTAGTCAGACTCGGGAGGCGTGAACAAGCGGCCGGTGTCAACCGGTGTCAAAACCACTACGCAACGCTGGAGCGAGGCACCGCAGGCTGCGAAGACGGCCTCCCTGATGGCGTCAGGCGGGGGAACAAGGTCGAGGAGCCGCCGTGTCCGGGCCGGTTGGGCGGGCGGCAGGCCCCACATCAGCTCCGTATACGCTGAAACACCGAGACGCCTCGCCGGAGCGTCGAGCGTCCAGAATCCGCTCGACTTCCCGCAGCGTTCCGCCTGAAGCGTCAACTGCCACTCGAGGGAGCGGCCCTCGACGGCACTCGGTGGAAACGGCGGCCCGCCGCGCCAACCGGCGTTGAGGAAGAGCGCGAGGCGAGGCTCCCAGGGCGCCCGCCGGGCGAGCTCTTCCATGAGCCCCCGCAGGGAGCTGGTCCGTCCGTCTATCGCGACCGGCTCCTGCCTCAAACCGTCCACACCCAGCTTCGAGAGCCTTCCGGCGTGGCCGAGTGCAAGCGTCCACGCGATGTGGGCGTCCACGAGATACGCCAACGCGGCCTCGTTCGAGGGGAACAGCTCGGGGCGGGACATCGGTCCGCACCGTGCCAGGTCGGCGAGGTAGCCTCGGAGCGCGTCGGCGCGGGCCGCGTTCCACGCCTGGGATTGCTCCTCTGCCGAGAACGCGGCAAGGACGGCGGAGAGTGTCTCGTGGGTCGCGGGGAGGGTTGAGACCCAGTCGGGTGCTGCCGCGACGACAGGCAGGCTTCCGGGCGATGCGTGACACGACACGAGCACAAGCACGACCAAGGCGACGGCCGGCCAGGCGAATAGACGGCGCCGATTGCGCGTGGGGTCACTCTGCTCTCTGGCGTGGATTGGCACGCCGGGATTGTAGCCGCGCTCCGTGCCTGACCGCTACGGCCGGCGGCTGTGGCTCGCAGTGCTGCTGGAGCCGCGAGACGCCGAACCCGAGTGGGACGTAGCATGAGAGGTCGTGCTTCGGACGGGGGTGCTGTGCACCTGGGTCCGTTCGGCCGAGAATGAACGCACGGCCGAGCGTGTCGATCCCCGGGGCTCGGCCGCGTACGACCGGCCGGCGAGGAGCCCGCCGACGTCGCGGCGCGTCGTCATCGAACCCCAGCTGTCGCGGACGCGGCCGAGATTCCGCTCGTCCACCGAGGGGCTCGTGTCCCGCACCCAGCTCGAGAAGTTGCTGTGCGGACGCTCTGCCGGCGGCGAACTCGGCCGGTCCATCGTCCGCGGACTGGTGCCGCTTGTGCCTTCACCCTGCGACCGGATCGACTGGCCGGTATCGCGGGAGTTTGGGCGAGAACCGTCCCGGTGAACGACCTCTCGCCTGACGACCGGTGGGTTCGAACCCCGGTCGGTCGTAAGCCCGCGGCGCACATCGGTGCGATTCCCGCCGGAGCCGGGCACGGCGCCCAGGGGTCCGGGGACGTCCCGACCGGACCAGCGGCCGACAGCCGCGGCGCCCGATGAGTTCAGGCGCGCGGCTTCGGTGGCGGAACGAACGGCGCGGGTCACCTCTGTAGTGCTCGTGAGGCTGACGTTCGGCACGCCCATGGCCGATCGCCTCCCGGTGATCGGCTCGCGTCCCATGATCGACGACAGGTCCGGGATATCGCGGGCCGATGGCGCCTGCCTGAAGAACGACTCGACCGCGCCGTCTCCAGGCGCCCGGCCCGGGAATGACGTCACGAGCGGCCCGGAGCGCACGAATCCAAGCCGCGCCGGCTCGCCTCCGCGGAGGAACCGCTGCGAGTCGAGGCGCACGCGGTCGATGTGCGACGACAAGAACTGGCCGCTGGGAACCAGCGTCCAGGGTCGCGGGTCGATCTGGCCCAGACTCACGCGACCGGAGAAGTTGAAGCTCGCCTCGCTCCAGCGCCGGGGATAGCCCCAACCCTCGCCCCGGCCCTGGCCGCCGTTGCGGTAATACCACCAGTCGTAGTAGCCGCGGGGGCACCATCCGACGTAGCCGGGGGAGTAGAGCCAGTCCACCCAGGCCGGGCCCCAGACCGAGTCGAAACCCCAGACCCATCCGAAGCTCGCGTCGAGGTACCAGGAACCGTAGTGGAACGGGTACCAGCCCCAGGGCTCGTACGAGATCCACGACCAGCCGACCGGTGTCCAGTACCAGCGGCCGGACGAGTACGGCACCCAGCCGGCACTGACCCGGGGCTGCCACATCCAGCTCGAGAAAGTGGGGACGTAGACCCAGTCGCCGTAGGCATCGAGGACAACTGCCCTGCTGCTGTCCGTTGAGCCGACATACTGCGCTGTGGCGCCGGCGGGAACGTGTCGGCGCTCCTGTACCCAGTTCCAGAAATCATCGCTGTCGTCGGATATCGAGGCCCGTTCGATGCCGCCTTCCTGCTGGCCGACCACGGCCTCCTCGCCGCTGCGCAGGATCTCCGAGCCCACCCCGGAAGGGAGCTCGGCAAAGCCGCTGTGAGCTTGGACCCGAATCTCGTTGCCGCGGAGCGTCAGACGATACAGGCCGGGCCGGTCGAGGAAGATTGCGCCGGCCGGGCTTTCGAAACGCAGCGAGCCGTCGCCCGCAGCCGTGGCCGGAATCTCGATCGCCGCCGTTCCGTCAGCCAGGTAGAGTGCCGTGCGGGGAGCGGTGTCGTCGCGCGAGAGGGCGATGGCATCGAAGTCAACCGTGGTGAACTCGTCGAGCCAGAGGGTGCTGCCGTCCGCGAGCTGAACCTCGACGCGGCCGCCGCGAGCGGTGTCCAGGCGGTCACCCGCGAGGATCGGCATGTTCACGGAGACATCGAGGATGTCGCCGGCGTGCGCCGGGCGCACCGTGGCGGATCGTTCGAGGTACGAGATGTAGCTCAGCGAGGTCATGTCGTCCCCGGCAAAGGCCACCGTGGCCAGCAGCAACCCGGCCAGGATCGTGGTGATTGCCGAAAGAGCGCGTTTCATGGTCGACCTCCCCAAAACTCCGGTAAGCGCTCGTGCAACTACCGTGCCACTACCGGGCCAGCAAACGGTCGAGCACCACCTGCTGCTGCGACTGCCGGAGCTTGACCAGGGTGCCTGCCGGGTAGAACCCGGAGCGGAGACAAACGCCGGGGTAGGTGACGCACCCGGGGCCCATCAGGACTCCCGGGTTGAGAACCGTGTTGCAGCCGGTCCTGCACTCGTCGCCGAGGACGGCGCCGAACTTGCGCAGTCCGGTCGAAATCAGCTCCTCCTGGTGACGGAAAGTGATTTCACGCCCGACGTTCTTGACGTTCGAGAGGATCGTCCCCGCCCCAAGGTTGACGTCCCCGCCCAGGATGCTGTCGCCGACGTAGTTCTGGTGCGGCGCGCGCGCCCCGTTCAGGAAGATCGCGGTCTTGACCTCCGAATGGGCGCCCACGACACAGCCCTTCCCGATCACGACACGACCGCGGACGTACGCTCCGGTGCGAATCTCGCACCCGTTGCCGACGATCAGCGGCCCTCTCAGCACCGCGCCCGGCTCGATCCGGCAGCCCTCGCCGATGGATATCGGCCCTCCGAGGACGTGGACGCCCTCGCTCAGGGGCGTCAGCACCTCCCACCGGTCCCACGCGGCGAGGTAGGCGTCGAGGGCCTGGCCCAGCGCCTCCCAGACCGGACGCCCCGGGTCGAACATGGCGGCGTGATCGAAGTCGGAGAGGGTGAAGAAGTTGGTGGCTGAGAACGGGGTCATGGCCGGGAGTATAGCGCGGCCCCGCAGGCAGAGAGCCGCTCGATGGCGGCGGCCGACAACCTCGCGCCTATGCTCAACCGGTCGTGTTGTCGGACGAGGGCCGCTTCACGATGACCAGCGTTTGGTCATCCTCCGGGATGGAGGTCGCCGCGTAGCGCGAGACGGCCTGGAAGACGGTCTGAACGATCTCGTTCGCCGGGCGGTCTGCGTGCCTGGCGACCAACCGTTGGAGGCGCGCGACGCCGAACTCCTCGTCCGTCCGGTGGTGGTGACACTCGGTGATGCCGTCGGTGTAGAGCACGAGGATGTCGCCGGGCAGGAGCTGCGCGAAGCCGCGAAGGTACGTGGCGTTGGGCGAGGGGCCGAGGACCATGCCCCCTTCGCGGAGGTATTCGACGCCCCCCTGTCGATGGATGATGAACGGAAGCACATGGCCGGCGTTCACGCAGATCAGGTTGCCCGTGGTCTCGAGCTCCGAGAGGAAGAGCGACACGAACTTCGAAGCGAGTTGCGATCGGTTGATGATCGCGTTGAGTCTCTCGACGGTCCGCGTCAACTTGAAGTCGCGGGTCAGCCCCATCCGGAGGCCCATGTACACGTCCCGGACCTGCAGCGCCGCGGGAAGGCCGTGGCCGGAGGCGTCCGCGATCACGAGGTCGAAGATCTCAGGAGTCACCCGGATGTAGTCGAAGAAGTCGCCGCCGACGGTCTCGGCGGGCCGGGAGTCGCCCGCGATGTCGAAGTCCCCGTAGCGAGGGGTGCGTTTCGGGAGGATCGAGCTCTGGATCAGGCGCGCGTCCTGGAGAATGGACTCGAACCGCTCCTGACGCAGCTTCTGGTTGACGGCGAGACGCACGATGTTGAGCGACGACTGGAGATCCTCGGTCGATCCGCGCCCTGTGTCCACGTCGAAAGAGATGAGGTAGTCACCGTCCGCCACGGCGATGGCGGCAAAGCGCTCACGAGTCCCGAGCTGGGTCTCGAGCGCGGGATCCAGCTCGGGCGCGTTGCGTGTCATCACGACGAGGCCCGACTCGAGCACCGCCTCGATGGCCGCGTAGTCGCGGGGGACGCGGGTCCCGAGGGGAGCCTGATCCGCCGTGCCGAACACCTGGACGAGCTCGTACTCATTGCCCTCGAGGCGGTAGATCCTTCCTCCGAGAATCCCGAGATCCTCGCGGAAGTTCACGGTCATGTAGCTGGTGACGTTCCGGATCGTCCCGAGGATGTCCCCTGCGTGCTCGATCGCATCGAGGGTGCGCTCGACCCGCCGGAACAGGGATTTCGGCGCGCTGGCAGTAACCTGCACCTGACGCTTGCGGCGGCTCATCGTGTATTCCTCACTTTATTCTCGTTGGTCCGGGGCCCGAGGTGGCCCGGGACCGGCTGGGAGAGCTTATCACTTTGCTCTCCGGCGTTCGCAGGTCAGTGTGGGCTTGGCGGCTGGGGCGGCGCGCTGAGCTGGTTCTCGAGGAGGATCGCATCTCCGTTTTCCGGTTCGAGCTTCAAAGCGCGTTTGAGGTCCCTCCTGGCGCGGCCCGAGTTTCCCTTTGCGACCTCCGCCCGGGCGAGAGCCACCCAGGGATCCGCGAGGTTGGGCCCGAGGTTGCAGGCTCTTTTATAGAAACGGATCGCGCCGCTGACGCGTCCCCGGGCAAGCTCGAGGTCCCCCCGAACGATCAGCGTGTGCGGGGTGGCGTTCCCGACTTTGATGGCCTGGAGAGCCGTTTCCGCTTCCTTCTCCTTGCCGAGGGAACGATACAACGACGCGAGGTTCCCGAGGATCGTCGGATCGTCGGCCGAGATCGTCAGCGCGCGGGAGTAGGCGTCGAGCGCGCCCTGGGTGTCTCCGAGACGTCGCCGCGCGACGCCTACGTTGCCCCAAGTCGGCGCAAACGCCAGCGCCAGCCTGGTCGCGTATCCGAAGAAACGGAGCGCGATATCGGGGTGGCTGAGGCGGAGCTCGTCCGCACCCCGGTTGTTGAGGTAGAGCGCCGTGATCCAGAGGTCATCCAGCGGCCGGACCATCGCCGGCCGATCGTGTCGGCGCCGGTCGAAGTCGAAGTACTGCCAGCCGACCCCGTACTGCAGAGCCGCCACGACGTGGTTGTTCACGATGATCAGGTCTCCGTTCTTCTCGCTGGCCTGCGCGCGCCGGACCAGCGCGGTCGTCACCGGCAGACCGAGCGACCGGCCCATGGCGACGAACAGGTTCGTGAAGGAGAGGCAGTTCCCTTCGCGTCGGGCGAAAGCCTCAGTGGCCGTGAAGGTCTCGCGGTGCTCGTACAGGAACGGGAACGTGTCTTCTCTGAAGAGCGCGGTCTGGAGACGCTGCAGGCGTTCCGGGGGCGTGCCGACGCCCGCGAGGCTGTCCGCACTCTTGCGGACCTCGTCGTCGACCGCCAGGGGGTTCGGGACCTCACGCAGGTCGACGCCCCGCTTGACCATCTCCTGGGCCCACCTCTCCGGGGAGAGGAAGAGGTAGCTCTCTCGCGTGCTCGCACAGCCGGCGGTCGACAACGCCAGGACCACTATCACTGCATAGGATTTCACGGGAAAAGTATACGGAATTCCTCCGGGCCGGTTTCCGCGATCCGAGCGCCGTATCGCCCCTCCATGCGGCCTCCGACGTAGGGCAAGTGATAGGCTCTGTCCCGGTCAAAGGGGGAGAGAACGATGGCATGGGAAAACCTGTTGATCGAAGATACGGGCGGCGCGCGCTGGATCACCCTCAACCGCCCCGCAAAGCTGAACGCCTTGAACCGCGCCGTTCTCGGGGAGGTCGCCGCCGCCGTTGATGATGCGGGCGCGGACCCGGCGGTTCGAGCGGTCGTCATCACGGGGCAGGGCGAGAAGGCGTTTGCCGCCGGTGCCGACATAGCCGAGTTCGTCGGGCTGAGCCCTCGCGACGCGGAGGAGCTTGCGCGGGCCGGCCAGGCCGTCTTCGCCCGAATCGGAGCGCTGCCCAAGCCGGTGATCGCGGCCGTGAACGGCTTCGCGCTCGGCGGGGGGTGCGAGCTCGCGCTCGCCTGCCACATCCGCCTGGCCTCTTCGACGGCCCGCTTCGGCCAGCCCGAGGCGAAGCTCGGCCTCATCCCGGGGTACGGCGGCACCCAGCGCCTCGGGCGCCTCGTGGGTCAGGGGAGGGCCCTCGAGCTGCTTCTGACCGGCCGGATGATCGACGCGGCCACAGCGCTCGCATGGGGGCTGGTGAACCGTGTCGTCGAGCCTGCGCAGCTGAAGGCCGCCGCTCTGGAGCTGGCTGCGGAGATCGCCGGCGTGTCTCCCCTGGCGGCGTCGCGCTGCTTGACGGCCGTCCGCGTCGGTGTGGGGCTGGCGCTGGAGAATGGGCAGGAGCTGGAGGCGGCTCTGTTCGGGCTGTGCTTCGGGAGCGAGGACATGCGCGAAGGCACATCGGCCTTCCTGGAGAAGCGCCCGGCGCACTTCACCGGGCGGTGAGGGCCTGTTGGTCACCCCGTACCGCTCCAGGCCCCGATCGGCCGCACCAATCCGGCCGCTGCTGCGGCCGCGGCATCGTTTCGCTCTGCAGTCCGGCCGGGCCTTGCGGGTTGCACGAGTTGAGCGATGATGGAACCCTCATGAACGGCCTCCTCGATCAGCTCGTCTTTGACTGGAACGGCTCGGAGCCCGTGGTTCTGCCGTTCCCGGGCAGCGTGACGTTCGACGACGAGACGCTGAGGGACGGGCTCCAGAGCCCTTCGGCCCGGCACCCCGCCGTCGAGGAGAAGCTCGCGATGCTCGAACTCGCCGCCGCCGTCGGCGTCACGTCGGCCGACGTCGGTCTCCCCGGGGCAGGCGCCGAGGCGGCAGGCGCGGCCGAGGCTCTCTGCCGGGGTATCGCGGCCGCCGGTCTTCCCATCGCACCAAACTGCGCGGCGCGGGCGGCGGCCGACGACATCACGGCGGTCCTCGACATTTCGCAGCGATTGGGCAGGCCAGTCGAGATCGCGCTCTTCCTGGCGTCGTCTCCGATTCGGTGTCACGTCGAGGGATGGTCGCTCGACGAGCTCGCCGAGCGTGCCCAGCGATGGGTCGCGTTCGCGGTGCGCAACGGCGCACCGGTGACGTTCGTGGCCGAGGACGCCACGCGCTCCCACCCGGCGGACCTCCGGAGGATCTTCGCGGCGGCCGTGAGCGCGGGGGCGACCCGCATCTGCATCGCCGACACCGCGGGCCAGGCCACGCCGGTGGGAGCGTTTCGGGTGGCGAAGTTCGTGAGGCAGGCGCTGGCGGAGCTGGGCGCAGCCGGCGTGGGCCTCGACTGGCACGGCCACAACGACAGGGGGCTCGCCGTCGCCAACGCCCTCGCCGCGGCGTGGGGGGGAGCGGACCGCCTTCACGCGACGGCGCTCGGCGTCGGCGAACGCGTGGGCAACCCGCCGATGGAGCTGCTCCTGGTGAACGCCCGCCTGCTCGGGTGGGCGAAGCCGGACCTCTCGCGGCTGATGGAGTACGCGGAACACGCCGGCCGGATGGTGGGTGTCGCAATCCCCCCGGGCGCTCCCGTGGTGGGTCGTGACGCTTTCCGGACGACGACGGGAGTGCACGCCTCGGCAATCATCAAGGCCGGGCTCACGGGCGACGAGGAGCTCGTGGACCTGGTCTACTCGGCGGTGCCTGCGCGGTGGGTGGGGCGGAAGCAGGAGATCGAGGTCGGGCCGATGTCGGGCTCGTCCAACGTGCGTTCGTGGCTCGCCAGCCACGGCCGCGCCGAAGACCGCGCGGTACTGAACAAAATTCTCGCGGCCGCAAAGAGATCCGACCACACGCTCTCGGACGAGGAGTTGCAGGAGATCTCTCTTGCGCCTCCTGACGCCAACAGTTCCTGAGTAACCGGCGCCGGGCCGCGCAGTTTCCTGACCGGCCTCGACGCGGTGTTGCGGAGAGCCGTTCGGGTGTGCACAATGCGGCGGTTGTCTGTACCTCGGAGGCATGGATGAAGGTGCACGAGTACCAGGCCAAGGAGATCCTCGCCCGCTTCGGCGTGGCGATCCCGCGCGGGGAGGTCGTCACAACTCCGGAAGCAGCGCGGTCGGTTGCCGCCAACCTCGGGGGCAAGGTCGTGGTCAAGGCGCAGGTGCACGCCGGCGGCCGCGGCAAGGCCGGCGGCGTGAAGCTGGCGAACGGACCCGACGAAGCATCCGACGTGGCGAACCGCATCCTCGGCATGAAGCTGGTGTCGAAGCAGACCGGACCCGAGGGGAAGATCGTCCACAAGGTGCTGGTCGAGGAAGCCCTCGGCATCGCGCGAGAGCTCTACCTGGGGGTCGTGCTGGACCGCGCGCAAGGGCTCCCGGTGCTGATGGCGTCCAAGTTCGGCGGGATGGAGATCGAGGAGGTGGCCGCCGAGCACCCCGAGGCGATCCTCAAGGAGCACTTCGGGCCCCTCGCGGGGCTGCAGGCGTACCAGGCTCGCAAGCTGGGCTTCGCGCTCGAGCTTTCAGGAGACACCTTCAAGAAGTTCGTCAAGTTCGTGATTGCCCTGGCGCGCGCCTACAACGAGAGCGACGCGACGCTGGCCGAGATCAACCCGCTGCTCATCACGACCGACGGCGACGTGCTCGCACTCGACGCCAAGATGAACTTCGACGACAACGCCATCGCGCGCCACCCCGACATCGCCGAGATGCGGGATCTCGACGAGGAAGACCCTCTCGAGGTCGAGGCTTCGAAGTTCGACCTCAACTACATCAAGCTCGACGGCACCATCGGCTGCATGGTCAACGGCGCCGGGCTCGCGATGGCCACGATGGACATCATCAAGCACGCTGGCGGCGCGCCCGCGAACTTCCTCGACGTCGGCGGCGGGGCGAGCCAGGAGAGGGTCGAGAACGCGTTCCGGATCCTGCTCTCGGACAAGTCCGTGAAGGCCGTGCTCATCAACATCTTCGGCGGGATCGTGCGGTGCGACATGATCGCCTCCGGCGTGGTCGCGGCCGCGCGGAACCTGGCCGTGAAGGTGCCGATCGTGGTGCGGCTCGAGGGCACGAACGTCGAGGAGGGTCGGCGCATCCTGGCGGAGTCCGGGTTGAAGCTCCAGCCCGCCGACGGCATGGCGGACGCGGCGGCCAAGGTCGTCGCGGCGGGTAGGTAAAGGGGGGCCCATGGCGATCTGGCTCGATCAGAACACCCGCGTCGTGGTTCAGGGGCTCACCGGCAAGGAAGGGCAGTTCCACGCCGCGAAGTGCCGCGAGTACGGCACCAAGATCGTGGCGGGGATGACCCCGGGGAAGGGCGGCACTTCGGTGGACGGCGTGCCCGTGTTCAACACCGTGGCCGAGGCGAAGGCGGCGACCGGCTGCACCGCCTCGCTCATCTTCGTGCCGCCGCTCGCCGCCGCGGACGCGATCCTCGAGGCAGCGGACGCCGGGATCGAGCTCATCGTCTGCATCACCGAGGGGATCCCGGCGCGCGACGAGGTGATCGTCCAGCACGCCCGCGCGAAGGGCGCGCGGCTGATCGGCCCGAACTGCCCGGGGATCATCTCGCCGGGGAAGGCCAAGCTCGGGATCATGCCGGCTCACATCCACAAGGAGGGGAGCGTCGGCGTCGTGTCCCGCTCGGGAACGCTCACGTATGAAGCCGTGGACCAGCTCACCAAGCTCGGGCTCGGCCAGTCCACCTGCGTCGGCATCGGCGGCGACCCGGTCCCGGGCACCAGCTTCGTCGACGTGCTCCAGGCGTTCAACGCCGATCCCCAGACCGAGGCGGTCGTGATGATCGGCGAGATCGGCGGCAGCGCCGAAGAGGAGGCCGCGGCGTACGTGAAGGCCTCCATGAGGAAGCCGGTCGTCGCGTTCATCGCCGGGCAGACGGCGCCCCCCGGGCGGCGCATGGGCCACGCGGGCGCGATCATCTCGGGCGGGAAGGGGACCGCGGCCGAGAAGATGGCGGCGCTTCAGGCCGCCGGCATCGCGGTCGCCGTGAGCCCGGCCGACATCGGCATCACGATGGCACGGGCGCTCGGGAGGGCGTGAGGCAATGGGGTTGCTCCGCGCGCCGCGGCCGCGGCCGCCGCGCGGCGAGACCGCCGCGTTTTCACCGAAGAAGGAGGGTGCGCACATGAAGCAGAGGACACTGACGATCCTGAAGCCCGACACCGTGGCCCGCCGCAACTGCGGCGCGGTCATCGCCCGGCTCGAGGAGGAAGGGTTCCAGATCCTGGCCGCCCGCATGCTGCGCCTCTCCGAGGAGCAGGCGATGGGGTTCTACGCGGTCCACAAGGACAAGCCGTTCTACCGTCCGCTGGTGGAGTTCATGACGTCGGGGCCGGTGTGGGTGATGGCGCTCGAGCGGGACAACGCGATCGAGCACCTGCGCAAGGTGATGGGCGCCACCGACCCGGCCAAGGCCGCGCCCGGCACGATCCGGCAGCAGTTCGCAAGCTCAATCGAGCGCAACGCGATCCACGGCTCCGACTCGCCCGAGAACGCCCGCGTCGAGCTCTCGTTCTTCTTCTCCGCCGCCGAGCTGGCCTGACCAGGATTGGGATTGGCGCCGCCGGCGTCGGACCTCTCGCTGCGTTGCGCTCGGCGGGTCTACTCGGTCGGGGGGTCCCGCGGCCGCTCCACCACCCACCCGGCCGCTCTCGACCCCCCGATCTCCCCGGCTCGCCGGGAATGAATCCCGGCTCGCCCGTCCTCATGGAGCCTTCGGCTACACTCCGGTTCGGCCGGCTCGCGCGCCTTGCGATAGGCCCAACGGCGGCGGCGCGGCTACACGCGTTGCTACAACGCCCTGCCTTCGGTGTCGTGGCTCTGTTGTTCACTTCCCCCTGACCCCTGTGCGCGGAGGCCGGTCTGCCGCGGTGCGCGGCTACCCGTCCGCCCCGGCCTGCCGCCTGCCCGAGAGAGATCGAGCCGGCGCGCCCAGCTACTTTCGCTTCACCGCGGGGAGGATCTTCTTGCGCAGGCGCAGGGCCGTCGGAGTGACCTCGAGCAGTTCGTCCTCGGCGAGGAACTCCAGCGACTGCTCGAGGCTCATGATGCGCGGCGGCACGAGGTGGACGGCCTCGTCCGAGGTGGAGGCCCGCATGTTGGTGAGCTTCTTCTCCTTGGTGATGTTGACGTCGATGTCCTTCTCGCGGGCGTTCTCGCCGACAACCATCCCCTCGTAGACCTCGTCGCCCGGGTTGATGAAGAGCTCGCCGCGGGGCTGCAGGTGCTCGATGGCGTAGCCGGTCGTGCGGCCGGGGCGGTCCGCGACCATCGCGCCGGTGCTCCGGTGCGCGATCTCACCCTGCCACGGCTCGTAGCCGTCGAAGAGGTGGTTGGCGATCCCGGTCCCTTTGGTGTCGGTAAGGAACTCGCTCCGGAATCCAATCAGGCCGCGGGAGGGGAGGCGGAACTCCATCCGGACGCGCCCGGTGCCGTGGTTCACCATCTTGGTCATGCGGCCGCGGCGCGAGCCCACCTTCTGGGTGACGACGCCGATGAACTCTTCGGGGCAGTCCACCACGAGCGCTTCCATCGGCTCGTGGCGTGCCCCGTCCACCTCCTTCGTGAGCACCTCGGGCTTGCCGACCGACATCTCGAATCCCTCGCGACGCATCATCTCGATCAGGATCGCAAGCTGGAGCTCGCCCCGCCCGGAGACCTTGAAGGCGTCCGGCGTCTCGGTCGGCTCGACGCGGATCGAGACGTTGGTGAGGGTCTCCTTGTCGAGGCGCTCCTTGATCTTCCGCGAGGTGATGTGCTGGCCGTCCCGGCCCGCCATCGGGGATGAGTTGACCCCGATGACCATGGCGATCGTCGGCTCGTCCACCTTGATGTGCGGGAGCGGTCGGGGATCGTCACCGGTGGAGATCGTCTCGCCGATCCAGACGTCGTCGAGCCCGGCGAGCGCCACGATGTCTCCCGGACCGGCGTCGGGGATCTCGACGCGCTTGAGCGCCTGGTAGCCGTACAGGCCCGTGACCTTGGCCTTCGAGACCGTGCCGTCGTGGCGGCAGAGACTGACCTCCTGGCCCTTCGCGACGGCGCCGTTGAACACGCGCCCGATGGCGAGGCGCCCGACATAGTCGTCCCAGTCCAGGTTCGTGATGAGGAGCTGCAACGGCATCTGCGGGTCGAATCGGGGAGCAGGAACCGACTTCAGGATCGCCTCGAAGAGCGGCTCGAGCATCGTTTCGGGGCCGTCGGGGGAGGGACGGCAGGTGCCGCGGCGGGCGTTGCAGTACAGCACCGGGAAGTCGAGCTGGTCCTCGTCGGCGTCGAGGTCGATGAAGAGGTCGTAGACCTCGTTGAGGACCTCCTGCGGGCGCGCGTCCGGGCGGTCGATCTTGTTGATCACCACGATCGGCGGCAGCTTCGACTCGAGCGCCTTGCGCAGGACGAAACGGGTCTGCGGCAGCGGCCCTTCGCTGGCATCCACCAGCAGCATGACGCCGTCGACCATCATGAGGGTGCGCTCCACCTCGCCGCCGAAGTCGGCGTGGCCCGGCGTGTCGACGATGTTGATCCGGGTCCCCCGGTAGATGATGGCGGTGTTCTTCGCCATGATCGTGATGCCCTTCTCCCGCTCGAGGTCGATGGAGTCCATGACGCGCTCCATGACCGCCTCGTTCTCGCGGAAGATCCCGCTCTGCCACAGCATCGCGTCCACGAGCGTGGTCTTGCCGTGGTCCACGTGCGCGATGATCGCCACGTTCCTGATCGTGTCGCGTGTCTGAATCGCCATCGCTCGGCCTCTCCGTCAGGTCTCCATCGCCCTCGATGCGCGAGGAGAACCAAAAAACAAATCACCGGCTCGTCGCCGGTGCGGACTCACGATAACACGCCCGCCCATGAGGTTTCAACGCCCGGCGGCACTCAAAGATGAACGCTTGCCCCGACGCTCACTGCGCTGAGAGGAACGCCGTCACTCGTGGCCCGCCATGAGCCGCCACGCCACCAGGCGATCCGTCATCGCGCGGATTCGGCGGCAGAGGATCTGGCAGAGGAGGCCGAGGAACTGATGCGCCGCGTCCGGGTCCATCTCGAGCACCTCCTCGAGACGGTGGCTGTCGACGGTGAAGACGGTGCACCCGGCCGTGTGAGCCCGCGCGTCGGCGCTGCGAGGCTGATCGTCGATGAGCGCCATCTCGCCAAAGACGTCCCCCCGCCCCAGGATCGTCAGGGCTTCCTCTCCCATGCCCTGGAGGCGGCGCGAGATGCGCACCTGGCCGTCCACGACGATGTAGAGCTTGTCGCCGTGCTCGCCCTCGGAGAAGATCAGGGCGTTGGGCTTGAACCGCTCCTCCTGCGAGTAGGTGGCGAGGAGCCGCAGCTCGGACGCCGACAGGCCCTGCTCGCGAAGCACATCCACCTTGGCGGACTGGTCGAGGAACACGCGCTCGCCCGGCTGGCCCGGAGCGTTGCGGCCGGGGCCGAGGCCCGGTGTGATCAACTCGGTCATCACCCGGTTGGCGGCGCGCACCTTGGCGGACAGTGAGTGCCAGAACGACCACAGCAGCGCGACGCCGAGGTCCCGGTTGGAGGTGACGAGGTGGTCGAGGTCGGCGGCGGAGAATCTGAGCACCGTGCCGGTATCGACGCCGATCACGGTGGAGTAGCGCGGCTTCCCGTCGATGAAGGAGATCTCGCCGATGACGTCGCCTAGACCGGGCTGGCCGAGCACCTGGGTGCCGATCGGCGTCTTCCTGGTTTCCTGCATGCGGCCGTTCATCACGATGTAGATGTCGCGGTCCTCGTGGCCCTCGCGGGTGAGGACGTTGGCGTGCCCGATCGCCTCCCTGCGCCCGATCTGTGCCAGGAGGACCAGATGGGCGTCCGAGAAGTGGCGGAAGACCCGGAAGCGCCTGAGGTCGAGCGCGACCCGGAGCAGCTCCTCCCGTTTCGGGGTCTGGACGGTCCGCTGGTTGTAGGTCTCTCCCATCGGGAGGCTCGAGAAGAGGCGGGCGCGGGTAAGCGCCACCTGTTCGCTCGCGCGCTGGAGAGCGGTGGCTCGTTGCCCGTGCTGTTCGGAGAGCTCGTCCTTGGACATGCGGCACAGGGCGGCGAGCGTCTCGACGCGGCGCCGCGCGGCGGCGATCTCGCCTTCGCCGAGCCCCTGGCTCAGGAGCAGTGCGTCGGTCGCGTGACGCAGCGCTTCCGCGTAGTCCTCCAACTCGAGGGCGATGCGGGCCGCTTCCACGGCGAGCTTCCGGTCAAGCGGGTTCAGACGCCGCGCCTGGACGAACTCCTCGAGTGCAGCCCGCATGTCCCGGCGCCGCAGGTGCAAGTAGCCGGCGCCGGCGTACGCCAGGTAGTGGAACGGCGCCCTGAGCTTGGCGAGGTCGAACATCTCCTGGGCGCGCGACAGCTCACCGCGCGCCTCCAGCACTCGCGCCATCCCGACGGCGTGCGAGGCCTCGAGGTTGTGCCTTTTGTGCTCCCGCTCGGCGTCCTCGGGGTTCGGCGAGGTCCGGCGAAGGACCGCGGCACGCTGGCGGTAGGCCTCACCCTTGGGCGTCAGGCTCGCGGCAAGCTCGTAGAGCTCGGCGGCGAAGCCGGGCTGGCCCACGCGCTCGAGCTGCTCGGCGAGCGTTATCAAACGCTGCGCGAAGACGGGGTGAGGCTGGACGTCGCTATCGGTCATGGGGCCCAAAACCCTTTATTCATCTTAAGATGAGCGGGTGAAGGTGTCAAACCCGTTTCGATCGCCTCGGGCCGGGGAGAGACCCGCGCGCCTGGTCGAGTGTCACGCGTGCCCTCGGCTCGTGGCCTGGCGAGAAAACCAGGCCGCCTGCGTCCCGCCCCGGTATGGCGAGTGGGTCCGCGCGCACGGCTTCTGGGGACGCCCGGTCCCCGCGTTCGGGGACCGATACGCATGGCTCGTCATCGTCGGCCTCGCTCCGGCGGCCCAGGGCGCCAACCGCACGGGGAGGATGTTCACTGGGGACCGGTCCGGGGACTTCCTCTTTGCGGCGCTGCACAGGGCCGGGATGGCCGACAGGCCCGCCAGCGAGCACCGGCGCGACGGCCTCAAGCTGCGGGAGGCCCTCATCACGGCGCCGCTGCGCTGCGCGCCGCCGTCCAACCGCCCGACGCCCGCCGAGCTCGACCGATGCCGTCCCTACCTCCAGGGTGACCTCGCGGCGCGCCGCCGGCTGAGTGTTTTGCTGGCGCTCGGCCGGCTCGCGCACGACAGTCTGTTGCGGCTGCTCCGCGACCAGGGCCCTGGCACGCCTCCCGGCGTCCGCTTCGGACACGGAGCCACGTGGCTCCTCCCGGGTGGAGTGTGGCTCGTGGACTCGTATCATGTCTCGCAGCAGAACACGTTCACGGGACGGCTCACGGCTACCATGTTCGATGAGATCCTGCAGCTCTGCCGTCGGCTGGCAGGGAAAGGGGAGCGAAGGTGAGCGGATCGTTGCCCAGCCGGCTCCGGCTGGCACTGAGGCTGGCCCGGGCGCACTACACGCCCATCGTGATCGCAGCCACGCTGTCCGGAGGGCTGTACGAGCTCTGGCGTGGAGCAACCGTGCGGTGGACGAGCCTCGGGATGGCGATCGCGGGCGCGTTCTTCGCCCACCTCGCCGCCAACACCGTCAACGACGTGTACGACTTCCGCTCTGGGGTCGACACGCTGGCACCAACCAAGGACTCCCCGGATTTCGGCGGCTCGGACGTCCTGACCAAGGGACTGATGACGCCGCACGAGGCCACAGCGTGGGGCGTCGGCTTCGCCGCCGCCGCCCTGGGCCTCGGAGCCGCGATCGCGATGACGGCGGGGTGGGGCGTCTTCGTGCCCGCGCTGCTCGGGGCGTTCATCGCCTTCGAGTACGTGGCCCCGCCGCTGCGGTTCGGGTATTTCGGGCGCGGTCTCGGAGAGGTCGGCATTCTCATCGCGTTCGGTCCGCTCACAGTGGGCGGCGCGGCGTGGGCCGCCTCCGGGCGTTGGAGCTGGGGGGCGGCGGCGGCAGGCGTTCCCATCGGCATCAACATCGTGGGCATCCTCTACTGTCACCACTTCACGCACCCGGAGGCCGACCGCGCCGTGGGCAAGATGAGCCCCGTTGCGGCCCTCGGAGTGGCGACGGGGCTCCGGCTCGCGTGGCTCGTGCCGGCGCTCTCGGCGGCGTCTCTGATCGCGCTGGTGCTCGCCCACCGTCTCCCGTGGCCGGCGCTCGTCGCCCTCGCGGCCCCGGCGATGCTGGCGGGCGCCCTTTCGAAGGTGTCGCCCGACTCCGGATTCGAGGGGTTTGCTACCCTCACCCGGGCTGCGGCCGGGGCGGCGACGGTCGGGGGAGGGGCACTGGCGGCGGCGCTCGCGGCGGCCCACTGGGTCGCGCGCTGAGCCGGACAGGGAGGTGACGGGTGGTCGAGGCCGAAGGCAGGACGTTCCCGTTCGACAGCATCAACAAGGTCGATCCGGGTCTCCTCGAGACCTTCCCGTACGGGTTCCCCGACCGCGAGGCGGAGGTCGTTGTTTCCACGGATGAGTGGACGTGCGTGTGCCCATTCTCGGGGCTGCCCGATTTCGGGACTCTCGCGGTCACCTACGTGCCGGACCGCCACTGCATCGAGCTGAAATCCCTCAAGTACTACCTGACGACGTTCCGCAACGTCGGGGTGTACCAGGAGCACGCGGCCAACCTTCTGCTCGAGCATCTCGTCGCCGCGTGCCGACCCCGGCGGATGGAGGTGACCCTGGACTACCGCCTTCGCGGCGGCATCCACACCGTCGTCACGGTGCGGCACCCCGGGTGAGACAAGTGGACAGTCAACAGTTCACAGTTGACAGTCAGAAACCAACAGCTGCTTCCCCTCCATACCATCGTCTCTTTGGTGGGTGGGGGACTGTCGACTGTCAACTGGGCGGGTGGGTGGGCGGACGCTGTCGACTGTCTTCAGGGGGACGACCTGTGTTTCTGACTGTCGACTGTGAACTGTCAACTGTCGACTGTCAGTCTCCTCCGTCTCGGCTACTTTGCGCGATGGCGGAGCACGAGGAGCCAGGCTCCGTCATCACGAAGCTCGAAGACGTCGCTCGACCAGCCCTGTTCCCGGTGCCGGACGCCCGCCTCGTTCCAGCTCTTGGTGTAGCGGTAGGTCGCGACGGCGCTGCCGCCGTAGACACGCACGAGGGTCTGCTCGAAGCGGAGTTCCTTGACCTGGCCGCCGCGCTCCCGTAGGCGGCGGATCGGTTCCAGGTAGGCGAACGACCCCGAGACGCGCGACCCGTCCTCGATGATCGTGAACGAGGCCGCCAACCCCTGGTCGAGTGCGCCCGCATCGAGGAAGAGCTCGCCCTTCCGCAACTCCTCGAGGGTCGACATCACGAACGCCTCGGCGCCGGGTGGTGCCGCAGGCGTGGGAGGGGCTGCGTCCTGGGCGAGCGCAAACGTGGCCGCGGCGGCGCAGAACAAGATGGACATGGCGTCATTCTACCTACAGCCGGGACAAGCAGCATGCCCCTCGAAAATAGCAGGGGCTAGAGCCTGAGCGCCTCGAGCTGGCGGCGGAGCTCGCCGTCGATCGGAACGGGACGGCCTGCCGCGTAGTCGAAACAGACCTGAACAGTCTCCGCCTCCGCGGCAAGGAGGCCGGCCGCCTCGACGCGGTATCGAAAGGCAAAGCTGGTGCGGCCGATATCCGAAACGCCGATCCCGATCGCGACGGGCTGCTCGAGGCTGATCGGAGAACGGTAGTCGACGGCCACTCTCGCCACGATGATGGGGATGTCTCGGGCGGATCCCGCGAAGGAAAACCGTCTCTGCCAGAGCCGCAGCCGGGCGATCTCCAGGTAGGTCACGTATGCCGCGTTGTTGACGTGGTTCATGGCGTCCACGTCGCTGTACCGGACCTCGACCGGGCACGAAAACCCAAATCCCTCCATCAGCCCTCCTCGGGAACCGGCGCCCTGCGGTTTCGTCGCAGGGCGAGCGCCTGCATCCTGTGAACCGCTGGCCTGGCGGCTGTTCTTCCCGCGGCGCGCAGCTCCTCGAAGCGGCTGAACTCGGACCAGTGCGCGCCGCCGACGTCGGGCCGGATCACGAGGTCGGCATCGCGCAGCAGGCTCTCACGCAGCGCCCGGTGGGTCATGCTTGCGCCGCGCAACATGGCGCGCGGCAACGTGATCGTCTCGGGGTCCGCGGCGGGCCAACCCTCTCCGACGTCGACTGCGACGACGGGGCGGCCCACGAGGAGCCGCGCCTGTGCCACCGGGACGTCGGCCACGGTGCCGCCGTCGATCAGCTTCCACTTGCCGACCGAGTACGGGGGCACGACGGCGGGGATGGCGGACGAAGCGGCCAACGCTGCCAGGAGGGGCCCGCGACGAGGGGCCACCGGCTCGCCCGTGTCGAAGTCGGTGGCGACGGCCGTGAAAGGGAGCGACAGCGATTCGATCGTGACGTCCGGGAGCAGGAAGGCGAGGGCGGCCTCAAGCTGCTCGTGGGTGACGAGGCTCGTGCGTTCGATGGCGAGCGCCACGACGGCGCTGTTCCTGACCCGGCGCGCGAACTGGAGGATCGGGTTGTCGCGCGAGGAGATGGTCTCGGTCAACCGGATGTCGGGGAGTGTGGGGACGATGCCAGCCTCGAGGAACCTTCGCCACCGCTCGATCACCGCTTCAGCGCCGCCCAGCGTGAGCCACATCGCGGCGACCACCGCCCCGGCGCTGGTCCCCGCGAGTCCCGCCAGAGGAATCCCTGCCTCCTCGACGACCTCGAGCACACCCACGTGAGCGAGGCCGCGAGCGCCACCTCCGCCGAGAGCGAGGACGATCCCCTCGGAGCGGCGCGGCGGACCAAACAGAGAATCCAGTAAACCCATGATGAACGATCTTAGACCTGATCCGCTTTCCGGCCGCTTGGGCAGAGGAGCGGAGGTGCGGTGGAGCAGAGGAGCATGGAACCGTTCGCAGGTTCACACGTTCGGATGTTTGCAGGTTGACGTCGGGTAGGGCCAAATGAAAAAGGGAAAAGGTGAGAGGGAAAAGGTCAAAGGGAAGACGAAAACCCGGAACAACCGTGGTTTTGTGTGCATGGTTTTCCGTTTGACGTTTTCCCTTTGACCTTTTGTCTGTCCTTGCCGAACCTTCGAACCTCCAGACGCTCGAACCTCCGAACCCCGCGGTGTGGGTGCGCGGGTTGACCCGACTTGGGGCGACGTGGTACACGGCACGGCGAATGTGAAAGGAGCCTGGCCATGGCGAGACGGTACGTCGGGACGGCGCTCGCGCTGCTGCTGAGTGCCGGAGCGGTGGGCGCACAGCAGGTCCACGTGCGCGAGGAAGTGCTCCCAAACGGCATGAAGCTCCTGATGGTGGAGCGGCACGACTCGCCCACCGTCACGTGCGGTTGGGTGGCGAGAGTCGGCTCGGTCAACGAGCACCCCGGCATCACCGGGATCTCGCACCTGTTCGAACACATGATGTTCAAGGGCACCCGGACCATCGGCACGAACGACTACCCGAGGGACGCGGAGATCCTTGCGCAGCAGGACGCGATCCGCGCCGAGATGGAGAAGGAATACACGGTCCTGCGGGCGAGGTTGAGGCATGGCGAGATCTCGGGGAACATCTACGACCCGGCCAACATGACCCCGCGGCTGAAGGAGCTGAGGGCGCAGCTCGAGAGGCTCTACGCTGCAGAGAAGAGCGTCATCGTCAAGGACGAGATCGACCAGGTCTACACGAGGGAAGGCGGATCGGGGCTGAACGCCTTCACGACGGAGGACCAGACGGCGTACTTCATCACCGTCCCGTCCAACAAGCTCGAGCTCTGGTTCTGGATGGAGTCCGACCGCCTTGCGAACCCGGTGTTCCGGGAATTCTACTCCGAGCGGGATGTGGTTCGCGAGGAGCGTAGGCTCAGCATCGAGTCCACGCCCACCGGAAAGTTCGAGGAGGCCTTTGAGGCATTGTTCTGGGAGTCGTCGCCCTACTCGCATCCGGTCATCGGATGGCCGCCGGACGTCGAGTCGATAACCCGAAGCCAGGCCGAGGACTACTTCGGCAAGTATTACGCACCCAACAACCTGACGGCGGCGATCGTCGGCGACTTCGATTCCGGCAAGGCCCTCGACCTCGCCCTGGAGTACTTCGGTCGGATCCCTGCCGGCAAGACGCCGCCGCCGGAGATGATCACCGAGGAGGCACCGCAGCTGGCGGAAAAGCGTTTCCTGGCCGAGGCGGACACGAACCCGGAGGTGCGGGTCCGCTTCCACGCGGTTCCGTTCAACCACTCCGACATGTTCGCGTTCGAGTTGATCGCAGACCTCTTGAATCGGCGAACCGGAAGGCTCTACAAGGCCCTGGTCGAGGACAAGAAGATCGCGGTGGGGGAACCGTCCGGCACGTTCAGGCCGCTCAAGTTCGAGGGATATTTCGAGGTGGAGGCCGAGGTCGAGGAGGGCATACGTCCCGAGGAGGTCGAGGCGGGCCTGATCGCCGAGACGGGAAGGCTGGCCGCGGAGCAGGTGGGCGAGCACGAGCTTCAGAAGGTCAAGAATCAGGAGCTGGCCAACTCTTTCCGCCGGCTGCAGTCCAACTTCTACCTCATGTTGCAGCTGCTCCTCTACGACTCCACCGACACGTGGACGTTCATCAACGAGGCTCCGAAGAGGGTGCACGCCGTCACCGCCGCGGACATTCAGCGCGTCGCCAGGCAGGCCTTCACGAAGGAGAACCGCACCGTCGCCATTTACACGCGCAAAGCCGGCGGCGCGCCCGAGGATGGGGGCGAAGAGGTCAAGACCCCACCTGCCGCGGAGAAGCCGAAGGTGTAGGGGAGAGGAGAAGACCCCGATGCGACACACGAAGAGCAAATTGGCTGTCGCGATCATCCTGGCCTCGGTTGCCGCCTTTGCGGGCGAGATCCCGGCGAGGCCAGAACAGCTCAAGTTTCCCCCGATGAAGTTCGACGTGCCGGACGCCACAGCGCTGCGGGTCAGGCTGGCGAACGGCGTCCCCTGCTACATCGCATCCGACACGATGCTCCCGCTCGTCACGGTCCAGGTCTTCTTCCGCGGCGGCCAGTACATGGAACCCGTCGGCAAGGAGGGCCTCGCAGAACTGACGGAGGCTGTCTGGAGGACCGGCGGCGCCGGGAAGCTCGACGCCAAGTTGCTGGACGAAGAGCTCGACTTCCTCGCGGCCACGCTCTCGACATCTGTGGGAGGCGTATCCGGGAGCGTCAGTCTCAACCTCCTTTCCAAGGATATCGACCGCGGCCTCGGCCTTCTCATGGACGTCCTGAGGGAACCACGCTTCGAGGAAG
The DNA here is from genome assembly GCA_050018455.1 of Thermoanaerobaculaceae bacterium. Taxonomy (GTDB): domain Bacteria; phylum Acidobacteriota; class Thermoanaerobaculia; order Thermoanaerobaculales; family Thermoanaerobaculaceae; genus RBG-13-68-16. Next base: position 24,109 of record JBEKAA010000007.1, on the reverse strand, counting down.
CGCGGCTCGCCAAGGCCAAGGAGGACATGCTCTCGGAGATGAAGCGCCGCAACGACGACACGGAAGCCATCGAGGACCGAGAGTGGGACCGCCTCATCTACGGCGATGAATACTGGCTCAACAAGCTGGCCACGAAGGCGTCGGTGGACGGAATCACCCGCGACGACCTGCTCTCGTTCCAGAGACGTCTCGCCAACCCGGCCAACTTCGTCGTCGCGGTCGCGGGCGACTTCGACCGGGCCGCCATGATCGCCAAGCTCAATGCGACCCTGGGCGCGTGGAAGGCTGCCGGGCAGGTCGCGCCCCCGGTGCCCCAGCCCTCGGCAACGGCAAAGCCGGGCGTCTACATGGTCGACAAGCCCGACGTCAACCAGGGCCGCGTATCGATGGGCCACATCGGCATCAAGCGTCCTCTCGCCGACGAGTTCGCCGTGTCGGTCGCCAACGACATCCTTGGCGGCGGCGGGTTCACCGCGTGGATGATGTCGCGCGTCCGCTCGGACGAGGGCCTCGCGTATTCGGCGTACTCGCGGTACGCCATCGGGGACGTCTACCCCGGGGTGTTCCACGCCTACTTCCAGTCCAAGTCCTCGACCTGCGCTCGGGCGGTCGTGCTCACGACCGAACTCATCGCCAAGATCCGGACCGGGACCGTGAGCGAGAGCGAGCTGAGCACGAGCAAGAGTTCGTTCACCGAGACGCTTCCGCGCACCTTCGAGAGCAGGCTCAAGACGGTGACGCGTTACGCTCAGGACGAGCTGGTGGGACGACCTCACGAGTACTGGAAGGGCTACCGCAAGCGGGTCGGGGCGGTCACAGGCGCCGATGTCGCAAAGGCCGCCACGGCGCGCATCAAGCCCGACCAACTCATCATCCTCGTGGTCGGGAACGTCGATGAGATCCTCAAAGGGCATCCCGACCACCCCGAGGCGAGGTTCGAGAAGCTCGGCCCGGTCGTGAGGTTGCCTTTGCGCGACCCGCTCACGCTGAAGCCGGTCGTGAAGTAGCATCTACCCCGGAGCCGGCCGGAGGCGCTCGGAGGTGCACACCCAACGTACTGAGAAATATGCCCTTACCGGGGAACGTAGCCCGGACCGGCTTTCCCAGGCGTAACCTCCTTGACAGAATTGACTTGTGGCCCGATCATGTATGCTAGTGGAGGCGAGCCACCATGAGCCATTCTGAGCGCACAGTGAGGCAACGGCAGGGCAACGGAGCCGAGGGCACGACGAGGATTCACTTCACGAAAGAGGCCCTCGAGGAGTACAAACCGGGCGAAACGCCGTACTACGTGTGGGACGAGGACGAGCGCGGCCTGGGTCTCCTCGTGCTGCCGAGCGGCGTTCGCACGTTCTACTTCCGGTTCAGAGCGGCCGGGCAGTCGCGGCGTCTGCAGCTCGGACGCTTCCCCGGACTGACCGTGCCGGCGGCCCGGAGGAAGGCTCAGAGCGCGCGGGGGGAGCTCGCCGATGGCAAGGATCCCAGCGAAGAGACCCGGGAGCGTCGGGCTGAGATGAACCTCGGGGAGCTGCTCGCCAAGTATGCCGAGGACCATCTGAAACCGAACCGGAAACCCGGCGCCGCGGAGGCTGCCGCGCAGCTCACGCGCGACTACCTTGCGCCGCTGGTCGCGTTCAAGCTCTCGGACGTCACCCGGCGGCGCGTCGCCGAGTGGCACGTCCGTGCCAGCGAGAAATCGAGGGTGCGCACGAACCGGGCCCTCAGTCTGCTGTCGGCCGCGTGCTCGTTCGCCATCGTGCGCGACCTGGCGCCCGCCCGCTGGGTCGGCGTGAACCCCTGCCACGGTGTCAAGGCAAACCGCGAAGAGTCGCGCGAGCGCTTCCTGCACCCGGCCGAACTCGGGCGTTTGCTCCAGGCGATCGAGGCCGAGCCCGTCGACCATCAGGATTTCTTCAAGCTGCTCCTGTATACCGGGGCGCGTCGCGCGAACGTCCAGGCGATGAAGTGGGCGGACCTGGACCTCGAGAAGGGCGCGTGGCGGATCCCGGCCGCCGAGAGCAAAAGCGGCACGGCGATGAACATTCCGCTCGTGGGCGAGGCGCTGGCGATCCTGCTCCGGCGGCAAACCGAGCGAGACAATCTCCTCGAGCACGCCGCCACGACGGTACACGCCGATGCAAGTCGCTGGACCTTCCGAGACGTACGTCTCCGCGCCATCGAACGCAGGAAGGCAGAGCAGGGCGCAACGTTCGTGTTCCCGGGCTGGGGGAGAACCGGGCACTTCGTCGAACCGCAGATTCCCTGGCGGCGCGTGCTCAAACGCGCCAAGATCGCGGACCTCCGGCTTCATGACCTTCGTCGCACGATGGGCTCGTGGCTCGCCGGGCAGGGGGCGAATGCGTTCGTGATCGGAAAGGCTCTCGGCCACAAGTCTCTCGCGGCGACTGCGGTGTACGCGCGTCTGGACCTGGACCCGGTACGCGCGGCAATGCAGGCGGTCTCGACGGCGTTCGTGAAGGCTGGCGTTGAGGCCGAGGCCGACGAGAAAAAAGTTGTCGAGATGAAGCCCACACGGAAGGCAAGACGATGACTAGGACCGGCAAATTCAGGCAAGCCCCCCGAAGTGAACGCCGCAATAAAGGCGACGATGGCGAGCATCCTCACGGTGGCCAAGGGCGTCGGCACGGTGCTCGCGTTCCCACGCCCGGCATGGGCGGAGGCGGTGCAATTATGGCCAGACCACGGCGGAAGACACGAGCATCAGCGAAGCAGTCGCTTGGGCTCGATACCCATGGCGGGTTCGAAGCGTACGTGAAGGCCACCGAAGGCAGGCTCAAACTGTGCCGTTCGGTCGCTCAGGACCACGCGCGCGCGATGCTCTTGGAGCACACCGGGGTCACCAATGCGTCAATTGAGGCGGTGATCGCGAAACTCGAACCCGATGCGCAGAAGGTCGCGCGCAGCACTGCTCGCGGCAGGCTCGAGTTCCAGCTACAGGCTCGCGGCGGGCTCGAAGTCCAGCTACAGGCCGCGGAGAAGGCCGCCCACAGGATCCTCGAAGAACACACTGAGGTCGTTGGGGAGGCGATCGCGAAACTCACCCCCGAGGTGCAGGATGTCTTGCGCCATACTTTCGGGGGCGTGTTCAACCAAGTGCCAATTGTGGAGCACAACGAACCGCGCCGCCGGTCGAGCAAACTCCCGGCTCGCGCCTGTGAACGCTGCGAGGCCGCCCACCGTCTGCTCTTTCACCTGCGCGAACTTCGGTACCACCTTAACAAGGGCGACGCGGAGACGGCCGTGCTCTACGCGTTGTCCCTCGGTCGGTTGCAATTGCGGCTGGGGTTAGTGTCGCTCGAAGACGACGCCGAACGCGGTGCTGAGGAAAGGAAGCAGCGCACGAAAGGCGGGGAGGTTCTCTACGGGGGCGCGGCTGGCAAGGCATGGCGCACGAAGCGAGATGACTGGGTTGTGAGCGCGGACAAGAAACTGCGCCAGGTGCGCCGCAAGCACAAGGTGGTGCAGGAAGCCAGGTGGAAAGCAATCAGCAAGAAATGGAACGAAGCTCTCGCCAACGGTGACGTGCCCCCCCCACCGTACCAAGTCAAGGGCGGGGGAGAACTGACCACCTCCACCGTCCATTCGATCCTTGTACGGGCTGGGAAAACTCGGGTTAGCAGCTAGCTGCGGACCCGTAAAATACTGTCATAACTTGCGTTAGACTATGCTCGCTCTCGTGGGCTAGTAAATGCACCGGCCCACAGGGAGCAAGGATGAACACACGACTCTTGAAGTACGCGCGGGTGGCCGAGGTTCTCGACACCACCGAGGCGTCGCTTCGCGAAGGCCTGCACTCCGGCCGCATTCCGATCCCGACGGTCAAAGTTGGCGTGCGCGGGAAGAGGATCTTGGAAAGCGACCTCGAGGACTACATCGCAGCCAACCGCCAGCCCGGCGCTCGTGCCCGCGGTGCAAGGTCGCCCCGGAAGAGGGGTGAGCGATGAACGACGCCCTGTTCCAGGACACGGCACCCCATGAGTGAAACCACAGGACGCCAACGTCTCCAGGACGCGCTGAGCCGGGAGCGGAAGGCGTGGCGCCCGCTGTGGCCCGAGGTCGAGCCGGTGCTCGCCGCTAGGCAGGCGAAGCGCACGCTGCCGAAGCCGAACCGCGAGGGCTGGATCGGCGCAATCCGGTCGCCCCTGCGAGACGACGAAGAACCGTCCTTCAGCGTCAAGCCGGACACCGAGCATGACCCTGGCGCGTGGAAGGACCACGCGACCGGCGAAAGCGGCTCAATGGCCGACCTGGCGCGACGGCTCGGCGTTGAGATGCCGAGCAAGAACAACGGAGGCTCGCGCCCAGCGCCGTCAGGCCCCACGACGCTTGAGGCATTCGCTGGCGCGCGCCGACTCGATTCGGTTCAACTGCGTGCCACCTGGGGCGTGCGCAAAGGCCACAGGAACGGGCGCTGCGGCTTGATCTATCCGACCACCACGGGCGTTGACAGGATCAAGTACCTCGACGGCGCAAAGCCGAAGTACCAGTGGCTGAAGACGGGCGGCACCGCGCACTGGTACGGCCTTGAACGAGCCGCCGAGCTCGCGAGCCGCGCCCCGGACGCTGAGCAGCGGTCTGTGGTCATGCCGAACGGTGAAGTCTCCGTATGGGCCTGCTCTCAAGAGGGTGTTCCGGCCGTCTGCCTGTGCGCCGGTGAGGGGACACCGCCGACGCCCGAACTCGTGGCCGAGCTGAAGGCCGCCGGCTTCGACACCGTGAAGGTGGTGTACGACCTCGACAACACCGGCCGGCGCGGCGCCATTGGGGTCGTCGGGAAACTCCGCGCTGCGGGCCTCAACGCCGTGGCGCTGGAACTCCCGGCCGACCTCGGTGAAGGTGGTGACGTGGACTACCTCCACCGGCGCGTGGGGGAGAAGCTAAATGAGGCGCTCGCGGCCTTACCCGAACTGCAGAGTGATGAGGGTGACGAGCCGGCCAACGACGCGGCGGACAGCGGACTCGTGAACGGCGCACACCAGGATTCCAGCAGCAAGTCCGGGGATTCCCAGTCCACCCAACTCGTACAACTCGCCGAGGAACTGTACGACTTCGGGCAGTCGGAAGCGGGGGAACCGTTCGGCATCCGAAAGGACGGGCCGAATCTCGCCCGGATGCTGCGAAGCGGCAGGGACTCCATTCGCGCGGAGCTCGCGGCGCGCTACCAGGAACGCTATCACCGGGTTCCCTCCACCACCGCCATCGCGAACGCGCTCTTGGTCCTCGAGGGCAGAGCACTGGACCGGCCTCGCGTGCCGGTCGCACTGCGCCTCGCCCGAAGTGGTGACTCGATCGTCCTGGACATGGGCGATCCCTCTGGCCGCGCGATCATCATCCGCCCAGGGATCGGGTGGGGCGTCGAGCACCGTTCACCTGTACTGTTCCGGCGGACGGAGCTGACCGGGGCGTACCGCGAGCCTGAGAGCGCTGGCAGCCTCGACCTGCTCCTGCGCTTCATCAACATCGACGCGACGCTGTGGCCTCTTCTCAAGGGGTTCCTTGTGGCGGCGCTCATCCCAGGCATTCCGCACCCTGTGCTCGCGCTGCAAGGCGAACAAGGAACGGGCAAAAGCAGCGCCGCCCGCTACCTCGTGCTGATCGTCGACCCGTCGCCGGCTCCCCTGCGGTCGAGTCCACGTGACGTGGAGGGGTGGTCAGTCGCAGCGGCCGGCTCCTGGGTCGTCTGTCTCGACAACATCAGCAGGATTCCGGACTTTCTCATCGACGCCATCTGCCGCGCCGTTACCGGCGACGCGCTCGTGCGCCGTGCACTCTATACCGACTCCTCGCTGTCAGTGTTGGCGTACAGGCGCGTCGTGATGCTGACCTCGATCGATCCAGGCGCGATGCGCGGCGATCTCGCGGATCGGCTCGTGCTGATGGAACTGGAGACCATCCCCCCCAAGAGGCGCCAACTCGAGAACGACCTCAACGCCGAGTTCGAGCGACTCCGCCCTGCGATTCTCGGCGGCCTGCTCGATCTCACCGCCCGCATCCTGGCCGTGTTGCCGTCGGTCAAGCTCGACGAGTACCCGCGCATGGCGGACTTCGCGAAGGTCCTGGCGGCGTTGGACGCGGTGGAGGGTACGTCGGCGCTCGAAACCTACCGCGAACTGGCGAAGCGCGTCGTCGGTGACGTGGTGGATTCGGACCTCGTGGCGGCTGCCCTTCAGAAGCTGATCCAAGACACGGGTGGGTGGAGTGGCAGCCCCACAGAACTGCTCCGGGAGATTGAACCGCTAGAGGACGGATGGAGGCCTCCCCACGGCTGGCCCGTGACCCCGCAGGCGATGGCCGCCGCCGTGCGTCGGCTCGCGCCCACCCTTCGAGCGTTGGGCTATACGGTCGACATGCCGCCGCGGCGGCATCACAAGGAGAAGACCATCATCAGGCTCGGGAAGACCGAGACGTACGTCAACGGTGGCGTTGCCTCGTCGCCCCGCGAAGATGCGCCACCACTAGCGCCACCCACTGCGCCACCAGGTAACTCCCCAAAGGTGGTTGATTTGGGTCAAGGTGGCGCTGGTGGCGCTTCGTTTCCCCACTCTTCTCCTCTCGACTCCGGAGGGGCGCTCAAGGCCTACCAGGACCACCGCGCCCGATGCCCCGAATGTGCAGGCGGGAACGGGCGAAAGTGCCACGAAGGGGAGCGCCTCGACCGCGCGTATCAGGCCGCTTGGCGGAGCCGTTTCGGGTCCAGGGAAGAACAGACAGGAAATGAAGCGCCACAAGCGCCACCTGCGCCACGGGACGGCAGCGACGCGGGAGGGAGGTGATCCCGTGATCTCGTCCGATCTCCTCGCCGATCTGCCCCGTCAGTGCGCCCACCCGTTTCGCTCTGCCCGAACTGCCGCCGCTGGACAAGGGTGGGGACACCAGCGTGAAGAGCGCAAGAGGGTCTGGCTTACCAGATGTTGGGTCCGCGTCCGAAAGTCCAAGCTACGGCGTAAGCTGGGCGAGGAAGTGCAACGAACTGCTCCACGAGGAGAAAGGAAGATGAGATGAAACTCTACGAGGTTTCCACGGTCGAGACGTTGGACGATGAGGAGTATGGGATGCGGTATCACAACGTGCGTGTGTACTGGAAAGCAAAACGCAAGAAGCCGCTGGTCGGCCTCAGCCAGGCAATATTGGGCATGACTTTCGTTCCCGAGGGGCTTCACCGACTGCGAAAGCGGCTGTGCGAGGCCTTTACCGAAGAGGAAATTGCTGTACTCCGCAGGCACTTTGAGTTCTCCGGAATTCCCTACGACGTTTCAGAGATCGCCCTGCCAGTTCCGCCGGATTACTTCAGTGACGGAGACGAAATGGACGAACTGGAGTGTGAAGATCGTCGTCGTCGGTACCCTTGGGCACTTGAGGCCGAGAGGACCATTCGCATCGGTTCCCTGGAGATCGTCGGTCAGTTCTACCCTGACCAAGAGGGCATCACGAGCGAGGTAATCCTGAAGGATGAAGAGAAAGCGCCGGGCCTTCACTTCATTCGGCGGGTGCTCTCAGAGCTGCAACCGACCGCCGACGATGCAGCACTCGATGGATTTCTGACGGAGGTCTATCTTCAGGATAGCCTGATTGTCACAGCCAGGGACAGGCGCGAAAAGACGTTCTTCTGAGCGACGGTGCCATGGCTCGCCACTGCACCGTTTGCACCCATCCCGATCGGGACGCGATCGATGCGGCGCTCGTGGGCCGCGATTCATATCGCGGTGTAGCGCGGCGTTTCGCGGTAGGGCCTGACGCCGTTGAGCGACACGCGAAGGCCCACCTACCCACGTCGCTTGCGAAGGCCCACGAGGTCACGGAAGTTACTCGAGCTGACGATCTGCTCGCGCAGGTGCGGGAGCTGCAGGCCAAGGCCGTAACCATCCTCGAAACGGCTGAGCGCGGCGGCGATCTTCGCTCCGCCCTCGGCGCCATTCGAGAGGCCCGCAGCTGTGTGGAGCTGCTCGGCAAGCTGGCGGGTGAGTTACAGGACGGCGTGACCGTCAACATCCTGGTTGCGCCCGAATGGCTTGCGCTGCGCGGTCGCATCCTCACGGCGCTTCAGCCATACGCGGAGGCCCAGCTCGCGTTGGCCGGGGTCATCGACAGTGACCATGAACCTCGCCCGTGACCTCGCCCTTGCCCTCGATCCCGTGCGGCTGATGCAGTCACTGGGTCATGAGCCTGACCGGTGGCAGCGCGACCTGTTGCGCTCGAATGCCGACCGGATGCTGCTCCTCTGCAGCCGCCAGGCCGGCAAGACGACGGTGGCCGCGATTTTGGGCCTTCACACGGCGCTGTACCGGCCCCCAGCGCTGGTGCTGCTCGCGAGTCCGGCGCTGCGGCAGGCTCAAGAGCTGTTCCGGGCGCTGGTTGGATTCTATGGCCGACTTGGTGAGGCCGTGCCCGTGGAGGCGGAGTCCGCCCTGCGGCTCGAGCTGACGAACGGCAGTCGGATCGTCGCACTTCCAGGAATCGAGCACACGGTCCGTGGGTACTCGGGCGTTTCGCTGGTGATCATCGACGAGGCGGCACGCGTCGATGACGCGCTCTACGATGCTCTGGCGCCGGCGCTGGCGGTGAGTCGTGGCCGGATCATCTTGTTGTCGACGCCGTTCGGTAAACGGGGAGTGTTCCACCGCCTATGGACCGGGGGCGGCCCGGAGTGGTACCGCGTGAAGATCACGGCGACCGAGTGCCCGCGCATTCCGGCTGCGTTCCTCGAGGAGCAGCGACGCCTCATGCCGCGGTGGGTGTTCGAGCAGGAATTTGAATGCCAGTTCCATGACGACCAGTTGGCGGCGTTCGCGTTCGCCGACGTGCAGGCGGCGCTGTCGAAGGACATCGAGCCGCTGTTCGGAGGGGGGACTCCATGAGCGAGCGGTACATTGTCGGCCTCGACATCGGCCAGATGAACGACTTCACGGCGATCTGCGTCCTTCATGAACAGCCTGGCACGCAGCCGGCGTACCACTGCATCCACCTTGAGCGGGTCCCACTCGGCACCAGCTATCCGGTCGTGGTGTCGCGCGTGGCGGCGATCATGCAGACGCCACTCCTCCGCTACGCCCCTGTGATTGTGGACGCCACGGGCGTGGGCCGGGCCCTGCTCGACATGCTGTCGCGGGCGGGCGTCCGCGCGACCGCGGTCACGATCACCGGAGGGGACGCGGTCACACGCGAGGACGGTGCGTTCAGGGTGCCAAAGAGAGACCTGGTGAGCGTCGTCCAGGTCCTGCTGCAGAGCCACCGGCTGCTGATTGCCGAGGCGTTGACCGAGGCCGAGACATTGGTGAAGGAGCTGCTGAACTTCCAGGTGCGGATCACGCTCGCGGGGCACGACCAATACGGCGCCTGGCGCGAAGGTACGCATGACGACCTCGTGCTCGCGGTTGCGCTGGCGTGCTGGTACGCCGAGGCGAACCCGGTTCCCCTTCTTGGCGGGATCGCCACAAGCGGCCGACGGCCGTTGAGGGATGCGTGGTTGGACATCCTGTAAAACAACGGCGGCATGATGGTGCCCAGCAAAGCTACGGGCTGATAGTATTAGGCGTGACCCCCGACACGGTGACGGAGCACGAGCGAGAACTGGCCGCCCTGGTGGTCCTACTGGCGAGGCTCGGTGAGGAGTGCGCCCCTCTGGGTAAGGCGCATACCGGCGTCAGGGGCAAGGCGCTCGGTTTTGCATTCAAGCTGACTGGCCACGCAGCCTCGGCGCTCACACTTCTTCGCGACAAGTCCGCCCTCATGCCGAATGGGCCTCGCTTCCTCGATGGTACGTCTGTGTTTCTACTGGCCCGAGCTGGCTGGGAGGCGTTCTTGTTGTTTCATTGGATCTTCGTCGCGCCGGGTGACGACGAACAAGAACGCCAACTCCGTTATCGCCGATGGTCCATTGAGAGCGTGCGCAGGCGGCAACATTTTGACGTTCTGTTGGAGGGCCAGAAGGAACAGCTGGAAGAAGAGCGGCGCTTGATCGACGAAGTCTTGGAGGAAATCAAGGCGAACCCGGCTTTTCTGAAGCGCTCCCTTGGAGAACAGAAAGAAGTACTCCGCGAGGGTTCCAGGTGGCGACCGAGTTTTCGGGATATGGCGAAAGGTGCTGGGATAGCCAAGGTCTTTGCGGAGGACCACTACTCTTATCTGTGCGACCACGCCCACACGGGATGGTTCAGTGTTGAGTCCCTAAAGGGCTCCCATTCCGAAGAGGAGGAGCAGCAACTCCGCCAGACCGTAGCAATCTCACTGGGTATCGCCGCGGCGAATGTTGTTGCTGGCCTCCAGTCTCTCTTCCCAGGCATTCAAGCCATGACAGACTTGGATGCTCGACGGGTCAAGCACTGGGTAGCGGAAGGCCAGCGAAAAGACGTGCAGCTAGACCAGACTAGCCGACCTCAGGAGGGTTAACCCACGGGCCGGCCGGGCGCATGGCGTCAGGCTTCGGGTTGATGATTCCCTGAACCAGGATCAGATGATCGTATTATAAGTCACTTATAGTCAACGTGACCGCAATTCATGCGCCCAATTTGCGCCCTCCACGATCAGGCCCCATATTGGTTCTGACGGGAGTCAGACATGCCGAAACCGATCACGAAGCGGGTCTCCAGCCGAACCGGGGTCGCGACCTGGCAGGTGCGTGTCAGGGTGGGAACGGCGCCGGGCGGGAAGCCGGAGTCCGTCACCAAGACCTTCAAGAAGCTCGGTGAGGCGAGGGCTTTCCTGACGAGGACACGCCAGGACAAGAACGAGGGGAAGGTGGTGCGCGAAAGCAAGCTCACCCTGAACCAGTTCCTGGACCGGTGGCTTGACTCCGTGAAGCAGAGCGTCCGGCCGCAGACGGCGGAGTCGTACGCCTATGTGCTGGACCGCTACGTTCGGCCCGGACTGGGAGGCCGGCGGCTCGAGCAGGTAACCGCCCTCGCGATCCAGGGCCATTTCCAGACACTGGCGGAGCAAGTCTTCGCCCGGCGCGTGCACGCCCCAAAGCCGGCGAACCCGGACGAGGCGGCCGACAAGGACGCGCCCGCCTACGTCACAAGGGAGTACACGCTCTCAGCCAGAACCGTCCGCTACGCGTATTCGATCCTGAGCGCCGCTCTGAAGCAGGCTGTGCGGTGGCGCATCCTCACCTTCAACCCGGCCGCGGACGTGGACAAGGTGCGCCAGCCACGGCGCGAGATGCAGGCTCTCGGGGCCGATGAGGCGAAGCGATTCCTCGCCGCCATCGAGGGTACGAGGTTCGAGGCCCTCTTCAAGCTCGCCGTGTTCACCGGCATGCGTCCGGGGGAGTACCTTGCCCTCAAGTGGCAGGACATCGACCTGAAGAAGGGCGCGATCACCGTGCAGCGGACCCTCGTCAAGACGGCGGCCGGCTACCGGTTCGACGAACCGAAGACCGACCGCAGCCGCCGAACCGTTCCCATCCCGGCAAGTGTGGTCGAGGCGCTCCGGCGCCACAAATCTGAGCAACTCCAGCAGCGGTTGAAGCTCGGGGGTTCCTGGGAACAGCCGGACCTCGTCTTCACCAATGAGGTGGGTGGCTTCGTGGGGCGTTCGAACCTCCTTCAGCGGCAATTCCGTACGGCGTTGAAGGTGGCGGGGCTGCCCGTCACCCTGCGCCTGTACGACCTTCGGCACACGGCAGCAACCCTGCTCCTGGCGGCTGGCGTCCACCCGAAGGTTGCCTCGGAGCGCCTGGGCCACGCCAGTATCACCATGACCCTCGACACCTACTCCCACGTCCTGCCGGACATGCAGCGCGAGGCGAGCGATAAGATGGCGCTTGCGGGTGCGGAAGGAACCGAAGCCGCGGAGCTCCACCTTCTCACCCTTGCCGATCGCCTCCACGACACCGTCCAGGACAACGCTGAGCACCGCTGCGGCCTCTCGCCGCGTGAAGCCAACCTGGTCCGCGAGCACTCTGATGATATCGGCCTTGGTCATTGATCCTCCTCCGCTCCTCACCCGAACGGATCAACCGACATTACCCATATGAACTGTGCACCGCCACTATCATAGACAACCCCGCCCGATCTGCTGGCAAGCGACTACCTATTCTGCACCCCTGAAAGTCTGGACCACCCATATAGACATCGGCGATGATCATGTGAGGTCGTCGCCGAGGCTGTGGGAGGTGCGGGGCGAGCGCAGCGAGCCCGTTGCTCATTTCGCGCTGTCGTCTCCGGGTGGCACCTTGACCGTCACGGCCTGCCGAACAGGCCTGCGACGAGGTCGAGCTGGAGGCCATCGATGATCCAGGCCGTGCCTGGCAGGTCTCGGTAGCGGCGCCGGTGACCGGAGACCTTGCGGCGGACGGTCACCGTCCGGGTCGCCCAGGCATCGATCGATCCCTCCTGGCTGGGCGGGTCCTCGTCGGCCGTCGCCTCAAAGTCCTCGGGAGAGAAGCCGTACGCGACTAGGACCTGGTCCACGGTCTCCCGCTCACGCCTCGGAATCGGCTTCATCACTCACGGCCTCCATACCGGACCCGCCAACGCGTGACCAACCGGCTGCCCTCTGACCTGCAGCGGCTTGCGGTACCAATTCTTATGCTAGTCCTCCCATGACGGACGGGGGATACTGCGGAAACCCAGCCATCCAGACCGTCACAACTGGAGGCGGGTCACTCCGGAGGAGGATGATCTAGGTGACCTTGTCGCATTCGGGGCAATGGAGCTTGTTCCCAGTCCCGAACTTCAGGTGTTCCTTCTTGATTCGTTTGCCGTCCGGGCAGGTGTTCTTGTCATGATGGACGTGGCGGTGCTCGGGCGGATACTCCATCGAATCGGTGTGGTACGGCGGTACCTTAGCCATATTGTCCCTCCCGTACTTGAGGGAAGTCTACACTGTCCTCACCCAAGCCGAAGAGGGGTGTCTGGAGCGAACGAGTGGCTCCTGCTTTGACAGGCCCTCAGCCACTAGCGCGGCCAGGACATGCCGAGCAGTATGATTGTCTCGTCGTGGCGGGTTTGCACTTTGCTCAGCTGGACTGGTGACCTGCCCGAAAATGGGGTTTGACCAGTCTGGTAGCAGCACGAAGCGGTCTTGCCCTTGCGATCGGCCCGGCCTGCCTACCAATGCCGACACGCGACCGCGCCAGGCGCGCTTCGTAAGGACACTCCTTGATCGCCAGCTTCCTGTGCCGTGCCGTACCGCCTCACCACCGGTCGATCGCCTTCTCCTGTCGGGTGCGACACTCTCGTAGCGCTCCGACGAGAGTCCGGCCGTCTCGCCCGAGCAAGCGGCGCACGAGTCCTATACTGGGTTCCGAGAAGGGAGAACGACGATGAAGGGCAACGAGAAGGTCATCGAGGCGCTCAACGGGAGGTTGGCGGAGGAACTGACGGCGATCAGCCAGTACATGGTGCACGCCGAGATGTGCGCCAACTGGGGCTATGGGAAGCTGCACAAGGCGATCGAGCACCAGGCCATGGACGAGATGCACCACGCGGAGTGGCTGATCGGCCGGATTCTCTTCCTCGATGGGACGCCGGTCGTCTCGAAGCTCAAGGCGATGCGGATCGGAGCCACGGTGGTCGAAATGGTGACGAACGACGAGAACGATGAACTGGGCGCGATCAAGGCGTACAACGCCACCATCAAGCTGTGCGACCAGGCCGGCGACAAGTCAACCAGCGATCTTCTGACCAAGATCCTCAAGATGGAAGAGGGCCATCTGAACTGGGCGGAGGTTCAGCAAACGCAGATCGAACAGTTTGGGCTTGCCAATTACCTGGCGGTCCAGTGTGGCGGCGAGGGCTAACGACTCGACTCAATACTGACCGCAGTTGGGCTGTCCTCAGGCGAAGCTGTGGATGCAATGGAGAGGTGGAGAAACGACAATTCCCAAGGCGAAGGTGGGAGGGTCAGGAGAGCGGGTTCTCCTTGCCAGGTCCAAGACTCTAGGGTTGGTCCTCACCCTGTTGGCGGTCCCGTTGGCACGAGGCCAGGAACCACGGCCGCCCGGCATCCCGTCCCTCTACGGTCGTCTCTCGCCATCGGTAGTTTCGATCGCCGTCTCCGACCGTGATGGGGCGCCGTTGGCCTCGGGGAGTGGGGTGATCCTCTCCTCTGACGGGTTGATTCTCACGAACTACCACGTCGTCGAAGGGGGTGCCTCCTTTGATGTCACGCTTCCCGGGCAGGGCGCGGATCAACGCCCCATACCAGCGAGGCCTTTTCAGTGCGCAGCGGAGGACGACCTCGCGACATTGCAGATGACGCCCCTCACCTTCCTCAAGTCTGTCACGATAGCGGCCAAACGACCAGCCGTAGGTCAGCGGGTCTTCGCAATTGGTTCACCCTTGGACCTGGAAGGCACCCTCACCGCTGGCATCGTGAGCCAGATTAGGGAGGACAAGGGGAAGGTGCTCATTCAGACGACCGTCCCGATATCGCACGGGAGTTCAGGGGGAGGCCTCTTCCTTTCCGACGGCAGTTTGGTTGGGATCACGACGCAAAGCATTCGGACAGGCCACGGCCTGCACTTCGCGATTTCAGTGGCCAATCTGGCTGCGTTGTCCGCCTGCGGTTCTTTTCCACCCTTACCCCCGATGGCGGAGGAAGACGTTCACGCGGCCGCAACACCTTTCGCTGCTCTTCCGCTCACTGGCAATCCTTGCCTGGAGATGACGCGGCTTCGCGACCTTGTGGCGCGGTTCGTCAAGGAGGACCTCGCCGCGACAGAGAGGATGAGGACAGAGGACAATGTTAGCTTTGAGACGCCGGCCGGTGCGCTCGAAATCATTGTTTTTGAACGCAAGAACGGGTCGTTTGGTGACATCCCAGAGGAAGCGGTCGGCGCCTTTTGGGTTGCGCTTGATGACCTCAAAGCGCGATATCACGGCCTTGCGCTTACCGCGAAGGACTTCATGAAGACCAAGACCATTCAGTCAGACAATGATGTGCATCGCGCGATCGAGGCCCTGGGCCGACCAATGCGGGTGTTCTTCATGTCCTTTGAAGCCTTGCAGGAAAGCATGAAACCACTGTGTCCACGCTACGAAGGAGTCGAGCTCCATCGTCCCGGCAACGGCTAGCGACCTGCCCGGCGCAGCAGGGCCTCGAGGCAGTCGGCGCCACCACCCGTGAAGTGCCTATCCTGCACCCCTGTCGCAGTAAGTCACCGATAAAGCAGACGGCGCGGCACCTTTGGGATCGTCGTCGAGGCTGTGGGACCTGCGGACGGTGCGGTCAGCGCAGTGGAGGACCCCGAGGCGTCAGCCCGCAGGAGGGTGGCGCCCGCGCGAGCAGGGCGGGCCGCAAGCATCGACTTCCTTGGAGGGCAGGTGCCGCAGGATTGGCTGGATCAGCTTGGGCTCAGCGACGAACGCGATGATGCAGGTCCATGCGACAAACGTCCGCGGTAGGTCTCCTTTCGTCCTTGCGCTTCGAGCCCGCCCGGTCTATCTGGCGAGCTTTGCGCTACGCGGACCGATCGGAGGACCTGGCTTCTCATGCAAGCAGCCACCGATGCGGGCGCTGGGTGCTCCATAGCCACAGTCTCTCCTTTTGTTAGGACGAAACCCTTCGTTTACACTCACGAACGAGATGAAGGCCGAACCCATGAGCTTCGAAGATCCGCGAACCATCGCGGAACGAGGCGCCCTGGTCGCACGTGGGCGGCGATTGGAGTACTTCACCCTGGCCTGGAGCGGCTTTGAAGCGACGGTCGCGCTGATCTCTGGAATCGTGGCCGGCAGTGTCGCGCTGGTGGGGTTTGGTCTTGACTCGGTGATCGAGACAGCGTCGGCGGGGATCCTCCTCTGGCGGTTTCGCGCCGATGCTGACGCGGAGCGCCGTGAGCGCTCCGAGCTCACCGCGCGTCGTCTTGTCGGAGTTTGTTTCCTGCTGCTCGCTGCGTATGTTGCCATCGAGTCAGCTCGTGCTCTCTGGATCAAGGCAATGCCGGAACGCAGCGTACCCGGCATCCTGATCGCGGTCGCTGCGGTGATGGTGATGCCGCTGCTCGGGCGGGCCAAGCGCCGAGTCGCTGCTCAACTTGGCAGCCGAGCGCTGCACGCCGATTCGCGTCAGGCAGATTTCTGCGCCTGTCTTTCGGCCATCCTTCTTGTCGGATTGCTGCTGCACGCGCTGCTCGGTTGGTGGTGGGCCGATCCTGCTGCTGCGCTGGGCATGGCGCCGATCATCACGCGCGAGGGCCTGCAGGGTCTGCGCGGCCGAGGTTGCGACGACTGTCCCTGATCTCGCGTATAGGCGTGTCCGTTCCTACCTGGATCGATGGTCCCCCACTGAGGGCGCTGGCGGTGATGTGAGCCGGTCGGAATTACCTCGCTCGCAGCATCAAAACCGGCACGGCGATATGGTGCTGCACGCGGATGGCAGTGATGCCGAGAAAGAGGTCGGCCAGAAAACGGTGTCCGTGAGTGCTCATGGCAACCAGATCGGAGCCTTTTTCCCTCACCCAGCGGACGATCTCGGTCACGCGATCGCCGTAGACCAGCTCCGCCTCGGTTTCGATGCCCTCGGACATGAACTCCGCGCGGACCTCCTCAAGGTACGCCCTGTATGCCTCAACTTTCCGGCTGATCGCGGCTGGACTGGACCATCGTACGGCCCAACCGTCGGCAACGTGGAGCAGAGCGACCCGGCTGTGCATCAGCCTGGCGAGCAACTTCATGTGGTCGAGGATCGTCCGGTCAGCTGGCGTGACGTCGAGGGTGATCAGGATCTTGCTGTACATACTCTCCTCCACCCAGACTGGGACGTTCCACACAACTCTCTGCTGTCCCGTGGCGACGTGCAATGCCGTCTGGAGCGTGCATCGCATGTGCACCGACTCATGAAACCTCTCATTCCTCCCGTCCAGCCTTAGAACAAGGCCGCGGCACCGACATACACGGCACGGCGGGGCCCGTACTGCGAGGCGGCAATGCCGACGCCGGTGCCGTCGCGCAAGCGATACGTCTGGTCCAGGACATTAATGACGTCGAGGCGCAGGTCGATCGCGAGGCCGGCAGCTGGCAGGCGGACGACGTGGTCGGTCCCGAGATTGACGGGATAGTACGCAGGGAGCTTTTGGAGGTTGGCGAAGCCGGCGCGCAGGCCGCTGCAGTACAACAGGTCGACGAACGCGCGAGTTGGCCCCATGGTGTACGCGACGCCAGTTGTGGCGGAGACCTCCCCCTCATGGTCAAGACGGATCGTATTCGTCTGGATGTACGCGAGCTCCGCGGCAGGAAACTCGAACTGGGCCGAGTCGATGTCACGCGCCTGCGTGAAGACATACGCCAGGTTTGCGTAGGAGGAGATGCCATCCGCCCGAACCGTCGAGGAAAGCTCGATGCCGTGGATGCTCCCGGTACGGTAGTTGAACGGCGCAAGGATGACGGCGTTCCCGAACTGGCCGAGGTCGATGAGCTGCTGCGCCTGCTTGTCGAACGCATCGAGGCTCACCTGCCAACCGTCACGGATGCGGCGGGTGACGCCTAGGTCGTAGTAGTTGGCGCGCTCGGCGCGAGGAGGGTCATCGACAAAGGTCTGCGGCGCGTTGGTGGTGCCACTGAACGTCGCCACCACGTCCGGCGGGATCACCTGCAGGCTCGGCGGGGTGAAATAGCGGGCGTAGCCCACGTGCAGGCTGGTCGCACCACCGAGCAACCAGACGAGGTTGGCGCGGGGGCTCGCCTGTCTCTCGCGGAGGATGGCATCCGAGCTGTCGTAGCGGATGCCGTAGTTGACGGTCAGCCTCTCGATTGGGTGCCATTCGTCTTGGACATACACCCCCGCCAGCAGGCTGTGGAGCACGCGGTTGTCTGTGAGATGGATCGGTACGTCGGAGAGCTGGGCGCCGGCGTCGTTCGCCGGGAAGACGGCGCTGGCGGTGTCGCTCGTCGCCGTCTCGCGGGTGGCAAGCGCTCCGAACCGGAGCGTGTGGCGGGGGCCAAGACGGAGGGAGCCGTCGGCCTGCACCCCGTTCGAGAGAAAGCTCTCGTCCACCCGGCTGGCTACGCCGTTGAAAGCCAGGTCCCCTGTGAGGTCCGGAGTGAAGGCGATGCGGCCGTCACGGGTGAAGGCGGCCAGCTGGTAGCGCAGGTCGCCAGCCGTCTCCTGGTAGGCGACGACCACGTAGCTGTTCTGCTCGCGCTGGCTCTCGTCAAGGGTGGAGGAAACGGGAGACGACGAGCCCGCCACCGAAAACTTGGGCACGAGGCCGGGGGTATCGGGGATCTCGAACGTGGCCGTGCCGACGCTCACGAGCACGCTCAGCCGGCGCGACGGATCGATATGGTAGGACGCGTAGCCGAAGCCGCGGCCCTGCGTCGAGTCGTCGTGCAGGGGATGAGTGCCCGAGGTCGGGTCTTCGATCCCGAGCCCGGTTTGTTTGAGCGAGCCCGACACGAAACCGTCGAACGTGCTGCCAGCGCCGCCGACCTGGAAACTGGGCTGGACCAGGCCGTAACTGCCGCCATAGATGGCAACCTCGCCCCCGCGCAGCTCGTCGCCGGTCTTGGTGGTCACATCGACGACCGCCGACGTGCGGAAGCCGAACTGGGCCGGGAGCGACCCGTCAATGAGGGTCACGGATTTCACGAAGCGCGGCTCCAGCTCCTGAGCGAAGCCGTTGAGGCTTTCGGGGAGCAGGACGCCATTGAGGAGGTACTGGACATTTCCATGCTCGCCGCGAACGTGTACCTCGCCGAAGGAATCCTGAACCACGCCCGGATTGCGCAGGAGCAGCTGCTGGAACGGGGCATCATCCCCCTGGGGCAGGGTCTCGATCTGCTCGCGGCTGATGGTGTGGGCCGTCACACCCAGGCTCGGCACAATCTCGTTGGTGACCTCTTCGAGCCTGCCACTGACCTCGGCGGTCTCCTGGACGGTCGCCGCGCAGTGGTGCGCGGCCAGGATCTGGCGCCAGTATTCGAGGCCCTGCTGGCCGCTCCACTCCGGGTGGCGGCGGATGACCCAGCTCCAGAATCTCTCCTCGACGGCGGTGCGCTCAGCCGGCGTGGTGCTGGCTTCCGGACATCGAAATCCGGCTTCGAAGTCCGCGTCGTCGGCCACAGCGGAGTCTTGGGCCGGTGCAGGCGAGCCAGGCGCGGCCTGAGCAGGGGACGCTGGTGGGGACATTGCTGGGGCCGTTGAAGCTGTCCCAGGAAGTTGAGTCAACGCAAGAAGCACAAACATGCCGGCCATGTGAGTCTCCATCTGGACGCACCGCATCCACATGCTGAGTATGAGACGCAATCGCAATAATGTCAAGAGCGGTAGTTTGCCCGATCCGTCATGACCCAACAAGCTGTTCATGATGGCGCCTGATGAAGCTGGGTGGGCCGAAGGGCGTGAGCCTGCGCGGGAGCAGGCCGACTACTTGGCCGTTGGCGGCGCCCCGGTTATCTCGACGCGGCCCTCGAGGCGGCCGTCGACCGGATCGTTGGCCTTGAGGAAGTCCACGAACGCCTCGATGTCGAGGACGCCGGTGTCGTAACGATCGTGGGTGGCGTTCTTGAGGAGGAGGTGCGCATCACCACCGTCCGCGAGGAAGTTGGGCACCGTCACTCGGTAGACCGTGCTGGTCTCGACCGGTCTCCCCGCCACTTTTAGGCCGACCAGGCGGTCCCCGGCAGGCCTGCTGATGTCGATGAGGTACGACGTCCCGCGCGAGGGCAGCAGCAGCCCGGCACCGTTCTGCGGCACCGCTCCCAGCCGCTCCTCCAGCACCGCTTTTAGTTCGGCGCCGGTGAGGTCAATCTGCACCAAGGTGTTGTTGAACGGCTGCACCATCACCGCCTCCCCATAGGTGATTGGCCCGGGATCGAAGGCGGCGCGGATCCCGCCGGGATTGATGAACGCAACCACCGAGCCGGCCTTGGCGGTCGCTGCGAGCATCCCGTCGGCGACGACGTTGGCCATCGGGTTCTCGACATGGCGCGGGGTGTTCCGCGTGGTCGCGACGCCCTTGACGCTGTGCCCGATTACCTGGTCGCGGACGGGGGCAATCGGTCGCTCGAACGCCGCAACCATTGACCTCACCGTCGGGTCCTCGGGGACCGACGCGTCGACCGGGATCGGGAGGGCATCGTCCCAGCCGGCCACGTGGCCGGCATCGTCGAAGCGCACCTTGATGCGGCCGAGCACCTTGCCCCACTCCCACGCTTGGACGATCAGCACCGTGTTGCCGGCGGCGTCCTTCACCACCGTGGGGTAGGGACCGGCCGGCTGCGGCAGACCCGGGATCGTGCCGAGCAGGGTGTGGCTGTGACCGCCGACAATGAGGTCGACCCCAACGAGCTTGCCTGCCAACTCGACGTCGAGCTGGTACCCGATGTGCGACAGGAAGATGACCTTGTCCACACCCGCCTGGGTCAGCGCGTCGATGGCGGACTGGACGCTGGACACGAGGTCCTTGACCCGGATCGTCGGACCAGGTGAGCTGATCGACAGCAGGTCGGGTGGCACGGCGCCTATCACGCCAATCCGCTCGCCGCCGACCTCCAGGATCGCGTAGGGCTTGATCCACGGCGCGAGGGCCTTGTCGTCGCTCGCGTCGACGTTGGCCGCCAGCAGCGGGAAGCCGGCGAGGCTGGCGAAGCGGGCCAGCACTGCGGGGCCACGGTCGAACTCGTGATTGCCGGCGCTCATCGCCTGAAACCCGATGTAGTTCATGTACGCGAGGTCGGCGAGTCCCTCGTAGACGTTGAAATAGAGCGTCCCCTGGAAGGTGTCACCGGCACACAGCAGCAGCGGGTTCGGGTCGGTGGCGCGATAGCGGGCGATCAACGTGGCCTGCCGCGCGTAGCCGCCCATCTCCCGGCCCCGCTGGGTGAACGGCTCGACATGAGCGTGCATGTCGTTGGTGTGCAGGATCGTGATGGTGATTGCCTTGGCGAGTGCGGGCAGTGACTGTCCCGCCAGAAGAGCAACGACGAGAACCGCTGCGGCGAACGCTTTCCTCATACCGTCTCCCCTGGGCGGCGGAGCGACCGGGGCCGATGGTGGGCCGCCCGCCGGCAAGGGTCACACTCTACGCTGTGACGCGCCCAATGGAAACGAATCCCCTTCCTTACCCTTTCTGACGAAGGTTTCATGCAAGCCGCGGTCAAAGCACGCGGTACGGTGGTGGCGGTGGTGGCCAACATCGCGCGAGTGCTGCGCTTCGAGCGATAGCTGTCAACGCTCGGGTGCAATCGGCGGCTGCACAGTTCGCTCGCTGACAACACGCCGGCCGGGTTTGCCGCGAAAACGCTCGAGAACACTGCGCCCTCGAGGCATCACGAAACCCCTGCCGGAGAGGCAGGATTATCTCAGTGTGTGCAGTGAAAAAGGTGACGGCGCCAGATGCCGGCCAGACCGGCACGGGAGGCCTTCCGAGGTCCGGGTTCTCAACCTACCCTTGGTCCACTGTTCCGGGACGGGTCAAGCGTGGAAGGGCTAATATGAAAGGTGGTGGAACAAACGGGGCAGGTCACCGACTTGGCCAGGAGCACCACACTCGAACAGTTGCTGCGGGAGACCGAGGAGCGCTACCGCCAGCTTGTCGAGTTGTGTCCCGACGCCATCGTGGTGCACTGCGACGGGAAGTTGGTGCTCATTAACTCAGCTGCGCTCAGGTTGTTCGGTGTAGATGAGCCCGCCAAGTGGCTCGGCCGTTCCGTGCTTGAGCTCGTCCACCCTGATGCCAGGCCGATCGTCGCCGAGCGAATCGGAAGGATGCTCAAGGAAGGCACGTCCGTCCCCCTCATCGCAGAACGTTTCCTTCGTCTCGACGGCAGTGCCATCGACGTCGAAGTGGCCGGCGGGCCCTTTATGTTCCAGGGTCGTCCTGCCGTCCAGGTCGTTTTCCGGGATGTCACAGAGCGTAAGCGGGCCGAAGAAGACCTGGCGCGCAGCGAGCGCAACTATCGCGCCGTGTTTGAGGAGGCCAACGACGGGATCATCGTCTTCGAGCCGGAGACCGAGACGATTCTCGACGCTAATTCCCACGCCTGCGACCTGTACGGGTACTCCCGCAACGAGCTACTGGGGATGAGCCTGAAGCGGCTCACCAAGGACGTTACGCGCGGGGAGCGCGAGATCGCGGCGCTTCTCGAGGTCGGCCGCCGCCAAGACTTCGAGACGGTTCATCGTGCGCGCGACGGCCGGGAGATCAACGTCCTGAGCAGGGCATCAATCATCGACTTTGGCGGCCGGAAGGCGGTCCTCAGCATCATCCGCGACATCACCGAACACAAGCAAGCCGAGGCGGCTCTGCGCGAGAGTGAACTGCAATTTCGCACCCTGGCAGAGACAGCGAGCACCGGCATCGTGATCCACGCAGGCGAGGAGATCCTCTACTCCAACGCAGCAGCCGCGAGGATCACGGGCTTCAGCCCGCAAGAGCTCCTTACCATGAAGTTCTGGGAGCCTATCCACCCGGACTTCCGGGAGGCGGTACGGGGTCGGGGGGTGGCGCGCCTGACCGGTGCGCCGGACCTCCCGAGCCAGTACGAGACCAAGTTCCTCACCAAGGCCGGGGAGGAGCGTTGGGTCAACCTCACCTCCGGGGCCATTTCGCTGCACGGCCAGCCGGCTCTCGTGGTGACCCTCACCGACGTCACCGAGCAGCATCGGCTGCGCGAGGTGCAGGCTGCGATTTACGGGATCTCCGAAGCCACGCAAGCGGTAGGGAACCTTGACGACCTCTACCGCGCGATTCACGTGATCATCGGACGCCTGATGAATGCGAGGAACCTCTACATCGCGCTCCACGACCCCACTACCAACCTGATTTCGTTCCCTTACTTTGTGGACGAGTTTGACACCACGCCGGAGCCATTCCCGTGTGGGCCGGGGATGACCAGCTACGTGATTCGCTCGGGCCAGCCGCTCCTGGCCACCCCTGGGGTGCTCCGCGAGCTGGAGGCGCGGGGTGAGGTCGTGCGTCTCGGTTCGGATGCGATTGACTGGCTCGGTGTGCCCTTGAGGGTGCAGGACAAGATCATTGGTGTGCTGGCGGTGCAGAGCTACGTTGGGAGCGTCCGCTACACCGAGACGGACCAGGAGGTGCTGAGCTACGTCTCCGCTCAGGTGGCGCAGGCGATCGAACGCAAACGAGCCGAGGAGGCCCTAGAGGATCGTACACGTCAACTGGAGGCTCTCAACGTCGAACTGAGGCGCCTCTCAAGGGGAGACGCGCTAACCGGGCTTGCCAACCGGCGCCACTTCGATGACCGCCTGGGCCAGGAGTGGCGCAGGGCCAAGCGCACCGGCACCTCGCTGGCACTGGTTAGCATGGATATAGACAATTTCAAGGAAGTCAACGACGCCCACGGGCATCTGCACGGTGACGCCTGCCTCCAGCGGCTCGGCGCCTATCTGTCCACCGCCTTCGGCCGCGCCAGTGACCTTCCCGCCAGACTGGGAGGAGACGAATTCTGCCTCATCTTGGCGGATACCTCCCTCGAGGGCGCCGTCCTTGCTGCGGAGAAACTGCGCACCGCTTTTGAAGCTCTCGCCATCCCCCGCGGGGTCTCCAAGAACTCCGGCGTCGTGACCCTCAGCCTCGGCGCCGCCGCCGGAGTCCCTGGACCGGAGCTCACGGCCGATGGGCTGCTCCGCGTGGCGGACAAGGCCCTCTACATGGCCAAGGAACAAGGGAGGAACAGGGTCTGCGCGTTGTCGTTAAAGCAGAGTCCCTCCCCACTGCCGCCCGGCGCGGCCGCGCCTGGTGGCCAGCAAGGACGAATCTAGCGGACCCCGGGGCGGGTCAAAGGCCCCAACTCGACCTCTCTGCCTGGACTCGTTTCAGGGGGACAGGTCATCTGGCGACGAGGGATACATGCGCCGCCAAGGCAAGCCCATCGATCGAGCCCGATCCGTGTTCCTTCCGGAAGCGTTCAGGCCTTTCGAAAAAGGCGCTGGCTGCCCTCAAGTTCTGATCGAGGGGCCGCTCAGGCTGCCAGCTTGGCGAGCGTGGCCACGAGGCGCTTCTGGTCTTCTCCCTGGAGCGAGGAAAAGCGCACACCCAGGCCGGTAACCCTCTCGCGCGTTTCCTGAGTCTGGCGAACGACCGCCGCAAGTCCGCGAACGCGGGTACTCTCGCCCGGAATCGCGAGTTCGAACGCCATTTGGGTCCCGACCGGGTAGGGATAGTCGGTCTTGATCAGCA
>JBEKAA010000006.1:0-118118 GCA_050018455.1 Thermoanaerobaculaceae bacterium | reverse complement strand
GCGCCTCACGCCCCCCGCGCCCCCGAGCTCGCGAGGCAGAGCCTCGCTCGCTCCAGGAGGCGAGGAGCCGAGTCGTATCCTCTGCGATACGTCGCAGGCTCCGAACCTCGAGTACGCCCACCAGGCCGGCCAGATCCGCGTTCGCAGCAGAACCCTCATGAATAGTCCAGGCTAGGAGCCTGTCCTTGTAAAGCCAAAACCGCAGCCGACTACACCACAGGTTGTGGCGGCTGACACTATTGAGTACCACCTGTAGCGAGCAGCGGGATTACTCGGACAGGCTCCTAGGCCGCGGCCTTCAAGATTCCATCCGGCCCTTGAGGAACGCCTCGATCCCGGCTCTCGCGATGCTCGGGTTCTCGCGGCAGCGGCGAACGGAGTACGGGTACCAGTGCGAGCCGAACGGAACGTAGACGCGCAGCTTGTGGCCGGCGACGGTGATGATGCGCCGGAGCTCCGGGTCGACGCCGAGAAGCATCTGGAACTCGTAGCGGTCCGGCCGCACCCCGAGCTCCTGAATCATGGCCAGCGCCTCACACACGAGCATCTCGTCGTGGGTGGCGATGCCGACGTACCCTCCGCCGGCGAGGAGGATCCGCAGCGCGTGCACGTACGCACGGCGGATGATCTCGCGCTCCTCGTACGCAACGGGCCGGGGTTCAAGGTAAATGCCCTTGCACAACCGGACGCTGGCGCCCTCGGCCGCGAGGGCGGCGCAGTCCGAGAGCGTGCGCCGCATCCGGGCTTGAATAACCACGCCGGTGCCCTTGGGAAAGCGGGCGATGAGCTCGTGGTACAGACGGAGCGTCGCATCGATGGTCGGCGAGTCCTCCATGTCGATGCGCACGAAGATGCCCTTCGCAGAAGCCCGCTCGAGCACCGCCGCCATGTTGTCCCGGCAGAAGGAGTAGTCGATGTTGAGGCCCATCTGCGTGGGCTTGAGCGAGATGTTGGCCGGGAGCGCCTCGGCGGCGATGGCCTCGATGACCTCGTGGTACGCAGCGACCGCAGTCGCGGCGTGCTGGCGCTCGCTCACGCTCTCTCCGAGGACGTCGAGGGTGGCGCAGCACCGCTCCTTCGACAGCCTCTGGACGGTGGCGATGGCATCCGTGAGCTTTGCTCCGGCGACGTACCTCCGGGCGAAGAAGTGGACCATCGGTTTGGGCGTGAAGGGCAGCGTGGTTCGCACGATCGAGTCGAAAACGCTCATGAAATCCTCCCGGGCTGTGGAGTCCTGGCAACTGCCAGGACGTAGATCTCGTCGGCGCCGGCGCGGGCGAGGGCGCGGGCGCAACAGGCGGCCGTCGCGCCGGTCGTGATGACGTCGTCAACCAGCAGGACCCGCCCCGCGACCGGACGCCACACGCCGAACGCGCCGGCGGCGAGCCGGAGACGCTCGCTCCGACTTCGGCCGACCTGGGCTCCTCGCCCGTGCCGCCGCAACGCGCGCACGTAGGGAGCTCCGAGCTCTCGCGCCACCGCGCGGCCCAGAAGCCCGGCCTGATCGTAACCGCGCCGGAGGCGTCGAAGCCACGTCGTCGGCACCGAAACGACGACATCGGGGCGCTTCCAGCCCCGGCTTTCCAGGCTTGTGGCGAGGAGCTCGGCGAGAGGCCTGGCCAGTTCGTCCCGGCCGCGGTTCTTGAACAGCAGGACGAGGTCGCGCAGCGTTCCATCGTACGGTCCGAGGCTCGCGGCGGCGCGCCACGGGGGCGGCGCGGTGCGGCACGCGAGGCACTCCTCACCGGAGGTCACCTCGGGGCTCCCGCACACCGGGCACAACGGGCCGCGGTGGAGCGACAGGCGCTCCCAGCAGCCTGGGCAGATCCCGGCGCGGCTCCCGGTCCACGGCAGCGCAGCGCGACAGGTCGCGCAGGTGGAGGGGAGGAAGGTCAAGGCGAGGGCCTCGGCGAAGGACGCCATGGCGACGGGATTGTACCAGCTTCGCACGAGTAACCGAGCGCCGGGCAGCCGGCATGGGACAACACCGGGTCGGCGAACCTCGTATACTCACGGCAGGAGGCAATCATGCGGTGGACGTGTGCGGTCCTTCTGGCGCTGGGCGTCGCGAGCGCAGCGAGCGGTCAAGTGGTCTGGGTAGGCGTCTCGTGGGGTGCGAGCTGGGAGTGGCAGTCCGCCTCGGCGCCAGGCACGAACTTCCTACACAGCTCCGACGGGGCGCCGTCGGCCTTCGTTGCCTTCCCGATCAGCGATGACACCCTGTTCCGGCTGAAAGCCGCCGACCTTCCCCACATCGAGGTCATCAACGGGGAGGGATGGCCGGGCCGGTACCACGCGTACACGGCGGGGATCGACTACCTGATGGGCGGGACTTTCGGCCAAACCGTGTTGTCGGCGGGTATCGGGTCGTACCGGCTCGACCTCCAAGCCAAGAACCCACCCGCCGGTTACAACGACAGCAAGCTCGGGGGGTACGCCGGCGTCGGCGAGTGGTTCCCTCTGACCCGCCGGACCCGTTTGACGGCCGAGATCGCGGTGAACTCGACACAGCACGCAGACAAGCCCATCATATTCACCGCCAACGTGGGCCTCGCGTTCGGCTGGTAGCGGGTGCCTCACGTCATCCGCTCGGGGCTCGCGGATCTGACCGCGGCGTGGCGGGAGCTCCCCCACGGCCCGTGGCGCTGGGGAACCACGGTGGCGCGGGTGGAGGCATGTTACCTGGGGCGCGATGCTGCGACGTTGCTCGTCGCCGGGGTGGTGATCGACTATGGGCGCCCAATCCACCCGGTTCTGGTCGTTTCACGGGGGGCGGACACCACTGCGGTGCACCTCTGGGTGGTGGCGCCCGTGGAGCGCACCGAAGGTGTGAAGCGACTCCTTGCCCAGGTCGCGAAGGAGCTGGCAGCCTTCGGTGCAGGCGAGGTCGTCACCACCAACATCCCGCACCTGCTCTGACGGCTACTTTTGCCCGGTTCCGAGGTTCGCACGTTCACAGGTTTGAACGTTCACCGACAGCAGAGGGGCAGAGGAGCTGAGGAGCAGAGGAGAAAGCCCCGGCCTAGGTTTGTTCTTGTTTCTCGCTCCTCTGCTCCCATGCACCTCTGCTCCCCTGCCGCAACTCAACCTTCGAACTTTCCAACCTTCGAACCTTCGAATAGTGGCGCTCGCTGGTCAGTGCTGGTCCTTCTCGGTCTCCTGCAGCTGCTCCTGGTGCGTCTGCTGGAGGTCCTGAAGCTTGTCGCGGATGCCGCCGATGGGCCCGGGCGGAGCGCCGGGAGGATTGCCGGGCCCCCCCTGCGACTGCTCCAGGAGGCGGCGGGCGGTGGCGCGGTGCGGGTCGGTCAGGGAGTCGGAGGCCGCCATCAACTCGATGGCCGCACCCCTGAGATTGACGGCCAGGTGGTACTCGGCTGTCCCCGGCGCGAGACCCGCGGCCCACCCGGCGGCCAGTTGGGCCGCATCCCGGAGCTCCTCTGCGGGGAGCTGGGGCCTCTGGCTGAGGTCCCGCAGTCGCTCCGCGAGCCGTGCCGCTGCGGCATCGTCAAAGGTCCGCGCCGCTGTGTCGCCCTGGGTGGCGAACGTCACGCTCTTCACGGCGTCGAGGTCCTGACGTGTCTGGTGTGTGGCGAGGACGAGAACCACCACCATCACGATGAGCAAGCCGGCGAGGGTGAAGATCGATCGCACCTGATCCTCCCGTTACCCAAACGATACACCCGACTGCGGCGGTGACCGCCAGAGGCGACACTCTGCGGCCCGGCTGCGCTGAGGATTGGCTGAAGTTTGGCACGGCCTCTGCAATGAGATCGGGCGGAGGTGGCGCATGGTCCGGAAACTCTTGGTGGCGGTTGCGATCCTCGCGATGGCTGCCCCCGCCTTCGCAAGGGAGTTGACGAGCGCCTACGTCATCACTGCGGTCGCCAACAAGGCGGGGCTCGCGGGCACCGACTGGCACACCGACCTCACGCTCTACAACCCTCAGAGCAAGGCGCTCTACATCGACGTTTTCTTCCTCCCCACCGGTCAGGACAACAGCGCCGGCGCTCCGATGCTGCCGGCGATCACCCTCCAGTCGTGGCAGACCCTCAACCTCTGGGACATCCTCGGTCCGTACGGATTCAATGCGCACGGCTGGACGGGAGCGCTCCTGGTGTACGCCGACACCGCAGCCAGCGGGTGCCCGAACACGCCGGGCGACACGAGCTGCGACTTCGCGGCGTTTGCGCGCAACTACACGCTCGATCCCGACACTTCCGATGGTGAGTTCGGCCAGGACTTCCCAGGCTTCCCGGCGCCTCTGGGCGTCGACCAGACCGTGATCGCCTACATGCCTCAGATCTCCGACGACGGCGTCTTCCGAACCAACGTCGGAACGGCGTCGTGGACGAACGCGTGGGTCACGGTCCGCGTCGACCTCCAGGACGAGAGCGGCAACATCATCGGCCGGCACGATCACCTGATCCCGCCGTACGGTCACATGCAGTGGCGACTGGAGGACGGAGTCACGGGCGGCACCCTGGCCGCCTACGTCGTGAGCGGACCGAGCGACGCGATCGTGTACCCCTACGCCACCGTCGTTAACTGGGCCACCGGGGACGCCACGACCGTGGAGGCTCAGATCAGCCCGGTCGGGTTCGGCGCGCAATCGATGTCGGTCCGGCGAGGCGACGCGCGGTCGGTGCCGCCCGGCCTGCCGGTGCCGGGTTTCTCGCTCGAGGGACTTGCGCGTCGCTCCCTCTGACGCCGGCCCGCTGGCGGCGCGCACGCGCCCGGGGCCGCCCCGCGTGGGCAGTCGCATGTTGTTACAATGAAATCATGTCTTCCCCGCCACCGGAGAAACGGCCGGTCGTCCTGATTGTCGAGGACAAAGAGGAGCTGCGGTCGTCGATCGTTGCGGCGCTCACCAAGCAGCTCCCCGACATTCGGACCCGCACGGCCGCCGATGGCGCCGAGGCGTGGGAGGCACTCGGCGCCGACGATGTCGACCTCCTGCTCACTGACGTCGCGATGCCGGGCGTCGACGGCATCGCTCTCTTGCACAAGGTGCGCGGCGAAGCAAGGACCGCAGGAACCTACGTGATCCTGGTGACGGGTGCCGCGACGCCCCAGGAGCTCTACGCGACGATGGAGCAGGGCGCGGACGACTACCTGCTCAAGCCCGTCCGGCTGACCGAGCTGGTGGCCCGAGTCAACGCCGGGCTCCGCCGGTTGGCCGCGGCGCGCCGGAGGGCGGCGCGGGAGGCCGAGCTCGAAGGCCTCCACAGCCGACACACCGAGTTCCTCTCGATGGTGTCACACGAGATCCGCACGCCTCTGTCCGCGATCCTCTCCGCCGCCAATGTGCTCATGCGGTACGGCAGCTCGCGGCCCGAGTCCGTCGAGCGCTTCGCCAAGGTCATCCATCAGGAGGGCCGCCGCCTCACCCGTCTCATCAACAACCACCTGGACCTGGCCAAGATCGAGTCGGGGCAGGTCGAGTGGCTGTTCGCGCCGGCGGCTGTGGACGAGCTGGTGCGCGACGTGGAGGAGTCTTTCAGCGCGCTCGTGGGCGAGCGCAACCTGGAGCTCGACGTCGAGGCCTGGCCCGAGCCGGTCGTTGTGACGCTGGATCGCGACAAGATTATCCAGGTGCTCGTGAACCTGCTGTCGAACTCGATCAAGCACTCGCCGGACGGTGCGGGGGTTTACTTGCGGTATCGGCCACGTCCGGGCGGCGGGGTGCGGCTGGAGGTCGAGGACGAAGGTGCGGGGATCCCCGCGGGGCGCGAAGAGGAGATCTTCGGGCGTTTCCATCAGCTCGGCATCGACGACCAGCGTCGGGGTTCGGGGCTGGGTCTGACCATCTCGCGTCAGATCGTCGAACACCATGGGGGGCGGATCTGGGCCGAGCCCGGACGGGCGAGCGGCGCGCTGTTCGTCGTGGAGCTGCCGGGAACGGTTCGGGGGGGCGATGGTCCAGTTTGACAACCAGTACCGGCAGGTGAAGCTGAAGGTGGTGTACTACGGGCCCAGCCTGTGCGGGAAGACCACGTGCCTGCAGTACCTCCACCGGGTCACCGACCCGCAACGGCGCACCAAGCTCTACACGCTCAACACCGCGTCCGACAGGACGCTCTTCTTCGACCTGCTGGGGCTCGACCTCGGCCGCGTCCGGGGCTATCGCCTGACGCTCCAGCTTTACACCGTGCCTGGACAGGTCCAGTACAACGCGACGCGGCGCGCGGTGCTCGCGGGGTGCGACGGGGTCATGTTCGTGGCGGACTCGCAACGGTCGTTCGCGAAGGCGAACGAGGAGAGCCTTGCGAACCTCGCCGAGAACCTCCAGGCCAACGGACTGAACCCGGAAAACATCCCGTTGGTTCTGACCTACAACAAGCGCGACCTGCCCGATCTGCAGTCACGCCCGGAGCTCGACCGGTCCCTGAACTCGCGTGGCGTCCCGGTTTTCGAGACCGTGGCAACGTCCGGGGTCGGTGTCATGGAGGCGTTCGCCGGCATCGCAAAGGCGACGGTGCTTGCCGTGGCCGACCGCCTGGGGATGTCGAGCCAGCCCGAGGCCCTCAACCGGCTCATGGAGAACGTGAACACGGCACTGCAGCCGCTCGTGCGGCGCGAACCGGCGGCCGAGGTGGAAGGGCCGGTGGTCCTCCACCCGTCGGCAAAGGGCGACGACCTGCGCGCCGACGAGCTGGTCGCCGAGGCCGTGCGCGCCAACCTCACCATGACGGACCTCAACGCCCGTCTCGATCAGCTCTCGGGCGAGCTCGAGCGCAGGGTGGCCAACCTTCGCTCGATCAACGAATTCGGCCGGTTGATGTCGCTTGCCCGCGAGCCGGAGGAGATCACGGGGGGGTTCCTCGACCGGCTGCTCGTCGAGCTGAAGGTCGCGTGCGGCTCTCTGTTCCTCATCGACCAGAACGGCGAGCTCGTCGAAGTGCTTCGACGGGGCCTGGCCGCCGATCCCCTGGCCAGGCGCGACGAGTCAGGCCAGTCGCCCGCGGAAGTGATCCTGGCCTCCCGGCAGCCGCTCATCGCGCGGCTCGACGAGGTCGAGCCGTCCCAGTTGCAGGGCGGGCACTGGATGGAGGAGGTCCGAAGCCTGAACTTGCTCGGTGTCCTCGCGGTCCCGCTCTTCGCGCAGGATCGACCCCTCGGCTTGGTGACGGCGTTCTCGGACGCAACGCGGGGCGCGTTCGAGGACGTGGAGCTGGAGCTCGCGTCGGCGCTCGGCGCCAATGCGGCCACCGCGCTGGCGAACGCCCGGGCGTGGCGCTCTCTGGAGCAGCTCAACCGCTCACTCGAGAGCGCTGTGGCGGAGCGAACGCACGAGCTACAGGACGCCCTCACTCGGGCAACGTCGCTCGCCGAGCAGCTCGAGGACCGGAACCTCGCCCTCCAGGCCGCCAACCGCGAGCTGCGCGACCTGGAGCGACTCAAGGGCGAGCTCCTGGATCGCATTGCACACGAGCTCAACACCCCCGTCACCGCGATCCAGACGGCAGGGAGGATCCTGGCCCGCTACGACGAGATGCCGCCGGAGAGGGCGGTGAAGTTCGTCGAGATTATCACGCAAGAAGCGGCACGCCTGGGGGAGCTGATCGCGTCCTCGCTCCAGGCCGCAGTCCTCGGCGTCCCCGAAGGGCGGCCTGCGCCGACCGGTCTGGGCGTGGCCGACCTTCTCAGGCGTGTTCTTGCCCCCCTCAAGGGCGAGATCGCAGGCCGTCACCTCGCCGTCCAGGTGAAGGTTGCCGCGGGCCTCGACGAGGTGGTCGGCGACGAGAGTCAACTGGAGGCCGCGCTTCGGGCGATCGTGAGGAACGCCGTCGAGTTCAACCGGGAGGGCGGCAGCGTCGTCGTGACGGTGCGCCCGGTGCGGCGAGGCGCCTCGGCGTTCGTCGAGTTCCGCGTCGAGGACACCGGCATCGGCATCCCCGCGCAGGATCTGCCGCACGCCTCCGAGGTTTTCTGGCAGGGAGGCGACAGGCTCACCAGCAAACCTCGAGGTCTCGGTGTGGGGCTCGCCGTCGCAAAGCGTGTCGCCGAGAACCACGGCGGGACGCTCGAGATCTCCTCCGAGGAAGGGAAAGGCACGGCTGTCGGCATGCTCCTTCCCATGGTCGGGGTTGGGCAGCCGTGATCGCCCCACGACGCCTGTCCGGGCCTTCGCCCGAGCGGTCCGCGGGCTGCGCGGCAATCCCGAGGGACAGGACCACATCCGATGGGTAAACCTCTCATCGTCCTCGTGGACGACGAGCCGAGCATTCGAGAGACGGTCGCGTTCATCCTCGAGATGGAGGGCTTTCGCGTGGAGACGGCGAAGGACGGCGAGGAAGGGCTCGAGAAGATCCGTGCCCTGAAACCGCCGGTCGTGCTCTTGGACGCCATGATGCCGCGGCGCGACGGCTTCGACGTGTGCCGCACCGTCAAGGGCGACCCGACACTCACCGGCATCAAGGTGATCATGCTCACGGCGCTGGGCCAGGCGGCCGACCAGGAGAAGGGCCGTGCGGCCGGCGCCGATTTCCACGTCACCAAGCCGTTCGACGAGGACGAACTCCTCGCGCTGCTGCGCCGCCTGACGGCCTGAGGAGCGTACGAGAGTTCGAGAGTTCACACGTTCCAACGTTTGCAAGTTCCAATCGGATAGGTGCACAAGTCAAACGGAAAAGGTCAAAGGTCAAATTGAAGGCAACGACTCGGAATGAGCGCCGGCGTGGCGCGGCGTGTCTTCCCTTTGACCCTTGACGTTTGACCTTTCACCTCCTGCTTGTCGAACCTTCAAACGCCACCGCTCTCGCCGCGATCCCGCGGTAGACTTGGCGCCGTGAGCGACATCGGTGTCCTTACCGCCAGACCGGACCTCGCGATCTACAAGGAGCTCGAGATGGCCGGCAGGACGCTGGGTGTGGGTGTGAGGATCATCGACGCGCTGCGGCTTGCGGCGCTCAACTCGCGCCCCTATTTCTGCCAGGAAAGCCAGCAGGCGGCCGCCGGCCTCGGGGCCGTGTTGCCCAGGGTCGGGAACTGGCGCCCGGACTCGGTCCTCGCGGTCCTGGCCTCACTGCGTCGTGCAGGCGTCGCCTCGCTCAACGAGGTCGGCGCGATTCGCGCCGGGCGCGATCACTGGGAGACGGCGTGCGCGCTCGCGGCAGTCGGGCTGCCGCACCCCGAGACCGTGGCAGGTTCGGAGCCCGAGACGCTGGCGGCTGCCGCGACGGGCGCCTTCGGTTTTCCGTGCATCGTCAAGCAGCGAGGCTCCCGACAGGGCGTCGGCGTCATTCGCTGCGCGAGCAGGGCGGAACTGGAGGCGGTGCTGGACTCCCTCTGGCGCATCGGCGACGAGGTCGTGGTGCAACGATTCTGCCCCCCCGGGGGGGTGAGCAGGCGGATCCTCGTGCTCGATGACGAGGTTCTGGGGGCGACGGAGCACATTGCGCCGGCCGGCGAATTCCGTTCGAACGCGGCGCGCGGCGCCGAGGTCCGGGCGGTGGCGCCCGACGAACGGATGCGGGACCTCTCGATCTGTGCGGCGCGCGCCGTCGGGCTCGGATTCGCCGGCGTGGACCTGATTCCAGACACCGACCGGTGGGTCGTGGCGGAGGTCAACCCTTCTCCCGGGTGGCGACATTTCGCTGCGGCGACCGGCCTGCCGGTTTCCGTGCGGCTGGTTGAGGCTCTCATGCGCCGGGCCGGTGAGCGGTGAGCGATCCGTTCGCATGCGCAGGCGAAGTGCGGTTGAAGCCGGGCCGGGGGGCGTCGATCGCCCGGCGCCACCCCTGGGTCTATCGGGGAGCGCTGGCGGAGCCCCTTCCCCGCGGCGTCGCGCCGGTCCGCGTCGTCGCCGCGCGCGGCCAGCCGCTCGGCATCGCGCTTCCCGGCGGTTCGGGATGCTCCCTTGCTCTTCGCATGGTCGCGTTCGGGGAGGAGCCGTGGAACTCCGCGACCCTTCGCGGACGGCTGCTCGCCGCGGCCCGGCTGCGCGAACGCCTGGGCCTCGATGCCGACGCTTTCAGGCTCGTGCACGCCGAGGGCGACGACCTGCCCGGCCTCGTTGTCGACCGGTACGGGACGGCGGCGGTGTGTCAGATCTTCGAGCCGGCGTGGGAGCCCTTTCTGCCGCTCATTTCCAACGTGCTGGGCGGGGAGCTCGGGCTTGCCGACGTACTCGTCCGCTCCGGCGACACGACGGGCGATATCCCTGCGGCGTTGCGCGGCGTTGTGCCCGCCGGCGAGGTGGTCGTGCGAGAGGGGTCGCTTCGCTTTCCCGTGGATCTCGTGGGCGGGCAGAAGACCGGGTTCTTCCTGGACCAGCGCGAGAACCGCCGGCGCGTGGCGGCGATCGCCCGGGGCGCACGGCTGCTCAACCTCTTCTCCTACAGCGGGGGGTTCGCCGTGGCGGCGCTCGTTGGGGGTGCCGAGCGCGCCGTCAACGTCGATGCGTCGGAAGCGGCACTCGCGCTCGCGCGCCGGGCGTACGAGCTCAACGCCCTGCCTGTCCGCGATTCGGACTTCGTGGCCGGCGATGCCTTCAGGGCGGCGCGGGCTCTCGTTGCGGCCGCAGAGCGCTTCGACTTCGTGGTCGTGGACCCGCCCGCGTTCGTCAAGCGGAAGAGCGAGATGGGCGCCGCCCTGCGCGGCTACAGGGACATCAACCTGCACGCGATGCGGCTCGTGCGTCCGGGCGGCTTCCTGCTCACGTGCTCGTGCTCCGCGCTCGTGGACGAGCGGGAGTTCGGTGCGGTGATCGCGGACGCCGCGGCGGACGCGCGCCGTCGTGTCTCGGTGCTCGAGCGGCGCGGCGCGGGACCCGACCACCCCGTCTCGGTGCACTGCCCGGAAAGCTCCCACCTGAAGGCGTGGCTCTGTGCGGTAGACTAAAGGCGATGCTTCGCTTCGGTGCAGATCCAAACAGGCGCGACCCGGTCCCGGCGTGGGTTCTCCGCGCCTCCGGTCGGAAGGTGTTCCCAGATGTCACACAGTCATCGTATTCCGAAGGGAGGTTACGTCAATGCGACGAATGTCGCGTCGCGTATGTCCTTTCCCGGCAAGATATCGCCGACATGGCACAGGGGTTGCTCTGAGTTCACTCGTGAATTGTGTATCAGGCTCTGCCCGTCGGCGCGAAGCCGGGGTCACACTGTTCGAGGCGCTGGTCGTCCTGCTGATCCTCGGGCTCGTGACGGCCATCGTCACGGTCCCGGTCAACTCGTACTGGCAGAGGGCTCGTCTCCAGTCCGCCGCGGGCGACATCCGCAACTTCCTGCAGATCGCCTACACCGAGGCCGTCAACCAGCACGCGCAGATAACGGTAACGATGCAGCAGGTCGCCGGGCAGTGGCAGCTCCAGATCTCGCCGCCGCCTCTGAGTGGGTCCGCGACGTACACCTTCCCGGACGTGGTGGACTGCACGACCCTCAACCCCGCGTCGACCGCCGGTGGCTGGCCACTTTCTTCTTCTCAGACTTCGGTCAGGGCGATCCTGTGCGACCCGCGGGCGGGCATGACCGAGATCCCTGTCGGGTTTTCCGGTTCGATGGTCGAGACAGGAGGAAACCCCGCCACGGCGACCACCCCCGTGCAGGAGGTCAAGACGCTGTCGATCACGCACACCAGCATGGTCGGCGGGTCGCTGACCCCGTACACGCGGTACGACATCCAGATCTACCCGGTCTGGAACGTTTCCTATCAGAAGTGGGCACAGGAGAACGGAATCTGGGTGCTGCTATGAGAAAAGCCAGGATGAGCCGAAAGACGTTTGGGCGGCGGAAGGAGCGCGGCCTCACCCTCATCGAGGTGCTGGTGGCGTTCTTCATCCTCTTCGTCGTCACGCTCGCGGTGCTCCAGCTCCTCTCGATGGCGTATCTCGTCAACCTGGGCTCGATGGTGCGCACGGAGCTCACGTACAAGGCGGAACAGGTCGTGGAGACGATCCGGCTCCTCAACTTCCGCTACTACTGGCTCGACCAGTTGCCGACCGCCACGGAGAGTACGTGTTGCCCGATAAGTCCTACCCCCCCCGATTCCCCCTTCACGATCTCAATGACGGGGCCCTGCCTGGACTTCTGGGGCCCGAACGGTGCCAACGTCCTCATCTATGACCCCAACAGCGGCACCGACATCTCCCGCTTTGCCCTCGATTACCAGATCGATGCCAACCTGGCCGTCACGGTCCATGTCGTGCCGAAAACAAGTGGTCCCAACGTGTACCTGGGGCCGACGGCTAACAAGGTGGTGGTTTATGTCGCGCAGATGCGAAACTTCTAGACGCGGCGCCGCCCGCGGGTTCACCCTGGTCGAGGTGCTGGTCGTCCTCGCGTCACTCGGGGTGATTCTGTGGATGGTCGGCCAGCTGCTCTTCCCCATGCGCCAGGCCGCTGAGCGCCAACGCCTCCAGGTCGAGGCCCGCCAGGCCGCGCGCGCGTCCCTGGACTATGTGACCATGCAACTCCGGGGCGCCAACGACATGAACCGTGTGACAGCCGCAGCCGTGCAAGGGCCGGCGGCCCTGCTGACATTCGTCTGGAAAGGGGACGGCAGCGGGGCGGGCACCAACCCGACGTGCGACGGCACCGGCGGCCAGAATGCGGGGTGCGTCCAGACCTCGTTCAACAATGTGCCCGCCAATGGGAACAACCCGACCCTGGCGTCACCGGGGACCGACATCATCACGGTGGCCATCGGCGAGCCGACGGTGTCGTCGATAGGCCCGGCGAGGAGCCTCACGTGGAGCGGGAGTGTGAGCACCAACCAGCCGAGTAGCTTCGCGTTCAACCTCGGGTGTCCTGTTTCCGGGAACAACCTCACTCAGTTCAAGTCAGTGACGGGGTGGAACGGCACCACGAGCGCACCGCTCATGCTGGTCACCAGCACGGGAAACTGGGCCTTCTACCAGATCACGGACTACCAGGACAGCTCGAACAGTACTTCCTGTTCGGCGACACCGCCGGCCTGGTGCTTCGACTCGGTAACGGCTTCCCTGATCCCTTGCATCGGAGTCCTCGCCCAGCCAGGCGCCGCCGGCATCAACGCGCCGGGGCAGACGCAATCCCTTTCACAACCGCTGTATCTCTTCGTCAACGTGCGGTTTGCGGCACTCCGCGTGTGTGACGGCTGGCTCGAGCAGAAGAACGGGATCTTCGACCCAAGCGTCGACGCCAACTGTCCGGCGATGGCGGCGGGGGCGGCGTTCCCTCCGTACGTCACCAAGCCGAATTGGTCGCCGCTGCTCCCCAACGTGGAAGATCTTCAGTTCGCCTACATCGAGGCGCTCCACGGTGCGATCTGGAACGGGTCGCCGGGTGGGACGATCCCTCCACCCAACCTGGCCGGCGTCCCGGTCGCGGTGGGAGGGGCCAACCCGCCTACGTACGACTCGACACTGGTCATCGCCGTCCGGATCACGGTCACCGCGCGCTCGTCAACGCCCGTGACGGTGGGCGGCGGCAAGATCCCGGCGCCGCCGCCGGTCGCCGAGGATTCCGACCCGGCCGACTACTACCCCCTGGGGGCAGCCGTAGCCGACACCTACTACAGGTCGCAGCTCTCGTCTCTCGCCTTGCTGCGCAACCGGCTGGCGGGATACTGATCATGGCCGGGGAAGGGAACGTTCGCATGAGGCAGGAAGAGCGCGGCGTGGCGCTGGTGATGGTGATCCTCGTCTTGCTGATCCTCACGGTGCTGGGGATAACCGCGGTGATGATGATGACGCAGGAGGACAAGACCTCGTCGCGCCAGGAGCTGCAGAAGGCGGCCCTCTACGCGTCCGAGGCCGGCCTGCGAAGGGCCGAGCTGATCCTCGCGCCCTTCCAGGGAGCTTACAGCTCGAACACCCTGACCATGTTCTTCAGCCACATACCGGTCGCCAGGACCGCCGCGGCGCCGCCGTCGGCGGGATCGGACCCGCAGGTGCCGGTGCCGCCGCCGAGCACCATGCCACCCCTCTGGGATCTCCAGCATCTCGGGACGTACCTGACGACAGTCCCCGGCGGCGGCGAGGAAGTGGCCAACCAGGAGATCACGCAGGTGGCCACGGGCGGCAACCCGATCCGCGTCTACTACAGCGTCTATGTCCGTAACAACGTGGACGATCTCGCCCCGGGCGGAGCCTTGAGCCCCTTGGTGAACTACGACCCCAAGCTCCGTTTGATCTCGGTCGGGTTCGTCACCGACTCCCAGGGGGTGGACC
The DNA here is from genome assembly GCA_050018455.1 of Thermoanaerobaculaceae bacterium. Taxonomy (GTDB): domain Bacteria; phylum Acidobacteriota; class Thermoanaerobaculia; order Thermoanaerobaculales; family Thermoanaerobaculaceae; genus RBG-13-68-16. Next base: position 103,969 of record JBEKAA010000006.1, on the reverse strand, counting down.
AAGCCAGCGGGAATGCCAGGGTCCTTGGCGTCAAGATCATCGAGGAAGAGCTCAACCTGGCCGGCGCACCAAACAACGGGGATTACCAGAAGTGCAAGGATGCGGGCTGCACAAGCTCGGGTTTCTGGAGCGGGCGAATCACAGGTTGATCGCCGAGAACGGGCGATTCGCTCGCGGCGGATGGAGTGCGGAGGTTGATATGACGAGGATTCGGACCATGCGTACGAGGACGTGCTTGATCGCTATCGTGCTGGCCGTGACGGTGGCGGTTGGGGGGTGGGCTGCGACGCTCAAGCCGGCCGGCGAGGGCTACGACCTGATGCAGCAGATCACGTTCCAGCAGGCCAAGGCCAACATCCTGATCGTCCTCGACGTGAGCGGGTCGATGGGGTGGGACTACCGGGGCAACAACCTCAACATCTACAGCCCGAGCACCTCCAGCAGAATCCAGGACATCGTGTGGAACGGCGCGGACAGCACAGGGACGAACCCGATGATGAGCTGGGTCGGCGCGCCCGACCCCAACACCTGCGCGACCCCGACGCCGACCCCGACGCCGACCGCGACCGCGACGCCGACCACGACCCCCACGCCGACCGCGACCGTCACGCCGACCGCGACCGCCACGCCGACGACGACGCCCACAATGACGCCGACGGCGACGCCGACCACGACGCCCACGCCGACGAAAACGCCGACGGTCACCCCGACCGCGACACCGACCAAGACGCCGACGCCGACGAACACGCCGACGGTCACGCCGACGCCGACCAAAACGCCGACGCCTACGAACACGCCGACGGTCACGCCGACACCGACCAAGACGCCGACGCCGACGATCACACCGACACCGACGATCACGCCGACATCCACGCCGACCAAGACGCCGACGATCACGCCGACAACCACACCGACCAAGACGCCCACGCCGACCAAGACACCCACGCCGACGCCGACGACCACAGGCACGCCCACCGCGACGCCGACGCGCACGCCGACTCCGACGATCACGCCGACTCCGACGATCACGCAGACGCCGACCAAGACGCCGACGCCGACGAACACGCCGACGATCACGCCGACACCGACCTACACGCCGACGGGCACGGCCACACCGACACCGACCAAGACGCCGATACCGACCAATACGCCGACGATCACGCCGACACCGACCTACACGCCGACGGGCACCGCCACCCCGACGTCGACCCCGACGAACACGCCGACGATCACGCCGACCATGACGCCGACCTATACGCCGACGAACACGCCGACGAACACGCCGACGAAGACGCCGACGAATACGCCGACCGTGACGCCGACCTTCACGGCGACCTTCACGCCGACCTTCACGCCGACCTTCACGCCGACCTTCACGCCGACCTTCACGCCGACGAACACGCCGACGGCGACGCCGACCAAGACGCCGACCAGGACACCCACGCCCACGCCGCCGACCGGGCCGGGTTACTCGTTGTTCCCGGCGGGCGTGCTGCTAGCGCAGGCGAGCGGCGAGCCTCTGCTGTGCACGACGTGGACGTACACCCTGGTAGTGGACCAGGAGTTCCCGAGCCGGATGGCGGTCGTCAAGAACGTGCTCGGGAACTCCGTGAGCATCATCACGCCCTGGCAACCGCCGGCGGTGTGGCCGACGGTCACCAACCCCCTGTGGGATCCGACCGTGACCCCGGGGGTGACGTTCGCATCGACGCCGGCGTTCAACTCCGGTCCCCAGGGGCCGATCGACGTGGCGCCCACCGCGGTGGGCCTGGACTATACGCACAGCTACGTCTGGACCGTCGTCTACGCCACGCCGCAACAGGACCCCGGGCCGCCGTTCAACCTGTACAACAGCGCGGACCCGACCATCAGGCAGGCGCTTCCCGCCAATCAGCAGCCGGGTTGGAGCTTCCGGGACTTCACCACCGGGTCACCCACGTTCGGCAACGCGCTGATCTTCGACGCCAACGGCAACCCGTTCGTCGGCAACAACGCGGCCGACGCCATCTTCCAGCCGTTCCTGGACGTCGTCGGCCAGAACAAGAACCTCGTGAACTGGGGGCTGGAGATCTTCTCGACTGCGATCGACTACGTGCCGTGCAACCCCCTCCAGGGCGGCTGTCCGAACCCTGCCGGGAATTTCTTCAACCAGGTGGGCGTCGTGGCGACCATCGACACGTCGGACAAGGGAGACGTGACGACGATCGAGACGGCGATGGGGCTTGTCGCACTCGGGGGCCAGGACGTGTTCGGAAGCACTCCGACCGTGGCCGCCCTCGCCTTTGCCACGACGATGCTGCAGGACACGGCGGTCGGCACGGCCGCCAACACGCCGCTGACGGACAACCTCGGCAACTCGTTCACCCTTCCGCCGGATCCGAAGATCGACTGCAACCGTCAGTACGCGACCATCCTGGTCACTGACGGGATCTCGAACATCGGCAATCCGGGAGGTTGCAGTCTATTGACGGGCTTCGGCACCTGGGGCAACTGGATTGAACCTAACCCGTGCATATCAAGCAGTGCGAACTGTAGTTGCTCCAACGTGCCGGCTCCCGGTTCGTACGCGTACTATTTTGGTCCCGGGTGCCCCGACGGCGGGGACTCCGGGATCACATGCCCGGATCAGTACACCATTTTCGGGGCGGGACGTGCCGAGGACGCCTGGAACTCCCAGGTGATCGACCCCGCGACGGGGCTGCTCAAGAGCCTCGACGTGCGCACGTGGGTCATCGGGATCAGCCAGGATGTCGCTCCCTGCGAGCTGAACTACACGGCGTACAGGGGCCGCACGGATGCCTCCTCGCCGAACGGTGACGCAGGGTTCAACACGGCGGCCGACCCCTATCTGCCCGAGGGCAGCCCGGGCAGCTACGACGGGCCCACCTCCACGACTCCCTGTACCGCCAACTACTCGCACACCCCCGCGCACGGCAACTACGCGTTCTTCGCCGGCTCCGCCGCCACGCTCTACAACGCCCTGTCCGACGTGCTCGGCGCGTATGGCGTCGGCAACTACACGACGTCGGCGCCGTCGATCGCCAGCTCCTCGGTCCTCGCCACCGTCGGCCTGATCACGAGCGCGGAGTACCCCGGGTGGCGCGGGCACGTGTACGCCTACGACCTTTCCAGCCCGCTCGTCTGCCACAGCGACGGCGACTGCCCGACCGTGTCCAACGGGATCGGGCGGTGCAACGTCACGACCGGCGCCTGCAAGGCCCCGGACACCTACCGGCTGGTGTGGGACGCCGGTGCCGTTGTCAGCGCGTATACCGCGCTGGGGCAAGCCCAGACACCGAACAACGGCTTGCCGCGCAAGATCTACACGTGGGACCCCAGCCAGCTGGGTCCGAGCGGGAACCCGGCGCGGGTCCTGGTGCCGATCGAGGCGGCAAACGTCGGAGCCCTCAACGCGATCTGCGGCAACTGCGGCATCACCCCTCAGGTCGTGGACTTCATCCGCGGCAACGATGGAAACGGCAACCCGAGGAGATGGGCGCTTGGCGCGGTCATCAACTCCACGCCGGCGCTCATCGCCGGCCCTCAGCAGTGGAAGCAGTTCTCGGGGCACAGCGCCTTCGAGAACGCGTACGCGAACCGGAACCCGGCATTCTGGATCGGCTCCTCCGACGGCGAAATCCACGGGTTCGACCTCAACGACGGCGCCGAGCTCGTGGCCCTCCTCCCCCCCGACATGCTCGACATCCAGGCGCAGCTCTACAACAACTACACGCTCGATCCCGTGAGGTACGCCATGGGCGAGCTCAAGCTGCCGTGGCAGCATCTCTACGGCCCGGCGAACTCTCCGCGCGTGGCCGACATCTACGATCCGAGCGCGTCGGACGGCACCAACTATCGAACCGTTCTCTACATGGTCGAGGGACCGGGCGGCCAAGGGCTGCACGCCATCGACATCACGCACCCCACGCCTCCCCGGGCGTACGCCAGTGGCACGAACTACGCCGGCGACCCCAACTACGGGTACGGGATCGCCGCCTACTCCTCGGGGAACCCGGAGGCAGCGCCGCCGGTGATGCCGCTGTGGAGCGTGCACAGGACCGGCAAGGCCGGGACGGGGGTGCTCGCGGATCTCGACAACACGTGGAGCATCCCGGCCGTCGGCGGGACCACCGGCGGCAACAACTGGGAACTGGTCATCGGCAGCGGGTACCTCAACTACAGCGCGACCGACGCGACGACTTTGAACCCGACGCCGCGCTACCTGCGCCTCGACGCCCTGCAGGGGCTCACCTCCGGCCACCCGCGCGGCGACGACGCGGTCGCGGACTTCAGCACCGACCAGCCGGCGGGAGGTCCCTGGGTGCGCAACCAGAACTTCGCCGACTCGTCGATCTGGAGCATCGCTGCCGGCTACTACCAGCCGGACAACGACGTCAACCAGGGCGTCCAGCTCGACCTGCAGGGCCATCTGTGGCTCCTGGAGCGCACGAGCATGGCCACGAGTACCTGGGCCTCCCCTCAGGCGATGCCCGATGCCAACTCCGTCGTCGCAGGCGATCCGCTCTATTACTCCGCGGCGATCGCGAACTACCCCTCGCAAAACCCGTCGTACAACCTCTACGCCTTCTCGTCGGGTTCGTTCTACGAGCTGAGCCAGTACATCATGGGGCTGAACGTGGGCCTCGACGCCCCCGCGAGTGCCCCCCCCAACTTCATCCCCGGACTTTTCCTGGCGTCCAGGACCATCGCGGCGAGCCCGCAGACCGTGATTCAGAAGCTGAACATCCGCGACCTCATGGTCACGATCACGAACGCGGACGGCTCGACGACGACGACGCACCTTGGGCACCGCACGCAGGCAACGGCGGCGCCGAGTATCTACGTGCCGAACCCGGGGCAACCCGGGCTGGTCGCCGCCGTGTATCTGCTGTTCGACCCCGACGCGAGCTGCGCGGGCGAGTCCTACGTGGTGGAGATCTATTTCGACGCCGCCAGCCTCGCGAACGGCAGTCTGGTCTTCAACTCGACGGACGTCGGGAACGGCGAGAGCGGCAGCGGTGGCAGTAACCCCGGCAGCCAGTACATCCTCAAGGTTGCGGACGCCGGGGCCGGAGCAGCGTCGGGCCTGGGCCAGAGCGGGGCCACGCCGCTTGCCGCCCACTCGTTCGCCGGCACGGGCGGAACGGCGTACTTCCAGGCAATTCAAGGCGTGGCGGTCTCACTGCCAGGCGGCACCGGCGCCGCGATCGAGTGGTGGGTCGAGCTTCAGTAGCAGGCACGGCCCCTTTCCAAACGCACCGGGGTGGGCGTCGCGCCCACCCCGGTTCTTCGTCACGCGACCGCAGGGTTGATACCGCTCTTCATTCGGTGAATTGGCATAAGCCGGGGGCCCGCGTCGCCGGCTGACCCATCGACCCGTGCGGGCGCGGCCCGACCCTTACTCCTTGGCCTTGATCACGACCTCGATGCCGCTGCCCTCCAGGAGCCTGGCGAAGCGCCGCGCATCCCCGTCGGAGCCGACGATCGCGCCGTAGTGCATCGGCACGGCAACCTTGGGCCGGATCGCTCGCGCAGCCTCGGCCGCCTCGTCGGCGGTCATCACATAGGTGCCGGACACCGGCAACAGCGCCACGTCGGGCGCGAGGCCGGTCATCTCGGGGATCACGTCGGTGTCGCCGGCGTGGTAGTAGGTGACGCCGCCGAGCGTGATCACGAAGCCCACCTTGCCGTCCCCCTTCGGGTGGAAGGTCTTGTTCGTGTTGTACGCGTGGACGGCGCGCACCGTGACGCCCTTCACGGTCACCGTCTCACCAGGTGCGATGGTCTGGACCGGTTCTCTGAGCTTGGACGCCACCTCTATTGGCGCGACCACCGTCGTGCCGGCGACGTGGATCTTGGCGAAGTCGGGAAGGGACAGGTGATCGAAGTGGTCGTGAGTGATCAGGATGAGGTCCGCCGCGGGCAGCCCCTCGCCGAGTTGGTAGGGGTCGATGTAGACGACCGGAGGGCCGTCGATCCTGAACGCGTCGTGACCTAGCCAGTGAAGGTTCTCTGTCGTTGGCATGTCGTGCACCTCCTCGCAGTCGGGCGGCGCCGTAGTCGACCGCCCGATCTACTCTCTTTGCATCACCACAACGCTGATACCCGAACCCTCGAGCAGCTTGGCGAATCGGCCGCCGTCCGCATCCGAACCGACCACCGAGCCGTAGTGCATCGGGACAGCCACCTTTGGCTTGATCGAGCGTGCCGCGCGGGCGGCCTCGTCGGCCGTCATCGTGTAGGTCCCGCCGACGGGCAGCAGCGCCACGTCGGGCGCGAGGCCGGCCATCTCAGGGATCAGATCCGTGTCGCCGGCGTGGTAGTACGTCACGCCGCCCACGGTCACGACGTAGCCGACCTTGCCGTCCTTGCGGGGGTGATACGGCTTATCCACGTTGTAGGCCGGCACCGCCTTGACGGTGACACCTTGCACGTCGCGCACCTGGCCGGGCGTGATCGTCTCGACCGGCGCCCGCAGTTTCACGGCGACCTCTGCCGGGCCGATCACGACGGTCCTCGCGGTGCGGATCTTGGCCACGTCCGCGGGGGAGCAGTGGTCGAAGTGATCGTGGGTGACCAGGATGATGTCGGCTTTGGGCAGGCCGTCGGGCAGCTTGAACGGGTCGATGTAGACGACCGGAGGACCGTCGATCCTGAACGCGCTCTGCCCGTACCAGTGGAGCTTCGCGGTCAGGTCCGCCGCGCCCGCCGCGGCGGGCAGAACCGCCAGAAGCAGAGCCGCAGAGACTGGTCGCACCATTCTTCCCTCCAACGGTGGCGATAGCCGTTCCTTTCGCGAGTCTCGGCCCGCCGCGCCGACTTTGCAAGTCCCCGGGGTGGGAAGAAGTTGACAGTTGACAGTTGACAGTTGACAGTCAGAAGCCAGGAACCAACAGTTCACAGTCGACAGTCAGAAGCCAGGAGCTTCTTCCCTGTCATCGTCTCTTGGGTGGGTGGGGGAACTGTCAACTGTCAACTGGGTGGGAGGGCGGGCGGAGGCTGTCGACTGTCTTTGCGGGTGGGGGCACTGTCAACTGTCAACTGGGCGGATGGGTGGGCGGAAGCTCCTGACTGTCTCTGTGGGTGGGGGCACTGTCAACTGTCAACTGGGCGGATGGGTGGGCGGAAGCTGTCAACTTCCTTCACAGCTCGTCCGCCTTGGTGGAGATCGGGCCCCGGTAGTTGTGCACGAGCCGGACCTGAGCGACGAAGGGGCCGAAACCGCGGTACGCCTGCTTGATCCGCGTCAAGGCGTTGGAACGCCAGTCCACGTAGGGGTTGTCGATCTGGATCGGGTCGAGGCACCCTGCGAGCACCACCTTGGAGGAGGAGCAGAAACGGCTCATCAGCGTCTTGGCGAGGTGGCGGTCTCCGTTCTGGAGCTCGTCCACCAGCACCAGCGAGTTCTCGATGTCGAGGCCCCGCAGGAGCGAGGTCGAGAGGAGCGTGAGGCGGCCCGAGGCCCCGAGCTCTCGAAGGAAGTCGTGGCCGTTGGCGAGCGCCACCGAGCGAATCGCCTGGAAGAAAGGCTCCAGCCAGGGCGACATCTTCTCGTTGTGGTCGCCCGGCAGGTACCCCATCTCGAACCGACTCGACGAGTGCTCGGGGCGCAGCAGGATGAGGCCATTCTCGAAGCCGGGGTCGGCGCCGGAGATGGGTTGCGATCGCTGGTGGACCTTGAAGTTGGTGGGTTGGCCGAACAGGAGGTAGAGGGCCGCGATCACCATCAGGCGGGTCTTGCCCGAGCCGGCCGGGCCGTCGAGAACGACGAGCTGGACATCCGGGTCGAGGAGGAACTCGAGGGCGAAGACCTGGCGCGGGTCCGCCGGGGTGAAACCGAGCACGGTCCGCCCGGTCCAGCACTCCCGCTTGCTGTCCCAGTACTGGGCGAAACGGAGCTCGCAGGCGATCCCACGGCTCGCGTCCACGCGCAGGAGCAGCTCCCGCTCCCCGCACCGCAGCGCGAGCCCCTGGTTCCATACGGGTTGCGGAAGCTGGCCGGCGAGGAGGTCGAGGGAGATCGAGCGCTCCCTGGTCGGGCCGCTCGCGAAGAAGGCCTGGACGACCTCCTTGCCCACCTCGAGCTCCACGACGCCGTCGAAGATCTCCTCGGGGCGGTTGAGGTCCAGCTTGCCGAAGCGAAGCGGCTCGGCTGCAAGCCCGAGCGCGTCGCAGCGGAGGAGCATGTTGGAGTCCTCGGAGATCAACACCACCCGGAAGCGCCCGTTGCCGTTGTTCATCGCCTGGATGCGCCGTGCCGCCTGGATGATGAGGTTGTCGCCGTGCCCGTTGCCGTTGCCGGAGGTGACGGACCCGGAAGGCTCCCAGGCCAGGACGCCGCCGGTCGGGGTCGCCGCGAACGCGTCCAGGCCCATCTCTCCGCGCAGGAAGCGCTCCGAGCTGTGATGGATGAGCGCGCCGTTGCGGTAGCCGAGGATCTTCCGCGTCGCGGCTCGGGCGGCAGCCCTCACCCCCTCGGACTTGGTACGGCTTCCTTGCAGCCGGCCGAGCTCGTCGAGCACCTGATGCAGCAGCACAACCAGGTTGCCGGGTTGAAGCAGGCGATCGAGCGCTTCAGGGTTCTCGACCAGGGCGCTCGTGTCCGGGATGTAGACGTCGATGGGCGTCATTTCGAGATTCAAGACTAGCACACGTCGCCCCGGCCGGCAGGTTCGACAGTTCGGGCCCGGCCCACCAGCCGAGGAGCGGAGGGGCAGAGGTGCAGAGGAGAGAGCAACCGCTTCGGCTTGAGTTGCTTCTCGCTCCTCTGCTCCCATGCTCCTCTGCACCTCTGCTGCAGTCGAACGTGCCAAGCGACCTAACCTGCGGGCGGGTGCCGTCAGCGGGGGGACCGGTGCGGGGTGGCGAGCAGGCATGTGAAGTAGCCGTCCCGCCGGCGGAGGTCTTCCAGGGGGACCGTTGCGCCGGAGGAGCTCCTTCGCAAGCCCTGGTACAGCTTCGCGAGGTCCGAGCGCCGCTGGAAGAGCCACGACTCGAACGGCTCGCCGTCGTTCAGGCCGACGGGAGAGAGCTTGATCCTGAAGGCGTTGAGGAGCGCGGCGACCTCCTCCTCGTACCGGCCGACGTACCAGGTCCGAACGGACTCGTCTTCCAGCACGCTCACGACGCAGAGCCTCGGGTCGATCTCAATGGGCGTCGGCGCCTCGTTTTGCGCCGCGCCCCGGTCGGTTCCCGACAGGCGCAAGAGCGTCTGCTGCAGCGGAAACCCCTGCGGCAGCAGCACGATCTCGGGAGGCGGCTGCTCGAAGACGACCATCTCCGCGAGCGGTGTCGGCTCGAGTCCTTTCAGTCGCGCCGTACCCATGAAGTGCAGACCAACCCAGGGTGCGGGCTGGCTGGCCGGCGCCGTCGCGAGGAGGAGCCAGCGCGTCCCGAACGCCTCACCCTCGGCCATCGGCAGCTCGCCCCACTCGGCCTCGAGGTCCCGCAGGAAGCCCTCGGTCACCACGCCGCCCAGGTTGACGAGCTCGCCGTTCTCCGCGATGAAGGCGGCGTACGGGCGGTCTTTCAGGATGTCGGCGAAGCGCGTGGCGTGTCGCACCGGTTCGAGGAACTCGATCACCCGGTTCAGGTCGTAGCCAGACGCGATGAGGAAGTCGGTGATGTCCTCCACCTCGTGCGTGGTCTTCCCGGTCGTCAGACGGGCGAGCTCAACGAGCCCGTGTCCGAAAAACTCAAAAGTGGGCCGGTTTACCGCTGTAGCGACCATGGGCAGCAAGTGATAGGTGCCGACGTTCGCGGCGATGCGGAGCCCGCGGTCGAAGGCGAAGCCTTCCCTTCGCATGCTCTCGTAGAGGAGGCGCAGCTCCCCGGCCGCGAGGAACACTGCTCGCGCGCTGCGCGCCGAGTAAAACGACCCGTCGCCCAGGAACTTCTCGAACTTGAGACGGTGGCGCTCCCGGATCTCGTCCACCCTCGCCAGAAAGCGCACCATCTGGCGCATTGCCTGCTCCTCCGAGCTCCGTCCCCTTCGCCGCAGCTCCTCGATGAGCTGGGTGAACTCCACCAGGTCGTAGAGGAGGCCGTAGCGCCGGACCACCGAAGACAGCACTCCGGGAGACGTGAAGTCGAACGGGCGCGTCGAGCCCGAGATCTGCACTACCCGGCCCTGTACCTGAGCTACGGTCGTGAAACCGCGCTCGGAGATCGCGACGATCCTGTCGCGGAGCGCACCGATGACCTCGAAACGCTTGCAGCGCTGGGCGAGATCTGCGAGAAGGCGGCAGAGGTCGCCGGAGAGGCGGGGCGTGCTGGGGTGGCTCCAGACCTCCAAGAGGTCCAGGACCGCCCTGGAGAGGAGCAGTTGCCCCTCAGGCAGGTTTGGTGCTTCGGGATCCACGACCTTCAGGACGTTGTCGAAAGAAGGGTCCTGAACGCGGAGCTTCTGGAGCTGCTCGGTGGTCGTCCGGAATATCGTCCTGAAACGATTCGCGTCGAGCTTGAGGTGCCCCTGAATGTAAGACGTGAGCTCCCGCATGTCCGGTCCGAGGCGGACTTCTGCAAACGGCAGAACGTCATCCCGCAGGAGATCGTAGAACGCCCGCGAGGCCGGTGTCGGCTGCAGCGCCTCGGTCTTGCGGAGGCGATCGAGCGCCTGCGTGCGGGCCCGGTGCGTCACGTCGGCGACCCGCTGCGCGGTCGCATACCGGATCTCGTCGAGAGCTTGCGACCGCAACTGTGGCGCGGACTCCGCCAGCGCCCGGGTGGCAGACTGCAGCCGCACGGTTGTCTCGCGGGTCAGGACGAGGAGGAACACCTCGGGGAGCCGCTGGCCGTAGTCATGCTGGTAGGCGTTTTCGAGGACTTCGCTGAGCTTGCCGACCATGAGCCGGCGCAGCTCCACCAGCGACGCCTTGCTCACTTCCTGTTTCTGGGCAAGCGCCCGGCGGTATGCAATCTCCGCGTCTATCAGGCGGCCGAGGTCGCGGCAGAACGCTTCCCACTGTGCCGAGCTGCGCATCGGAAATCCGAGCACGAGCGGATTCTGGTCCGCATCCGAATAGAGCCAGTACGGGTTCGGGACGCGCGCCGCAGCTTCCCCGAAAACCGCGCGCCACCCGCCGGCACGCTCGCCCGCGGTCAGGAACACAAGCCGAGGCGCTTCCTGCTGCAGCGTCTGCTCGATCGTGCCGCCCGGAATTTCCGACATCGTCCTATTCTACGTTCAGACGACTCCATCTTCACGCGGAGGCAGCTCCGGGCGATGCGGGGCATCGCGGAAAGCGTCCTGGTTCCCCCAGGCAGAGAGCCCCGATCCCTCCGCTCAGGCGGACGTCACGCGATCGAGCGTGCGGTACGCGATGGCCTCCGCAACGTGGCGCGCCGCCAGCCGGTCGGCGCCATCCAGATCGGCGATGGTCCGCGCCACACGGAGGATCCGGTGAACGGCGCGGGCGGAAAGGGCCAGCTTGCTCATCGCGAGCTCCAGCAGGCGCTCGCCCTCGCAGTCCGGTGCGCACCATCGTCTCACCTCGACGGGGGAGAGCTCTGCGTTTGCATGTCTGCCGGTTCCTGCGAGGCGCTTCTTCTGGCGGGCCCGGGCAGCCATGACCCGAGCGCGCACGGCCTCGGATCGCTCGCCCGCGCCGACGCGGGAGAGATCGCGGTAGGGCACCGCGGGCACCTCGAGCTGGATGTCGATGCGGTCGAGCAGCGGGCCGGAGAGACGCGCGCGGTACCTTCGCACTTCCACCGGCGTGCAGCGGCACTCTCTGCGAGGGTCCCCGAGGTGGCCGCACGGACAAGGGTTGGCGGCGGCGGCGAGCTGGAAGCGAGCGGGGTAGGTCAGACAGCCCGCCGCGCGTGCGATCACCACGGTGCCCGACTCGATCGGCTGGCGGATCGCCTCCAGCACGTCGCGGCGGAACTCAGTGATCTCGTCGAGGAACAGGACGCCGTTGTGGGCAAGCGAGACCTCGCCGGGCCGGGGGATCGCGCCTCCGCCCACCAGTCCGGCGGACGAGATGGTGTGATGAGGGGCGCGGAAAGGGCGGCGGGAGATGAGCCCCTGGGGGCGAGGAACCCCCGGCGCCACCGAATAGACCTTCGTGGTCGCGAGCGCCTCCGCCTCGTCGAGGGGCGGCAGAATCCCCGGAAGCCTCTGCGCGAGCATCGTCTTCCCGGCGCCCGGCGGACCCAGAAAGAGGAGATGGTGGCCGCCGGCGGCCGCAATCTCGATGGCTCGCTTGGCGTGTTCCTGGCCTGCGACATCGGCGAGATCGGCGGCGTCGCCGTCGTCCGGCGGGAGCAGGTGCCCGTCTCCGCCAGCGCACTCCGCCAGCCGCCTCTCCCCGCGCAGGTGCCGGACGACGTCTCCGAGCGACGAGGCCGGGAACAGACGGGCGCCGCGCACCACGGCCGCCTCCGGCAGGTTATCCGCGGGAAGTATCACGGCGGCCCCGATCCGGGTGGCGGCCTCAACGATGGGAAGGACGCCCCGGACCGGGCGCAGCGCGCCGTCGAGGGAGAGCTCCCCGAGAAGCCAGGCCTGCGGCGTGTCAGCGGGCGCCAGTCCCGCAGCCATAAGCACGCCCCCGGCAATCGCAAGGTCGAGGAGGGCGCCCTCCTTCCGCTCCTCGGCCGGCGACAGGTTGACGACGATGCTCTTGGTCTCGATCTGGCAGCCCAGGTGGCGGATCGCGGCCAGGACGCGCTCGCGGGCCTCGCGTACGGCGGGATCGGGCAGGCCGACGACCGCCAGGGCCGGCAGCCCCGGGCGCGCATCGACCTCGACCTGGACGAGCAGCGCCTCGACACCACGCGGCACTGCCGAATACACCTTTGCGAACATTGGTCACCTCCGCTCGGGAGGTGCTCGGACGGTTGCCGACAGTCTGACCCGGGACGGCGTTCCAGTCAAGGTATGCTGCTCGCATGGACGAGCGGAAGGTTCAGGTCGACGCGCTGCGTCACATGCTGGATACCGAGCTGGACCGCCGGCTGAAGCCTCAGTGGGGGTGCTGGCCGCTGCTCGTAGGGGTCCTCGGCGTACTGCTCGGGCTCGCCTTGCTCGCCGAGAAGCTCTGAATCGCGAGGAACGCCTGGCCTGCCTGGGCCAGCCGCGCCGCACTTGGCGACGAGGGGACGTGCCCCCCCATGGCGGCAAGCCCGAGGAGCAGGGCGAGGACGAGCACGGCCGCCGCTGCACCGATCGCGAAGCCTGCCAGCCGGTCCGCCCACCCGAGGTGGAGCGCCTTGAGCGCGCGCCGGAGCCCCTTCCCCGCCAGCCAGACCAGGATCGCGGCCGCCAGCGCGACCACCGCGATTGCGAGCATGCGGCCGGTGCCGTTATGGGCGGAGCCGGCCGGCAGGAGTTGCGCCGCAGCCGGTCCGGCCCAGCGGCCGGCAAGGACCCCGGCGGCGACCGCCGCAACCAGGGTCGCGAGACGCACGACCCCCCAGATCATGCCGAGGACGGCACACCCGCCTACCACCAAGAGTATGAAGAGGTCCATCGCTGGCATGGTAGCGCACGTCGAGGGTACACTGAATGCTGTCCCGGTTCCGGGGGTGCGATGACCTGGCTACCCGATCCTCTACACCCGGCGATCGTGCACTTCCCGATCGCCCTCAGCCTGGTGGCGGTCCTGCTGGAGCTCGCGGCCCGTCATCGCCGTGCGCGTTCGCTTGAGGGCGCTGCCGCGGTCGTGATGTCGCTGGCCGCGCTCGGGAGCGTCGCGGCGGTCGTCTCGGGGAACGCGGCGCACGACAATGCCGCAGTGCCTCCCGCGGCGGCGGCCATCCTCGCACGGCACGAAGAGGTCGGCGAGATCGCGATGTGGCTCCTGCTGGCGCTCGCCGCGGTTCGACTCGTGCTCGCCCAACGAGCTTGGTTCACTGGCGTCGTTCCGTGGGTCTACCTGGCTGGCGCAGTGCTCGTTGCGGCTGCGGTCTCCTACAACGGGTATCTCGGCGGCAAGATGGTGTTCGAGCACGGACTGGGGACGGCCCCCGTTCAGCGCGGCTTGGTGCCGGCCCGCGTCAGCACCGCGCCAAACCTCGAGACGGCGCCGTGGGGCGGCGCTCACCTCGGCCGCCCGGGAAGGCGCGGGTGAGGGCGAACGGTTTCTCTCCGCGCGCCGGGCTCCTTCTCGCGCTGACCTTCACCGTCGTCGCGGAGGCGGCCCGGGCCGCGCCGCCGCCCCTCGCGTGGAAGGCGGACGCGGGCGCCACTCCCCGGCTGTTCTGGGCCGACCGCAACCGCGACATCACCCTGCGGCTCACGAACCTCGGCAGCGAGACGTGGTCCGATGGGGCGGGCGACCATCTCTCGTACCACTGGCGGCGGCCGGACGGCACGGTCGTCGAGTTGGACGGAATGAGGGCACGCCTTCCCGAGGCCGTGCGGCCCGGGGCGACCGTCGCGGTCACCGCTCGCGTGCACGCTCCCGACAGTTCGGGGCGGTGGGTCCTCGAGTGGGAGATGGTGCGCGAGCAGGTCGCGTGGTACGGCCCGCCCGAGGGCGGCGCGCCCCTGAGGGTCAGCGTCCTGGTCGCGTGGCGATGCGCGTTGCTGGAGATCGGCTTTGCCGTCGGTGGGATCGCTCTGGCGCTGGGGCTGCGCCGCCGCCGGCCTTCTCCGGGCTCGTGGACCTGGACGCTGGTGGAGGCGGCGCCGGTCGTCTGGACATGGCTCGGCGTCACCCTCGCTACCGTCACGTTCTCCGAAGTGGCGCGCCACCAGCTGTGGCGCGGGGGCGGTGTGCTGGCGGCCTCAGCGGCCGCCCTCGTCGCATTACCCGTTGCCCTCATGCCGGGACGGTGGCGGAGTTGGGCTGCGGCCGGCACGGTCGCCGTGACCAGCCTCGTGGCGGTCGCGGACGCGCTCTACCTGCGCTTCTTCGAGAACGTGATGCCGCTTGTGGCCCTGAGGGAGGTCGGCCAGGTCGGGCAGATCGGCGGGAGCGTGCGCGCGCTGATGCGGCCGAACGACGCCTGGATTGCGCTGGGCGCGGCAGGGGCCATGGCGTTCGGAGCGCTGTGGCCGCGGCGAAGGACCGGGGAGGCGGCACCCGCGCGAGCGCGCCGGGCCGCATGGGGCGTCGTGGTGCTGGCCTGCGCCGCGGCGGGAATGCCGGCAATCGGGGCCTTGCGCGCGGGGATGCGGGACCCCGCCACCGCGGACCAGCTCTTCTCCAAGGGCGCGTTGCTGGGGCGCTGGGGCTTCGTCAACGTGCACGCGTTCGACATCCTCCGGACGTACCGGGAGTGGTCCAGCGGGAACGCGCCCGCTCCCGGCGAGGAGGCCAGGGTGCGGGCGGTCCTCGCCGCCCGCGCGTCGGCATCGGCCGCTCGCGGCCCGGAGTTCGGCATCGCGAAGGGCGCGAACCTCGTCCTGATTCAGGTGGAATCGCTCCAGCAGTGGGTGATCGGGGCACGCGCCGGGGGCGCCGAGGTCACGCCGTTCCTCAACGGCCTCAAGAGCCGGGCGCTCTACTTCCCGTTCGTGTTCGACGAGACCGGCCAGGGCCGCAGCTCGGACGGGGAGTTCTCCGTCCTCAACTCGCAGCACCCCCTCGACCGCGGCGCCGTGGCGTTCAGACGGTCGGACAACCGCTTCGTGACCCTCGCGTCGACGCTCCGGCAACAAGGGTACGCGACGTTCTCGGCTCACCCCTTCGAGAAGGGGTTCTGGAACCGCGGGGTCCTGCACCCGCGCTACGGGTTCGAGCGCATGTTCTTCCGGGATGAGCTCGGTCCGGGCGAAACGATCGGATGGGGACTCGCGGACGGGGTCTTCTTCGAGCGCATGGTGAAGCTGCTCCAGCAGCAGCGGTCGCCGTACTTCGCCTTCCTCATCACCCTCGGCCTGCACCATCCCTTCGACCTCTTCCCGGACCGGCACAAGGTGCTCGACGTGGGCGCGCTGAAGGGCACGCCGCTCGGCAACTACATGCACGCGATGCACTATTTCGACGCGTCGCTCGCCGCTTTCGTGGCGCAGCTCGAGCGGACGGGCGTGCTCTCGAACACCGTCGTGGCGCTGTACGGCGACCACGAGTCCGGGCTCTCGATCGACGATGCCTTGCTATCCCTCGCCGGCCAGTCGCGCCCCGACCCGTCCACTGCCGTGCGGCTGCGGAGGATTCCGTTCTTCGTGCTCCTGCCTGGCGGCAGGCAGGCCGGCGAGACCGGCGCGCTGGGCGGCCACGTGGACATCGCGCCGACGCTGCTCTCGCTGCTCGGGGTTGCGCCGCCGGGCTGCTTTGTCGGCCACGTTCTCGACGGCCGTTCCCGAACGCCGGCCGTTCTCAACGACGGCTCGGTGGTGACGGACGACCGCCTCTTTGTCGCCGAGGGGCCTGCGATCCCTGATGGAGGCGCGTGCTTCGCCTGGCCGTCCGGTGCTCCGCGCCCTCGCGCGGACTGCACCGAGCTCGCTCGCTACGGCGAGGAGGAGCTTGCGGCCTCGCGCTTCGTGGTGCTCCACGACCTCGCCACGAAGTTCGCAGCAGTTTCCTCTCCTTGAGGGTGGTGCCGGCCGCGTGCTACCGTCGCCGGAATGGACAAGCGCCTCGCCCGCGACCCGGCGGCCATCCGCGCCATGTTCTCCGAGGTCGCTCCCCGGTACGACCTGCTCAACAGGGTGCTGTCTCTGCGTCAGGACGTCCGGTGGCGGCGCCGGCTCGTGGGGGCGCTTTCAAAGGCGCCCGAGGGGCCGGTGCTTGATCTGGCGGCGGGGACCGGGGACGTCGCGCTCGCGGTGCGGGACCGGGCGGTGATCGGGGGAGACTTCAGCCTGGCGATGCTGGGGCTCGCCGCGCGCAAGGCCCGGCGGCTGGGCCGGCGAGTGGTATGGGTGGCCGCCGATGCCCTGGGTCTCCCGTTCTCGGGCGCCAGCTTCGCCGGTGTCACGATCGCGTTCGGCGTGCGGAACTTCGTGGACCTTCCGGCGGGTTTCCGCGAGATCGGCCGGGTGCTGGTACCGGGAGGAGTCCTCGCCGTGCTCGAGCTGCACCGTCCGGGGCGTCGCCTGGTGGCCGAGATCATGAGGGTCTGGAACCGCCTGATCGTGAGGCCGCTCGGGCGCCTGATCTCGCACGACGGCGATGCGTACGACTACCTTCCCGCCTCGGTAGACACGTTCCCGGACCGGATCGGAATGGCGGAAGTTCTCGTCGGGCAGGGATACACCGTGATGGAGAGCCGGGAGCTCTCGGGCGGGATCGCCGCGCTGACCGTGGCGCGGTGGGAGGGTGCATGAGCGCGAGGATCCTCGACGGCGCAGCGGTCGCGGCCGCCATCCGGGAGCGCGTGGCGGTGCAGGTTCGCGAGCTGGCCGCGCGAGGCGTGGAGCCGCGGCTCGAGGTGATCCTGGTAGGGGACGACCCGGCCTCGCGCTCGTACGTCGGCTCGAAAGGAAAGGCGTGCCGGCAGGTCGGAATCCGCTCCGCCACGCATCAACTCGCGGCCGAGACGGACGCCGACGAGCTGGCCGCCCTTGTCGGGCGGCTCAACGCCGACGCCGACGTGGACGGCATCCTGCTCCAGCTGCCTCTCCCCAAGCCGCTCGACGGACGGGCGTTTCTGGACCTCATCGACCCGTCCAAGGACGTCGACGGGCTCCACCCGGTCAACGTCGGGCTGCTCAACCAGGGCCGGCCCGCGTTCGTCCCGTGCACACCGGCGGGGATTATCGAGCTGATCGAAGGCGCCGGCGTGAGCTTGGCGGGGTGCCGGGCGGTCGTGCTGGGCCGATCGGAGATCGTCGGCAAGCCGATGGCCGCCCTCCTGCTCGCGCGGCACGCCACGGTCACGGTCTGCCACTCGCGCACCCGCGATCTCCCGGCCGTGTGCCGCGAGGCCGACGTGCTCGTGGTCGCGGCCGGGAAGGCGGCGCTCGTGACCGCCGACCACGTCAAGCCGGGCGCCGTCGTCGTCGACGTGGGCGTCAACCGGGTGGAGGACCCCACGCTCGTCGCCCGGCTTTACCCGGGCGACGCGGAGCGGCAGGCGCAGCTGGCCAAGCGCGGCTACACGCTCGTCGGCGACGTGGACTTCACGCACGCGCGCGAGGTGGCTGGCGCAATCACCCCCGTGCCTGGCGGCGTCGGGCCCCTGACCATCGCGGGGCTTCTGCAGAACACCGTGATGGCGGCCCGCCGCCGCCGGGGGCTCTGACGTGCTGCGGGTGGGCCTCACGGGCGGCGTGGCGAGCGGCAAGAGCACGCTCGCGAGCGTGCTTGCGGACTTCGGCGCGGCGGTGTGCGACGCGGACGACCTTGTCGAGGAGCTGTACAGGCCCGGTGGGTCCGGGGCCGAGGCGGTGCGGGACCTCTTCGGCGCGTCGGTGTTCCTCGCCGGCGGCGGCGTCGATCGCAAGGCGCTGGCAGGGATCGTGCTCGCGGACGGAACGGCCAGGCGGCGGCTTGAGGCTGCGATCCACCCCCAGGTGAGGGCGCGGGTTGCCGGCTGGTTCGAAGGACTCCGGAGGAGGGAGCGCCCTCCGGAGGTTGGGGTCGTTGAGGCGGCGCTGCTCGTCGAGACCGGGTCGTACGAGGAGTACGACCGGCTGGTGGTCGTGACCGGGCCGGAGAGCGCCCGCCGCGCTCGCGCGCTTGCCGCGGGGTGGCCGCCTGAGAGGCTCGATGCGGTCATCGCCGCGCAGCTCTCCGACGTCGAGCGGGCCGCCGTCGCCCACTACGTCGTGTGCAACGATCGGCAGCGAGGCGATCTCGCGCATGCAGCGGCGACGCTGTGGGTGCTGCTCACCGAGGACGCTGCCCGCCTGGCCGAAGGGCTGCCGCTGCTCGAGCGCCGGGTCGATCTCCCCTGAAAGACAGTTCACAGTCAACAGTTGACAGTTAACAGTCAGAGACTCACAGACAGTCGACGGTTTCCGCCCGTCCGCCGACCCAGTTGACAGTCGACAGTCATAGCCAAGCAAACTCGCAGTCCGTCCCGTGCATAGTCTTCTTGGGCGGGAGGGGGACTGTCGACCGTCAACTGTGAACTGTCAACTGGTACACCCGACTGTCAACTGTCGTCTCAGGGCTTCCAGCGCCAAACGGCGGTGCGAGCGCGCGTTCTTCTCGTCGGGCGGCAGTTCCGCGTAAGTGCGGCCGCCCGCCCAGTCGGGCGCGAAGACGACGTCCCATCCGAAGCCACCCTGACCCCGCGGCTCGGACACAATGGCGCCGGCGACCTCACCGACTCCGAACCACTCGCGCGTTCCGTCAAACACGACTGCCGCACAGCGCGCTCGCGCCGAGCGGTCGTGGAGTCCGTCGAGCATCCGGGGGATCGCCGCCGGGCCCGCCGCCTCGAGCAGCCAGCGCACCAGGGGGCCGGGGAACCCGCCCAGCGCCTGGAGCTCGAGGGAGGTGTCCTCGACCAGTACGGGCCGGCCGAGCAGCCCGTAGGCGGCGCGCGCCTTGTCCCGCGCGATGACGACCACGTCGAGGCCTTGCGGCTCCGGGAGATCGAGCACCGCGCGGTCCAGCCGCAGCGCAAGAATCGCCTCCGCTTCGCGGTGCTTGTGCGGACTGGACGTGACGAAGGCCAGGCCTGCGGGGACCATCAGTCGCCGACGCCGGTGATCTCCTCGGTCATGAGACGGAAGACCGGGAGCTTCCCTTGCAGGCCGCGCAGCTGGACGTTGCCCAGGTGCTCGGTCGGGAAGAGGTGGGCGATCGCACTTTGGGTGCCGGCGCCGAGCACGATCTGCCCGGGCTGCGCGACGGCATCCTCGAGTCGGGAGGCGACGTTCACGGCGTTGCCCAGGATCGTGTAGTCGACGCGCGTCGCCGAACCGATGTCGCCGACGACCACCAAGCCGGAGTTCACGGCCATGCGCACCTCGACGACGTCGAGCCCCGCGACCTCACGCTCGTGATTCCAGGCCTTCAGGCGCCGGCGTATCGCCAGCGCAGCCAGGACCGCGCGCTCGGCGTGATCGGGCTGTTCGAGGGGGGCGCCGAAGAACGCCATCGCCGCGTCTCCGATGAACTTGTCGAGCGTGCCGCCGAACTCGAACACCGAGTCCGAAGCCAGCGTGAAGAACTCCGCCAGGAACCGGGCGACGTCGGGCGGCTCCAGGCCCTCGCAACGCGCCGTGAACCCGACCATGTCCGCGAAGAGCACCGTGACCTCGCGCGTTTCGTGCCGCTCGGCGTCGCTGCCGGAGCGCTGACGCCCGACGATCGCCTCGATCACGGCCGGCGAGTGATAGCGCTCGAGGCGCTCGCGGACTCGTCGGGCCTCGCGAATGTGGTCGTTGAGGCGGGCACGGTCGATGGCGACGGCCGCGTAGTTGGCCAACGCGGTGAGGAGATCGAGGTTCTCGGCGGTGAAGCAACCGGTAGCGAGCGGCGTGTCCACGAAGAGCACGCCGATCACGCTGTCGCGGTGCCAGAGAGGAGCGCACATCGCCGAACGGATCTGGTGGAGGCGCACCGAGAGCCCTGCGGCAAACCTCTCGTCGGCCTGCGCGTCGGAGGTGAGCACGGCCACCTTCTGGCGGCTGACGAGATCGAGGATCGTCTGGGAAACCGGGGCTTCCGCGAGTGGAGTGCCGCCCCTCGAACGCGCGATCCGGAGCTCGACCTGGCCTTCGACGGTGAAGAGCAGGATGTAGGCGCGCTCCGCGGGAAGCTGGTCGAACACCGCCGCCATGACCTTGTCGAGGACCGGGTCGAGCTCCTCGACCTCGAGGAGCGTCCGGGCGACCTGGGCGAGCGCCTCGAGCACGCGTTCGCGCGGGGTAGCGGCCGTCGTCTTCGCCGGTGACCCCAGCTGGCCCGGCTCGATCCGGAAGTCCTCCCGAAACTCCTCGAGCGAGCGGAGGAACGTCGAGGAGTTCACGGAGAAGCCGGCCGAAGACTCACCCCGGTGGAACGACACCGTGAAGTTTCCGACCTGGATCTTGTCCCCGTCGGCGAGGATCGCGTCGGTGACGTAGCGGTCGTTGACCTTGATCCCGTTGGTGGAGCCGAGGTCCACAACCCACCACGTGTCGCCCCGCTTCTCCAGCCGGGCGTGGTGACGTGAGACCGAGAAGTCCTTCATGACGAGCTGGTTGTCGGAGGCACGGCCGATCCCGCTGGGCGACGTCACCAGTCGCAGACGGCGCGGAACATCGGCCTCTGTCCACCTCAACTCTGGCATTACACTATTCTACCCCGTCGGCGCCGGCAATGCGGGACACCAGAATGCACCCCGGCAGGTTCACTCATGGACGGCGGCGGAGACAAACCGGCCCGCCGTCGCGGCGGGCCGGTGCCACACGCGAAACCGTGCGCGCTAGAACTCGATGCGGAAGCCTGCCTCGTACTGGCGTGGAGTCTGCCAAGCGTCCGGCTGGCCCCACACGTAGCTCGCGGTGCCGCTCTGGCATCCCAGCTTGTACTCGCACACGCCGATTGGGCGCTGGGAGTTGAAGAGGTTGATGATCGAGGCAATGAGCTGGAGGTTGACGCCGGAGAGCTTGAAGCCCTTGGAGATCTGCATGTCGAACTGGTAGTTGGAGTTCGCGCGGAAGCTGCCGCGGGGCGCCAGGTAGACGTCGCCGTACGCCAGGCTCTGATAGTCCGGGTCGGCGTTGTTGGTGAGGAGGTCGTAGGCGAACGCCGCCGACCAGAACCCGGTGAAGCCGACGGTGAACTGGTCCGGCAGCAGGAAGTAGCCGGACACCTTCACGCGGTGCCTGCGGTCGTCGGAGAGGTAGCCGTACCGGTTCTGCCACAGGTAGGGGTAGATATCGTAATCGGTCCCTTCATTGAGATCACCTTCCACGTTGCCCTGCGACTTGGACCAGGTGTAATTGGCGAGCAGGTGGAACCAGTCCGTGGCGCGGCTCTCCAGATTGAGGACCACGCCCTCGTAGTCGCGCCTGAGACCGGGGATGTTCGACATGATGTAGTAGCTGCAGTCACCGCCCGCAGTGGGAGTAGGGACGTTGCCGTCGCAGGTGTCCTCGAAGATGTCCTTGGTTTCCTTTCTGATGTACGTCAACCCGAGCGAGGTGCGGTTGGCGATCTCCCGCTCGAACCCGATGTTCCACTCGTCCGCGTACGTCGGCTTGAGGCCGTGGACAACCTGGCTCGGTTGGGATCCGAAGACGTTGTACAGGTACCACCCGGCCGGACCCCAGGTGTTCGGGCCGGCGCTCCACTGAGTACCGTTCGACGCGGCCGCCGCCTGGCACTGGGCTGCGGTGAGACCGAAGTACCTACACGATACAAATTCGTCGGTCGGCAAGCTGTGAACCGTGGCCCATTGCGGGAGCACCAAGTCGTTGGGGTGCATGAAACGTCCCCACGACCCCGTCACGGTGGTCTTCGCATCACCGTTGACATCCCATGCGAAGCCGAGACGAGGCTGGAGCTTGTTCATGTCGGCGATCGTCGTATCCACGTCGTTCTTGTAGCTCACGGTGTCGTACCGGACGCCGATCTTCAGGGTGAGGTTCCTGGTCGGCCTCCACGCGTCCTGCACGAAGGCGCTCGAGAGCGTGCCCGTGTAGTCCAGCATGCCTGGGTTGCCCTGGTACCACATGATGTAGGGGAGATTGGTCTGGCTCGAGGGGTCATAGGTGTCCGTGTAGTAGTACCCGTTGCCGGTGTTGAAGCTGTCGTATGCGAACTTGGTCTTGCCGTAATCGACGCCGGCCTTGAACTCGTGCGAGCCGCCGAAGTTGTCCACGAACCAGGTCAGGCTGGTGTCGTAGTCGTCGCGGTCGCGGTTGGAGTACTGGGCGTTGGCGTAGCTGTCGTAGTTATAGCCCGTGTAGGCGTTCTGGTGGGCGACCGCCGACAGGTCCCCGCTCTCGGGGTAGCTATTGAGAATACTGCGGTAGAACCCCGCCTGTGCGTTCCACAGCACCTGCGGCGACAGCACCGACGACATCTCGGCCTGGTAGGTGGTCGTGGACTGTTTCTGGAAGTAGTTGGCCGCAGGCGCGTTGAACTGGCTGGCGTTGTCGTTGTCGATGTTGGTCGGGGTGCCGGAGACCTTGCCGGTCAACCGCCAGTTCTGGTCGACCTGCCACGTCACCTTGCCGAGGTACAGGTTACCCTTCCACTTCCGCGTTGTAGGCGACTCGTAAGGCGTGTCCTCGGAATCGATGTTCTCCTCGGAGACGAAGAACCACACCTTGTCCTTGGCGATCGGGCCGCCGAGCGTCAGCGCCGGGTCGACGTACTTGACCCTCTGTTGCGAAGGGAAGAAGTGGGTCCCGCTCTGGTAGAAGTGCTGTGTGTGGTAGCGGAGGTCGAACGTGCCCGAGAAGTCGTTACCGCCGGACTTGGTGACGACGTTCACAATCCCGCCGGTGGCGCGGCCGTACTCCGCCTCGAACCCGCCGGTCTGGAACGAGATCTCCTGGATCGCGTCGAAGGTGAAACTGGTTCCCCAGGTGGCGGTCACCGGGTCGGTCGTCTCGAGCCCGTCGATCAGGTAGGAGTTCTCTGTGTCGGTCGAACCGAAGACGTGGGGGTTCCCATTGCCATCGTCGACTGCGCCCGCCGTCCAGCTGAGAACGCTCTGGTAGGTGCGGTTCCCGGAGCCCACGGCCATCCGGTTGAGGAAGTCCGGCGTGAACGTCTGGCCGGTGCCGGACTGCGCCGGGTCAACCACGGGCGTATCGGCCATCACGGTGATCGCCTCGCCGAATTTGGACGCCGGCATCTTGACCGCGATCTCGGTGGTGTGGTCGAGACGCACCTGGACCGACGTGTGCTCCTGAGTCAGGAAGCCCGACAGCTCGATCTTGACCGTGTAGTACCCGGGGTCGAGCGCCGGGAACGAAAACACGCCGTTCGAGTCGGTCTCCGCAACGCGGGGTCCGCCGATCAGGACCGGGGACGACACGGTCACCGTGACGCCGGGCACCACCTGCTCTTTCTCGTCGACAACGGTTCCGGTCAGCTTGCCGGTGGAGCCGGCGAGCACCATGCCCGCGGCCAGCGCGAACACGACCAAGAGCAAGACCAGTTTCCCTCGGTTCATTCCTTCCCCCTCTCTTCTCATCTCCCAAAACGATCACGTATGCTGCACGTGAATAGGCTCCGGATGCATTTGGGATGACGACCCACTCGTGGTGACTCCGGCCTCGATCCGTCTCCGAAAGACCCCAAGATCAGAGATTCCGTCCTCACCATTTTGAGGCGCTCGAGATGCTCCCTTCTCTCCGAATGAAGAATTGCGGCATCCGCAGGCGCTACGCCTCCTCGGGCCAGGGTGCATCGAGTATCAAGGTTGAAGATCTGCAATCACTGTGCCCACGTCTGGCCAGACCCAGCGCCCCCATTTCCCCGGAATGTCCGAATTGTTGAATGAGGCGTTCGAAATCCCGGATATGGGTAGGGGCCCGGCTCACGGAGCCGTGGCGGTGCAGTCGCCCCCTTCGCTCACTGCGGCGTAGAGTGCGGCTTCCGCCTCGCGGAGAAGCTCGTCCGCCGAGAGGTGGCGGCCGGGACGGTACTGGGCCAGGCCCGCCGTCGTGCGGGCCCGACCGGACCGCCCGCTGACGCTCTGGCTCGCCGTGCGGCGGAGGCGCTCGATGATGCTCATCGCGGCCCGTTCGTCGGTCTCGGACAGCAGCAGGGCGAACGTTTCGGCGTCGTAACGGGCGAGGAGGTCGATCTGACGGAGGCCTCGGCGGAGGCTCGCAACCGCCTCGGTTGTGGGCTGGTCCCTCTCGCTGGCGGGTTCCACGAGCGTGAGGCGAAGCAGCGCCACGGCGAGCGGCGAGCCCCCGCGACGCGCACGCAGCAGCTCCGCTCCCAATCGGTCGGTGAAACGCTCCCGCGACATGAGGCCGGTCGCGGCGTCCAGGGGTTCCCCCCACCGGCGCTGCATCCAACTGAGGGCGAGGGCGAACGAGAGGCACACCGCGAACGGCACCGCCAGCAACGGGGCGTAGAGCTCGCCGCCGAGGACCCTGGCGCGCGGGAGCACACCGATGTCCACGAGGATGTCGAGGGTGATCGCCACGGCCAGGAGACTCGAGGTGATGAGCGCGGGCAGCGCCCAAGGCCGCCGCCCGACCAGCGAGATCTCGATCTTCAGCGTGAGGCCCGCCACGAGCAGGAGCGCCGCCTGGGCCGCGTAGAGCCAGAGCTGGAGGTCGGCGACATCACGCCACGCCAGCGCGAACGCAGCGCCGAGGGCGAGCATCGTCTCGACGCCCAGAAACGCGACGGGCTGAGTCCGCCGCGCGAGCCGCAACGGCACGGAGGGGAACATGGCGACGCCCGCCATCATGCTGGCGATCGCGAGCCGGTACGTGGTCGAGTAACCCAGGATGAGCGACGGCCCCCATGTGGTGTAGGTGAGCATGAAGACGCCCAGCGCCGCCGTCGAACCCGCAAACGAAAGGTGCTCGAAAAGGTCGCGCTGCTTGGCGAAGAGCAGGAGGTGCATCACCGCGAGCGTGAAGAGCACGGTCGACACGCAGTAGGCGCCCACGTCGCGCAGCACCTGGCGTCGCAGGAGCGCCTGGTAGATGTCGAGTTCTGGCGGGGGACCGAGGAGGCCCCCGAAGCTCGAGTCGTTGTAGACGTGGACCGAGAGCTCGTTGAGTTGCCCGAGCCGCAGGACCTCCCGCGGGATCAGGTAGAAGCGTCGCGCGAGCGTCGCCTTGTCGAAGTGGGGCGGGAACGACCCCGTGGAGCCGATCCGGCGGCCGTTGAGGAACACCTCGTCGACATCGCTCACGCGCCCGAGGTCCAGGCCGAGATCCTGACCGGCGAGGTCGGAAGAGATGACCAGCGAGAGGCGATACCAGGCGTGGCCGTTGTAGCCGCGCCACCCCTGGCGCTGCCACGGCCCGGGAACGTGAATGCGCTGCCAGTTTCGACGTTCACGGAACGGACTGGCGAACGCGGGGTCGTGGCCGACGCGGAACAGCCACTCGCCTTCGAGGGAGGTGGGGAGTCGTTCGACGACCAAAGGCGGGGAGTCCTGTCCGCCCGCCGCCGCCGCGACGGCGAGGAGGGCGACGGCCAGCGTGACCATGCGCGCCCTCACCAGCCGCCTCCGCACGGTACCGCCACGGCGCCCCGGTATCCGCCGGCGAGTGAGGCCGCGACCCCTAGCGCCTTGGTTCGTCCGGCCAGCCCCGTCGCCCGCACGCGCGTGAGTCCGCCGCCGGCCGGCGCGAACCTCACCGAGAAGCCCATGGCCTCCAAGCTGGAACGCGCGCGCCGGGCGTTCTCCTCGCGAGCGAACGCGCCGACCTGGACCTCCCAGCACGGCTCGTCGGGCATCCCGTCCCCGACGCGGCGCACCTCGAGGCGCACCGGGATCACGCCGGGACCGATCGCCCCGAGCGTCTCGGCGGCGGCCCGCGAGAGGTCGAGGATCCGTCCCTGGACGAACGGGCCGCGGTCGTTGATCGTGACGTCCGCCTCGCGCCCCGAATCGAGGTTTCGGACCCGCACCACAGTCCCGAACGGCAGCGTGCGGTGGGCGGCGGTCATCGCCCACATATCGTAGCGCGGCCCGGACGCCGTCGGGCGGCCGTGGTACGGCTCCCCGTACCACGATGCGAGCCCCTCCTCGACGTTTCCGGCTGCGGGAGCAGGCGCTGGAGTCTGAACGCGCGGCCGGTGACCGCTGCTGGTGGCACATCCCGCCGCCACGATCGCGGATCCAAAGGCCACCGCTGCGGCCGCGATCAGCCGCCGCACAGTTCGGTCCGGACCCCGGACCCCGGACCCCGGACCCCGGTCTCTCACACCTGCGGCTCCTCGTCGTCCGCCCGAGCGGGGTGCGAGGCGAGCCAGGGCTCGACGATCTCGGCAAGGAACTCGCTCACCTGCTCGGGCGCGCGGCCCACGAAACGGCCGGCATCGAGCAGCTCGGCCAGACGCGCGGCGTCGAGACGGAACGCCTGGTCGGATGCCACGAGCTCGAGCAGCGGGTTGCGCTCCCCGCCCTCCTTGACCCGGCGGGCCGCCTCGCGCGAGAGCACGCGCAGACGCTCGTGCAGCTTCTGGCGGTCGCCGCCGCGTGCCGAGGCCGCGAGCAGGATCTCCTCGCTCGCCATGAACGGCAGCTCCTCCTCGAGGTTGCGCCGCACCATCGCTGGGTGGACCTCGAGGCCCGCGGCCACCGAGCACCACAGCAGCAGGATCGCGTCGGCCGTAAGGAACGCCTCCGGGAGCGCGAGGCGACGGTTGGCGGAATCGTCGAGTGTGCGCTCAAGCCACTGCGAAGCGGCAGTCCAGGCGGCGTTGGGTTCGAGCGAAATCAGGTAGCGCGCAAGCGAGGCGATGCGCTCGCAGCGCATGGGGTTGCGCTTGTAGGGCATCGCGGACGAACCGATCTGGCCCTCGCCGAAAGGCTCGTCGAGCTCCTTGAGCCTGGCGAGCAACCGGACGTCGCTCGCGAACTTGTAGGCCGACTGGGCGATCCCGGAGAGGCAGGCGAGAAGGTAGAACTCGGGCTTCCGCGGTGACGTCTGCCCCGTCACCGGATAGCTGCCGGGGAAGCCGAACGCGACGGCGATCCGGCGGTCGAGCTCACGCACCTTCGACCCGTTGCCGAGGAGCTGGAGAAACGACGCCTGGGTGCCGGTCGTCCCCTTGGCGCCGCGCAACAGGAACCGGGCGCGCTCCGCCTCCAGCCTCTCGATGTCGCCGAGAAGGTCCGCCAGCCAGAGGCATGCACGCTTGCCCACGGTCGTCGGTTGCGCTGGCTGGAAGTGCGTGTGACCCAGGCAGGGCAGGCCGCGATGCGTGCGGGCAAATCCGGCCAGCGCCGCCACGACCCCGATCGCGCGTCCGACGAGCAGATCGATCCCCTCCCTGAGAACGACGAGGTCGGCGTTGTCGGTGACGTAGCACGACGTTGCCCCGAGGTGGAGGTAGGGGCCCGCCGCCGGCGCGACCTCGGCGAGGGTCCGGATGTGCGCCATCACGTCGTGCCGCGTCTCGCGCTCGATCTCCGAAGCGCGGGCGATCTCCGCCTCGGTGGGTTCGAGGTGCGCCTCGAGCTGGGCGAGTGCCTCGGGCGGTATCGCGACGCCGAGATCGCGCTCCGCCCGCATCAGCTCAAGCCAGAGGCGTCGCCAGAGCCCGAATCTGGCAGCCTGCGAGAACAGCCGGCGCATCGCGTGCGAGGCGTAGCGCCCGGTGAGAGGATGCACGAACTCGTCCATCCTCTTATTGTGCCACGCCGTTCGCCGGTTGCGCGCCTCGGTCGTCCCCGGCGGCCACGACCCCTGAGCCCGGCACTCTGGCGGGAGCTCGGTCGTCTTGGTCCTG
The DNA here is from genome assembly GCA_050018455.1 of Thermoanaerobaculaceae bacterium. Taxonomy (GTDB): domain Bacteria; phylum Acidobacteriota; class Thermoanaerobaculia; order Thermoanaerobaculales; family Thermoanaerobaculaceae; genus RBG-13-68-16. The sequence continues at coordinate 75,740 of JBEKAA010000006.1, read as the reverse complement.
ACCGGGACGGCACATCATGGTCTAAACTTACACAATGGTCCCGAGATTGTGGGGCTCGTTGCTCCGGAGGATCGTTCTTACGGCCGTCGCCGGCACGCTCTTCCTCACTGTCCTGGTGCTGGTCGGCGCGGGCATCCTGGGCAGAGATGAAGTGGAGACCGACTTCGATCGAACCGCTCGCCTCGCGGCGGTGCTCCTTGCCGAGCGTCTGCAGGAACCGCTGGTCTCCGGCGACCGTGGGGTCTTCTCGCATCTGGCCGCACGGGAGTTGGGCCGCGGCGGTGCTGTTGCAGTCACGGTTTTCGACCGGAACCGTCAGGTGATCGCTGCCGAGCCCGCAGGCGCGGCCCGAGCGCCTTCGATGACCGCGTGGCCTCTCGACGAGAACCAACAGCGCCGGTTCACGTTGGGTGAGCTGCCCGTTGAGGCGACGTTTCAGGCCGTGCGGCGCGGCGACGACGTGGTCGGCGGGACCTGGCTGGCCGTGGACCGGCGCCCTCTGGAGCAGGCGTTCGCGCACTACCGTCAGGCCGCCCTCGCTTTCGCGCTCGGGGTGTTGGGCATCTCGTGGCTTCTGGCCTGGGTGGCGGCCAGGGGGATCGTCCGTCCCCTGGAGGATCTCGGCGATTCGCTTGCGGCGATCGTTCGCGGAGAGCACGGGGCCCGCCACCCGGTGCAGGGGCCCGAGGAGATCCGGCGTCTGGCCCGCCGCGTGAACCGCCTGGCCGACCAGCTCGAGGGCAGCGCGAAGGAGAGGTCCCGGATCGCAACCGAGTCCGAGCGCCAGCTTCGGGACCGGACGAGACAGATCGAACAGGCCAACAGGCTCCTGCGAGACATCGGCCAAAGAGACCCGCTCACGCAACTCCTGAACAGGACCGGCCTCGAAAACGAAATGACGCGCTACCTGTCGCTGTGCCGCCGCAGCGGGCAGCCGCTCGCCGTCATCATGATGGATCTCGACAGCTTCAAGGCCTACAACGACTCGTGGGGTCACGCAGCCGGCGACATGGCGCTCACCACCGTGTCCGCGGCGTTGCGGGCGCGGGCCCGGGTCTCCGACGTCGTCGGCCGTCTCGGAGGCGACGAATTCTGCATCATCATTCCGTTCACGAAGCCCGAGCGTGCGGTCTCGGCGGCCGAGGGGTTCGTGAGCGCCATCGTCGACGCAACCCGCGACCTGCCGCGGCCCGAGACGGGCGCCCAGCTCGGTGCGAGCGCCGGCGTCGCCTGCTTCCCCGAGGACGGGGACGAGGGCGCCGAGCTGCTGGCGAGGGCCGATGCGGCACTCTACCGCGCGAAGGCTGCGGGGAGAGGGCGGGTTTTCCGGGCCACTCCGCAGCAACCTGGCCAGCAGGGCTAAAGGCGCCGCCGATAGCGGACCATCTATTCGGGCGGGGGGTCCCGCGGCCGCTCCACCGCCCGCCCGGCCGCTCAAGACCCCCCGTGTCCCCCGCGGGCCGCGGCAGAGCCGCGTTTCGCCTGTGCGTTGCACTCGGCGAACCGCGTGCTCACGTACCCTCCGGGTACGCTCCGCCGCTCTCGCCTCGTGCGCCTTGCATCTGGCCCACTCTCGGCGGCGCGGCTACCTGCCGCTCGCCGAGTCCCTGCCTTTCTCGAACCACGAGCCACGTCCCACTAGTCACGGTCGTTCTGAGAGGAGAAGGGAAAAGGTGAAAGGGAAGAGGTCAAAGGGGAGACGCCAGCTGGTACCCTCTTGCCTTTACGTTTTCCTTTTTCGTCTTTCGTTTGACGTTTGACCCTTGACCTTTCACCTCTCACCTTTGACCCCAAGGGCTCTGAACCTTTAAACGTGCGGACCTTCGAACCTGGGAACCTTCGAACGGTGTTTGGCTCCTCTGCTCCTCGGCCCCTCCGCTCCTCTGCCTTTCTTTACGGGCCACTGACCACGGACCACGCTCTATTGGGACCCGGAGCCCGGCTCACGGACCTCGCCTTGACTTCCTTGTGCCCGTTCAGGACAATCAACGTTCTCCATGCGGGCACTCCCCGCGGTGGGCGGAGGCCTTTGTGACACAGCATGAGGCGGCACGGCGGCCGGTGGCGGTCATCGCCTTCGGGGGCAACGCACTGCTCCGACCCCAGGACCACGGCACCCAGGAGGAGCAGTTCACGCTCACCTGGAAAGCCACGCGCTGGCTGGTGGAGGTCATCCATCGCGGTTTCGAGCTGGTGATCGTGCATGGCAACGGGCCACAGGTCGGGAACATCATGATCCAGGTCGAGGAGGCGGTCACCAAGATCCCTCCCCAGAGCCTGGAGTTGTGCGTCGCCCAGACCGAAGGCTCGATGGGGTTCATGCTCCAGAACCAGTTGCGCAACCGTCTGAACGAGGAGCAGCTGACCAAGGAAGTCGTCACGGTCCTCACCGAGGTCGAGGTCTCGCGTGACGACGCCGCATTCGAGAACCCGAGCAAGCCGGTCGGACCCTACTTCACGGCCTACCGTGCAAATCTGCTGATGCAGGAGCAGGGGTGGCAGATGGTCGAGGACGCGGGGCGCGGGTGGCGCAAGGTGGTCCCCTCGCCGCAGCCGAAGCGGATCCTCGATGTCGGCGTCATCAAGCGGCTCGTCGAGGGCGGCGCGGTGGTCGTGGCAGCCGGAGGCGGCGGGATTCCCGTCTACCAGGATGTCGGGGGCTATTTCAACGGCGTCGAGGCCGTGATCGACAAGGATTACACGACCTCGCTGCTCGCGCAGGAGCTTAACGCCGATCTGTTCATCGTCCTGACCCAGGTCGCGCAGGTGGCGGAGAACTTCGGGCGCCCTAACCAACGCTGGCTCTCCGAGATCCCGGTCGCGAAGGCGAAGGAGATGCTCGAGCACAACCAGTTCCCGCCCGGCTCGATGGGGCCCAAGATCCGCGCCGCCATCGCGTTCGTGGAGAAGACCGGCAAGGAGGTCCTGATCACGGACGCCGAGCACCTCAAGGACGCTCTCGCGCGCAATTCCGGCACGTACATCGTTGCCGACGGCGCACCCAAGGAGGAGTGAGCATGTTTCGCAGCCCATGGCAGAGGCACAAGGACCTGATTTCCATCCACGGACTGACGGCCGACGAGGTCGAGGCACTGTTCCAGCTCGCGGCGAACGTCAAGGCGCGCCCTGACCGCTACCGCACCGCGCTCGCGGGGCAGACTCTCGCGATGATCTTCGAGAAGTCGTCGACTCGCACCCGGGTGTCGTTCGAGGTCGGCATGTACCAGTTGGGCGGCCTCGCGACGTTCCTCTCGAGCCGCGACATCCAGATCGGGCGCGGCGAGACGATCGAGGATACCGCCAAGGTGCTCTCTCGCTACGTCGGCGGCATCATGGCCCGCACTTTCGCGCACTCGACGGTGACGGATCTCGCGAGATACGCGACGGTCCCCGTCATCAACGGCCTCACCGACTTGCTGCACCCGTGCCAGGCGTTGACGGACTACTTTACCGCCCGGGAGAAGTTCGGCAACACGAAGGGGCTGACGTTTGCCTATATCGGCGACGGCAACAACATGGCGCACTCGCTCATGTTCGGCGGGCCGAAGGTCGGCATGAACGTGCGGGTGGCGAGCCCCGACGGGTACAAACCGAAGCCCGAGATCGTCGAAATGGCGAAGCAGGACGCAAGAGCGGCCGGCACCAGGATCGAGATCGTCACCAAGCCTGAGGATGCCGTCCGGGGTGCCCACGTGGTGTACACGGACGTCTTCGCTTCGATGGGCCAGGAGGCCGAGGCGCAGCTCCGCCTGAAGGCGTTCGCTGGGTACCAGGTCACGCCGGAGCTGATGGAGACCGCCGACAAGGACGCCGTCTTCATGCACTGCCTGCCGTGCCACCGTGGCGAGGAGGTGCACGCCGACGTGGCCGACGGCCGCTGGTCGGTGATCTTCGACGAGGCGGAGAACAGGCTGCACGTGCAGAAGGCGATCATGCTGGTTCTGATGATGCACCGCCACTAGGTTTCGGGGCGCCGCCGGCGTCGCCGCCGATAGCGGACCATCTGTTGCGTCAGGCTCGTGGCTCGCATGCTCACCTAGCCTCCGGCTAGGCTCCGCTGCTCGCCGCTCGCCTTTCTTGCATCTGGCCCACTCTCGGCGGCGCGGCTACACGCACTCTAACCACGGCAGAGGGGCAGAGGAGCAGAGGGGCCGAGGAGCGGCGGAGCAAAGAGGGAAAAGGTGAGAGGGAAAAGGTCAAGGGGAAGACGAGAATCCGGAACAACCATGGTTTGGTGTGTATGGTCTTCCGTTTGACGTTTCCCCTTTGACCTCTTGCCTGGCCTTGCCAAACCTGCGAACTTTCGAACCCAGGAACCTTCGAACGGTCTTCGCTCCTCGGCCCCTCTGCTCCTCTGCCCGCCTTTTCGAACCCCGGACCCCGGACCTGCCATGCTGGCGCGCACGGATGGCGCGGGGTCGGTGGAGGGTGCCTGAGACAATGGTGTAGATTGGCAAGCCGCTTGCTAGTCATGCACTGGATATGCCCCGGTGCACACCGGTAGGCGGCGGCAAGCCGCCGCTTGTGAATCACCGGGCTCGTGGAGGTGAGACGTGATCGAGGTCGAAGACCTGACGAAACGCTTCGTGGACAAGGACGCGGTCGCCAACGTTTCGTTTTTCGTTCCCGAGGGCGAGGTGCTCGGCTTCCTGGGACCCAACGGCGCCGGCAAGACCACCACCATGCGGATGATCACCGGGTTCCTGCCCGCCACCTCGGGGAGCGTCCGGGTCGCGGGTCTTGACGTGGCTCGCGATCCGCTCGGAGTTCGCGCACGGATCGGCTACCTGCCGGAAAACGTGGCGCTCTACCCCGAAATGAGGGTCGAGGAGTACCTGCGATTTCGCGCGGCGGTCGAAGGGATCCCCCGCGGCGAGGTCAAGGCGAGGGTGGACGAGGCATGCGACCGCTGCATGGTCGGCGACGTCCGCCGCCAGCTGGCCGGCACCCTCTCGAAGGGGTACCGGCAGAGGGTCGGCCTCGCGGGCGCGCTCATCCACAAGCCGCCGGTGCTGATCCTGGACGAGCCGACCGTCGGCCTCGACCCGCGTCAGATCGTCAAGATCCGCGAGTTGATCACCGAGCTGGGAAGGGAGCACACCGTGATCCTCTCGACCCACATCCTGCCCGAGGTCGAGCAGGTGTGCCGCCGCGTGTTGATCATCGACGACGGCAAGCTGGTCGCCGACGGCACGCCGGAGCAGCTCCGCAGCGGGTTCTCCGGCGCGGCCGAGATCAGCGTCCAGCTCGAGGCGCCCGCGGCGGAGGCTCGCGGCGCGCTCGAGGCGCTGTCGGGCGCCTCGAACGTGCGCGACGAGGGCGGCGGCCGGTTCCGTCTCGCCGTTGACGTAAGCGCCGACCTGCGGCGTGAGGTGTTCAAGCTCGCCGTGGCCCGCGGCTGGGTGCTTCTGGAGATGGCCCAGACCGTGCCGTCGCTCGAGGACGTCTTCCTCCGGCTGACGACGCACGATGCCGAGGCCGCCCACGAAGGACAGTTCGAGGAGGTGGCCAATGCGTAAGCTCTTAGCCCTCGTGCAGCGCGAGCTGCTGGCGTACTTCTCCTCGCCGCTCGCCTACGTGGTGCTGACCGCGTTCCTGTTCATCAACGGGTACGTCTTCTACCTGATCGTGGCGTTCCTCAACGACCCCCGCGTCCAGGCGATGGCGCCCCTGAAGCTGATGTTCGGCGGCACGATCTTCTTCTGGCTCTACCTGCTGTTCGTCGTGCCGGTCATCACGATGCGCCTTCTCGCGGAGGAGCGCCGGACCGGAACCCTCGAAGTGCTGCTCACCTCGCCGGTCAGCGAGGGCCAGGTGGTGATCGGGAAGTTCCTGGCCGCGTTCGTGTTCTACCTGTTCCTGTGGCTGCCGACTTGGGTGTACGTCGGCATGCTCGCGAGCCACGCAAAGATCGACTTCGGCCCGGTCTGGGCGGGGTACCTCGGGATCGCGCTGCTCGGGTCGCTGTTCCTCTCCGTGGGCCTGCTCACCTCCGCCCTGGTCCGCAACCAGATCATCGCCGCGATCCTCGCGTTCGCGGTGCTGATCGTCGTCTTCTCTCTCGGCCTGGTGGAGAACCTCGTGAACGGGGCCGCCGCGAAGGGAGCCCTCGGGTACATGAACCTCTGGAGCCACATGGACGACTTCGCCAAGGGGATCGTCGACTCCCGCCACGTCGTCTACAACCTGAGCCTGACCGGGCTCTTCCTCTTCCTCGCCACCAAGGCGCTGGAAGCGAGCAAGGGGAGGTGAGCGATGCGCAAACAGACCGTCTTCGCTGCTTCGAGCGCCGGCGCGGGCATCGTTCTGGCCGTGGCCCTGGTCGGCATGCTCAACTGGATCGGATATCGCCACTACGTGCGCGCCGACTGGACCTCTTCGAAGCTCTACACGCTCTCCGAGAAAAGCAAGAACGTCCTCAAGGGGATCGCCACCGACGTCCGGGTGGTTGTCCTCATGACCCCGTCGACGCCACTGTTCTCCGAGACGAAGGAACTGCTCGATCGCTACAAGGCGGCGTCGCCGAAGATCCAGGTCGAATACATCGACCCTGAGCGCGACCCGTTGCGAACCAAGACGCTCGCGCAGGAGTTCGGCGTGTCGTCCGCAAACACCGTCGTGTTCGCGACGGCGGGCCGGAAGAAGTATGTGACGTCGGACCAGCTCGCCGACTACGACTACTCCGGGATGCAGATGGGGCAGGCCCCGAAGATGAAGGGGTTCAAGGGCGAGGAGCAGTTCACCTCGGCGATCCTCGGCGTGGTCAACCCGAAGGTGCCGAAGGTGTTCTTCGTGACTGGCCACGGGGAGCACGACCCCGATGGGATGGACGGCGACGGCTACTCCCAGCTGAGGGACGCGATCAAGCGCGACAACCTGGACGTGCAGAAGACCTCCCTGCTCTCCGGCGCGGTTCCGGCGGACTGCGACTTGCTGGTGATCGCGGGGCCGGCCGCCCCGTTTGCCGACCAGGAGAAGGCGGCTCTCAAGGGCTACCTCGACAAGGGCGGCCGCGTGCTCGTCCTGCTCGATCCCGTGCTGGGCGCCCGCAGCCGTCCGTCGGGCCTCGATGAGCTGCTCAAGGCGTACGGCGTTCAGGTCAACGAGGACCTCGTGATCGACCCGGGCCGCCGCTTGCCGTTCTTCGACCTGTCCGCGGTGTACGTCAGCGAGTTCCGCTCCCACCCGGTTGTTGACGGAATGCAGGGTCTCGCGGTGCTGCTGCCGGTCGCGCGGTCGGTGACCACGACCACGGCCCCGGGGGTGAGTTCCACGATCCTGCTCACGACCTCGGATCAGGGTTGGGGGCAGCACAACCTCGCACTCAACGCTGCGGGCCAACTGGAGCTCAAGAAGGCCCCGGGCGACACGCCGGGTCCGGCACCTCTCGGAGTGGCCGCGCAGCCGGACAAGGACAAGGAGAACGGCTGGCGCCTCGTGGTGTTCGGCAACTCGGCGTTCGCCGCCAACCAGTACCTCGGGAACGCGGGGAACGCCAACCTGGGGCTTAATGCGGTCGACTGGCTCGCGAAGCAGGAGCAGGCGCTCGGCATCGCACCGCGCTCGCCGGAGCAGGTGCAGCTCTTCCTGTCGGCCGGGCAGATGAGGCGGGTGCTGCTGATCTCCCTGATCGGGCTCCCGGGGTGCGCGATCGCCCTCGGCGTCGCCGTGTGGTGGCGCCGCCGGCGCTAGGAGGTGCGCATGCGGATCGGCCGACTGATCGTTCTGGCGTTCGTGGTCGTCGGGCTCGGCGCCTATATCCTGGTCTTCGAGCGCCACCAGCCGACGACCGACGAGCGCAAGGAGCAGGTGGACAAGGTCTTCGCCGGGTTCGACCAGGCCAAGGCGAAGAAGGTCGTGGTCACCAACTCCCACGGCACGTTCGAGTTCGTCAAGGACAAGGACGCGTGGGCGCTGAAGGCGCCGCTCGCCGACCAGGCTAATCAGGGCGCGATCTCGAGCCTGCTGTTCTCGATTTCCGGTCTCAAGGCGGATCGCACGTTCAAGGTGGCCGAGGTCAAGCTCTCCGATTTCGGGCTCGACAAGCCCCCTCTGCGGGTGACGGTCGAGGACGAGGCGGGGAAGAGCTACACCCTCAAGCTCGGAGGCGACCTCCCGCTCGGGAACCAGCGCCCCGCGATGACGACCGGTGAGAGCGTCTACCTCGTCAACAAGTACATCGGGAACGACCTCGACAAGGACCTAGCCGGGTGGCGCTCGGACGAGCTCGCGCAGGTGTTCGCGGGCGACGTCGCGTCGGTGACGGTGGCGTCCCCGGCCGGGCAACTCGTCCTGGCGCACGCAGGGACGGTCTGGACTATCGGCGCGCCGGCGGCCGATCTTGCGGACCGCGACCGCGCCGACGGCCTCATCGGCGACATCTCGGGCGCCCGCATCAAGGAGTTCGTCGACAGCGCCCCGGACCTCAAGGCGCTCGGCCTCGAGCCGCGCCGCTTCGGGGTGACCATCGTCAAGCGCGACGCCAAGGCCGCTCCGATCGCTCTCGACTTCGGCGACGAGCGCGACGCCAAGGACGGCAAGCAGGTGGCGTGCAGGCGTGGCGAGCGGGTGTTCTGGGTGGACGGCAAGACCGTTTCGCGCCTCGGCGTGCCGTGGCAGGAGTGGCGCTCCAAGCAGCTCGTCTCGTTCGACTCGTGGACGGCGGACAGGCTCGAGATCGGGGCGGGCGCGAGCAATGCCTCGCTCGAGCGGAAGGACGGGATCTGGAAGGCCGGCAGCGCCGAGGTGGATGCGGATGCCGTGAACCGTCGCCTGACCGGCTTGGCCGACCTTGGGGTCAAGGCGTTCGACCAGCCGAAGCCGTCGGGCGCGCCGATCGGGCACGTGAAGCTTTCCGGCGAGGGCGGTGTGTCGGTCGACGCGACGTTCTACGCGGGAACGCCCGACGCGCTGGCTGTCGTGGCCGGCCGGACCGGTGCCCTCTCGGTGGACGCCGTCAAGGTCCAGGAGATCCTGGCCGATCCGGCCTCCTTGGCGAAGCCGAAGCCAACGCCTGTGCCGACCGCGAAGGCCGCCGCGCCCACGAAGCCGGCGCCAGCCGCACCGGCAAAGAAGTAGCTCGCGCGGAGGGGCAGAGGAGAGAGCCTGTTCGCAGGTTCGAACGTTCGAAAGTTCAGAGACCTGCGGGGTCAAAGGTGAAAGCGGGAGGGTCAAAGGGAAGACGAAGGCACGGGACGACCATGCCCTCGTGTTCATGGTCTCCCGTTGAACTCTTCCCGTTTGACCTTTTACCTGTCCCTGCCGAACCTTCGAACCTTCGAACTTTCGAACCTTCGAACGGTCTTCAGCTCCCTTCGGTCTCCTGGATGCCGAGCCTGCGGATCATCTCGTTGAGGGTGGACGGCCGCACCCTGAGCATCTGGGCGGCGCGCCGCTGGACGCCGCCGCAGCGGGCGAGCGACGCCTCGATGAGCGCACGAGTGTACGTGTTCACCGCATCTTTGAGATCCACGCCTTCGATCGGGAGTTGCGCGGTTGGGCCGGCCTGGGGGCTCAGCACCTCACCCGGCAGGAGGTCCAGGTCGATGACGTCGTCGGGGCAGAGCACGACGGCGCGCTCGATCACGTTTTCGAGCTGGCGGACGTTTCCCGGCCAGTGGTAGCCGACCAGCACGTCGAGCGCGCGTGGCGTGAGCGCGAGATTGGGTTTGGCGTTCTCCTCCCCGTAACGCTTCAGGAACTGGCCGGCGAGGGCCAGGACGTCCTCGCGCCGGCTGCGCAACGGAGGCAGCTCGATCGTGATGACGTTGAGCCGGTAGAAGAGGTCCTCGCGGAACGTGCCCTCCGCGACCATCTTGGGCAGGTCGGCGTTGGTTGCGGCGATGATTCGGACATCGACCTTGATGGTCTGCTCGCCTCCGACCGGGATGAACTCCCGCTCCTGGATCACGCGCAGGAGCTTGGCCTGGGTGGGCGGCGTGATCGTGCCGATCTCGTCGAGGAATATTGTCCCCGTGTCTGCGACCTCGAACAGCCCGCGGCGAGTGGCGACTGCGCCGGTGAAGGCGCCGCGCACGTGCCCGAACAGCGTGGACTCGAGGAGCTCGGTTGGAACGGAGCCCGTGTTGACGACCACGAACGGCGCGCCCGCCCTGGGCGAGAGGTGGTGCACGGCGCGCGAGAGCAGCTCCTTCCCGGTTCCCGACTCGCCCGTGAGCAGGATGTTCGAACGCGACGGCGCCGCTCGCCGCACCATTTCGATGACCTGCTCCATGAGCGGCGAGCGCCACACCAGCGTCCCGAGCCCCTCCAGGCGCTGTCGCAGATCGCGATTCTCGGTGCGGAGGCGGCGCTGCTCCAGCCCCTTCCGGACGGTGAGGACGACCTCCTGGTTCTTGAACGGCTTCGCGATGTAGTGGAACGCGCCTTCCCGCATGGCGGCGATGGCGGTCTCGACCGACGAGTACGCCGTGATCACCACGACCACGACCTCGGGGTCCCGGGCCTTGAGGTCCCGCAGCACCTCGAGCCCGGGCTTGTCCGGGAGCATCAGGTCCAGGAGAACGAGGTCCACATCTCCGTCCTCGGTCTGGCGTAACCCTTCCTCGGCCGTCATCGCCTGCAGCACCTGGAAACCTTCCCTGCGAAGCAGAGTTGCCAGCACGTCCTGCAGCACAGGCTCGTCGTCGATGATCAGTACTCTCATTCCTTCTCCTGTTGAGTCGGCACCTCGACCCGCATGACGGTGCCCCCGGCTTCGTTCGGCAGCGCACGGATCGTTCCTCCGTGGGCGACCACGATGTCCCTGGTGATGGCCAGCCCGAGCCCCGTGCCGCCGCGGCCCTGACGGGATGTGACGAACGGCTCGAAGATTCGCTCGCTGAGCTCCTCGGGCACACCGGGGCCGGTGTCGCGGACCTCGATCCACACCTTGCCGGCGTCGGAGCCGGACCCGATTTCGACCGTGCCTCCCCGTGGAGTGGCCTGAAGGGCGTTCCGGAGGAGGTTGTGGACGACCAGCTCGAACTGAACGCGGTTGACGGAAGCGGTCAGGTCGCCGGCCGGCACGATCTCGAGCGCCACGCCGGCGCGCGCCGCCTCGGCGCGCATCTGGCTCATCTCCTCGCGGGCCAGGAGCGAGAGGTCGACGAGCTGCCGCTCGAATCCGGAAGGGCGCGCCAGCTCGAGGAGGTTGGTCACGATGCGCGACACCCGGAAGGCCTGTTCCTCAAGCTTGAGCGCCAGGGGCGAGCGCGGGTCGTTCGGGGGGGTGAGCTCCCGCAAGAGCTGGGCGTACGACGCGATGCCGGTGACCGGGGTGTTGACCTCGTGGGCAAGGCCGGCCGCCAGGCGGCCGAGCGAGGCGAGGCGTTCCTGCTCCGAGAGGCGTTGTTCGAGGTTCAGCTGTTCGGTGATGTCGTCGAGCGCGACGACGCGGCCGTCGAAGCGGCCGGGCTCGACCTCGAGCGCAGACGTGGACATGAGGCACGTGTGCCACTGGGCGCCCGTGGCGAAGCGCACCTGAACGCCCGCGAGGTCGCTCGGCAGCACTCCTCGCCACTCGCCGCGCAGTTCGACCAGGTCGTGCAGGAACTCGCCGACGAGCTGCTGCGGCGCCCGGCGCAGAAGGATCGCCGCACGCTCGTTGGCCCGCAGCACGCGGCCTGAGATGTCGCAGATCAACAGCGCCGCGGCCGAGAACTGGAAGATGCGCTCGAGGTAGTCCTCCAGGAGCCTGTGCTCCTCGACCTGGCGCCGGAGGTTGGCCATCAGGAGGGTGTTCTCGAGGGCGAGGGCCGCCTGGGCCGCGAGCGCGCCGACCAGCCTGCGCTCTCCGTGGCCGAGCGGCAGCTCTCCGTGGCGTCGCCCGCAGTAGACCAGGCCGATCGTCCGTCCGTCCCTCTCCACCGGAAAGCGGTGCCACAGCCCACGACCTGGGAGCTCGGCTTCGGCCTCGGTCGGAAAAGGCCCGCGCACGTCGTCCAGCGCGAGCACGGGCCAGCGATCCGCGGCGCCGGAGGGGTACAGCCTGCCGCCGAGCGCGAGGTACGTCACGACGCGCTCGACGCCGAGCGCGTCGCGGAGGAGTTGGGCCAGGCGCAACAGCAGGGTCTCGGGGTCGCGGTGGGCGACCGCCTCCTCCGCGAACGTGGTGAGAGCGCGGCGCGCCGTCAGGCGCTCGCGGTACTGCAGGTGCTCGAGCCCTTCGAGCAGCAGCTTCCTGGCGGGCACCGTGAGCGTCGCCAGCAGGACGCCGCCCGCCACCGCGACGAGGTTCCGCCAGTTCCCGAGGCGGAAGCCGAACTGGGTGATGGCGTAATTCAGGAACGCGAAGCTGACGCCGCCGAGCAGAACGGCGACGCCTGTCGCAACGACCTGGCGCGTGATGTCCTCCAGGTCCCACAGCCGGAACTCGAGCAGCGAGGACGCAACCCCCAGAGGCACCAGCGCGAGCGGCAGGAGCGAGACCCAGGTCAGGACCTCGAGCTCTGCCCCGGCCAGCTGCGGTATCAGCGAGAGCAGCAGGTACGGGGCGAACCCCGCCGCCGCGCCCAGCGCCACCCACTCGACCTGTCGCCGGCGCGTCGGGTCTCCCCTGTAGTTCACGTACGCGCGCAGCGACAGGGCGGCCGCCGCGATCACGCCGAGGACCGCGAGCACGGCCGTTGCGCTGTCAAGCGCCTCGGGGAGCAGCACGTCGGCGACCACGGGGGGCAGAAGGCCCGCAGCCAGCGCCGTGCGCGCGGCCGCCACCGCCAGCGAAGGGATGAAGGTAACCCAGAGCCAGGAGAACCGCTTGATCGGGGCCGGGAAGCTGGCGAAGAACGCCACGAGGAGGGGAGGCAGCGCGAGGCGGCCGAAATCGCGGATCAGCAGCAGGACTTGCCAGGAGGAGTCCGGCTCGAGGGGGAACGGGACGACCACGGCCGGAAACAGCGCCTCGGCAAGGGCGAGGAACCGGCCCGCGTGCGCGGTGGGGTGCCCGAGATAGACGAGCCCGGCGATGCCGAGCGTGAACATGGCCGCGAAGGCCACCAGCAGGTAGCGCACGTCGATCTGGGGGACCGGCGGATAGTAAGCGACCTCGCGGACCTTGTCGTCCCGCAGGATCGACAGCGTCGAGACGCGGCGGGAGTACAGCGCCCGCTCGAGGTCGTCCAGCCTGGCTACGGGAGTCGCGTCGACCGCGAGGATCGCATCGCCCGGCGCTATCCCGGCGCGGGCCGCGCCGCTCCGTGGGCTCACGCTGAGCACGGTGTAGCCTTTGACGGCCCGCATGGCGCGGAAGTCGAGGCGCTGGAACTCGCTGACGCGGCGTTCGGCTCCGATAAGTCCCGCGGTCACCGCCACGATTCCGGCCACCGCGAGGACGAAGCTGCGCGTCTGGTGCTCGTGCAGCTTCAGCCAACCCCGGCGCGGAAGCACGAAGTGAGCCGAGTCCAACGAACCCGAGGTCTTTCCGTCCGGACCGTCCATTCTCTTGAATTATATCCGGTTTTCCGGACAGCAACGGCTCGACAGTGTCCGGTCTTCCGAATCCGATCTCGGAGTTTTCAGCGCAACGGCACCAGCGGGGCGTGGAGTAGCCAGCAGGGCAGGCCGGACATCACCCGCATGCTCCTGGATGCTGGCAGCTACGGGTGCTTGTGGACGCTGACATCGCCGGACGAGGTACGAACGTCGATCTCCACGGCGTCCGCCATGGCGGTAAACGAGAGCTCGTGCTCGCGGCGCTCGCTGACCCCTGAGAAGTCCGAGTGGATGCTGCCGCTCCTGGTGGAGATCCGGCCGCGGAACTGCGCCGCGTCGGGGACGCGAAGCCTCACGTCTCCGGACGAGGTGTGGACCCGGAGCTTCGAGCCGGGGGCGAGCGCGGCCCAGCTCGCCGCAACCTCACCGGACGAGGTGTCCACCGAGAGGCCCCCTTCGAGCTTTTCGAGTCGCACGTCCCCCGACGAGGTGCCCACGATCGCGCGCTGGCCTCCGCTCTCGAGCGTGACGTCTCCGGAAGTCGTGTCGGCCTCGAGGCCCGCGAGGGGCTGGCGTCGAACCACAACGTCGCCGGAGGAGGTCTTGACGATCAGCTCGCGAAGGCCCCCGGTGACGGTTACGTCTCCCGACGAGGTGCGGATTCGGACCGGTCCCGCCACCACGACGTCGCCGCCCACGGCGACGTCGCCGGAGGAAGTGCGAACCTCGAGGCCGCACTCCGGCGGCATCACGAGCTTGACGCGCGCCTTGGTGTTCAGGAATCCGAATACCACGATCCCGGCTCGCCTGGATGGCTGCCGGATCTCGAGGGCCGACGAGGAGTCGTCGAACGTCGGGGTGTGGGAATCGACCCAACGACGTGCCGCGCCTCGAGAGGAGGATCGGGCGTCGATCTCCACCTCCGCGGTGATTGTGCTGGTCGGGGCGACCGTCACGTCAACGTCGAGCGAGCTAACGTCGAACCGCACCAGCTTTCCGGCGGCGGCGGTGAAGGTCTTGGTCTCGTGCACCGAGAGCGGCACCCTGGAGCGGATGCACGCGCTCACGGCGAGCGGCGCGATGAGGGCGGCGGCGAAAATTCCACGACGCATGATCACCTCCACAGGCTCAAACGTTCAGCGAGCCGGCCGGGTTCGCGCCGGCTCTCAGGCCTGGATCGCCTCCAGCATCCGAACTGCGAGGCGCAGGAAGTCCGCCTCGGTGACGATCCCGAGCAGCGCCCGATCGTCGGCCACCACCGGGAGGCATCCGTACTGCTTGTCGAGCATGATGCGCGCGGCCTCGCGCACCCGCATCGTCGGCGGCACCGCGAACGCGTCGTGCATGACCTCGCGGACCGGGATCTGCACGAAGATCCGGTGCTCCTCCTGGCGGCTCACCTGCGCGAAAACCGAGAATGACGCGGCCACGATGTCCCGGTGCGTGACCAGGCCGACCAGCTGTTTTCCGTGCACCACGGGGAGGTGACGGATCCGGCCGCGCTCCATGCAGGAGCGGGCATCGGCCAGCGTGTCGTCCTCCGCGAGCGTGACGACGTCGCGCGTCATGATCTCGCCGACCGTGAGGCGATGAGGCATGTGTTAATTATACGCGGCAGGCCGCGCCCCAGGGTTCGAAAGTTCGCACGTTTGAACGTTCACGCAAAGGTGAAAGGGAAAACGTCAAAGGGACGACAAGGAAGAAAGCCCGAGTCGCACGTGAGGGCCTTTGTCTTCCCTTTGACGTCTCACGTTTGACCTTTGACCCGTGCTTGCCGAACCGCGAACCTTCGGACCTGCGAACGGGTCTCCTACCGGGTATACTTCGCGGGCAGGAAAGCGCCTGGAAGCGGAACGTCTGTTGTGGCGTTGTCCGGCGGGGGGGATGAATGGCAGCGATCGAGAGCACTCCGGAGTTGGTCATGGCCGTTTACGACCGCACGCGAACACGCTTGAAGGCGGCCCGAGCGCGTCTCGGGCGACCGCTGACGCTGACCGAGAAGAACCTCTTCGGGCACCTCGAGCACCTTGAGCGGGTCGAACTGGACCCCGGCAAGGCCTACCTGGAGCTCAGGCCGGACCGCGTGGCGATGCAGGACGCGACGGCGCAGATGGCGTTGCTGCAGTTCATGCTCGCCGGGATGGACCGCACCGCGGTCCCGGCCACGGTCCACTGCGACCACCTGATCCGCGCGAGGTCCGGCGCTGCCGCCGACGTTGCGCGCGCCATCGAGGAGAACAGGGAGGTCTACGCGTTCCTGGAATCGGCCTCCGCGCGCTACGGCATCGGTTTCTGGAAGCCCGGCTCCGGCATCATCCACCAGGTGGTCCTCGAGAACTACGCCTTCCCCGGCGGGATGATGATCGGCACCGACTCGCACACCCCGAACGCGGGCGGCCTCGGGATGTTCGCCTCGGGCGTGGGCGGCGCCGACGCGGTGGACGTGATGTCCGGTTTCCCGTGGGAGGTCCTGCAGCCGACGCTCATCGGCGTTAAGCTCATCGGGAAGCTCTCCGGCTGGGCCGCGCCCAAGGACGTGATCCTCAAGCTCCTCGACATCCTCACGGTCAAGGGCGGAACGAACGCCGTCGTCGAGTTCTTCGGTCCCGGGTGCGCCTCGATCTCGTGCACCGGCAAGGGGACCATCACCAACATGGGCGCAGAGCACGGCGCCACGACTTCGATCTTCCCGTACGACGCCCGCATGGAGACCTACCTTCGCGCGACCAGGCGCGGGCCGATCGCGGATCTCGCCGACGCCAACCGCGACCTGCTCGCCGCTGACCCCGCGGTCGAGGCGGCGCCCGAGAAGTTCTTCGGTCGCGTCGTGGAGATCGACCTCTCCGCTCTCGAGCCCCACCTGGTCGGGCCGCACACCCCCGACCTCGCGCGGCCACTGTCGAAGGTTCCCGCGGCAGTGAGGGAGAGCGGCTACACGGCGGCGATCTCGGCCGCGCTCGTCGGGTCGTGCACGAATTCCTCGTACGAGGACATCACCCGCGCCGCCGCCGTTGCTCGCGAAGCGCTGGCGGCGGGCTTCAAGGCGCGCGTACCGCTCCTGATCACGCCGGGCTCCGAGCAGGTGTACGCAACGATCGAGCGGGACGGACTCCTCACGGTGTTCAAGGAGTTCGGCGCCACCGTGCTCGCCAACGCCTGCGGCCCGTGCATCGGTCAGTGGCAGCGCGACGAGTTTCCGAAGGGAACGACCAACACGATCGTCAACTCGTTCAACCGCAACTTCCCGGCCCGCAACGACGGCAACCCCGCGACGCTCTCGTTCATTGCGTCGCCGGAGGTGGTCGTCGCGTACTCCGTCGCGGGCACGCTCGCGGTCAACCCGATCGCGGAGGAGATCCAGGTCGACGGCCGTGCGGTGAGGCTCTCGCCGCCCCCGCCAGCCCCCGAGGTCCCGGAGAGGGGGTTCGTCTTCAAGGCGGAGGGGTACGTTGCGCCGCCGGCCTCGCCGTCAAGCTTGACCGTGCGGGTGCGGGCCGGGTCGGACAGGTTGCAGCTCCTGGTGCCTTTCCCGGCCTGGGACGGCAACGACTACGTAGAGCTGCCGGTGATCCTCAAGGCTAGGGGGAAGTGCACCACCGACCACATCTCGCCCGCCGGGCCGTGGCTGAAGTTCCGCGGGCACCTCGACAATGTTTCCAACAACATGTTCCTCGGCGCGGTGAACGCCTTCAGCGGCGAGGCCGGCAAGGGGAAGCACCCGATCACGGGCGAGCCGACGGAGTTCACCAAGATCGCCCGCGACCTCAGGAACCGCGGCATGCGCTGGATCGCGGTGGGTGACGAGAACTACGGCGAGGGCAGCTCGCGGGAGCACGCCGCCATGGAGCCGCGCCACCTGGGCGGCGTCGCGGTGATCGCCCGCTCGTTTGCGCGCATCCACGAGACCAACCTCAAGAAGCAGGGTCTCCTGCCGCTCGCGTTCGCGGACCCGGCCGACTACGACAAGGTGAGGGAAGGCGACCGGGTCAGCATCGTGGGCCTCGCGGAGCTCGCTCCCGGTAAGGCGGTGAACGTGGTCCTCCATCACGCCGACGGGACGAAGGACGAGATCGCCTGCGCCCACACGTTCAACGCCGAACAGGTCGGCTGGTTCCGCGCCGGTAGCGCGCTCAACGTCCTCCGCGCCAAGCGCTAGCACCGTGTCGGAGTCATCGGGCGAGTCGCGCGCCGATCTTGGCGGATCGCTGCTAATCTGGCGGGCACCAGGAGGCTCCATGACCCCGCCTTCTCCCGAGAACACCTCGGCCCGAGGCCGGCGCCTCGCCCGGCCGGCGCTCGCGTCCCTCGCCGCCGCGCTCTGGGGCGCAGCGCTCGCCGGGGCCGCGGCGGTGCCGACGCCCGCTCCCCGAGCCACCGGCATCGCCACCCTCCGGTCGGTCATGCCGCTCGCGCGGTCGACGCCGCGCGAATCGATCACCGGGTTCCTCGTCGCCGGATCGGACGGCGACTTTCGCCTGGCGTCGCTGTACCTCGATCTCGGCGGCCTGTCGCCCGAGACGCGAGCCGCCGAGGGACCGAGCCTCGCGCGCCGCCTCTATCTCGTCCTTCTCAGGCGCGCCCCGATCGACCCGGAGACCGTTTCCGACACGCCGCTCGGCTCGGGGGCGCCGGGCACCGAGCTCCGCGAGGAGCACTTGGCGACGCTTGTCGTGCACCATCGCGAGGTGCCGGTCTCGCTCGAGCTCGCCACCGACCCTGCCGGCGCACGGCTGTGGCTGGTATCGCGGGACACCGTCGGGACCATCAACGCCCTCTACCGAGCCCACGGCTACGGGGTGATCGGCGACCTGCTCCCGTCGCTCTTCTTCTCGCTCAGCATCCTCGGGCTGCAGCTCTGGCAGTGGGTCGGGCTCGCGGTTGCGCTGCTGTTCGGCTACGGCGTCGCACGTCTGCTCGCGCGCGCCCTTCTGGTTGTTTTCGGCGTGATCGCGCGGCGGACCACCGTCACCTGGGACGACGCCCTGGTCAAAGCGATGGACGGGCCGCTCGCCATCGTCCTGTGGGGGCTCGCGCTCACCGTGACGTCGTCGTGGGTCGGGTTGCCCCCCAACGCCGTCGGGCTGGCCCGGGCCGCGTGGAGGCTGCTGACCCTGTTCGGCATCGGCTGGATCCTGTTCCGAGTCTGGGATGGCTTCACCGACCAGTTGCAGCGGCGGACCGACGTGCGCGACCGCATCACGCTCGGCTACGTCCCGATCATCTCCCGGGCCGGAAAGTTCATCATCGCCGTCTTCATCCTGCTGGCGGCACTCGACGTGATTGGGATCAACGTCGTTGCGATGCTCGCCGGCATCGGCATCGGCGGAGTGGCCATCGCGTTCGCGGCGCAGAAGACGATCGAGAACGTCTTCGGCGCCGTCACCATCGCGAGCGACCGCCCGTTCATGGTCGGGGACTTCGTGACCATCGACAACGTTACCGGCACCATCGAGGAGATCGGCCTGCGGTCGACCCGCCTGCGCACGCTCGACCGCACGTTGGTGACGATCCCCAACGGCCCGCTGGCCGCCGGCACGATCGTCAACTTCACGCAGCGTGACCGTTTCCTGTTCAACCCGACGCTCGGCGTCCGCTACGACAGCACCACCGAGCAGCTGACCTGGATCATCGATGAGATCCGCAAGATGCTGCTCGCACACCCGAAGGTGTTTCAGGAGACGCAGAGCGTGCGCTTCTCGGGGTTCGGCCCCACGTCGCTCAAGGTCGAGGTCCTGGTCTGGACCCTCGCCAAGAGCTTCAACGAATCCACCGCAATCGCCGAGGAGCTGAACTTCGCGATCGCCAGGATCGTCGAGCGTTCCGGCACCTCGTTCGCGCTCCCGTCCCAGACGCTCTTCCTCGGGCGCGACAGCGCGCCCGACCGGGCGCGCGCCGACGCCGTGGCCGGCGAGGTAGCCCAGCGTCGCGATTGCGGGGAGCTCGCCGTCCCGGAGCCGCCGCCGGGACCGGCGGAGAAGCTGAGGACGCGCTGAAGAGGAACGTCAAGGCCGCCGCCGCTCCGACGGAAGAACAGGGCTCAGGACACAGGGCCCAGGGCTCAGGGGAGCACCGAAGAGACGTGGTCGGTGGCCCGAGAGCGGGCAAGCCAGAGGAAAGGGGCCGTCCACGCGAGCGCTCCCTCGCCGGGCGGGGCTGCCGTCCGATACGAATTCATCGTCCGTCGTAGAAGAATGGCTGTCATTGGAAGGCCCCAAGTCGGCCGAAGCAATCCCGTTCCCGATGGTGTTATTGTCCTGAAAGTTCCGCGGATGACGCGGCCGGGTTCGCAATGACAAATCGGCGGGAACAGCGGGCGGGGGCAAGCCCCACCCCTACACGGGAATGGCAGCTCCCACCCATATAGGGGCGGCCCTTGCGGCCGCCCGCCTGGGTACCTCGACTACGCTACACGTTTCGCCACCTCCACTTTCATGGTCCGGGGTGTGCCTCGGCAAATGAAGATTGCGAGGAGCGAACCCCGCCCTCGCGGGACAGGTCGACGAACCAATTCCGCCGAAACCTACGAGATCGCCGCATCGTCCCCGTCCGAAGGAACTCCTCGCGATGAGAGTGGTGCGCCTACGAGAGGTGCTCGCGTGCGCGCGCGTCGACCGTGATCGTCGTGCTGGTCTGGGCGTTGGTCGAGCCGTTGCTCACCACGAGCGTGACGGTGTACGTCCCCCGCTCCGCCCAGCTGTGGGCGGGGTTGCGGGCGGTGGAGGAACCCCCGTCTCCGAACGTCCACTGCCACGAACTGGGCGCGCCGCTCGACGTGTCCGTGAACTGGACGGCCTCACCGTTGTACGGCGTCGCGGGCGCGTAGGTGAACGAGGCCGCGAAGCTGCCCGGCGTCGGCGTGCGGGTCGGCGTCGGCGTCGGCGGGATGCTCGCGAAGCCGGTGTCCGGCGTGCTGTACGCGCTTGTGGCGCCGTCCTGGGCGATCGCCCGTACCCAGTACCAGTACACCTGGCCCGGGACCACCGAGAGGTCGTCGAACGTCGGCGCGGAGGTGAAGATAATCTCCTGCGCCGGCGGGCTGTTGACGGTGTTGCGGTAGACCCAATACCCGGCCGCGCCCGAGGACGGGTTCCACGTGATGCGCACCCGGTCGGTGAAGGTGCCGTCGCTTGCCGAGACGCCGGTCGGGACCGGCGGCGCCGGCGCAGGCGTCGGGGTCCACGTGGGCGTCGGCGTCGGCCCGATCGGCGTCCGGGTCGGCGTCGGCGTCGGTCCGGTGGGCGTCCACGTGGCCGTCGGCGTGATGGTGCGCGTCGGAGTGATCGTGGGCGTCGGGGTGATCGTCGGCGTCGGCGTGATCGTGGGCGTGACGGTCGGCGTGGCCGTGGGGCCCGTTCCTGGGTAGGTGTACTGCGTGCAACTGCGATCCGTCGAGTCGATGGGATTGCAGCACAGGTAGTACATGACGGAGGAGGAGTCGGCGGAGTGCCCGTACCCGAGCCCGTGCCCCAGTTCGTGCGTGAGCATCTCCTGGTAATAGGCGAGATTCCCGCCCAGGGCGGAGGCCGCGTTCGCGGACAGAACCACGAACTGCGAAATAATCGAGTTCCACGTGAAACCGTCAAACGTGTGATTACCGCCCCACCAGGGACCCCCGAAGCCAAGCTCTGAGCCGGCAGGGACCTCGCCGCACGGGTCGTTGAAGACCACCACCCCCGCGTTGGTGAAGTCGCTGTAGCAGGGGATCGAGTCACCGTTGCTCATACACTGAGTGTTGGTGCAGCTCATGGTGTAGCCCGACTTCAGGCCCGCGTACGAAAGGTTGAGGCTCGTGTTGGCGATCCCCATCCATCCGTTGACCGCGCCCTGGACCTGGGCGATGCCGCCGCCCGACAACTTGGCGTCGCCGCCGCTGGGCGAGTAGTAGATCTTGACTTGTCCCGGCGGGCTCGCGGTGTTGTACGGCCAGCGCGGGAACGGCGGCGGGGGAGTCGGCGCCGGGGGGTTCGGCGCCGTGATGTACCTGCAGTTCGACGGAACCGATTCCGCGTGGACCTCGATCGGGACCTGGTCGCTCGCTGCCAGGACCTGGCGCGCGTTCCACTCGACTCTGCCGGAGGCGACCGCGCGGAGGTGCGCCACCAGCATCGCCTCCCGGTAGGTCTCCACCTTCTCGGGGAGGATGCCGTCCGGCCGCGGGAAAGGCTCCACGTCGGCGGCCTCGGGTACCGGCGCGAGAAGGCTCGACCCGTCGCGGCCCGCGATGCGCCGCAGCAGCCCGTACGCCATCGCCTGCGGCAGCCACTGGCCGGTGTTCTTCTCGTGCAGGAACAGCAGGTAGACCTGGCCGGGGTCGAATCGAGGGGCGCCCGGGACGAGCCACCCGCCGCCGTCGATTTCGCCGCCCGGCACGCGGACGGTGATTCGGTCGCCCATCGAGAGAGGCCCGGCCACCGTCTCCATCACGCGAAACGTCGTGTGCGTGAACAGCAGCGGACCGGCGGGGACGGTGTATGACGCCCCGGCCTGCGCGAGGACGACCGCGTCCGACATGCCGGCGAGCTTGCCGAGGTTCTCCGGCGGGATGATCGACGTGGCGGTGGCGGTCGCAGCCGCCAGCGCCACGGCGGCCAAGATTCCAAGGCGATTCGAACACGGCAAGGCCACAGGCTACCTTCTCCCCTTTTCATTCTATTCCCTTCGAGCGCCGGCCGTGTGATACCGGTCACGCAGCTGGGCTGGGCGGCGGCGCCGGAGGGGGGTCGGGCGCCGTCTCCTCCTCCGGTGACGGCTGCTCCAGGGACCCGATGGCGGCAGCGGCATCGGCCGTCAGCGGCGGCCGCAGAGGGAGGATGAAGGGCACCCGGCTCCAGTATGCCTCGTACGCCTCGCCGAAGCGCAGCGCCAGGTTGTGCTCCTCCCGGCGCGCGCGCTGGAGCGTCACGCGCAGCGTCGGGATGAAAAGCACGAGCGCGGGGAGCGAGCGCATCGCGACGATCGCCCCGACGAGCATGAGGAGAACCCCCAGGAAGTAGGGGTGCCGCAGCCAGCGGTAGGGACCGCGCGTCACCAGCCTTGCGCCCCGGCCGATCGCCCGCACCGAGGCGAGCGCCAGGAGGCCGCCCACCAGGAGGAACGGCGCGGCCACGCGCAGCGTCAACCGGCTGAATTCCCCGGTCAGGAGCGCGCCCCCAACGCAGCCCAGGACGAGGAGCGTCCACGCGACCGGCATCTCGCCGACGGGGACTCCCGGAACCGCTTCGGGGTCGGCGCGCACGCAGGGCTCCTAAACGGCGTGCGCCGCGGCCGGCTTGGCCGCCCGGTAGCGCTCGAGCCCTGCGAGGAAGACCTCCATGGCACGCTCGAGCTTGCCGACCTCGAGGACGTACGCCATGCGGACCTCGTCGTTTCCGGCGCCGGGTGTCGCGTAGAAGCCGCCGGCCGGGGCGACCATCACGGTGTCGCCGCCGTGCTCGAACTCCTCCAGGAGCCAGCGCGCGAAGTCGTCGCTGTCCTCGACGCCGGCCATCTTGACGATCATGTAAAACGCTCCGCGCGGGCGCTTGAGGACGATGCCGGGGTCGCGCGTGAGCGCCTCGTACATGACGTCGCGGCGGCGCTGGTACTCCGCGCGCACGGCCTCGAAGTAGCTCTCGTCCAGCTTGTAGGCCGCGATCGCGCCCAGCTGCTCGAGCGTCGGGGGGCACAGGCGGGCCTGCCCGAACTTGAGCACCGACGCCATCACCTCCCGATTGCGCGAGATCACCGCCCCGACGCGGGCGCCGCAGGCCGAGAAGCGCTTCGAGATCGAGTCGACCACGATCACGCGCTCGCGGATTCCCGGCAGCTCCAAAACGGAACGGTGGCGGCGGCCGTCGTAGGTGAACTCCTTGTAAACCTCGTCGGCGATCAGGAACAGGTCGCGGCGCTCGACGAACGCAGCCAGGCGCTCGAGCTCTTCCCAGCTCAGGACGGTCCCGGTCGGGTTGTTGGGGGAGCAGATCAGGATCGCGCGCGTGCGGGGCGTGACGGCGGCGTCGAGCACCTCGTCGGGCGGCAGGTGGAACCCGTCCTCGGCGTGGGTCCGGACCGGCACCACCGTGAGGTTCGCCATCTCGGCGTAGCCGTTGTAGTTCGTGTAGAACGGCTCCGGGATGATGATCTCGTCGCCCTGGTCCGCCACGACGTTGAAGGCGAAAAGGATCGCCTCGGACCCGCCGTTTGCGATCAGGATGTCGCACGGGTCCAGGGCGATCTCGTAGCGGGCGAAGTACGCGGCCATCGCGTCGCGCAGCTCCGGCAGCCCGTCCGAGGGACCGTACTCGAGGACCTTGTCCTTGAACGAGGCGACCGCGCGCAGGAACTCGGGCGGGGTGGCCACGTCGGGCTGGCCGATGTTGAGGTGGTAGATGGTCGTGCCGCGCGTGCGGGCCGCGGCGGCGAGCGGCGCGAGCTTGCGGATCGGGGACTCCTGGATCGACACGGCGCGGTGGGAGATCCTCATCTCGCCTCCTGGGCCCGGGCCTTGAGACCGGGTCTGCCCGGGCGCCCCGGACGGTCAGCGAGCGTACCGGCCTGCTCGGGAAAAGACAAGCGCCAATCGTCGGCGCGCGGCGTGTCACGGCGGGCGCATACTTGTGAGGTGACCCCGAGGCGCCCGGAAAGCGAGCCCGCCAAGAGGAAGGAGCCGCCGAAGGGCTCGGAGGTGGCGGCCGCCGCGGCCGCCCGAATCAGGCGCGGCTTCGAGTTCTACACCGACGAGTTCGCGAGCATTACCAGGCGGGCCAGGTGGCGGTTCCAGAGCCTGGACTGGAAGGGCCGCCACGAGGACGCGCTGGAGCGCCTTGACCTCTACGACAAGACCCTGAAGGACGTTGCAGCGGCGCTCGCAGAACTCCTCGGCCCCGACCTCCGGGACGAACCGCTCTGGGCCGCCATCAAGGATCGCTTCGGCGGACTGATCCGGGGCCGCCACGACGCCGAGCTCGCGCGGACGTTCTTCAACTCGGTGACGCGCACCATCTTCAGCACGGTCGGGATCAACCGGCGGATCGAGTTCTTCCACTGGCATCCGAGGTCGGTCGAAATCGGGCCTCCGGAGCCCGTCTTTCGCGCCTACGCCGGCGGCCGCGAGACCAGGCTGGTCATTTGCGAGATCCTGCGCGACTACAGGTTCACGCCGCCGTACCAGGACGTCGAGCGGGACGCGACCATGGTCGCGGCCGAGATCGACCTGCACCTCTGGCCGATCGTGGCGATGGGAGGCGACTTCCGGATCGAGGTGATCCGGTCCGCCTTCCACCGTAACAAGGCGGCGTACCTCGTGGGCCGCATCGTCGCCCGCGACAGGCTGATCCCGCTGGTCCTCCCGCTCTACAACGGCGGCTCGGGCGTGTTCGTGGACACCGTGCTCCTGACCGAGGCGGAGGTGAGCAAGGTCTTCAGCTTCGCGTTCTCCTCCTTCCACGTTCTCATCGACCGGCACGACCTGCTGATCGAGTTCCTGCGCTCGATCCTCCCGGAGAAGCCGGTGGCCGAGCTTTACAACTCGATCGGCTACAACCGGCACGGGAAGACCGAGTTCTACCGCGACCTGCACAGGTTCGTCCACCGGTCGAAGCAGCGCTTCGTCATCGCTCCCGGCAAGGAGGGCGCGGTGATGAGCGTGTTCACCATGTCCGCCTTCAGCTACGTCTTCAAGGTCATCAAGGACAGGCCGCGCTTCGTCCGCAGCATCGCGGTGACCGACAAGACGAGCTCCAGGCGCGAGGTGATGGAGCAGTACGCGTTCGTGTGTCGCCGCGACCGCGTGGGGAGGCTCGTGGACACGCAGGAGTTCGAGAACCTGCGCTTCCGGCGGCAGCGTTTCGACGATGGGCTGCTGGGAGAGCTCCTGGAGACGGCGCGGGAACTCGTGAGCGTCGAGGACGACCACGTGGTCCTCCGCCACCTCTACGTCCAGCGCAAGGTGACGCCGCTGCCGATCTTCTTCGACCAGGAGCACGACCCGGAGACGCTGCGGCGCACCATTCTGGACTTCGGGTGGTTCCTGAAGGATCTGGCGGCGAGCGGGATCTTTCCGAGCGATCTCTTCAACACTTGGAACTACGGCGTGACCCGGCGGGGAAGGGTCGTGCTGTTCGATTACGACGATGTGATCCCGATCGAGAGCGCGAACTTCGCTCACAAACCGCGCGCCTACGACGACAGCGACGAGCTCACACCCGAGGAGGAGAGGATCGTCGCGACGCCCCGCGACTTCTTCGTGGACGAGATGCGAAACTACTCCGGCATCCCGCAGCGGCTGAAAGGGGTGTTCGAGCTCATCCACTCCGACCTCTTCACGGTGGAATTCTGGCGCTCGGTCAAGGAGCAGGTAAGCGCGGGCGATCTCGTGGACATCACACCTTACGACCCGGCCAGGAAGTTCAGGCGGTGAGCTGCGCTACTCTTGTGCGCGGCGGGCGCTTTCGTCCGCCGGTTGTCGTACGGGAGGGACCATGAGCGGGGCAGATCAAAAGGTGGCCGTGGTCACGGGGGCGAGCAGCGGGATCGGAGCGGCGACGGCCCGGACTCTTGCGAAGGCCGGGTACCTGGTGATCGTCGGCGCACGCCGGGTGGACCGTCTGGAGGCTCTCGCGCAGGAGATAGGGGGGAGAGCGCGGCCCCTCGACGTGACCGACGCCGCCTCAGTCGCAGCGTTCTGCGACGCGGTGCCGGAGCGGCTGCACCTGCTCGTCAACAACGCCGGGGGCGCGCAGGGGCTCGAGCCGGTGGCGCAGGCCAGCGACGAGGACTGGGCGTGGATGTACGAGGCCAACGTCCTCGGGCTGATGCGGGTGACCAGGGGGTTGCTGCCCAGGCTCGAAGCCGGGCGCGGGCACATCGTCAACGTGACTTCGATCGCCGGCAGGGAGGTGTACCCGGGCGGCGCCGGCTACACCGCCGCGAAGCACGCGGCCGTCGCCGTCACCAGGACCCTGCGCCTCGAGCTCTCCGGCAAACCTATCCGGGTCACCGACGTCGCCCCGGGTCTGGTGGAGACCGAGTTCTCGGTCGTGCGGTTCAAGGGCGACACCGAGCGTGCCGGGAAGGTGTATCAGGGGCTGACGCCGCTGACGGCGGCGGACATCGCCGACTGCGTCGTGTGGGCGGTCACGCGTCCGGCGCACGTCAACATCGACGAGATCGTCGTGAAGCCGGTCGCGCAGGCGAGCGCCACCGTAGTCGCGCGCGGCGCCGGGCTGTAGGCCGCGAAGGCTCGGCAGCGTGGAGTGGCGGCTGATCCTCGACGGAGAGCAGCCGGGCGCCTGGAACATGGCCGTGGACGAGGCGCTCGCGGAGGCCGTGGACGCCGGACGCTCGGCGCCGGTGCTGCGCCTGTACCGCTGGTCGCCGCCCTGCCTGTCGCTCGGTTTCTCGCAGCCGTTCGAGGCCGCCGATTCGGCGTTTTGCGCCGCGCATGGGGTGGACGTCGTCCGCCGCCCGACCGGGGGCCGCGCCGTGCTCCACCACCTGGAGCTGACGTACGCGGTCCTCGCGCCGCTCGGCATGGGCCCGTTCACGCAGGACCTGCAGGCGGCGTACCAGGCGATCTGCAGAGCGCTGGTGTCGGGCCTCGCCACGCTCGGCGTGCCGGCGGAGGTCTCGGGCCGACCGGAGGGCGATCTCGTCAAGCCGACGCAGGCGATCCCCTGCTTCATCGGCCCGGCAGCCGGCGAGGTGGTGGCCGTGGGACGCAAGTTGGTCGGCTCGGCGATGCGGCGCGTGGGGGACTCCATCCTGCAGCACGGCTCGATTCTGGGGGGGTGGGATGGTTTCCTGCAGGCGGGGTGCCTGGGCCTGAAGGACGACGCCGGTCTGCGTCCCGCGGTCGTCACACTGACCGACCTGCTCGGAGCGACGCCCGCGTCGGAAGCACTCGCCGCCGCGATCGCGAGCGGATTTTCCCGGACGTTCGGTGCCACCTTCGGACGCTCGGCCCTGTCTGCCGAGGAGCGGCAGCGCGCCTCGCTGCTGGAGCGCGAGCGCTACGGTCACGAGCGCTTCACCGTTCGCCGTGACCGCTCGCTAGAATGGCGACCGTGAAGACCACGAGCCCGAGACGCGTCGCTGCTCTGCTCGTGCCCGCGTTGCTGGCTCTCATCGGGGGTTGCAAGACCGCCGCGCCGCCTCCCCCGCCGGCCCCCGCGGCCGCCGAGGTGACGCCCGCGGCGGAAGCGAAGCCGGCGCCGCCCGAGGAGACCGTTCGCGTCACGGCCGGCAAGCTCAACGTGCGCTCGAAGCCGACCACCGCCGGCGCGACCCTGGCCCGCGTGAAGAAGGGCGAACGGCTGAGGGTGATCGGCCGTGACGGTGACTGGCTCCAGGTGAAGTTGGCGGACGGCACGAGCGGGTGGGTGAGCGCCGCGTACGTCAGGAAGGATGAGCCTTGCCCGGGAGACAAGGCGGGCGCGGAGCTTCTGTCCGACGTGCCGCTCTCGTTCAGCCAGGGCGCGGCGATCGGCAGGGTCGTCATCGAGGCGACGGTGAGCTCGTCCGGGAGCGTCGCGTCGACCAAGGTTGTGCAGGACACGACGGGCACCCCAGAGCTCCTCGAGCGTGCGCTGACCGAGGTCAAATCGTTCAAGTTCGCGCCGCCGGTCCGCGACTGCAAGCCCCTGCCGTTCGTCTACACCTACACGCGCAACTTCTGATCCGGTAGCAGACGCCTGCCTGGCCGACCTGACAGGGAGGAGGCGGCAAGCGCCGCGATGGCCGGGAGTGCCGCGATTGATACCAATTCACCATCCGTCGTGGAGGAATCGCCGGCACAGCGACGCCCCGAAGGGGCCGAAGCGATCACGTCCCCGCCCCTTGTCGGTGTCCTGAAAGTCACTGTCATTGCGAGGAGTCCCGAGCAGGGCGAGGGACGTCGAAGCAATCTCCATGAGCCGTGGGGTCACCCCAGACCATGAAAGGGAAGGTGGGCAGAGGGTGTCGCGCTGTAGAGATCCGGAAGCGGGCGGCCGCAAGGGCCGCCCCTACACCAACTCGACCAGACCTCACTGTGTCGGGGCGGGGCTTGCCCACGCCCGTGCACACCGAGCTGCTTTCTGAACAATGACAGGTGGGCCGGGGGACCTCGCGATGACACCGAAGACTCTACGTTTGAACGAAAAGCGGTATGAGAGCGTGACCCCGCCGAAACCCCACGCGCACGCCCCGAAGAACGAGCTCGGAGCGCTGCGGCCTGCGGTACGCGGAAAGAAGGACATGCCGGTGAACGAGGCCAGCACGGGCGCGAGCACCTGGACGCTACGATTGCAACGCCGCAATGTCTCTGGCGAGTGGCGCCGATGTCAGAAGCGACGAACCCTGCCCGGGAGACGAGGCGAGCGCGGAGCTTCTGCCGGGTGTGCCGCTCTCGTTCAGCCGGGGCGAGAACGATCTAGGCGTTGCTTTGTCCCCGCGTCTTCTTGACCGCCGATGCCATGAGGAGCGCGCAGACCAGGAGGGCGGCAGCCGATACCGCCAGCGAACCCGACAGCCAGACATCGGTGTAGACCAGATCGAGTCTGTGCCTGCCGGGCCGGAAAGAGACGGCGCAGAGATCAACGTCGGTGCGTGCCACCTCGGATCTGGCTCCGTCAACCTCCGCGCGCCACCCGGGGTGCCACGACTGGTTCACGGCCAGAACCGAGGGGTTGGGTCCATGTGCGACGACTTCGACCGTGAGCCGGCCGGGGCGGTTGGAGAGCAGCGTCGCCGTGCACCCGGAGGGTTCGGTCGGGAGCGCGCCCGCGTCGCTCTCCTCCACCAGCGTCGCGGTGCGCAACGCCTGCCCCAGCAAAGCCGCGGCGGTCAGCCAGGCGGCGTCTCCCTGGAAGCGGACGACGCGGTCCACGCACGCGATGTCCGGCGCCGGGTCCTCCACGGCAATCAGTTCCATCGACAGTGTGCCGGTGGTGGGCTCCGATCCCCGCCGGCGGACGGCTAACGCCGCGCGATCCTGCAACACCCAGGCGACACCGCGCCGCGCCAACAGCGGCGCCATCAGGTTGGGGTCGCGCCTCACCGCGCGCCAGAACAGGTCCGTCGAGCGCACGGACCAACGGGGAAGCGTGATGTCCACGTCGGGCTCGAACGCGGTCCCGACGTCGAAACGGGCCGGCACCCCAACACTTGCCGCGTCGATCCTCGGTTTGCCGATGTTCTGCCACTCCGCGAGGTTGAACACGCGGGAGGAGCCCTTGAGAGCCCGCAGGGCGAGTGCAGCGGCCGAGCCATCGGCGTCCTCGGGAGCGTCGGTGGGCACGAGCGGCTTTCCTGCGTGAAACAAGTCGAGGGCGAGCACGGCGGCGAGCAAGCACGCCGCGTGCGCAGGGTTCCTCCGGGTCAGCAGGGCCGCCAGCACGTATGCGGCGGCGAGCGCCGCCTGGAGGCCGCAATCCCCTGGAATTCCGGCGGCGAAGCGGTGCGCGGCACCTGCCGAGAGGCCGAAGACCTCCCACACCTCCGCGCCGCGAAGGGCCGTAATTCCAGCGACGGCGGCGCCAAGGGCCGCCGCGGCGATCGCGAACGATCCGAGAAACGCGCAGGTGCGCCGGAACGCGTGCCGGCCCGAGTCGAGCAGCTCGTCCAACTGGTCGGCCGCGAGCACCACCAGTGCAAAGACCGGGACGATGACCCATTTCTCCGGGTAGCGAAGGCCGGCAAGGGCCGGGAAGGCGGCTGAGAGGATGCGCCAGATGGGCGTCTGGGCCCCGGCCGCCACGACCGTTCCCGCAACGGCGACGAAAGTCCAGCCGACGCGGCGAGCGCCAGGCCGTCCGAGAGCAGCGGCGGCGAGCGCGGTGATCAGGAGACCGGGGTAGATCGAGTAAACAAGCGGATACTTCCGGGTCGGGTAGAGGTCCGCGCCCCAGTAGCCCTCGGCGTCGTCGGCGGCCAACCGTCCCAGCGCTCGGGGCAGCCCGAGTTCGGCGAGTCTCGCGAGAGGGAACGACCAGTCGAGGGCCTGCGCGCTCGGCAAGCCGTTGGCGCGGGTCGAAGCAGCGCCGAGCCGGATCGCAGGGACGAGTACAACGGCGGCACCGGCGAGGCCCAGAGCGAGCGCTCCCGCGAGACGGACGGCGGAACGGAGTGCGCTCCCGCCGACGTGCCGGTTCCGCGCGTGCAGTAGTTCGATGAAGCAAGCTGCCCCCGTGATCGTGGCGCCGGCCAGCAGCGTCGCCGGTTCTCCGCCGGCGCAGGTGAGCGCCGTGCACGCTGAAGCGCCGGCGAAGGCCGCGCGCTCCCTTCCACGGACGACCCGGATCGCAAAGGCGGCGAGCGCCGGGATCGGGGCGGCCGTCAGGAGCACCGGCAGCAGGTTGGTGAGCGAGAGCGCCAGCCCTCCGAACGCCCAGGCCAGCGCGCACGTGAGAGCGGCCGGCCGCCCGATGCCGATGGTCCTCAGGAAGAAGAACATCGCGAAGCCTGTCCCGATCAGAGGGAGGAGCACCTGGAGGCGGAATGCCAGTTCCCAGGGCAGGAGGAAGAAGAAGAGCGACAGCGGATGGAAGACTGCGTAGTGCGGGTTGGCGGCGAACTCGCGGCCCATGTTGGAGAGCGGGTCCCACGTCGGGAGGCCGCCCGAGGCTGCCCAGAGGTGTGCGAGGACCGTCCGGTACGGGCGGTGCATGAGGACGAGGTCCCTGCTCAAGAAGGTCTCACCCCGGAGAAGCACCCCGCTGAAAAGGCCGGCCGGCAGCAGTGCGGAGATCAACAGCGCCGTGCGCCAGTCCGCACGCGCCGCGCTCGGTCCGCGCGCGTCGGAAGCGTCCGGATTTCGTGGCGTCGGCGTGTCCCGCATGGTGCTTTGAGGCGACAACGAACGACTATAGCACCGGGCCTTTCGCGCGCTGCGGCTGGCGCAGAACGGCGAGCAACGCGGCGATGTCTCCGGGGAGCGGCGCCTCGAAGGTCATCGACTCGCCGGTCGCGGGGTGGGTGATGGTGAGCTTCCATGCGTGAAGGGCCTGGCGCGGGAAATCCCGGCAGGCCGCGGAGGTGACCGGATCCTCGACCGCGCGCCACTGCCTGCCCGCGTACGTTGGGTCGCCGACGAGCGCGTGTCCGATGTGGGTCAGATGCACCCGGACCTGGTGCGTCCGGCCGGTCACGAGACGGCACTCGACGAGAGCGGCGCCGGCGAAGCGCTCACGCACCAACCAGAGGGTGCGCGCCGGCCTGCCGCCGGGGACGACGGCCATGCGCTTGCGCTCGGATGGGTGGCGGGCGATCGGCGCATCCACCACGCCCTCGGCCGTCTTCGGCACCCCGTACACGACGGCGAGGTAACGCTTGTCCGTCGTGCGCCAGCGGAACGAGAGCGACAGCGCCCGGTGGGCGAGGTCCGTCTTGGCCGCGACGAGGACGCCGGAGGTGTCCTTGTCGAGGCGGTGGACGATCCCGGGCCGCTCGACGCCGCCGATCCCTGAGAGATCCCGGCAGTGCGCGAGCAGGGCGTTGACCAGGGTACCGTCGGGATTGCCGGCGGCCGGGTGGACCACGAGGCCGGGGGGCTTGTTGATGACTATCAGGTGGGAGTCCTCGTAGATCACGTCGAGCGGGATCGCCTGCGGGAGGACCTCGGACGGCGTCGGCGCTGGCGGACTCACCTCGATCACGTCGCCGGGCGCGAGGAACTGTGCCGGCTTGCTCGGGCGGCCGTTCCTGGTGACGTGGCCGTCCCCGATCCAGCGCGCCACCTGGGAGCGGGACCAGCCGTGCCCCGACCCGGCCAGGAAGCGGTCGAGCCGCAGCCCCGCCGCCTCGCTCGGCACCACGAGAACGATCGTGGACTCGCCGATGGTCACGAACCTGGCCTCGCTCGGATAGCCGACAGCCGACAGCCGACAGCCGACAGCCAAGACGACGACCGACGACCCCGTGGACTGCCAACCGCTTCGTTCATCCGGAAAGCCTCGATGTCTCCTCCTGCCATGCCGGTTCCGTGACTTTCGAGGGCCTCTAGCTGTGAGCTGTCGGCTGTGAGCTGTCAGCCGCCTTCCTGCGGTGGACCCACACGAGGATGCCGACGCCGAGCGGGACCATCACGCCGGCGATCGCCTGGCTCGTCGAGAGAGCGCCGCCCAGAACGAAACCGCGGTCCGCATCGCCGCGGAAGAACTCGATCGCGAACCGGGCGATACCGTAGCCGATCAGGTACGCGGCGAGCACGGTCCCCGGGCGGAAGCGCCGGCGGAAAAGCCAAGCGAGGAAAGCGTAGTTCGCGAGGTTGAACGCGGCCTCGTAGAGCTGCGTCGGGACCAGGGGGACGCCGAGCGGCGTGCCGGAGATCTCGGCGGCGAGCGGGTGGCTGAACACCACGCCCCACGCCGGGCTGCAGCTGCGGCCGTAGCAGCACCCGGCCGAGAAGCACCCCAGGCGCCCGAAGAAGTGGCCGAGCGCGACCGACGGGGCCAGCACGTCGGCGACCCGGAAGAACGGCAGGCGGTACCGCCGAAGCAGGACGGCGGCGGCGACGAGGGCGCCGATCAGGCCGCCGTAGAAGACGCCGCCGGCGCGCATCAGCCCCCACAGGCCCGAGAGCGAGCCGAGGTACGACGGATCGGTGATCGCGAGCAGGAGCTTGCTCCCGGCGAGCCCCCACAGGACGACCCACGCGCCGAGGTCCATCACCTTGTCGCCGGGGAGGCCGACGAGCTTCGCTCTCCGGCTCGCGAGCCAGATCCCCAACACGATGCCGGAGTAGAGGAGCACCCCGTAGGTCGGGAGCTGGTAGAAGCCGAGGTCAATCAGAACCGGGTGCATGCTTGCTCCTCGCCTGCGAGACCAGCTCGCCCAGGACGACCAGGCACGCCCCCACGGAGATCGCAGAGTCGGCGACGTTGAACGCGAACCAGTGGTGCTCGCGCCCGCCCAGCCTCAGGTAGAAGTCCAGGAAGTCCACGACCTCGCCGCGGAAGACACGGTCGATGATGTTGCCGGCGGCGCCGCCGAGGACGAGCGCCAGGCCCCAGCCCGCCAGCCCATCGCCGCCGGCTCTGGAGAGTTGCCAGGCGACGAAACCCACGATCCCGGCGACGACGAGTAGTAAGACCAGTTGCACCGCCGAACCCGATGCGCCGAACAAGCCGAACGCGATCCCGCGGTTGCGCGTGTGGACGAGGCGGAACAGGCCGGGGATCACCTCGGTTTCGGAGCCGAACGGGTAGGTGGCCACGATCCAGAGCTTGGTGAGCTGGTCGGCGATCGCCACGGCCGCCGCGATGCAGAGTGAGCGGGAGAGCCGCATCAGGCCTTCCGCTCCCCGAGCGCCAGCACGACCGTCAGGCACCGCGCGCAGAGGTCAGGGTGGTCGGGGTGGCCGGCCTTGGGGAGAACCTGCCAGCACCTCGGGCACGGCTCGCCGTCGGCCTTGCGGACGATGACCCATAGCCCGAGCCCGGGGTAGCTCCTGTCCGTCATGATGGCTTCTCCGGCGTCCTCGGCGGTGAGGTCCGAGGCATCCCTGACCTGCGAGACGATGCACAGCTCCTCGAGCGTGAGGCGACACGCTGAAAGGTCGGCGTCCAGATCCGTCCTGTTGCCCTTGAGAAACACCGCCGCTTCGAGCGACTTGCCGAACTCGCCCCGCTGGCGATGGACCTCGAGCTCTTTGTTGATCTCCTCGCGCAGTTCCAAGAGCCTGAGGAAACGGGCATCGATGTCGGCGTCGTCGGGCACATCTTCGAGAAGGTCGAACGTCTCGAGCAGCACAGCGTCGGAGTGCTCTCCGGGCAGGTGCTCCCATGCCTCGTCGGCGGTGAACGCGAGCACCGGCGCCATCGCGGTCGCCAGCATCCGGGCGGTGCGGTACAGCACCGTCTGCGCCGAGCGCCGCTCCGGCGACGTCGGGTGCGAGCAGTAGAGGCGGTCCTTGATCACGTCGAGGTACACCGCGGAGAGATCCACGGCGCAGAAGTTGTTGAGGGCGTGGTAGACGGTGTGGAACTCGTAGCGTTCGTAGGCGTCGCGAATGCGATGTGCGAGCGCCCTGGCGCGGCGGAGGAAGTACGCGTCGAGCGGGCGCAGTTCGGGCACGGGTAGGGCGTCGCGCGCGGGGTCGAACCCGTACAGGTTCGAGAGCAGGAAGCGCAGCGTGTTGCGGATCTTGCGGTAGGCGTCGGCGGCGCGGGTCATGCTCTCGACGGAGAACGGCATATCTTCACGGAAGTCCACCGAGGAGGCCCAGAGGCGCAGCACGTCGGCGCCGTACTTCGCCGTCACGTCGAGCGGGGAGACCGCGTTGCCGAGCGACTTCGACATCTTCTTGCCCTCGGCGTCGAGAACGTGGCCGTGGACCAGCACCGTGCGGTACGGCGCGGCGTCGTGGGTCACCACGCCGACGAGGAGCGACGATTGGAACCACCCGCGGTACTGATCGTGCGCCTCCAGGTAGAGGTCCGCGGGCCAGGCCAGGCCCGGGAAACGGCCGTTGTCGCAGACGGCGAGGTGCGAGGCGCCGGAGTCGAACCAGACGTCGAGGATGTCGCGTTCCTTCTCCCATGCCGTGCCGCCGCACTTCGGGCACGCGAGGCCGGCCGGGGCGAAGTCGGAGACGGGCCGCGCGTACCACGCGTCGGCCCCTTCCGCCGCGAAGAGCTCCTCGACGCGGGCGAAGAAGGCGCGTGTGGCATCGCGGTCCGAGCCGTCCGGCCACACCGCGTTGCACGTCTCATCTGCGCACACGAGCACGGTGATCGGCGAGCCCCACCGACGCTGGCGCGACACGCACCACTCGAACCGGTTCTCGACCATTCCGTGGATGCGGGCCTGCCCCCACTGCGGCAGCCAGGTCGCCTTGGCGATCTCCTCCAACGCGCGCTGCCGCAGGTCGATCGTGGCGCGCGGAGCCGCATCGCGGGTCAGGGCGATGAAGTACTGCTCGGTGGCGCGAAAGATCACCGGCTTGTGGCAGCGCCAGCAGTGCGGATACTCGTGCTCGCCGGTGCCGGACGCGAGAAGGGCGCCGGCCCGGGCGAGCTCTTCCGTGACCCGCGGGTTGGCGTCGAAGACGTGAATGCCCTTGAGGTCCGCCACCTCGGAGGTGTAGCGGCCGCCGTCGTCGAGCGGCGACACGATCGGAATTCCCTCGACCTTGCCGGTGCGGAAGTCGTCCTCGCCGTGCCCGGGCGCCGTGTGCACGAGTCCTGTGCCGGTGTCGAGCGTGACGTACGCGGCCGGCACGATGACGAAAGCCCTGGCGCCGTCGGGCAGGGCGGCGCGCATTCCGGTCGCGAGCGGGTGCCGGTACGCGAGACCGAGGAGGGCCGAACCGCTGGCGCGGCCGGCCTGGGTGCCGTCGAGCTTCGCCGCGGCCAGCACCGCCGGCGCGAGCGTCGCCGCGACGACGAGGCCGCCGCGCTCGGTCTCCACCAGCGCATACTCCGCCTCGGGGTGGACCGCAATCGCGAGGTTCGAAGGGATGGTCCAGGGCGTCGTGGTCCAGATCACGAAGGAGACCGGCCCGTTGCCGGGCGCGCCGAACGCCTTCCGCACGGCGGCGGGCTTCGCCGCGGGGAACGCCACGGTGATCTCCGGGTCGCGGCGCGACGCGTACTCGAGCTCCGCCTCGGCGAGCGCGGTGCGGTCGTGCCAGCACCAGCGGATCGCCTTGCGCTCGCGGTAGAGCAAACCCTGATCCACGAACTTGCCGAGCGCCACGGCGATGTCGGCCTCGTAGCGGGGCGACATCGTGAGGTAGGGGGCGTACCAGGTGCCGATCCCGCCCATTCGCCGGAACTCCTCGCGCTGCACGCCGACGAAGCGCTCTGCGTAGGAGCGGCAGGCGGCGCGTACCTCTAGGTCGGACATCGCGAGCTTGCGCGGACCCAGCTCGCGGTCGACCTTCTGCTCGATCGGCAGGCCGTGACAGTCCCAGCCGGGCACGAACGGGACGTCGTAGCCGAGCAGGGCGCGGGAGCGCACGACGAGGTCCTTGAGGATCTTGTTGAATGCGGTCCCAAGGTGGATGTGCTCGTTGGCGTACGGCGGCCCGTCGTGGAGGACGAAGCGGGGTGCTCCCACACGAGCCGCGCGCAGGCGGCCGTAGAGGTCTCCCTTTTCCCACCGAGCGAGCCGATCAGGCTCGCGGCGCGCGGCGTCCGCGCGCATCGGGAACTCGGTGGCAGGGAGGTTGAGCGTGTCCTTGTACATGCCGTGCCCCTTCACACTCGCGCCGCCGGCATCCGGGGCGCGAAATATCTAACCCTACGCAGGATGCGGTGCCCCGTCAAGCGGGGACGAGGCGTCCGACCTCTTCGATCACGCGCTGGAGGGAAAAGGGCTTCGTGATGTACGCCGCCGCGCCCAGTTCCTGGCCGCGGCGGACCTCCGCCGAGAGAGCGTGGGCCGTCAGGAAGACCACGGGCGTGCGGCAGTGGCGCGGGTCGTCGCGCAGCTTCTCCGCGAGCTGGAAGCCCGTGATCGAGCAACCCAGTGAGACATCGAGAATCAGACAGTGCACCTGGGTCGTCTCGAGCAGCGCCAGCGCCTCGGCGGCGCTGGCCGCCTCGAGCGCGACGTACCCCGCTCGCCGCAGCTTGAACGCGAGGATGCGGAGGATATAAGGCTCATCATCCACGATCAGCACGCGCGCCGGCATACGGGCCTCAGTATAGCGATGCCCTCGTTCTCGCCCGCGGGCGCCGCCGATAGCGGACCATCTGCGGCGTCAGGCTCGCGCCTCGCATGCTCACGTAGCCTCCGGCTACGCTCCGCTGCTCGCCGCTCCCCTTCCTTGCATCTGGCCCACTCTCGGCGGCGCGGCTACACGCCTCACTGCGACGCCCTGCCTTTGGGGGCAGGTCGTTGTCGTTCTCGGACCACGGGCCACGGACAACGGCTCTTCGGTGCCCGGACCCCTGCCTTTCGCCGGTCAGCTCTCGAGGATGACGACCGCGACTGCGACGCCTGCGGCGTGAGTGATCGAGAGGTGTGTGCTGCGAACGCCGAGCGCGGCGGCTCGCAAAGCGGCCCCGCCTGTGAGCGCGAGGCGGGGCGCGCCGGCGGGCGTGCGGCTCACGACGGGGTCACGCCAGCCGACGCCCATCCCCCAGCCGGACCCGAGCGCCTTGAAGGTGGCTTCCTTGGCGGCCAGGACGCCGGCGACGTGGCCGGCGTCGTCCGGCCTCGCCACCTCGCCCGGAGCGCAGCACCGCGACAAGAAGCGCGCCCCGTGGCGCGAGATCATCCTCTCCGCTCGCGCGACGCTCACCAGATCGAGGCCGAGCCCGACGATCACGCTGTCCTCGCGGCCTTGTCGAGCCAGGCCCACGCGGCGCCGAAATGCACCACGCCGAAGCCCGAAAGCGCCCCGCGCAGGGCGGGACTGTCGAGCCAGGCCACGAGCCAAAACGGTGCCGCCGGCACCACACTGACGGCCCAGAAAACGCTCCACGGCGCGAGCACGAAGAACCAGCCGGCAGCCGTGAGGTAGACCACCACTGCAAGAGTCAGCGTCGCGCGCAGCGGATTTCGGCCGGGCACGGCCGGATTGTACGGTATGGCTCGCACCCGGTCGACCCGCGACGCCTGCCGCCGGCTGACCGGAGAGTTTCTCTACCGGCCAACCGGGGCCCGGATCGGGGGCCGAGCCGGCGTTGCGGGTGCCGCAAGCGCGGGCTAGAGTAAAGAATCGAAAGTGCCGGCGCAGGGGTATTGGAAAGGAGGGCGACATGCCCACGAAGACGCATGAGATTGTGAGGGTCACCGTGCGAGATGGGAAACTGACGTGCACCCCCGATTGGGTCCACCTCAACTGGAAGGACGGGCCGGCGGACATCCGGTGGGCGTTCGACGGCGCGCCCACGACGGCCGTCGGCGCCGTCGTGGAGTTCCAGACCGCCGTCCCGGCCAAGTACCCGACCGCCCCGGGCCACCCGGGAGGGTTCCGGCCGCGCGGGGTGCACCGCGGCCTCGGCCACGCTAAGCCCTCGGCCGGTTCGCACCTGCCCGACATCCTGACTTCGGGCAACACGCAAGAGGCGGGGTACTTCTACTACGACGTCAAGCTGCTCGACGGTGCCGGGAAGGTCATCGCCCAGGCGGACCCTGGCGGGGACAATGACCCGCCCACGGGTCCCCACTAGTCGACGATTCGATCACGAGCGGGGAGTGTCACCCTCTCGAGGTGAGCGCCTGGAAGCGCGGGTCCCGAGCAAGGGGGGCAAATTCCGGGCCGGTGAACCAGACGACCGGCGCGTGGGCTGCGAGGGCCTTGCCGGTCCACGCGAGGCACGCGTTCGTGTCTCCGGCCACGGCGGCGACCAGGGCCGCCATGAACATCGTGGCGGGGTTGTCGGGGTAATCGGCCAGGGCCTCCTGGACGGCGAGGAACGCCTCGGGCCCGTGGCCGAGCTGTGCGAGGCAGCGGGCCCGGGTCTCGAGCAGTGAGCGCCTTCGCAGCCCCTGTGCGTATTCGGTCTCACAGAGGCGCAAGGCTCCCGCATAGTCCGCCCTCGCGGGCGCCGTCTGATCCATCGCAAGCTCGGTGTCCGCCAGGTTGCCGAGGGCGAGGTAGTCGGTGGGGTCTTTGTCCGCCGCTTCGCGGTAGAGCGCGGCAGCTTCCGCCAGCTTGCTTTGGTAGTAGAGGCAGTTGCCGAGGTGGATCCGGTCGAGCCGCGTGCCCCGCCGCGCGAGGAGGTCGCGGTACAGCCGCTCCGCCTCCGGGTTGTTGCCGGCGTACATCTCCACCTCCGCGAGCAGGCCCAGCACGAAGAGGTTCCCAGGAGAGATCGCGAGCGCGCGCCGGATCGCCTCGCGCGCCCCGTCGAAGTCGCCACGGTTCTCGCGTGACTGCGCCAGGGCGTGGAGGGTGTACCACGCCGGGAGCAGCGCGAGCGAGCGCTCGAAGGCGGTTTCCGCCTCGCGGTGCCGCTCCATGCGGCCCAGCACCACCGCCATCGTCTCCCAGGCGGTGCTGTCGCCGGGACGGGATGCGGTCCACGCGCGGGCTTTCTCGAGCGCGTCGTCATTGTCCCTCCGGTCGAGCGCACGCCACACCTCGAGCGATAACACCCAGGGGTGGTCGGACGCCAGGTCCCGGGCGCGCTTCGCGAGCGCCAGGAACCGGTCTTCGTCGGCGGGCCGGCGATACAGATCGTGCAGGTAGCGGTACGTGGTGGCGAGCGAGAAGACCGGCGCGAGAAAACGCGGCGCCTCGGCGATCGCCGTCTCGAGCAGCACGATCTCCTCCTTGAAGTCCTTCGAGTACTTGCCGGAATCGATCCTGCTCTTCGCCTGCAGGTACGCCTTGAGTGCGGCAGGCGTGGCATCCTGGGATCCGGGATGGCCGCTCGTGGGCATGCCGCGGAACGCGTCGCCGAGAGCGGTGACGACGCGGTCCTGCAACAGCATCAGGTCGTCGGTCCCGACCTCGAGCTGCTCGCTCCAGCTGACTTGCCCGGTTTGGCCATCCAAACGCTGGAGGTCGACGCGAATCGGCTGTCCCGCCTGGCCCGCGGTCAGCGATGTCTCGACGAGCTCGCGCACGCCGAGTTCACGAGCAATCTCGGGCACTCGCTTCCCCTGGCTCGCGACGGCTCGAGCGTCGCGGCCGGAAACGACGATGACGTTCTTCAGTCGGGCGAGACCGGTGACGATGGCGTCCTCGATTGCGGTCGACGCGAGCCTTGCGGAGTCGTCCGAGGCCGGCGACTGCACCGGCAGCACCGCGACGGTGAGCGGCTTGCGGGGGGAGAGCCAGCCTTGCTTGACGGCCACTGCCGCCGCGACGGCGAGCGCGGCCACGATGCCCAACCCTGCAAGCCAGTGCGAGCGGACCCGGACGAAGACCTGGCTCGACCTCACCGCCGGTGCCGCCTCCGTCGCGTCGGTCGCGCTCGCGGCCACCCGGCGGAGGTCGCGGACCAGTTCGTCCGCGGTCTGGTAGCGGTCCCCGGGGTCGCGCGCCATGCACCGCTCGATCACCGAGACCAGAGCGTTCGGAAGGTCGGGACTCACTTCCGCAAGCGGCTCGCATTCGCAGCGCGCCACCTTGTGCATCGTCTCTATCGGCGTCGTGCCACGGAACGCAGGCTTTCCCGTTGCCAACTCGTACAGCGTCGAGCCGAGCGAGAAGATGTCGCTGCGGGAGTCCACCTCCTTGCCGAGCGCCTGCTCCGGCGACATCGCCTTCGACGTCCCGACCACGATGCCGTCGGTCGTGATCCTGTCGTCGCTGGCCGCTCGCACGCCGACCCACTTCGCGAGGCCGAAGTCGAGCACCTTCACGTGACCGGCTGGCGTCAGCATCACGTTTTCCGTCTTGATGTCCCGGTGCACGATCCCGCGCCGGTGCGCCTCGGCGAGCGCCTCGGCGATCTCGGCCCCAATGCCGGCCACCTCGGCCGGGGAGGGCGGTCCCTTGCTCAGGACGTCCGCCAACGAGGTGCCTTCCACGAACTCCATCACCACCCAGTCGGTGTCGGCCTCGGTGAGGATCTCGTAGGTGTGGGTGATCGCGGGGTGGGAGAGCGCGGCCGTGGACAGGGCCTCGCGGCGCAGGCGCTCGCGCCGGTCCGGGCTCACGCGGTCGTGATGCAGTCCCTTGATGGCGACCGGCCGCTGGAGCCGGTCATCGTACGCCTCGAAGACTTCGCCCATGCCGCCGCTTCCGAGAAATCGGAGAACTCGGTAGCGGCCGATGCGTTCGGGAACCACGACCTAAAATTCTAGCGCAGAGGCGGCGTTGCGCGGTCGTCTCGGCTGGTTCGTTCGAGCAGCACGACGCGGCAACGCTGGGCCGCCTGGTCGGTCCCCGGCAGCTGCAGCCCGGCGAGGGAATCCAGTGAGCGCACCGTCCCGGCCGCGAGCCCCGCCATCACCTCGCGGAACTCGATCGCGGCGCGCTGCTCGTGGCCGAGGCGCCGGAGGGAATCGGCGAGGAGCAACCGGACCTGAAAGAGGCCCGGATCGAGAAAGAGGGCGGCCCGGTACGACGCAACGGCCATCTGGGTCCGGCCCGAGACCTCGTGGAGAAACCCCTCGAGAGCGTGCACAGCAGGATCCGAGGGATCGGTCACGAGCGCCTGATCGACGAGATCGGCGGCACGGTCGAGACGGTCCTCGGCGAGGCTCAAAATCGCGTCGGCGAGCCGCTGGCGCGTTCCGGTGAGGCCGGGCACCGGGGCCGCTCCTGCGGGAGGTGCTCCTTCGGCGGTCGCCGCGTCGCGGTGGGGGAAAGCCGGAGTTCGTTCCTCGGGTCGAGCCGTAGCCTCCGGAATCCGAACGGCTGCCGTTTCGTGGGGTTCACCTCCCGGCCGGAGTTGGCGCGGGGCTGTCTCTCCACGGACCACGGACCCCGGACCCCGGACCCCGGGCTGTACGGCATGGCGGTAACAGAAGCAGTCGCCGAGGTCGACGGCTTCGAGTTCGCCCGAAAGCTGCCAGAGCGTCTCGGCCGGACCCAGGAAGAGCACGCCGTCCGGGGCGAGGGCGCGGGCTACGGCCCCGGCGACACGCCGCTGGGACTCCGGGCGAAAGTAGATCAGGACGTTGCGGAGGAAAATCAAGTCGAACGACGCGGCGTCTACAGGAAGCAGCTCCTGCACGAGGTTGAGTGTGCGGTACTCGATCCGGCGTGCTATTTCCGGGGAAAGCTCGAAGAGATCGCCGCGACGCGCGAAAAAGCGCGATCGGAGCTCGGCGGGGACCTGGGCCACGGCACGATCTCCGAAAAGCCCCTCGCGAGCGGCGGCCAGAGCCTGCTCGTCCACGTCGGTCGCGAGGACCCGGCACTCCCAGCCGGCAACCTCAGGGCATCCGGCGAGCACGATCGCCAGGGTAGCCGGCTCCTCGCCGCGTGCGCACCCGGCCGACCACACCCGCAGGGTGCGCTGCTCGCGACGCGCCGCTGCAAGCTGCGGCAGCACCCAGCGGGAAAGGGCCGCGAAATGCTGCGGGTGGCGGAAGAGGAACGACTCCTTGACGGTGATGTGTGGCAGCAAGGCGCTCCACTCGCCGGGGATGCCCCCCTCCTCCAGCGCCTGAACGTACTCCGGCACGCCGGCGATCCGGAGGCTCGCGGCCCGCTGCCTGGCGGTCTCCGCCAGAAACGGGAAGTGGCCGGGCTGGATCACGTTCCCGCTGACTCGCTCGATGAGCGAGGCCAGCCTGGCCACGGCGGCGGAGGGGTCCTTCACGGCCGCACGCAGTTGCGGCCGGCCGCCTTGGCCTCGTACAGG
The DNA here is from genome assembly GCA_050018455.1 of Thermoanaerobaculaceae bacterium. Classification (GTDB taxonomy): domain Bacteria; phylum Acidobacteriota; class Thermoanaerobaculia; order Thermoanaerobaculales; family Thermoanaerobaculaceae; genus RBG-13-68-16. The sequence continues at coordinate 33,135 of JBEKAA010000006.1, read as the reverse complement.
CGCGAGTCTGCGAGTCCGACGATCGCGTCGGCGGTGGCCTCGGCGGCGAATTCGGCGCCGGACGCGACGCCGAACGACGCGGTGATCGGGACCTGCGTTCCGGACGCCAGAGTGATGGGATGCTCGGCAACGGTGCGCCGCAGCCGCTCCGCAACCTGCCTGCCTGCCTCGAGGTCGATCTCGGGCAGCACCGCTATGAACTCCTCGCCGCCGTAGCGCCCGAGCGCGTCGGAGCCGCGCAGCGCGCGTGTCATCGCTCCGGCGACGGAGCGAAGAACCGTATCGCCGGCCTTGTGGCCGTAGGTGTCGTTGACGCGTTTGAAGTAGTCGAGGTCGCAGATGATCACGGTCAGAGGGCGGCCATAGCGGGTGGCGCGCTCGATCTCGTGGCCCAGTCGCTCGTGGATGGCCCGGTAATTGAGCAGACGGGTGAGGCCGTCGTGGGAGGACAGCTCCTGCAATCGCTGCCCGAGCCTGGCGTTGTCCAGCACGAGCGCGATATGGGGGGCGATCTCCTGGATGAGGTGGCGGGAGGTCACCTCGAACTGCTGCGGCTCGCTGGGCAGCATGGCCAGAACCCCCGCGGCGTCACGCAGCGGCAGCGGGAAGGAGACAAGGTTCGCAGGGTCGACGTCGTCGCTGCCCTCCGGGGTGCCCGTGACGCGGACGTCGAGGGCGACGTCGGGCGGGAGGCTCATCGCCGCGAGGACGGCGTCGTTGAAGCGCCGGCTCGATTGCAGCGAGACCGGATGCGCGAGCAGCACCTGAAGCGTGGCGGAATCGTGCTCCGTGACGCCTACCGCCATCAGATGCACGTCGGCGACGTCCCGGACGACTTCAAACGTGACGCGGCTTGCCGCTTCGAGGTCGTTCGCCCGGAGCCCTCTCTCCAGCAGGGAGTTGACCAGGGTGGCGTGCAGAAGGGTGGTGTCGAGCTGTCTGACGACCCTCGTCAGCACGTCGAGCGCGCCCAGCGGCAGGGAGGCCTCGGTGGGCGCGGGTGCGGGCGTCAGCGAGGCGAGACGTGCCACCGTGGCGACGAGATCTCCCGGTTCGCAGTCCTTCGTGAGGTACGCATCGGCGCCAATTTTGGAGCCCCAGAACCGCGCCAGCGCCTCGCCGTGGCTCGTCAGGATGACGACGGGAGTGGAGGCCGTTGCCGCCTCGCTCTTCAAGAACCGCAGGAGCTGGTGCCCGTCCATGACCGGCATGTCGAGGTCCGTCACGACGACCGAAGGGGGTTCGCGCAAAGCCGACGCCGCGCCCTCCGCTCCATTACGCGCCGCGGTCACCGCGAAGCCGGCGCGCTCGAGGGTCCGGGCGAGCACGGTCCGCGCGGTGTCGCTGTCGTCCACGACCAGAATTCGGTGCGGGCTCACGAGACGCTCCGTTCCCAGGTGCGGGCGAGCAGCGCGCCGATCTCCCCCGGCGGGAGGGCGATGATGGCCGCGCCCGCCTCGAGCGCGGCTCTCGGCATGCCGAAGATGACCGAGGACGGCTCGTCCTGCACGATCGTCAGCCCTCCGGCGCGGCGCAACGCCCCAAGGCCTTCGGCCCCGTCCGAGCCCATTCCGGTCAGCAAGACTCCTGCCGAGACAGCCGGGTAGGATTCCGCGCACGACAGGAACAGCTCGTCTGCGGATGGGCGGTGCAGGCTGCGGGTCGAGCGCGCGGCGTCGAGCCGCAGCACCCCCCCGCGTTCGAGAAGGAGGTGGGCCCCCGAGGGCGCGATCCGTACGGTGCCGGGCGCCGCAGCTTCGCCGTCGCGGGCGAGCCTGACGTCCCTCCGGAGATCACCGGCCAGCCACTCGGCAAAGCTCTCCTCGAACCCCGGCGCGATGTGCTGGACCACGAGCACGGTCGCGGGAGGCGAGGACGGCAGCGCCGAGAGCAAGGCGTGGACCGCCCACGGCCCGCCCGTTGAGGCGCCAACCGCGATGTACCGCACCCGCCCCGGGTGAAGGATTGCGGAGGTGGAAGCGCCCGCCACACCATTCGGCACGGTGGTGAGCGGCCGGGGATGAGGCGCGTGGCCGGTCCTCGCTTGGGCCGCGGCGCGAACGGCAAGCGGGAGCGTGTGGGCAAGAAGGTCCCACCCTGCTGGGTCCTCCGGCTTCGCCAGCACCTCGACGGCGCCGCGGCGGAGTGCCTCGAAGGAGGTCTTGACGTGGGTGCGGTTGGTGCGCGACGTAATCACGAGGATCGGCGTCGGCCGCACCGCCATGATCCTCTCCGTCGCCTGGAAGCCGTCCATCACCGGCATCTCGATGTCCATGAGGATCACGTCGGGGGCGAGCCGGACCGTCTGTTGCACCGCCTGCTCGCCGTTTTCGGCTTCACCGACGACCCTGAGATCGGGCACTCCGGCGATCAGGCGCCGCAGCACCGCCCGTACGGTCGGCGAGTCGTCGACGACGAGCACGCCGATGCCTGGGAGCTCCTGCGTCACGATCCTCCCAACCGCCTGACGAGGGCCGCCAGCTCCCTCGCGTCCAGGCCCTGCTTCGCGAGGTACGCGTCGGCGCCGGCTTCCAGCCCCTTGAGCCGCTCGTCGGGCCGGTCGTGGGTCGTGACGACCACGATGGGAAGGTGCGCGAGGGCGGGGATGGCGCGGACGTGCCTGGTCAGCTCGTAGCCGTCCATTCCGGGCATCTCGACGTCGGTGACCAGACAGTCAAATCGCTCTTGCGAGAGCTGCGCCAGCGCGTCATGTCCGTCCGCAGCGACGCCGACGTCGAAACCTGCGTCTTCGAGGAGGCGGCGCTCCATCTCGCGCGTGACCAGCGAGTCGTCCACGAGGAGAACCCGGAGTCTGGTGGGGCGCGCTCGCTTCGCCGGCGTGACCGTTTCCGGAGCGTCGGCATGGCTTGCGAGCGCATCCGGCGAGAGGACGCCGATCGGCTGCCCTGAGGCTAGGAGCGCGACACTGTCGAGGAACGGGTTGCCGGAGAGTGTCGGGCCAAGTGGGTGCAGCAGAACCTCTTCCGACCCTTCCACCGCGTCGACGGCCACCGCGACCGGCCGCCCGGCATGGGCGCCCCGCAGCAGAAGCTGGACGGCGGGGGGCTCTTCGCCGAGCGCCCGGGCGAGAAAGACGAAGGGCACGAGGCGGCCGTCCACCCTGGCCAGCGCGCGTCCGTCGCGCTCGACGATGTCGGCCGCCCGGAGGCGGTCCACGCGCTGGACGACCGAGGAGGGGAGCGCGAGACGCATCGCTCCGGCGCGCACCACGGTGACCTCCTCGCCGCGGCGTGCGACCGGCACCTCGACGACGACCGACGTGCCGCGGCCGGGGTGTGACTCGATCGTCGCGAAACCGCCGGCGCGGGCCACGATCGAGGCCACGGCGTCGAGGCCGATCCCCCGGCCGGAAACCTCGGTAACCTCCCGCCGAGTCGAGAAGCCCGGCAGGAAGAGCAGGCGCAGCGCCTCGTCCCGGCTCAAGGCTGCGGCGCGCGGCGGGTCGATCAAACCTGCGGCAACGGCGGATTCAACGACGCGCCCCGGGTCGATCCCTGCTCCGTCGTCGGCGATCGTGATGCGTACGCGGTTGGCGGTGGCGACGGCCTCGATGCGCAGCATGCCGGCGGGCTTCTTGCCGAGCGAGGCTCGAGTCTCGGGCGTCTCGATCCCGTGGTCCACGGCGTTGCGTACGATGTGGACCAGTGCCTCCTCGAGCTCCTGCGTGATCCGTCGGTCCAGCCGTGTCTCGCTGCCGTGCACCGCGGTTTCCACCTCGCGCCCCAGCGAGCGTGCCAGCTCGCGCGCGTGTCGTGCCAGCGCAAGAAGGAGCCCATGGAGAGGCTGGAGCTGCAGCGCCAGGAGCGCGTCGAGCTGCGTTTCCGCGGCGCGCTGAAGGCGACTCTGCGACGCCTCGGCCTCGACCTCGGCACGGCGCAGCGTTGTGCCGAGCGCGGCCAGCGTCTGTTGCGGGTGGGGCTCGCGCGTCGAGGCTTCCGCGAGACGGGCGAGGTCGTGAAGACGTGCGACGTGACGTTCGGCTCCGCGGGCTAGGATCCGGAGGCGAGCGGCGCCCTCGGCGAGGTCGTTGAGGGCCGCCGCATCGATGCGAACCTCGTCGCTGGCGAGTGCGACCGGTGCCTCATGCGTCCCCTGCTGGGGCGCGGGTTGCGCGGCAACGCCGGCCGACGCGACCGGGGGTCCCGACGGGCCCGCGGCGAGGGCGGCCAGCAGGTCGGGATCGGGGTGCGGCGACTCGCCGGCCGCCACCGAGTCCACCATCGCGGACAACCGATCCGTGACCCTGGTCAGGAGACGGACGACATTCGGTCGCGAGCCCTGGAGGAGGCCCTCCGCTGCGTGGCAAAGCTCCGCAAAGGCGCCCAGGCGGAGCATGCGGCCGGCACCTTTCAGGGTGTGGAGCTCGCGCCGGGCCTCGGCGGCGGCCTCGGGGTCGCTCTCGACGGCTGGGCAGAACCCGACGAGCCGCTCGAGCCGCCCGCGCACCTCCCCGACGAAGAGAGGAATCAGGTCCGCGAGGTCAGGTTCCACGCTGCACGGCTCCCCGAAGTTGACAGTTCACAGTCGACAGTTGACAGGAGGACACGTCCCGGACCGCGGGCATCGCGTGCCGTCCGCGTTCCGTGCCAGCAGCGGCCAGGATCACTCGCAACCAATCGCCTCGGGTGCCGACGGCTGCCGACTGTCGACTGTTGACTGTCAACTGTCGACTGCCTTTCAGATCTTCGTCCAGCTACGAGCGTTGACGTCGAGGCCGAGGACGGCGATCACGACGCCGCCTGCCTGACGGACCGGCGAGGCCACGGTGAAGCAGCGCTCCCCGGTCAGGAGGGACTCGTACAGGGGTGTGATCACGCTCCGGCCATCCCGCAACACGGCCTGGAACCAGGGCCTGTCCTTGGCGTTGATCCCGGCCGTGACGGTGGAGCTCTGCGAGTCGGCGGTCACCCACTCCGGGTTGGCGGCCGACGTCACGACGTTCCCGTTCATGTCGGCGACGTAGGCGAGCTCCACGAACGGGCTCTGCCTCACCATCTCCTCGAGCTGCGAGCCCAGCGCCTCCCAATGGCCGGCCCGCAGGGCGATCTCATCGGCCTCGTGTTCACCGATGTGCTTGAGGGAGCGGGGCGAGTCGAGACGGAACGACTGGGTCAGCAGCTGAATCGACAGCGCGAGCTGATTGAGGCGCTCCGCAGTTTCGGAGAAATGCTTGAGCCCGTCCGCCATGCGCTGGATGACCTGGCTCACCTCCTTGAGCGTCAGCACGACCTGGTCGGAAGCCGTCCGCTGCTGCTGCGTGGCGAACGAGATCTCCCGGGCCGCCCGCGCGGTGTCGGCGAGCGCGCCGCGCAGGTCGGCGATGGCCGCCGCGGCGGACCGGGCGCGTTCCAACACGTGGGCTGCCTCCTTGCCGCTCTCTTCGGTCGCGACCACCGTCGCGCGGATCGATCCGGCGAACTCGTCGAGCAGCAACCGCACGGACGCCACGGACTCCTGGGAGCGCTGCGCCAGGCGCCTCACCTCGTCCGCCACGACCGAGAAGCGCCGGCCGTGCTCGCTGGCGGCCACCGCCTCGATCGTCGCGTTGAGCGAGAGCAAATGGGTCTCCTGGGCGATCTCGGTGATCAGGTCGAGGACCCGGTAGATCTCTTTGGAGCGCGCCCCGAGGGCGTCCGCCCGGTTGGCGATCGCGCTGATCCGCTTCTGCACCTCCTCGACGCCGTGGAGCGCGTCCTCCACGGCGCCGGCGCCGGTGTCGCCGCTCTGCTCCGAGCGGAGCGCGAGCTCGGCCTGCGCGGCGGCGTTGGAGGCGATCTGCGCGGCGGTTCGGGCCAGTTCCTCCATCGTGGCTGTGATCTCAACCACGCCGGCGGCCTGTTCGGACGACCCCGAGGCCAGCTCCGATGCCGTCGCGTGTACGGTGTTCCCGGCGACCGCCACCTCGATCGAGCTGTTCTGGATCTGCTGCACCAGGGCCCCCAGCGCGCGGGCGGCGTTCGCGAACGAGACGGCGAGGCGAGGCGGCAGTCCCTGGGCCAGTGCGAACGTCGCGACCAGATCGCCGGCCTGGATGTGCGAGGAGGTCCGATTGAGTTTCTCCTCCAATTCCCGCGCGGCGAAGGTCGCCGCGGCCAGCGCACGCTGCTGCGCCACGTGGGGCAGGAAGGCGAAAACCACGTACAGCACGAGCAGGCCGGCCCCGAGCGGCAGGACGATATAGGAGAGCCATGTCGGTGTGCCGTGGGCCATCCCGACGGCCAGTCCGGCGAAGCCGAGCAGGCTGAAAGCAACCATCAGTAGAAGCCCGGTGAGCGGGCTCCTGGGCAGGGCATCAGTCGCTTGTGGCATTCGAGATCTCCCTCCTGGCAACGGCCAGCGCGCTCGGGAGCGCGCCGGGGCTGACAACGACGACCGGCACACCCTCATGAACTGCCATGCCGAGACAAACCTCCGGCCAGTAACGGCCGACAATCGCGCCCGCCGGCCGGACGGGAAGGCGCGCCGCGACCTCGAGGACGCGGTCTGCCGCGACCGTTCCCTGACCGGTCGCGATGACGTAACAGCCGCCCTGTTTGGTCAGCGAGCGGACCGCGGCATGCGCCATGCCCCAACGCCCCCCGGCACGGTCCAGGACGAGGAGCACCTGGTCGCTCACGGCGTCCCCAGGGTCTCCAGGTTCAAGACTCGGACGGACCGGCCCGCGATCGTCGCATCCCCGCACAACGAGCCCGCGCCCGACGGGACGACCTCGGAGGGTGCGATCTCGACGATCTCGAGCGCGGCATCGGCCGCCAGACCGACGAGCTCGCGGCAGTTGGGAGAGCCGGCCCAGGCGATCACGGTGACCGGGGCGGTCGGCCGCGCGCCGGGCGGGGCGTTGACCAGCCGCCCGAGGTCGAGCACGGGGATCGGCTCGCCGGTGAACTCCGCCAGCCCGAGCAGTTCCGGTGCGGCGCCCGGGAGGGGGTGCACCGGCAGCGCCCGGACGACCCGCCGGACCTGGGTGACGGGAATGGCGCAGAGGTGCTCCCCTGCCGCGACGAGAAGGGCGCGGAGCACGCCTACAGGTGGGCCGGGTTGTGCTGGCACTCTTCGAGAATATCACTTGCTTTTGCTTCTGTTTGCTAGCGGGCGTTCTCGGCTTGTCCTCCGCCGGCGAGCAGCCGCATCACGACCTCTTTGCGCACCTTCCCGCGCTCCGAGACCGGCAGCTCGTCGACGATCACCACGCGGCGCGGCACCTTGTGCGGGGCGAGCCGTGCCCGGCACCCGGCCAGCACCGCGTGGACCGTGAGCGGCGCGCCCGGTTCGGCCTCCACGACCGCGGCGACGAGCTGGCCGCGGTGCCTGTCCGGCAGACCCGCGACCACAGCGCTGCGTACGCCAGGGATCTCCTCCAGCACCCGGCGGACCTCCTCGGGGTGGACCTTCTTCCCGGCTACGTTGAGGGTGTCGCCGACCCGACCGGTGAGGGTGACGCGACCTCGCTCGTCCAGCATACCCAGGTCCCCGGAGAGGAATCGGCCGGGTCCCAGTACCCCGCCGTCGTCAGGCCGCGGCAGCTCCGCGAGCGCCACCGCGCGGGAGAGGACCAGGACCCTCCCCTCGGTGCCGGCCGGCAGCTGGCGGCCATCCTCGCCGACGATCTCGACGCGCACGCGGACCACGGCGGTGCCCACGGTGCCTTCCGGGTGCACCGGCTCGGAAGAGCGGTCATAGGTTATGCCGCCGCACTCGGAGCATCCGTAGAAGACGTGCACCTTGTGGCCCGTAGCGCTGAAAAACGCAGCCGCATCGCTCGGGGCCAGGGGCGCCCCCGCGGCGAGGCACACCCGCAAGTGGGGCAGGTCCGGCAGGTCCTCGAGGGTGGCCAGGGTCCTGATCATGGCCGGTACCGCGGGGAAGTGGGACACGCGGGCCGCGGCCAGAGTGTGGGCGAGCGCCGCCGGGAGCGCGCAAGTCGGGAAGGCGAGAGGGGTGCCCGCCAGGAATAGCGGTATCAGGCAGCTTGCGATCCCGTACGAGTGCGTGAGCGGTATGGCGGCGAGCGTCACGTCACCGGCGCCGAACGCCATGGTTCTCATGATCTGCACCGAATCTGCCGCCAACTGCCGCGCGCCGACGGCCACGACGCGCGGCAACCCGGTGGAGCCGGACGTCAGCTTGAGAATTGCCGTGTTCTCGGGAAGAGCGATCGGCTCGGCGCCAGGGCGGGCCGCGACGGCGGTGCCGCGGTGCGCAGCCACGACCTCGTTGCAGGCCAGACGCTCGGGCGTGACCACGACCCAATCGGCGCCCGCGGCCGCCGCCGAGCGCTCGATCTCGTCGGCCGGCGCTGCGGCATCGACCAGGGCGACTCTGGCCCCGAGCAGGCGGAGCGCGGCAAACGACCGGACGAACTCCGGGCCGTTCGGCAACGAGAGGAGCACCGTGGATCCGGGCGCAACGACCTCGGCGTACGAGGTGCGCACGGCTTCGATCTGGGCCGCCAGGTCGGCTCGAGTGGCAAGGACCTCGCCGTCCGGGCCGATGAGGGCGGGCGAGGCTGCCCCGTCGCGGGCGAGCATGAGGAACCGGCGCACGATCGGGCAGCCAGCGTCAGGCATCGCCGCCCCGCATTCGCGTGATGACGGCCTCGACGGTCGCCTGGGCCCTTCTCTCGTAGAAACGCCGCAAGACGGCGCGCACCTCCGGGTACCGGGCCGCGATCTCGTCGAGGTCTTCGCGGTAGATCTCGATCACCGTCACGGCGTTGGTTGCGACGATCGTCGCGGTCCTCGGCTTCCCCGTGAGCACCGCAATCTCGCCGAAGAACTCGCCAGCGCCGAGCTTGGCGAGGAGGAGCTTGCGACCGGAGGGATCGGTCGTCTGGACATCGACGTCGCCCTCCTCGATGAGGAACAGCGACGTGCCCGGGTCGCCCTCCCGGACGATCACGTCGGGCTGCGCGAACGACCGAACCGTCGTCTTGGAGAGAAGTTGCTCGAGGGCCGGTGGAGGGAACTCCGCGAAGAAGTGCGACGCGGCCCGTTCCTTTTCGGCCTGCTGTCGGGCGGGATCGGCGGGCGGCGGGGGCGGCGGTGGGGCCGGCGGCTCAGCCGCGGCTGCGCCGGTCGCCCTCCGCAGCTTGGCTTGCTGGGCCCGCTCAGTCTCTTGCTGGGCGGCGATGAACTGCGCCAGCTCTTTGGTGATGTCCTGCCTTTTGGCGTCAAGGCGGAGCACCTTGTTGATGACGGCGATTGCGCGGGCGTAGAACCCCTGTTCCGCGTAGTGCTGGGCGAGCTTGCGGTACACGGAGATCGCCTTGTCGCGGTCCCCGGCGAGTCCAAGGATCTCGGCCTGCCTGAGCAGGAGGTTGAACGCTTCGGGGCGCCGCTTGATCTCCTCGGCGATCGCCTCGAGGGCCAGCGCGTAGTCGCGTTGCGCCACGTACTGGTCGAGGTTCTCGAACCGCGGCTTCCCCTTGAACATCATTCCCACCCCAGCCGCCGCGACACCGCCGCCCCGGCGGCGCGCGATTCGCGTCGGATTGCGATCCCGTCGGCGGTCGCGAGCTCGCCTCCCGAGACCACCACCTTGCCGTCAACGATCACGTGCCGCACGCTTTCCACGCCTCCACCGTACACTATCACGGCCGCAGGATCGGCGACCGGCTCCATGGCCCAGGGGGAGAGGCTCAGCACCACGACGTCGCCCTTCCAACCCGGTTCGAGGCGGCCGACGCGGTCGAGCCCGAGCAGGCCGGCGCCGCGCCAGGTTGCCATCTCGAGCACCGTCCAGGGGGCGATCGCCCCGGCACCGTGCGCGAGGTTGTGGATCGTGCCGGCGAGCGCCATCTCGTGGAAGACGGAGAGCCGGTTGTTGCACGGCGGTCCGTCGGCACCGAGGCCGACACGCACTCCGGCCGCGAGCAGCCGCGGCAGGTCGGCGATCCCCGAGCCCAGCTTGAGGTTGGCGCCAGGGCAATGGGCAACCCCGGTGCCCTGCCGCGCAAGGAGGCTCACCTCGGCCTCGTCGAGATGGACGCAGTGGGCCAGGACGACATCGGAGCCGGCGAGCCCGACGTCGGCGAGCGCGGCGACGTTCCCCATCCCGGTGGTCTCGCGCACCGCGCGCGTCTCGTCGACGTTCTCGCTGGCGTGGGTGTGGAGCAGGTACCCGTTCCTCCGCGCGAGATCCACGGCGCCTGCGAGCAGTTCACCCGAGCACGACAACACGAAGCGTGGAGCGATCGCGTACCGCAGGCGGCCCGCGCAGGAACCGTGCCAGCGCGAGCCCAGAGCGTCGGCTTCTGCCAGAGACGCGTCCCGGTCCTCCAGCAGGCCCGGGGGCACGCCCTCTCCGACGTCCATGTGGCACTTGCCCGAGGTCAGGCGGATGCCGAGCTCCTTGGCGGCTTCGAAGACGAGGTCCTGGTCGTGGGTCGTGCCCATGTCGAGCGCCGCCGTCGTCCCGCCGGAGAGCAACTCGGCGATCCCCAGGTGCGCCGCGGTCGTCACCTCCAGCGGCGAGAGCGCCGCCTCGTACGGCCAGATGCGCTCCGCGAGCCAGCGCAGGAGCGGCAGCCCCTCGGCGCGGTGGCGGGCGAGGCTCTGCACCACGTGCACGTGGGATTGCACGAAGCCGGGCAGCACGAGGGCGTTACGCGCGTCGAGGAGCTGGGCCCCGTCTTGCTTGAGTCCTTGCCCAATAGCCGAGACGATGCCGTCCTTGACCAGCACGTCGGCCTCGAGAAACGTGCCCGGTGCGGTCATCGGGACGACGACTCCGCCACGGATGAGAACGGACCCCTGCGCTTCCATAGGGCCATGATTCTGGGTGCGGGTTTCTGCCGTGTCAAATCCGCTGCCTCTGGATCGAGCTTCGCCGGGCGGCTCGGCAACGACAAAGCAAGCAGCAAAGGAGCAGGGGAGCAAGCGACTGTTCGCAGGTTCAGACGTTCACAGGTTCGAAAGTTCAGAGACAAGAAGCAAGAAAATCGGGAATAGAACGGGAGCCAGGAGATTGCTTCTCCCGGTGGATCCCCTCTGCCTCTCTGCCTCTCTGCCTCTCTGCCTCTCTGCCTCTCTGCCTCTCTGCCTCTCTGCCCCTCTGCCCCTCTGCCTGTTTCATCGGACCCCGGTCCCCGGTTTCAGGCCTATGGCTATACTGCCGACGTGCGTGGCGGGATGCGTCTCGGGCTGGGTCACATGGTCGCATTCGTCGTCGTGGCCCTCGTCCTGAACGCGCAGTTCACCTGGTGGGTCGTGTACTCCCTCCGCGACAATCGCGAACGCCTCGACCTCGAGCGTGGGATGGTCGCGTGCCGGAGCGAGTTGGCCGCGCAGAGACTGACCGCTCGGCTGCTCGAGTCCGAGCTGGCAGTCACGAAGCTGCCCGCCGGCGTCATTCCCTCTCCGACCCCGCCGTTCGCCGAAGTCCGGGTGGTCGACGAGACCGAGCTCGCGCTGGGGCCCGCCGATTCGACCAAGGGCACTCCCGGGTGGGTCCGGCTCGGCGAGCGATCCGCCGTCGCCCGGCCGCTCGGCCGGGGGCACGTGGCGCTGGTGTTCCTGGATCCGATGGCGCCTTTCCAGTGGTTGGCCGCATCCGACCCGGACCTGCAGCTCGTGAGCCGCGACAACGTCCAGGAGGGGCGGCCCAAGGCGGCGCTCGGGTCGCCTCTGGATCGGTTCGTCGTAACCCCGGATTTCCACCGGTGGCAGGAGCTCGTCGATCGCTACAGGCAGCGGGTCGTGGGCGTGCTCCTCGAAGGGTCGTTCTTCCTCGCGGCGATCGTGACTGCGGTGGTGTTGCTCTGGCGTGTCTTGCGGCGTGAGGGCTCGCTCGAGCGGCAGCACCAGAACTTCGTTTCGGCGGTCACGCACGAGCTCAAGACGCCGATCGCCGGGATCCGCCTCGCCCTCGAAACGGTGCTCTCCGGCCGGGTCGACGACGAGGCCAGGACGCGGTTCCTGAACAACGCAGTGGCCGACAGCGAGAGGCTGGGCGACCTGGTCGAGAAGGTGCTCGACGTCACGAGGTACACGGGCGGCGCGCACCGGTTTCGCCTCGGTGTCGGCGACTTCTCGCAGCTCCTCGAGGACGAGGTAGGCGTGGCGGAGCGGCGCGTCACGGCCCGCGGAGTAGCGCTGGAAACGGCGATCACACCGGGCGTGCAGGCCACCTTCGACCCCGAGGCGATGGCCATCGTGATCTCCAACCTGCTCGAGAACGCCCTCAAGTACGCGCAGAAGGAGAGTCCGCAGGTCCGGGTGCGCCTCGTCCTGGAGCGCGGCGAGGCCGTGCTCGAGGTCCAGGACAACGGCGTCGGGATCGCCGCGTACGAACTGGAGTCGATCTTCAAGCCGTTTTACCGGGCCAGCGACGAGGTCACACGCCGCACGCCGGGCACCGGCATCGGCCTGTTCGTCGTGCGGGAGATCGTCGTCGCTCACGGCGGCAGAATCTCCGCCTCGAGTCCCGGACCGGGGCGCGGTTCGACCTTCCGCCTGACCCTCCCGGGTGCGGAAGTACTACCGGAGGAGGATTTTTCCGAGTACAGTGGGACGACCGGAACGAGGTGAGCCATGACGAGTCGCATCCTGATCGTTGAGGATGAGCGGCATCTTGCAGAGGCGCTCGCGCACAACCTCAAGTTCGAGGGGTACGAGACCGCCGTCGTCGGCGACGGCGAAGCGGCGCTGGAGCGTCTTGCCGCGGAGGACTCCGACCTCGTGGTGCTCGATGTGATGCTGCCCGGGATCTCGGGATTCGACGTGTGCCGGCGGTTGCGCGAAGCCGGCAACCGGGTGCCCGTGCTCTTCCTCACCGCCCGCAACACCGACGCCGACCGCCTCGACGGGCTGCGCCACGGCGGCGACGACTACATGACGAAGCCGTTCCTGCTCGAGGAGGTGGTGCTGCGCATCCGGGGCATCCTGCGCCGGCAGGAGTGGTACCAGACCCCGGTGGCGGAGCGCGGCATCTTCAAGTTCGGCGGGAACGAGGTCAACTTCCGCACCTTCAAGGCCAAGGGCCCGCGCGGCGAGGTCGAGCTCACGGAGAAGGAGTGCATGCTCATGAAGCTCCTCGTCGAGCGCCAGGGCCAGGTCGTTGCGCGCGAGCTCATTCTCGAGCGCGTCTGGGGGTACAAATACGGCTCGTCCTCGCGCACGATCGACAACTTCATCGTGAGGCTGCGCCGCTACTTCGAGGCCGACCCGCGCAGGCCGAAGTACATTCACTCGGTGCGGGGGGTCGGATACCGGTTCACCCCCGAAGGCGAGCTTTCTTCCTAACAGGCGCCGCCGGCGTCGGACTTCTGGCTGCGTTGCGCTCGCCGGTACGCATCCTCACGTACCCTCCGGGTACGCTCCGGTGCGACCGGCTCGCGCGCCTTGCCATAGGCCCAACGGCGGCGGCGCGGCTACACGCCGTGCGCCGAGGCCCTGCCTTCGTTTGAGACAGCACAGGAGAAAGGGAAGATGGAAGAGGAAAGACGGGTGACGGAGAACGCGCCTTGTCTTCCCTACTACCTTCTGCCCTCTACCTTCTTCCCTTCACCTTTGACCCTTTTCCAATCGCCGCGACGGACCGGCGGGTGCTAGATTTCAAGGGGGCAGATCGGCGCTTTCGTGCTCGCGCGATCCGAAGGGAGCAGTCATGAAGATAACCGGCAACACAGTCCTCATAACGGGCGGTGCCACGGGCATCGGCCTCGCCTTGGCTAAGGCACTGCTCGAGCGGGGGAACGAGGTGATCGTCTGCGGGCGCCGCGCCGACCGCCTGACCGCTGCCAGGACGTCCAACCCGAGTTTGCGCGTTCGCGTAGCCGACGTCGCGGACGCGAAATCACGCGCCGATCTTCTGGCGTGGATCCGGGACTCCTTCCCACGCACGAACGTCCTCGTAAACAACGCCGGCGTCCAGCACCTCGTCGACTTCCAGGGCGGCGCCGCCGAGTTGGCCAAGGCCGATGAGGAGATCGCGACGAACCTCTCCGCGCCGATCCACCTCACGTCGTTGATGCTGCCGCTGCTCGCGAGCCGGCCCGAGGCGGCGATCGTGAACATCTCGTCGGGTCTCGGCTTCGCCCCCATGGCGCGAATGCCGGTGTATTGCGCCACGAAGGCGGCGCTGCACTCGCTGACGGTGTCGCTGCGCCACCAGCTGCGGGAGACGCGCGTCAAGGTCTTCGAGGTGATCCCCCCGATCGTGACCAGCGACCTCGGCGCGGACCACCGGCTGGCGGAGGCCAACCGGGCCGCCATGCCGGCGGAGGCCGCAGCCGCCGCAATCGTCGCGGGGCTCGAGGGCGACGTCCTCGAGATCGCCATCGGCGACGCCGAGAACCTGCGCGCCAAGCGTGACGCGCTCTTCGAGGCGATGAACCGAAGCTAGGTGGGCAACTCGGCGGCAGCGGTACCGGAGGGCCTTGAACGATGCACTACCTCATGGCGAGGCACAGGGTGCGGGAATTCGGCAGGTGGAACGCGGTCTTCCGGAGCCACGCCGCGGCGCAGCGTGAGGCGGGCCTGCACCTGCTGCACCTGATGCGAGACACGGCGGACCCGGACCTCGTCGTGATCCTGTTCAGAGCCGACGACCCCGAGAAAGCGCGGGCGTTTACTCGGGCTCCGAGCGCGAGCGAGGCCGCGGAGGCGTCCGGAATCATAGGAACGCCGGAAATCTCACTACTCAGCGACTAGCACGAGGCCGAGCGGTCTTATCCTGCGCCGATGCCGCGCAAGTTGGTAAGCTCACCCCGTCGTCCGGCTTCCGTCGGACGATCGGAAGCGAGGCAGATGGCTACGAAGACGAAGAAGCTCATCACGGACCGGTTGACCCGACCGCGTTGCGATCACGAGCCGCCAGCGGTGATCGCCGAGCGAGGGTGGAGGTACCACCACCTCGGCGTACCCTACCAAGATCCGCGCGCAGGGGAGCACCACATCGAGCACCTCAAGGTGTACGTCTCGGGGTTCGAGACGAGCCCGTACGGGATCCAGTGGATGAGGTACGAGCCGGACTGTCAGGTGCCCGACCTGATCCGGAACGTGCCGCACGTCGCGTTCGAGGTGGACGACCTCGACGAGGCGATCGTGGGCAAGGAGATCCTCACGCCGCCGAACTCGCCGTCCGAGGGCGTCAGGGTGGCGATGATCGTCCACGACGGCGCCCCCATCGAGCTCATTGAGTTTCGCAAGCCGTAGCGCACTTCCCAGTTGCGCCCAGACTCTCCTTTCCCACCCCGCCTTCGGACCGCAGAAGAATGCGCGGCCTCGCGCCGGTGTTGGCGGTCCACGGGGAAGCTTCCGATGGCTGAGAAGAAGATCATTGCCGTGGTCGGTGCCACCGGCGCGCAGGGCGGCGGCGTGGTCCGCGCGATCTTGGCTGACAAATCAAGCGCGACTGCCAGCAGCTCTTCGGCAGCGTTCGCGACGTGAGCCTGTCCAGGATCCTGAACCCGACTCTACAAACGTTCGACACCTGGCCCGCCAGGAACAAGCACCGCGTGCTGCTCGAATGGCGCCCGGCGCGCTCCGGGACGCGGCGAGACACGATTTCGCGGGCAAGGGCGGGCGCGAGCGACCGCCGCCGGGCCCATAATGTGCCCGAAGAGGAGATGCCGAGGGTGTCATGTCCGGGAAACGAGGAATCGCCCGACGCCGCCGGTGCGCGGCTTCCCCTGTCCGCCTCGCGGTCGTCGGCCTCGCCCTTGCCGGCTGCGTCGGCGTTCGCGCGCCTCTGATCCAGGACGCGGGCTACCCCGGCACCTGGGGGGCGATCGCGCCTCTCGACGCGGAGTGCAGAACCATCGGTGCAACGTATTCGAATGCGGGCGAGCTTGCGGTTACGGCGTCCGAGACCCGGCCGGTCCTCCTGACGGCCCTGCTGGAGATGGATCGTCCGACCATATCCCTGACTCTCAGGGTCGAGCCGCGGCGAGTCGACGCGCACGGCGACAGCTTCGTCACCCTCTTCGTCACGCCCGATGGCGACGCCGCGGCGGTCAGAGAGTTCAAGGGTTGTTTCTGCGTGAAGCGGGCGCTGGCGTGCACCCAAGTCCGCGAGTCGTACTGGTCGGTTCCAAACCTCGGCGTCGGCGGCTCGCAACGGAACCTTTACCTCTCGGTGTCCCGCGACGGCGCGCTCGTCGCCAAGCTCCAGAACTACCACGTCGACGTGGTGCTGGGCGTGCCGCTCTTCCGAAACTCCGAGCCCTGGGTGCGCTTCGCTGCCGTCCGCCCAGCGAATGAGTGATCGACGGTTGAGGCGGAGCCTCAGACGACGGAGGCAGGGCCGCGGCGCAGCGTGACCAGATCGATCTCCGGCGGCACGCCGAAACGGAGGGGGATCGCGCCCACCCCGATGCCGCGAGAGACGTACAGGATCTGCTCCCCGCGCTGATAGGGGCCGGCGACGTACGGCGTCGAGAGCCGCGCGACGTTGACCCCGCGGGAGGGAAGCGCGATCTGGCCGCCGTGGGTGTGGCCCGCGAGCGTCACGTCGGCGCCGGCGGCGCGGGCCGCGCGCCAGCCGCCGGGCTGGTGGCAGAGGAGCAAGCGGAACGGGGCGTCCGAGCGTCCGACGACGCCGAAATCGGGTCCCCAGCCGGGGATGGCGTCGAGATCGTCGACGCCGGCGATCGCGATCGACGCGCTGCCCCGCCGGAGGGTCACGGAGTCGTTGACGAGCGGCGTGATCCCCACGGCCTGCATCGCTGCCAGCGCGAGGCGCGGGCTCGCGAGGTGGTCGTGGTTGCCGAGGATGCCGTAGACCCCGAGGGGGGCGTCGACACCGGCAAAACCATGAACGAAGAGATCGGCGTCGACCTGTCTGCGGTCGAGCTGGTCCCCGGTGAAGACGACGA
Source organism: Thermoanaerobaculaceae bacterium (assembly GCA_050018455.1). Classification (GTDB taxonomy): domain Bacteria; phylum Acidobacteriota; class Thermoanaerobaculia; order Thermoanaerobaculales; family Thermoanaerobaculaceae; genus RBG-13-68-16. The sequence goes on along the minus strand of JBEKAA010000006.1, from coordinate 16,298 downwards.
CGTCAGGCGCGAGCCGCTCGATCAGCGCGCGCACGCACTCGAGCCGCTCTGGCGGCATGAAAACACCGGCGTGGACGTCCGAGACCTGGGCTATGCGGAGGCCTTCGAACGCCGGTGGAAGGAGGGGATGGCGGATGACGACGCGCCGTACCATGGGAAGCTCGGTGGCCTCGAGCCAGCCGGAGCGGGCGAGCACACCCCCGCCCACGAGCGCCATTGCGCCTCTCTTGAGCATCCCCCTGCGTGTCAGATACGTGATGGTCCGCATTACAGGCGCCAACGGCGCAGGGCGGAGTATACACCGCCACGTCAGCGGCCCCCGGCCGGGTGCTCGAACGGTCTCGCTTTGCTAGACTTCATCCATGTCCGAAGGCGAGCGGAACGAGTGGGGTTCGGCGCCGACCTTGGTTCCCCGGGACCCCGGGGCCCTGGTGCCGCGTGTGCGGGTGCAGCAGCCGGTCATGCGCATGGGGCGGGACCCCGCGTGCGACATCGTCATCGCCGAGCCCACGGTGTCGCGCCGGCACGCCAAGGTGGGCTGGAACGGAAACGAACTGGTGGTGGAGGATCTCGGATCCTCCGGCGGCACCTTCGTCAACGACGCGAAGGTTCAGCGGGCGGTGCTCAAGCCGGGCGACGTCCTGCGGATCGGGCCGAGGACCGAGTACGTCGTTCAGGCCGACGAGTCGTCGAGCGCGCTGGAGATGGTGGCCGAGCAGAGCAGCGGCGAAGGAGGAGGTGTCCGGCAACTGCAGGTGCTGCTCGAGGTCGCCCGCGCGCTCAATGCGGCGACGGTGCTCGATGACGTCGTGCACGTGGTCCTCCAGGCGGCGGTGAGGCTGTTGCGGGCGGACCGCGGCTGCCTGATCCTGGTCGAGAACGGCGAGCGGCGCACGGTTGCGTCCTACCCACGCGACGTGACCGAGACGGCGTGGGGGCAGCGCAGCTCTCTCTTCGAGCGTGCCCTGTCCGAGCGAAGAGCGGTGTACGTGGGCATGGAGGTGTCGCCGTCCACGACCATGGTCGCCCGTGGCGCCGCGCTCGCGGTCGCCGCGCCGCTCCTCGTGGCCAGGAGGCCGTTCGGCCGCGCCGAGGAGGCCTCGTTCATCGCGACCGTGGAGGTCATCGGCGGGATCCTCGTGGAGCGCACGAAAGCCGGCAAGCCTTTTGGTCGCGAGGACCTGGCGGTGCTCGAAACGTTGGCGGCGGACGCCGCTGTCGCGGTGGACAGCGCGAAGCTGTACCGGGAGGCGCGCGAGAAGGCCAAGACCGACCACGAGATGACGCTTGCCAGGGGGATCCAGAACGCACTCCTCCCTGCCCTGCCGCAGGTGCCGTACGCGGAGGTCTTTGCCCTGTCGCACGCCGCGCGCAGCGTGGGCGGCGATCTCTACCAGGGGGCGGTCCGCGAGGATGGATCCCTCGCGGTCGCGCTCGGGGACGTCTCGGGCAAAGGGGTCCCGGCCGCGCTCATCATGGCGATGGTGCAGGGGATGCTGGGCCTCCTTCACGAGCTCGGGCAACCGATCGAGGTCGTACTGCCCGCGCTCAACCGGAGCCTGATCGAGCACAACACCGGCAACAAGTTCCTGACCCTCGGGATGGGCGTGCTCTCGCGGGACGGCACGCTGGCGCTGACCAACGCCGGCCACTGCCCTCTTGCGCTGTTGCGAGGCGACCGGAGCGTGCAACTGGTGACGCCCCGGGGACCGATCCTCGGCCTGCTGCCGAACGCGACCTGGGGTGTGGAGACGCTCCAGTTGACGCCGGGGGACACGATAGTGTTCTACAGCGACGGGATCTCCGAGTGGTTCTCGCCGACCGACGAGGAGTTCGGCGTCGAAGGCGTCCGGCGAACCCTCGAGGGCTTTTCGGGCTCGAGCGCTGAAGGGGTGGCGAACGCCCTGCTGGAAGCGGCCGCGGCGCATGGCGCAGGGCGCGAGGCCGAGGACGATGTGACGTTGCTGGTGGTCCGCTATCTCGGTCCGAAGCAGTAGGGGGACCGCAGGGTAGGAGACGTTCGCACCTTCCAACGTTCGAAAGTTCAACGAAGATCGTTTGGAAGTTCATAGGTTCGCCAACGGCAGAGGAGCAGGGGAGCGGAGGGGCAGAGGAGGTAGAAGCGAAGCAGGCCCAAGCTGTCGCTTTCTCCTCTGCTCCCATGCTCCTCCGCTCCTCTGCTGGTAAACTGGAAAAGAGCCTCCGAACCTCCGAACGTCGGCCGCCCCACGTTGCCGGGGTACAATCCAACCGCTGCGCGTCCGCGTGGCGGAGGGTCCGATGAAGCCGTCGATCGCAATCGCCGTCCTTTTCGCGCTTGGCATTGGAGGGATCGCCATTGCCGACACTCCGACCAAGGCGGTTGGTCCGTACGACCCGTCGCTCGACGGATGGAAACAGGTCCAAGGCGCGGCGCAGAAGGCGGGAACCGACGGGAAACGCGTGCTGGTGATCGTGGGCGGCAACTGGTGCAAGTGGTGCCGGGCGCTCGACAGCCTGATGGTCGCGAACGCCGAGCTCAAGGGAGAAATCGCCGCGCACTTCGAGCTGGTGCACCTCAACTGGTCGAAGGAGAACAGGAACGCCGAGGCGATGGCGCACCTGGGCGACCCCGAGGCGCTCGGGTTCCCGTCGTTCGTCGTCCTCTCGCCGAAGCTCAAGATCCTGCACACGCAGGACAGCGGCTCGTTCGAGAACCCGGACCGCAACACCCCGGGCCACGACCCTGCGAAGCTCCTGGCGTTCCTCAGACAGTGGGACGGCACGAAGTAGCGTCGGCGGAGCAGAGGAGCAGAGGAGCAGAGGAGCAGAGGAGCAGAGGAGCAGACTCTGCTCGAAGGCTCGCTAGGGAAGCGCCAACCTCCAACTCCATGCAGAATTCCCGGCATCCTCTTGGTTTCTGTCTCTGAACATTCGAACTTTCGAACGTGTGAACCTGCGAACGGTCTCTGCTCCTCTGCTCCTCAGCCCCTCCGCACCTCTGCTGCCGACAAATCTTCGAACACCTCAGGTTTTCGGGGCGCGAAGGGTGATGCGAACGATCTCGCTCGGGCGCCACAGGCGCATTCGGGGACCCCATGTGCCGGTGCCGCGGCAGACGATCGCCGTCATCCCGCCGACGGTGTAGCGCCCGCCCATCAGCGGGTAGGTAAATTGCACGAGGTAGCCGAACGGCCAGATCTGGCCGTCGTGCGTGTGGCCCGAAAGCATCAGCCCCGCGCCGAGCTCCGCCGCCTTCTGCGCCTGCCACGGGGTGTGCGAGAGCAGCACCGTGGCCCCGTGGGGGCGGCCCGCGAGCGCCTTCTCCACGGGGTGGTTGTCGACGCCGAACTGGCGGCGGGCGGTCAGGTCGTCGACGCCGGCGAGGATCAGCCCCGGGGCCGGCTCCACCCAACGGTCGCGCAGCACGGTGTACCCGGCTTCCTCGAAAAGCTTCACGCTGCGGTCGAGGCCCGCGTAGACCTCATGATTCCCCGTGACCGCGAACACCCCGAGCGGCGCGCGCAGGCGCTTCAACTCCGGGAGGAAAGGCTCGACCCGGTCGACGTTGCCGTCGATGAGGTCGCCGGCGACGACCGCGAGGTCCGGCTTCATGGCATCGACCCGGTCCACCAGGCGGGCTAGCCAACGGTCTCCGATAAGCGTGCCGAGGTGGAGGTCGGAGACCTCGACGAGCACGAGGCCGTCGCGTTCGGCCGGCAGGCCGGCAAGGAAGACCTCGTAGTCGACGACGACCGGCGGGCGCAGCCCCTGGACCAGCGCGATGAGCGACAGCGCGCACGCGGTGGCAAGCCCCCACCCGCGCAGCGAGGGCGCGATGGAAGGGAAGCCCAGCCCTCCGAGCGTGACCGCATCCACCGCGAGGAGGGTCACGCACGCCAGGAACAGCACGCCGAGCCACGCCGAGCCGACGAACTCCAACGGCCGCGCGGCAAGGCCGAGATTGTTGCGATCGAGAATGCGCGAGAGCGGGTACGCGACCCACAGCATCGCGACCGCGGCCACCAGCGCCCACCGCGGGACGTGCGCCGAGTTCGTCGGCACGGACGAAGCGCGCCAGACCACGTAGACGTGCATCAGGGTCCATGTGCCCAGCACGACGACGAGGAAGACTGCGATCCTCCCGGGGTCTCTCATGACCCAATCGTACGCGATCCGCGCGCTGCGTGGAGGAGCAGAGAGGCAAGGGAGCAGGGGAGCAGAGGAGCAAGAAGCGGGCCTGAAGCGATCCGGTTTCTTCCCCTCCGCTCCTCTGCACCTCCGCTCCTCCGCTGCTGCTTTCGAGCGGGGTGCCGAACCCAGGGGGAGGTTGTACGATACACACCGGCCCGCGCCCGCGGGCGGGAGGACGACATGCTGCGGTTGCTTTCCCTCACATTGTTGTGCGGACTCGTGGCCGGCGCGGTCGCCGCCGAGACGCACCCCTTCTCGGTGAACGACATGCTGGCGATGGCGCGGATCTCCGCTCCGAGCGTCTCCCCGGACGGAACGCTCGTGGTGTTCCAGGTGAGCGTCACGAATCTCGAGAAGAACAAGCGGGACGGCGACCTCTACCTCGCCGCGACCAACGGTTCGTGGGTCAAGCACCTGACGACCCATGCGGCGGGCGACGGTCAGCCGTCCTGGGGCCCCGACGGCAAGACGATCTACTTCGTCTCGCCGCGCTCGGGCTCGGAGCAGGTGTGGAAGATCGCTGTGGACGGCGGCGAGGCGCAGCAGGTCACCAAGCTTCCGCTCGATGTGGACGCGCTTGAAGTCGCGCCCGGCGGCGGCACGCTGCTGTTCGGGATGGCGGTGCTTCCCGGCAAGACGCCCGAGGAGACTCACGAGATCCTGGAGAAGAAGGAGAAGTCCAAGGCCTCCGGGATGCTCTTCGACCACCTGTTCGTCCGCCACTGGGACACGTGGGACGACGGCACCCGCAACCACGTGTTCGCGTACGACCTCGCCACCGGCAAGGCAACCGACCTGATGGCGCAGATGGACGCCGACTGCCCGACCAAACCGTTCGGCGGCAGCGAGGACTTCGCGGTCTCGCCCGACGGCAAGGCCGTCGTGTTCTCCGCCAAGGAGATGGGCGCCGACAAGTCCGCCGAGTCGTGGTCCACCAACTTCGACCTGTTCGAGGTCCCGATCGGCGGGTCGGCGGCCCCGAGGCGCATCACGACGAACCCGGCATGGGACGCGCAGCCGAAGTTCTCGCCCGACGGGAAAACGCTGGCTTACCTGGCGATGAGCCGCCCGGGGTACGAGGCGGACAGGTTCGAGATCGTGCTCCGCAACCGGGCGACCGGCGCCGAGCGCACGTTCACGCTGCGGGCGGACGACTCGCCGCGCGGCGACCGCTCGCCGGGCAGTCTCGCGTGGATCGGCGATGGGACGCTCCTCGTCACGGCCGATCATCTCGGGCAGGGCGCGGTGTTCGCGATCGACGTCGCGACCGGGAAGGCGAGGCTCGTGGTCGGGGCTGGAACGTGCAGCGAGCCGCAGCAGGCCGCCGGCAACCGGATCCTCTACGCGATGAACTCGCTCCTGGGTCCGACCGAGCTCTACACGATCGGCCTCGACGGCAAGGAGCCGAGACGCGTCACCCATCTCAACGACGCCAAGGTCGCCGCGGCGCGATTCGGGAAACCCGAGCAGTTCTCGTTCACCGGCGCCAAGGGCGACACCGTGTACGGCTACATCGTCTACCCGGCGGACTTCGACCCGGCGAAGAAGTATCCCGTCGCGTTCCTCATCCACGGTGGCCCGCAGGGGATGTTCGGCAACGACTTCCACTACCGCTGGAACCCGCAGGCGTACGCCGGCGCCGGCTACGCCGCCGTGATGGTGGACTTCCACGGCTCCACCGGGTACGGCCAGGCGTTCACGGACGCCATCAACGACGACTGGGGCGGCGCGCCGTTCGAGGACCTCATGGAAGGGCTCGACTTCGCGCTCGCGAAGTTCCCGTTCCTGGACGGGGACCGGATGGGCGCCCTCGGCGCCTCGTACGGCGGATACATGATCAACTGGGTCGCGGGCCACACCGACCGCTTCAAGTGCCTGGTGTGCCACGACGGCAACCTCGACGAGCGCTTCGCCTACTTCGACACCGAGGAGCTCTGGTTTCCCGAGTGGGAACACCGGGGCACGCCATGGGAGAATCCCCAGGGGTACGCCAAGGTCAACCCGATCGACTTCGTCAAGAACTGGAAGACCCCTACTCTGGTGGTCCACGGGATGAAGGACTTCCGTATCCCGTACAGCGAGGGCCTGGCGACGTTCACCGTGCTGCAACGCAAGGGGATCCCGTCGAAGCTTCTGGTCTTCCCTGACGAGAACCATTGGGTGCTCAAGCCGGCCAACTCGATCCTGTGGCACGAGACCGTGCTCGGGTGGCTGGATCAGTGGCTTAAGAAGTAGGGCGCCGAAAACGGGTGCCTAGGGGCAGAGGGGCAGAGGGGCAGAGGGGCAGAGGGGCAGAGGGGCAGAGGGGCAGAGGGGCAGAGGGGCAGAGGGGATCCACCGGGAGAAGCAATCTCCTGGCTCCCGTCCTATTCCCGATTTTCTTGCTTCTTGTCTCTGAACTTTCGAACCTGTGAACGTCTGAACCTGCGAACGGTCGCTTGCTCCTCTGCTCCCCCGCTCCTCTGCACCCTTGCTGTTCCGGAGTTGGATGGCGTCAGAACTGCGGTGACGGCATTCCGAGCGACTTCACGATGAACGCGAGGCGGTCGGTGTCCTCGCTGATCTGCTTCGATGTGGGCTTTCCGGGGCCGTGCCCGGCCCTCGTGTCGATCCGGATCAGGGCCGGGTTGGCGCACCCCTGGGCGGCCTGAAGAGTCGCCGCGTACTTGAACGAGTGCGCCGGGAACACCCGGTCGTCGTGGTCGGCCGTCATGACCAGCGTCGGCGGATAGCACGCGCCGGGCTTGACGTTGTGCAGCGGCGAGTAGGCCCGCAGTGCCGGGAACATCTTGGGGTCTTCCGCGGTGCCGTACTCCGAGGCCCACGACCACCCGATCGTGAATTTCTGAAAGCGCAGCATGTCCATGACGCCGACGGTCGGGGTCGCGGCGCCGAACAGATCGGGGCGCTGGTTGAGGACTGCACCGATCAGGAGACCGCCGTTGCTCCTGCCGTAGATCGCGAGCCGGTTCTTTGAGGTGTACTTGTTCGCGATCAGCCACTCGGCGGCCGCGATGAAATCGTCGAACACGTTCTGCTTTCGTTCGTGCATTCCGGCTTCGTGCCAAGCCTCTCCGGACTCCCCGCCGCCTCGGATGTTGGCGACCGCGTAGACGCCACCCATCTCCATCCAGACGAGGATCGGTACCGAGAAGGTCGGGGTCGAGGGGATGTCGAAGCCGCCGTAGGCGTACAGCAGCGTGGGGTTGTGCCCATCGAGCTTGATGCCCTTCCGATACGAGAGGAACATCGGAACGCGGGTCCCGTCCTTGCTGGTGTAGAAGACCTGGGTCGTCTCGAACCGGCCCAGATCCGCGGCGACCTTGGCTTCCCTGAACATCGTGCTCGTCCTCGATGTGACGTCGAACCTGTACACCGTCCCGGGCGCGGTGAACCCGGTGAACGAATAGAACGTCACCGTGTCGCTGCGCTTGCCGGAGAACCCCTGCGCGCTTCCCAGACCGGGAAGCGCCACCTCGCCCGCAGGCTTGCCGTCCAACGCGAAGAGGCGCACGGCGCTCGCGGCGTCCTTGAGGTAGCTCGCGATGAACGTGTCGTGGACCAGCGAGACGCGCACCAGCACATCCTTCCCCTCGGGGACGATCTCCCGCCACCGTGCGCGGCCCGGGCTCCTCGTGTCGATCGCGATCAGCCGACCGTTGGGCGCGCACTGGTCGGTGCGGAAGAAGAACGCCGGGCCGTCGTTGTCGACGAAGGTGTAGTTGGCATCGAAGTCGGGGAGGAGTTCGACGACCTTGGCGGCCGGGTCGGTCAGATCGCGGACGAAGACGGCGTTGTAGCGGGTGCTGCCGCTCGCGACCCTGATGACGAGGTAGCGGCCGTCGTCGGACACTTCGGGGGAGAACTGCCAGTCCTTGTGATCGTCGCGCCGGTAGACGATCGCGTCGGCGGACTGCGGCGTCCCGAGCTTGTGGTAGCAGAGTTTCTGGAAGAAGTTGGTGGCCTTGCGCTCGGCCCCGGCGGGAGGCTGGTCGAAACGGGGGTAGAAGAACCCGGTTCCGTCGTGCGTCCAGGCGGCGCGCGTGAACTTGGTCCATTCGAGGCGGTCCCCGGCGTCTCTGCCGGTCGCGACGTCGCGGACCCGCCACTCCTGCCAGTCGGAGCCGGCCGCGGACGTGCTGTACGCGAGCCACTTCCCGTCATTAGAGACGGAGGTGCCCGACATCGCGACGGTTCCGTCCTTGGAGAGCGTGTTGGGGTCGAGGAGCACCCGCGGCTCGGCATCGGGGGAATCCACGACGTAGAGCACATTCTGTGCCTGCAGACCGCTGTTGCGGGTGAAGAACGTCCTCCCGCCCTGGACGAAAGGTACGGTGTTGCGCTCGTAGTCCCAGAGCTCGGTCAGGCGCTTCCGGATCGCGTCTCGAGCGGGGATGGCCGCCAGGTAGGACTCGGTCAACCCGGCCTCGGCCTCGACCCACGCGCGCGTCCCGGCGGAGTCGAGCTCCTCCATCCATCGGTAGGGGTCGGCGATCTTCACGCCACGGTAGTCGTCGACGACGTCGCCTTGCTGGGCGGCGGGGTATGCGAGGCGGCCACCCGGTCCGGCCTGCTGCGCGCCGGCGATGCCGGTGAGGAGAAGGGCCAGAGCCGCGGCCGTAGCTGTGGTTCGAGTGAAGGCCATCGTGAGTCCTCCCGCGGCCCGCGCCTGCGGCGGGTCCGCCCTTGATGATACGCACCCCCGAAGCGCAGGGTTGGCGACCGGCAGGGTGCCACCGGCGCGCTCCCGCCCAACAGTGAATGTGCCTGCCGCGCTTGACAGATCCGAGCCACCGGGGTAGCATCTTCGTCCCTTGCGAGTAGGGGTTTGCCTCGCGTGGGTTTCGACGAGCGAGTGGAGAGCCGATGATGAAGACGTACGTGCCAAAACAGGGTGAGATCAGCCACGACTGGTACGTGATCGACGCGGCCGATGCCGTGCTCGGACGTCTGTCCACGAAGGTGGCGACGCTCTTGCGCGGCAAGCACAAGGCGAGCTTCACGCCGGGCCTCGACACGGGCGATTTTGTGATCGTGGTCAACGCGGACAAGATCAAGCTGACCGGCAACAAGTGGGACGACAAGAGGTACTACCGCCATTCCGGCGACCCGGGGCACCTGCACCAGCAGACCGCCCGCGAGCTGCGCGACAGGTCGCCCGAGCGTCTGGTGCGCTTCGCGGTCTGGGGGATGCTGCCGAAGAACCGGTTGGGCCGTCAGCTTCTTCGCAAGCTCAAGGTCTACGCCGGAGCGGAGCACCCCCACCAGGCGCAGCAGCCGCAGGTCGTGAAGGCGGAAGGGTAAGGAGAGGATCCGTGGCGAGCATCCAGTATTACGGGACCGGCCGGCGGAAGAACGCGGTGGCTCGCGTCTACTTGCGTCCGGGCACCGGCGTCATCAAGGTCAACGACCGCGACTTCGAAACCTACTTCCCCAACCGCGTGCTCAAGATGGTCATCCGTCAGCCGCTGGCAATCACCGAGACGAACGAAAAGTTCGACATCGTGATCAACGTGGCGGGCGGCGGCATGACCGGCCAGGCCGGAGCGATCCGGCACGGCCTGTCCCGCGCCCTCCTCGAGTTCAACCCCGAGCTGCGGCCGAAGCTGAAGAGCGCCGGCTTCCTCACGCGCGACGCGCGCGAGGTCGAGCGCAAGAAGTACGGCCAGCCCAAGGCTCGCCGTCGGTTCCAGTTCTCGAAGCGTTAGGAAAGCCTGAAAGGAGATACTCTCTTGGCTTCCATCTCAATGAAAGAGCTGCTCGAGGCTGGCGTCCACTTCGGTCACCAGACCCGGCGCTGGAACCCGAAGATGCGACCCTACATCTTCGGAAAGCGCAACGGGATCTACATCGTTGACCTTCAGAGGACGCTGCAGCTCTTCGAAGAAGCCTCCAACTTCGTCCGCGACCTCGTGTCCACGGGCGGGACTGTCCTTTTCGTCGGCACGAAACGGCAAGCCCAGGACGTGGTCAAGGAAGAGGCCACCCGCAGCGGGATGTTCTACGTCGCAAACCGCTGGCTGGGCGGCACGCTCACGAACTTCGTCACCCTGCGCCGGTCCGTCGAGCGCTTCAAGGACATCGAGCGCCAGCTCGCCAACACGGATGCTCAGATCACCAAGAAAGAGCGCGTTCACCTCGAGCGCGAGCGCACCAAGATGGAAAAGAACCTCGGCGGCATTCGCGACATGGAGTCGCTCCCGGACGCGTTGTACGTGATCGACACCAACCACGAGCACAACGCCGTGCACGAGGCGAACCGACTCGGGATCCCGGTCGTGGCGGTGGTGGACACCAACTGCGATCCGGACGTGGTGGACTACCCCATCCCGGGCAACGACGACGCCATCCGCGCCATCAAGCTGTTCACCTCGCGGATCGCCGACTCGGTGCTCGAGGGCCTCGCGATGGTCGAGGGGCGGACTGAACCCGAGGCCGCGCTGGTTCGCGCCAGCGCCCCCCCGGTCGAGGCCGTGGAAGCGCCGCCGGCCGAGGCGGTAGCCGAGGCGAAGACTACAGAGGAGGCGGCGCTGCCGTCCCTCGAGGAGACGTTCGAAGACTACGACGAGGAGACCGAGCAGTACGAGAAGCGCTGAGAGCACCGTGGCCCGTGGACCGTGGACTGCGGGCAATGTTGAGAGAGCGGGCAGCGGGTCGATAGCGACAACGGCCGTTTCTGACCACGGACCACTGATCACGGACCACGGTTTTTTCACGGCCAGGGGGGTGCGCTTCCTGGCCGTTGTCATGGAGGAACGAGATGGCGATTTCTGCTGCGATGGTGAAGGAGCTGCGCGAGAAGACGGGCGCGGGGATGATGGACTGCCAGCGGGCGCTGCAGGAGGCGAACGGCGACCTGGAGGAGGCAATCAAGATCCTCCGTAAGAAGGGGCTGTCCGCCGCTGCCAAGAAGGCCGGTCGCACCGCCAAGGACGGCCTCGTGGTCATCGCTGTCGCGGAGGACGGCCGGCGCGCCGGCATGGTCGAACTGAACTGCGAGACCGATTTCGTCGCCCGAACGGAGCAGTACCAGGCTTTTGCCCACACGCTCGCCGACCAGGTGGCGGCCGACGGCGTCTCTGACGTCGAGAAGGTGAAGGCGACGCGCTACGTCGGCGATCCGCTCCACACGGTGGGCGAGGTGATCGCGACCCAGATCGCCACCATCGGCGAGAACATTCTCCTCTCACGCGTCGGCTTCATGGCCGCGGCCCCAGGCATGAAGGTCGGCTCGTACCTCCACATGGGCGGCAAGATCGGGGTGATCGTCGAGGTGTCGGACGCGGCCGACGAAGAAACCGTAAAGGACGTGGCGATGCAGATCGCGGCCGCCGAGCCACGGTGGGTCACCGCGAACGAAGTGCCGGCCGAAGTCGTCAACGAGGAGCGCGAGATCGCCAAGGCGCAGGCCGCCGCCTCTGGCAAGCCGGCGCAGGTGATCGAGAAGATCGCCGACGGCAAGGTGACCAAGTTCTACGAGCAGGTGTGCCTCGTGGACCAGCCGTTCGTCAAGGATCCCGCGAAGAAGGTTTCGGCGGTGCTGGCGGACCGCGGCGGCGTGGCCGTGAAGGGCTTCCTGCGCTTCAAGCTCGGCGAGGGGGCCGCGGCGGTAGAGAAGTGAGCGGGCCGACGGCGTACCGGCGCATTGTCCTCAAGCTCTCGGGCGAGGTCCTGATGGGCAACCAGCCTTTCGGGATCGCGCCCGAAGTGCTCCCCGTCCTCGCCGCGGAGATCGCCGACGTGCGCGACCTCGGCGTCGAGGTCGCGATCGTGATCGGCGGCGGCAACATCATCCGAGGGATCGCCGCCACGGAGCAGGGGCTCGACCGCGTCACAGGCGACAACATGGGGATGCTCGCCACGGTGATCAACGCCCTCGCCCTGCAGGACGCACTCGAGCGGCGTGGCTGCTTCACTCGGGTGCTCACCGCCATCGACATCCGCGAGGTCGCCGAGCCGTTCATCCGCCGGAGGGCGATCCGACACCTGGAGAAGAACCGCGTCGTGATCTTCGCGGCCGGCACCGGCAACCCGTTCTTCACGACGGACTCGGCGGCCGCGCTGCGGGCGAGCGAGATCCGCGCCGACGCCCTGCTCAAGGGCACCAAGGTGGACGGCCTTTACACCGCCGATCCGGTTCGGGACGCCGGCGCCAAGCTGCTCAAGCAGGCGAGCTACCAGTACTTGCTCGAGAACAGCCTGAAGATCATGGACGCCGCCGCGATCTCGCTCTGCCAGAACGCGAAAATCCCGATCAGGATCTTCAACATCCGCGTGCCGGGCAATATCAAGCGTGTCGTGCTGGGCGAGGACGTCGGCTCCACGGTCTCGTGAGAGACAGCCAACAGCCAACAGCCAACAGCCAACAGCCAACAGCCAACAGCCAACAGCCAACAGCCAACAGCCAACAGCGTCCCTCCCAGGTGTGGCCTTTCTTGGGTGGGAGGGGGAGCTGTCAGCTGTCAACTGGGCGGGCGGGTGGCGGAGAGCTGTCAGCTTTCATCTGAGCGGATACAATGGAGCACGGCGACATCTCAATGCGGACCCGCCTGCGACGGGGCCGCCAGAGGGAGTGGCGATGCGCGAGACGGTCAAGACGACGAAGGCGCACATGGACAAGGCGCTGGAAGTCCTGCGCGACGAGCTCAAGACGGTGCGCACGGGGCGGGCCTCGCTCGGAATCCTGGACTCGGTGCGGGTTGACTACTACGGCACGCCCACGCCCCTCAACCAGGTGGCGAACCTTTCGGTGCCGGATCCCACCCTGATGGTGATCCAACCGTGGGACCCGACGCTCATCTCGGCGATCGAGCACGCGATCCAGAAGGCCAACCTCGGCCTCAACCCGATGAACGACGGCAAGGTGATCAAGCTGCCGGTCCCGACGCCGACCCAGGAGCGGCGGAAGGAGCTCGTCAAGGTCGCCCATGAGTACGCGGAACGAGCCCGGACCGCCGTGCGCAACGTCCGCCGCGACGGCAACGAGGCTCTCAAGAAGCTCGAGAAGGACAAGAAGATCTCGGAGGACGACCTGCATCGCGGGCTCGAAGAGATCCAGAAACACACCGACGAGCACATCAAGCACATTGGCGAGGTCCTCGGCGCGAAGGAGAAGGAGATCTTGGAGGTGTGACCCGGGCCGCGGCGCGGGCCGGGTCACATCCTGAGCGCTGCCTAATGCGGCGCGAAGGATCTCTCGGGATCACGGCGAGAGGCCTCACGGGACGATCATGGCGGAACTTAAAGTAGCCCTCATCGTTGTTGCCGCCGGGTCATCGGCCCGTTTCGGAACGGACAAGCTCAGTGCTCAGGTGGGCGGGCGGTCGGTGCTGGAGCGTGCCGTGGCCGCGGTCCGACAGCCGTTCCCGAATGCGCCACTGGTGCTGGTGGTGCGTAGCGACCAGGTCGAGCAGGCCCGGGCCCGCTGGGAGGGCCTTGGCGTCCGGGTCACGGCCGGCGGCGCGCGCCGCCAGGACTCCGTGAGGAACGGGTTCGCGGCCCTCGACGCGGACGACGGCACGGTCGTGGTGATCCACGATGGCGCGCGGCCGTTCGTCCCTCCGGGCGATGTGGTGCGCGTCGTGGCTGCGGCCGCCGAGGGCGGCGCAGCTCTCCTCGTGGCGCCCGTGGTCGACACCGTCAAGCGCCTGCGCCCCGACGGCACGGTGGAGACGACGGTGCCGCGCGACAAGCTGGCCCGCGCGCTCACGCCCCAGGCGTTCCGCGCCGACGTGCTCCGCAGCGCCCTGGAGGCCGGCGGGGACGCTTTCTGGACCGACGAAGCCGCGCTCGTCGAGCGTCAGGGGGGCGCGGTGGTCGCAGTTCCCGGGGACACCCGGAACGTGAAGGTGACGCACCCCGACGACCTCGCCGTCGTCGCAGGGGTCTTTCCGAGGCGGACGCGGGTCGGGCAGGGTGTCGACGTGCACCCGTTCGCCGTCGGGCGTCCCCTCTGGCTCTGCGGGATCCTGCTCCCCGGCGAGACGGGGCTGGCCGGGCACTCCGACTCTGACGCCGCGCTCCATGCGGTGACCGACGCGATTCTCGGCGCATGCGGCTGCGGCGACATCGGTGAGCACTTCCCTCCTTCCGAGGAGCGCTGGCGCGATGCACCGTCCGAACTGTTCGTGCGTCACGCGATCACGCTTGCCTCCCACCAGGGGTGGTGCGTCGCTGGCTGCGACCTGACGCTGCTCGCCGAGGCTCCGAGGATTGCGCCGCACCGTTCGGCGATGCGGGCGCGTCTTGCCGAGCTACTCGGTCTCGCGCCGGACGAGGTGAACGTCAAGGCCACAACGTGCGAGGGAATGGGTTTCGTGGGAAGGAAGGAAGGCGTCGTCGCGTTCGCCCTGGTCACGCTGGAACCGGCCGCACACTCCTGATGCGAAAGCACGACTCTTCTCGGACCCCGGACCCCGGACCCCGGACCCCGGTTGTGGGGGCGGAATGGGTGGTCGGCTTCCACACGGTGCTCGCCGCCCTCGAACGCGAAGCGGCTCGCGTCGAGGTGGTGTGGATCGCGGACGGTCTCGGGGGTCCGCGGGCGCGGCAGGTGCTCGACGCCGCCCGCGCGGCAGGCGTCCGGTTCAGCTCGGTGCCGAGGCGCAAGCTCGATGAGGCAGCGGCCGGAAACGCGCACAACGGTGTCGCGGCGCGGCTGGCCCCGGCGCCCCTCGCCGAGCCGGAATCGCTCTTGAGTCTCGACGGACAGGTGTGTTTGATCGGCCTGGACGGGCTCGAGGACGGGCACAACCTCGGGGCCGTGGTGCGGAGCGCCGCCGCATTTGGCCTCGGCGGCGTTGTCCTGGGCGGTCCGCACCCGCCTCCGCTCGGAGGCGCGGCCGCCAAGGTTGCCGCCGGCACCCTGCCGTTGGTGCGCATCGCCCATGTCGGGGCGCTGGGCGACTTCGCGGTGGCGGCGAAGGAGGCCGGGTTCTGGGTGTACGGGGCCGAGGCGGGCGGGACCCCTCTCGACCGCCTCGAACTGCCGGACCGGCTGCTGCTCTGCCTGGGCGCGGAAGCGGGCGGACTGCGTGCGAAGACCCGGAAGGCGCTCGACGGCACCGTGGCAATCCCGCTCGCAGCGGGCGTCGAGTCGCTGAACCTCTCGGTCGCCGCCGGGGTGCTTGCGTGGGAGTGGCGCCGTCGCTATCCCACCAAGAGTTAACAGTTGACAGTTAACAGTTGACAGTCAAAGACGTACAGCTCGCAGCCTCCTCTCCCGCAGTTTTGTTTCTTGGGTGGGTGGGGGACTGTCAACTGTTAACTGGGTGGGAGGGTGGGCGGAAGCTGTCGACTGTCTCTATGGGTCGGAAAGCTGTCGGCTGTGGGCTGGGTGGGCGGGTGGGGGAGAGCTGTCAGCTTCTTCAAAGGGTCTTGCATTTGCTGCGTACAGTGGTATCATCTCCGTCCCCCTCCGGGGTAGGTGTGCCTCGAGGGGAGATCTTTGGCAGAGGGGATAGACGGGTGCTCGTTCCCGCGCAGGCTGGCGTAGCTCAACTGGTAGAGCAGCGGATTTGTAATCCGCAGGTTACGGGTTCGAGTCCCATCGCCAGCTCCAGTGAGCAGCGGCAGCCTTTGCACGGTCCGGAGTGCCTCGACGGCGGTGTCATGCGTGCGGGTGTGGCCGAGCGGTCAATGGCAGCAGACTGTAAATCTGCCGGGCAACGCCCTACGGTGGTTCAAATCCATCCGCCCGCACCACTCTTCTTGCATACACGCGGGAGTAACTCAGGGGTAGAGTCACAGCCTTCCAAGCTGTTGGTCGCGGGTTCGAATCCCGTCTCCCGCTCCATAGCTTCGCAGGCTTTCTCGTGGGCCCAGGTAGCTCAGGCGGTAGAGCACGTCCTTGGTAAGGACGGGGTCACCAGTTCAAATCTGGTCCTGGGCTCCACTGTCTGCACCTGTGAAGGAGTGAAGAGCAACTGAACGAGCAGTGACAACGGGGCCCGTCACCTCGCGGGCCGGGGCCGTCTGACAGATCAGGGGAGAGGGAGGCAAGGGAACCATGGCCAAGCAGAAGTTTGACAGGACGAAGCCGCACGTGAACGTGGGGACGATTGGGCACGTGGACCACGGGAAGACGACGTTGACGGCGGCGATTACGAAGGTGCAGTCGTTGAAGG